>CAJXYE010000010.1 GCA_913063325.1 uncultured Colwellia sp. | reverse complement strand
ATTAAAAGGCTTAGAGGCAAGGCATTGATTGAAGAGAATGGTTATTCAGGAGAATAAGCTCCTGCATTCTCTAAGAACACCATCCTTGTAGCGTCCTTATCGAAATCAATAACGACGCATGTAAGCCTTTGCCTTTTATTAGACACTCGCCCTTTGGGAGTTTATTAGCGAACCAATAACGGTTCAAAATTAAAGAAATATAGAGTAACTATGTTTAAGTAATTTTGCTTGTTCTAAGCTCGCTAACATAACTCTAAGCTGATCAATTCATTAGTGTAATTGGTATAACAGTAGAAGTGTATTAAGGAAATAATTTACAAACTAACACCCAGTATCAGACAGGGTACTTGGATCAAAATAAATTGAGAACTCACTCCCCTTGCCCCAGTGGCTATTAATCACTAATTCAGCTTGATGATGATGTAAGACGTGCTTCACTATGGCTAACCCTAGACCAGAGCCACCAGTATCTCTTGAGCGGGATCTATCTATACGATAAAAGCGTTCAGTTAAACGATTTACATCTTCAGGTTTAATGCCATCACCATTGTCTTTTACTGCAAAAACAGCTTTATTGCCCATCAATCGCCAACTAACATCAATACGACCATTAGCTGGAGTATATGCAATAGCATTCGATAATAGATTAGCACAGGCGCTTTTTAATTCAGTTTCAGAACCTAATACAAACACATCGGTAGATATATCTAGGCTTATTTCATGCTGTTTATCTTGGTTAAGCCAAGTAACTTCATCAACTAATGTACGAATCAATTGTGCCATATTGACGCATTGTCTCTCTTCATCACTATTATTTTCGACTTTCGCCAAATTAAGTAATTGCTCAACTAAACGATCCATTCGAGAGACTTGCCCTTCAATAGTTTGAAATGCTTTTTGCCAATGAGGTTCAAAGGAGCCCTGTGAAGCTTGGATCATTTCAACATAACCACGAACTACAGTTAATGGCGTTTTTAATTCATGTGAAACATTAGCAACAAAGTCACGACGCATGTCTTCTAAACGCTGAATATTAGATATATCTCTTGCCAAAAGTAAAACATGCTCACTGCCATACGCCATCAGCCGTATTTCGAGTTGAACATCTGAATGCATGGGAGAACTTAATAAACAAGGAAATTCGAAATTTTCATGGGCTAAGTAATCTGAAAATTCAGGTGCACGTAAAAGGTTATCAATACGCTGACCAAAATCATCGGGCCAACGAACCCCCAATAATCTCTGGGCTTTTTTATTCCCCCACTCTATTGTTAGTTCCTCAGATAACATTAATGCTGCATCTGGAAGAGCTTCAGCACCATCACGAAAACGACGGATTTTTTCATTTAATTGCTTTTGTTTATTCCGTTGCTGTTTAACTTGTCGATACAAGCCATCATATAAATACCCCCACACACCTTTTGCTTGTGGAGGAGAAAGTGCTTTAGATTGCCAAAGCCAATTAATCAGTTTAAATAAATGATGATAATGCCATACCAATAAAAATATGCTGCTCGCAAGCATAGCTAGCAGCACATAATCAAATAACCAACCAACAAAAGCACTTACTAGCAATATGCCTAGTAGGCGGTAAAGGATATTTATAAAAGATAAACGAAAGTGCATACCGGTCTAATTACTTTCCAAGGAGAAGAGGGAATAGTTACAATGAACTGACTTTTTTTAATTTACTTGAAAAACGATAACCCGCGCCACGTACTGTTTGTACAAAATCGTCGTGCCCTTCGCCAGAAATAGCCTTTCTCAAGCGTCTTATGTGAACATCTACAGTTCTATCTTCAACATAAATGTTTGTGCCCCAAACATTATCCAACAATTGCTCACGTGAATACACTCTTTCTGTATGGGTCATAAAGAAGTGTAATAGACGAAATTCCGTTGGTCCTAAATCTAAGCTATTACCGTTAATCGCGACACGGTGAGCTACAGGGTCAAGCTTTAGCCCATGAAAATCAACCTCTTCTTCAAGGGAAGTGGGAGACACACGACGAATCACCGCTTTAATACGAGCAATAAGCTCTTTTGGCGAAAAAGGTTTAGTTACATAGTCGTCGACTCCTGCTTCAAAACCTTTTACTTTGTCATCTTCATCGCTTCGAGCTGTCAGCATAATAATAGGTATATTTCGCGTGTACTCATTTTGTTTTAATTTTTTTGCCAACGAAACACCCGTGCCCCCAGGTAACATCCAATCAAGTAAGATTAAATCTGGGTAAGGTTCATGAATTTTAGCTAAGGCTTGCTCAATATCGCACGCTTCAATCGCATTAAATCCATTTTGATCTAAGACAAAACTAATCATTTCCCTAATAGGGGTCTCATCCTCAACGACTAAAATTTTTCGACTCATGTGTACATCCTAATATTATGACTAACTGATGGAATCTAGGGTTAACAAAAGGAGCATTAACAAAAGATCACACTTGATAAGTTATTGTGCAGAAGTTAAGTGACAGTTTTATGACAAAAAGAAAATTATCTAGCATGCTTAACGCTTTAGCAAGTATTCAAATGTAAAAAGGCCGTTAACCCACTTGAATTAACGACCTCACTTAAACAACATCTGCTTTATTTATTAGCGTTTAGAATTTTTGTTCCATGCCGATAGCAAAATACTGACCCGCTTCAGCAAGATGATAAAGATAGCCATCATCGCCGATAACATCATTACTACTTCTGTCTGTATACCAAGCATATACCTTAGTGCGCTTACCTAGCTTATAATCTGCACCTACACTAATTGAATCTCCGCCAGCAAACTCTTGATACTCAACTTTGGCAAGTACCTTACCTATTTTATATGACACGTTAGCCGCATAGCCTGCTTCTGACTTACCTGTTGTGATAACTTCTGTATCAACATACATTACACCTAAACGTAAATCACCCAATTGGTACATGCCGGTAACACGAGAGTTAGCTAATGGCTCTGTTGTTTTTTCTGTCGTACCATCCATGCTACGTTTAAATTTAACCGGCATATTTTCATCGTGAGCAACGGATAAGAAAAAGTCTGTTTTCTTCAAGTTTAAATCACCAAAAAACACCCCTACAGAATATGGGTCATCGGCTTCATGATCATCTGCAATAATATAGCTGGTTAATAATTGAAAATGTTTAAAAACAGGAGACTTATAAGTCACTGAATCTGCGACACGATTCTCTCCAATAAAAAGGTGTTTTAAATCACCTTCATAATCATTAAACAAATCAAACTTACCTTGTGATACTTTCAACGTAGTATCAGAGCGACCAACCGTGACCTCCCCAAAGTTACCTTTCAGGCCAACCCATTGATTACGTGCAGTTAAGGTATCTTTGCTGTCATCGTTTACATTAACTTGCCATTCAAGCTTATATATAGCTGTTAAACCGTTATCTAAATAATACTTACCTTTAACACCTACGCGAGAGGCGTTACTTCTTAACTCATTAAAAGACTCCCCTTTCTCTTCGCTTGCTTGTAATGAGATGTTTAATTTACCGTAAAAATCGATAACTTCTTTATTTTCTTGTACTTTGCTAGTTACTTGTTCCGCAGCAAAGGTTGGCATAATCAATAGAGAACAAACAGTCATTGCTATAAAAGTTTTTACTCGTTTCATAAATATCCTTAAATATTTTATATTTTAACTAAGAGGAATAATTTCTGTGTACTGTACAAGAACTTTATTACAGCTTTGTTACAATAGTAATATTATGTTCATAAAAAACACTTATAAATGTCATAGTATTTATTTTAAAAAATGTTTCAATTAGGTTAATATGTTAATTATTACAATTTTAGACTATATAATTTATTTTTGCGCATTTTAAAAATAATTCACTAGAATTAACAATAAGTTCCTAAAAATCACCTAAAAGATAACAGCTATGAAAATAACCAGCATATCGCGTAAGCTGCTAACAAGAGTACTCTCTGTATATTTTATCTTAACCATTAGCGTTACTGGCATTCAGATAATAGCTGAATATTTTAATACCAAAAGTCACATAACAAGCGAACTACTCACTTTACAAAAAACCATCAGTGGTAGTTTAACTCGTGCGGTATGGGAACTTAACACACAACAAGCAGTGGATATTTCCGAAGGCTTAATTGCTATCCCTATGATAAAAGGGATAACCGTAACCGATGAAGCTAATAACGTTATAACACAACTTGGCGAAGTATTATCGGCCCCATCACAAGCATCACAAGAAACTTCCAGTGAGCATCAAAGTATAAGCTCCATAGCAGAAGGTCTATTCGGTCATTCTTTCCCATTAATTTTTGAATTTTCAGGTCGAACGACGACCGTCGGCACTGTTACTTTATTATCAAGCAATGATGTTATTTTTAGTCGTATTGAGGTCGGTATATATTTTCTAATCGGCAATGCTATTTTAAAAACAACCTTTTTAGTTTTCTTATTTTTGTTAGCTTTTACTAAACTTTTGACTGAGCCCTTACAAGAGCTTACCGATCAAATGAAACAACTTGATTTACATGACCCTGAAGCCTCTAAATTTCATAGTATGAATGGTGAAAAAAATGAACTGAATATCCTTGAAGATGCTTATAACAACTTGATTGATGAACTTGTTGCATTTAAGGATAAGTTATCCTTATCTCAACGAGAAACAAATTTAGCAAATGATAAGTTAGATGAGCAAAATTTACTGCTTGAACAAGAAGTGGCGAAAAAAACCTCCACACTAAGCAGTACTTTATTACGTATGGAAGTACAGCAAAGAGAGATGTTAGTCCAGCAAGAACAACTAGAAGCTGAAAACAATCGTCGCCGTAAAACAGAAAGCACGTTAATCACCACCAATAAAGAGTTAAAAAATTCAATTTTAGATTTGAGCAAGGCCCAAGATAGATTATTAGAAGCCGAAAAAATGTCATCTTTAGGACAGCTAAGTGCTGAAGTCTCTCATGAAATTAATACTCCTATTGGTATTAGCATTACTTCAACAAGTTATTTATCAGATATAATCAATAAATTACAACAAGACATTAGTGCAAATAAGCTGTCAAAACGTACCATTGACAGCTTTATAAGTAATGCTCAACAAAGTATTGAACTACTTTCAAATAACTTACAAAGAGCTGCTGAACTCATTAGTAGCTTTAAACAAGTTGCGGTTGATCAAACCAATGATAGAGTGCGATTAATCAATGTTGCAAAATATCTAGATGAAATTATCCAATCTATCCATCCAAAATTAAAAAAAACCAATCATTGCGTCAAAATTACCTGCGATCCACATATTGAAATTTATACACACCCTGGCGCAATTGCCCAAATAATAATTAATTTAATCATTAACTCTATTGTCCACGGGTTTCATAATGTAAATCGAGGAATAATGAATATAGACGTGATCATAGAGCAACAACGATTAAGTATTGTTTACCGAGATAATGGCTCTGGCATTAATGAAGAGCAGTTAAGCAAGTTATTTGACCCCTTTTATACTACCCAAGCAGATAAAGGCGGCACGGGACTAGGTACACATATTATTAAAAATCTAGTGATGGGTACACTTAATGGGACTATCGACGCACAGTCTGTAGAAGGCGAAGGCTTGAGTTACCACATGACACTACCCGATATGAGGTATAGTTAAAAGCTACTGTCTTAACAATAAAATTCAGGTATGATAATCGCCAAAATACTCCCTTATCAGCCAAGGATTTACTTATGTGGTTTAAAAACCTTTACTTTTTCGCCTTCACTCGTCCATTTGAATGGTCTGAAGAAGACTTAGAAAAACATTTATCTGAGCACCTTTTTACTCCTTTAGGCTCTACAGAAGTTTCTCATTTTGGTTGGATAAATGCACTAGGAAAGCATGGTGATACCAGTGTTCATAGTGCAAATGGTAACTTTCTTATTTGCGCACGCAAAGAAGAAAAAATGCTACCCGCTTCAGTTATCAAAGATATGGTTGAAGAAAAAATAAACTTGCTAGAACTAGAGCAAGGCCGCGGAGCAACCAAAAAAGAAAAAGAACAATTCAAAGAAGATATAACCTTCGAGTTACTGCCACGTGCCTTTTCTCGCATAACCGATACGCACGCATATATTAGTCCTGTTAATAATATTATCGTCATAAATTCAAGCTCACGTGGTAAGGCAGAAGACTTATTAGCCTTATTACGCAAAGTACTTGGTACTTTGCCTGTCACCAGCTTTGATCCTGATATTTGTGTTGATGAAACGATGACAGACTGGCTAAATGAAAAAAGCCTAGGTGGTAAGTTTACTTTAGGTATGGAAGCTGAATTTAATGCTTTAGGTGATGATGGTGCTGTGGTTCGTGTTAAAAATCAAGACCTCTTGAGTGAAGAGATTAAATCACATTTAGATGCGGATAAATACGTAGTAAAGGTCGCCTTAGAGTGGGATGAATCATTATCATTTATTTTATGTGAAGACTTAGCGATAAAACGCGTGAAGTTTTTTGATGTTATTCATGAACAAAATGATGACATGGATAGTGACGACGTAGTTGCTAAACTAGACGCTGATTTCGCCCTAATGGCGGGAGAGTTAAATCGCTTTATTGTCGAACTCTTGGCTGAGTTTTCCATGAAGACAACAGATCCCTTGGAAAAAGAATAAGGTAGCGTACTAATCTCGACTAAAAGGGCAAATAACATTGCCCTTTTTTATTGCATTACACTTGGCTTTACTTGTAACTAAATAAACATAGCCTTTACCCCATCACATTTTTCTTTAAATTCATCAGATTCCATGTAATCAATTTCAGGTAAAATACCTTTCTTGGTATAACTATTCAATAATGCTTCTTTGGTTGACTCATTCTTAAATACATTATGATAAATAGCCCCTGCTCGTATAAAATCTAAATAATGCACTTCAGTAGGTAAAACAGTTAAATCACTCCAACTCTCAGCTAATAAAGTAAACTCTTCCGAAAAGCCCCAACTGCGGGTAATTGCCCCACCGACTCGCCCTGATAATTTAATAATAGCTTGTTGTAAAAAGGTAGGATTAGCAAAAACATCAGGGTGATTCTCAGCTTCGGTTAAGATAGGTAAAACACCTATATTATGTACTAAAGCGGCTAAAGTAATAGTGTCTAAGGAGAGCGATGCATGTTTATTCTCTTTTAAATAGCTATCCATTAAACTAATCGCCACAGAGGCTATATCTATCGTTTTTATCCACGCCTTGTTCATATACATAGTCACAATATCATTATTTGAAACAAATACTTGCTCAATAGCCATTGCCGTTGCAATACTCTTAATCTGTCTCAAACCAATACGTGTTACTGCTTGTGGAACCGTTTCCACTTTAATACTGCGTCCCAAAATAGCATTATTAGCAACTTTGAGCATACCTAAGGATAAGGCAGGATCTTGTGCAATAATATCACTCATTTGATTTAAATTAATATCAGGATCATCAGCAGCACTTCGTACTTTTAATGCCACCTCAGGTAATGTTGGTAGTACAAGAGTGTCTTGTTTTATCTTTTCCGTCAAAATTGTATACAGTGCATTTTCAGTTGCCATAAGTTCACCTTTATTTTTATTATGCTTACTATTAAAAGTAGCACATTTTTAAAAAAATAATGTTTTTTCTCAATATTTTTCAAGCTAATAGCATGGGTAATTATCCTTCGCTAAAAATACATTGCTGCTCAGAGCACTTAATAGAAAATAAATCTTGATCCAAATCATGTTTAGCTTAATTCTCAATAGTTACACAAGCCACTAACAAGTATAATTCGCCGCTAATTTTTTACCGTTTTCATCCCAACATAACTTTGAGTACCTCATGCTAAAACCTGAACTTCTTTCTCCTGCCGGTAGTTTGAAAAACATGCGCTATGCTTTTGCCTACGGTGCGGATGCCGTTTATGCTGGCCAACCACGTTACTCCTTACGTGTTAGAAATAATGAATTCAGTTTGGAAAATATTCAAATAGGCATAAATGAAGCACACCAACTAGGTAAAAAGTTCTACCTTGTTAACAACATAGCGCCGCATAATGGTAAGCTGAAAACATTCCTTAAAGACATCGCCCCCGTAATTGCTATGAGACCCGATGCACTGATAATGTCAGATCCTGGTCTTATCATGCTAGTAAGAGAAAACTTTCCCGACATGCCAATTCACTTGTCAGTTCAAGCAAACGCTGTCAATTGGGCAACCGTTAAGTTTTGGCAACAGCAAGGAGTAGAGCGAGTAATATTATCGAGAGAGCTTTCTCTAGATGAAATCGAGGATATTCGTTTTCATTGCCCCGAAATGGAGTTAGAAGTATTTGTGCATGGCGCCCTTTGTATGGCCTATTCCGGACGCTGTTTACTATCAGGTTATATCAATAAAAGAGATCCGAACCAGGGAACTTGTACCAACTCTTGTCGCTGGAAGTATGATACTCACGAAGCAAAAGAAACTGAAACGGGTGATATTATTGCAGTTAAGCCTGACACAGTTGAAGTTTACATGCCTGAAAAAGATATTATCGCCCCCGATCAAAAGCCTATTGACGATATTATTTTATTGCAAGAGCAAAGCCGCCCAGGTGAATACATGCCAGCTTTTGAAGATGAGCATGGTACGTACATCATGAATTCAAAGGATTTAAGAGCTGTAGAGCATGTAGAACGCTTGGTTAAAATTGGTGTGCACTCACTCAAAATAGAAGGTCGAACTAAATCATTTTATTATTGTGCTAGAACGGCGCAAGTATATGGTCAAGCCATTAATGATGCCGTAGCAGACAAAGCTTTTGATCAAAACCTAAATACTGAGTTAGAACACTTAGCGCACCGTGGTTATACCGAAGGGTTCTTACAGCGCCATCGCCATGGTGATACACAGAACTATGAATATGGTTATTCAAAAAGTGATACTCAACAATTTGTTGGTGAAGTACTTGGACGAAATGAAGTAACGGGCCTCATAGAAATTGATGTTAAAAATAAGTTCCTTACCGGTGATCAACTTGAGTTAATGACACCTGCTGGCAATCAAACATTTACCTTAAACATGATGATTCATAGTAAAACAGGGGAAAATATTGATGATGCTAAAGGCTCTGGCCATAAAGTCGCAATTGAACTTAATACTGAGTTAGATCTCTCTTTTGGTATTATCATGCGTTACTTAGATGAAGACGGCACTACTCGTCAGCCTTTTACACAAAACCAAAAAGCCTAGCGCTATAGTCGTTTGGACAATTACGATGTTAAAAGGTTAAAAGTGATATGGCATTAAAAATATTAGACTCATGCATTAACTGTGATATGTGTGATCCTGAATGTCCTAATGGCGCAATAACGCTAGGCACTAATATTTATGAAATCGATGTAGATAAATGTACTGAATGTGTGGGTCATTACGACAAACCAACTTGTGTCAGTGTTTGTCCCATCGATTGCGTAAAACCTGATTTAGATAATGTCGAAGATGAAGATGCTTTATTAGCAAAATTTATTCGCTTACATGGCTAGATAATTATTTGAGTAATTATACTATTTTCATTAAGTTTGTGATCTTGTTGTGCGTAGAGAAAATAAATCAGGGCAACGCGGTCATGGAGTATTTTAACCAGCACAAGTGGCAATAATTTAATGAAATTGGTATTAGTTAATTCGAGCAATAAAGGCTATTGCTCGACTATCATAACCGCTAGTAATCAAGAGCTATTTCAAAGTAACCATAAATGATAGCGGATATATTATTAGCGAGTGGGTAACTTAATATCCTTCAAGAACTCATCAACCTCATGGTTATTCTTCAATAACATCGCACGGGTGACAATATCTTTAGTCAAGTGGGGTGCAAAGCGTTCAATAAAGTCATACATATAAGCGCGTAAAAAACTACCACGTCTAAAGCCAATTTTAGTGGTACTCGCTTTAAATAAATGACTTGCATCAATAACAACAAGATCGCTATCAATACGATCATCAATAGCCATTGAAGCGATAACACCAACACCGACACCTAAACGCACATATGTCTTGATGACGTCTGCATCTGTCGCTGTGAAAGCTATTTTAGGCTTAACGCCTGCGGCATCAAAAGCAGCGTCTAATTCAGAACGACCAGTAAAGCCAAAGACATAAGTAACTAACGAATATTTAGCAATATCAGCAATCGTTAGATTTTGTTTTTTAGCCAAGGCATGATCCGAACGTACAATAATACTGCGATTCCAATGGTAACAAGGAAGCATGACCAAATCGTTGTACAAATGTAGTGACTCTGTTGCAATAGCAAAATCAGCATCACCTTTGGCAGCTGCATCACTTATTTGTGCCGGTGTCCCTTGAGACATATGCAACGAAACTTTACTATATCGTTTAATAAAGCCTTTAATTACGTCAGGTAGAGCGTAGCGAGCTTGAGTGTGCGTAGTAGCAATTCGCAATTTACCTTCATCAGGTTGAGTATGCTCTCGAGCAACAGCTTTAATGCCTTCAACTTTTGACAGTATTTGAGTGGCAATATCAATAACATCTTGGCCTGCTTCAGTGACATGGGTTAGATGCTTACCACTGCGGCCGAAAATTTGAATACCTAGCTCATCTTCAAGCATTCTCACTTGCTTAGATATACCTGGTTGAGAGGTAAACAAACTGTCTGCAGTAGCAGACACATTCAAATTATTATTTAGTACTTCAACGATATAACGCAGTTGCTGTAATTTCATATAAACACTCTATAGCATTAAAAATGCGTGACTCTTACTTTCTTATGCCAAAAGAATATACTTAATCAAACTTTTATTCCATAACAATTTCTTTCTTTTTGTAAATAAAACTGCCCACTTCCTTTAAATATCGTAAAAATTATTTCTTCCTTGCTTATACTTTATTCATCAATGCTATTTTCAGCCATTTTTAAACTAAATGTGCAACTAGCGCTATCCTAAGTAAGGCATTTTTTGTAGACTGCTTAGTAGTTTATTTATTCAAGAGAACCTTAAATGATTGCTATTATTGTTGGCTTAATTATTACCTTAATTGTAATTGTTGTTGTAGTTACCTCTATTCAACAACATAAAGAAAAGTTAGAAGCTGAAAAGCGCGTTAAAGTGTCTAAACAAAAAGCTGTCATTGATGAAAGTGAAGAGCTTATTTTAAACTTAGCCAACATGCCTAATAACCCAAGTGTCGTTAAAATATTAAATCGTCGAAGCTTAAACGCAGCTAAAACCATGCAAGAGCTTATGCCAGAAGTTAAAGGCATTAAAAAAAGAGTTCAAGAGTTAACGTCTAGACTGAAAGCCTCTGAAGATCTTGCTGATAATCAATCGGGTAGCGAGGAAGCTTTTACCTTACCTGATAATGAGCAGCAGCTTGTTGCCATTTTACAGTGCATTAAAAAATTACGTATTGTACTTAAGTCTGAGCAAAGTAAAGGTGCATTAGATGCGCAAACGTTTACCGCAGAAGATCAGCGTTTAGCGGTAATGCAATTGAAGATTAATATCGAAAGTTTAGTTAAACGTGGCACTATGGCCTTTAATAAAGAAATGCTTGGCTCCGCTAGACAGTATTTTGAAAAAGCTTTACAAAGTTTAGCCAGCAGCACGGTTAGGAATGAATATGTAACAACTAGGCAAGCTGATATTACCCAACAATTAGAAGATATTACCGACGCTTTAAAACACACCAATGCCAAAGATGCTGAGAAAAAAGCTAAAAGCGAAGAGAATGAATTAGATTTATTATTTCAACCAAAGAAAAAATGGTAACTTTTCAGCCAAAGGTGATTATTACTGGTTTATCTTAAATCATTCAAGACAATTAATACTGTGGAAATAATTAACACGATTAGCCTGCCGAGCTTTGTACGCCGCTCTATTAAAACTCAGACACTCAAGCTCTATATAAGACAACAAGGTTGCCAATTAAGCCGTATAGGGCGCTCTAGAAATTGGCAATTAAAAGCAAATTTCACTCAATTACAGGCCATTGTTGCTTTTATTGAACAAGAAAATGAAACCAGCTGGTTATGGTTAGAAAAACGTCTAAAAAAAGAATACCAGCATTTAAATCATGAAAGTCTAGTTAAACTAGCAAGCCGTTTCAATACTCTGACTATCGCTGCATTGATGGCACAGACTGATTGTACTTTAGCGCAAGCACGCAAAGTATTAGATGAGTTAGAAGGAATAGATTAGTTTATACCCGTTCCACCTGAAGATGCAGGATTCAGCTGGAATTATAAACGCCTTTAGGCAAGGCATTTATTGAAGAGAATAGTTATTCAGGAGAATATGCTCCTGCATTCTCTATTAAGCTACATCCTTGTAGCGTTATTGTCGAAATCAATAACGTAGCATAAAGCGTTTATAAACCAGCCCCTTGGGGAAGTCTGAGCAAAAGATACTCGCCGTTACATTTGTTTTTAAGGGAATAACCCTTAACAAAAAAATGTGCCTTGATTATGATTCACTCAAATTTCCTGAAACGAGCACCTTCAAGTGGAGCGGGTATATAAATATTAATACCTTAACAGGAAGACGTTCTTGTTAAGGTTTTGTACTTTCTTTGAATGCGGAATTAACAGTTTAAATTTTCTGTGATGCAGTAAAAAATAGAATAAATAATTAAAATCTATACCCAAACTAATTCTTTAAAATGAGCACGACACAGTGGCTCATAACGTTCATTACCACCCACTTCAACTTGTTCTCCAGCTTGCACCGCTTTACCTTTGATATCTTGCCTGATAACAAAGTTAGCTTTTCGGCCGCAGTGACAAATTGTTTTTAATTCAACTAATTTGTCTGCCCAAGCGAGTAGGGCGGCACTACCAGAGAACGTTTGCCCTAAAAAGTCCGTACGTATGCCATAAGCCAGTACAGGAATATGTAACAGATCGACGATATCGGTAAGCTGCTTAACCTGCTCTGTTGATAAAAATTGCGCTTCATCTATCAAGATACAATCCAGTTTTTTGGCATGATTTTTCTGTTTTACATCTTCGAAGAAATGACTGTTATCATCAAATAAAAAAGCATCTGCATCAATGCCTAATCTTGAGGCAACCTTACCTTTAGCAAACCTATCATCAATTTTAGCGGTATAAATAGCGGTTGCTAAACCACGTTCTTGGTAGTTATAAGAAGATTGTAATAGGTGGGTTGATTTTCCTGCATTCATTGAGGAATAGTAAAAATAAAGTTGTGCCATTTTCTCTTCTTTTTTTAAGTATAGCCAATAGGTTATGGTAACACCTTTATCTATATAATAATTGCCCACCAATAGCTTACCTGCCAATAACTTACAGCTATTGGCAGGTAAGAGTTGCTAGTAACTACTTGAGGTTTTAGTGTTGCTTTGATGTCCTAAAGTATCTAATAAGCTGGTTAGTAAGCTACTAGCACCAAATCTAAAGTGATTAGCATCGGCCCATTCATTGCCTAAGATACTATCTGCTAAATCAAGGTAAACAGCGGCATCTTCTGCGTTTCTTACGCCACCAGCGGGTTTAAATCCCACGGAAGTGTTTTTTTGTTTTATCACTTCTAACATTATTTGTGCAGCGGTTGGCGTTGCATTGACAGGGACTTTACCTGTCGATGTTTTAATAAAATCGGCTCCCGCGTTAATGGCAATTTCACTGGCTTTTCGTATTAAATCTTCAGACTTAAGCTCACCGGTTTCTATAATAACTTTTAACCTGGCAGAATTTTCACAGGCTTGCTTACACACCTTGACCATATCAAAGCCAATCGTTTCGTTACCTTGCATTAATGCGCGGTAAGGGAATACTAAATCCACTTCATCGGCGCCATAAGCTACAGCCGCTTTTGTTTCGGCTAAGGCAATGTCAATATCGTCATTTCCATGTGGGAAATTAGTCACCGTTGCTATTTTAACATGGGGTGTTTGTTGCGCTTTGAGTGCCTTTTTGGCGACAGGAATAAAGCGCGGAAAAATGCAAATAGCTGCAGTTTCACCGGCAGGTGACTTTGCTTGATTACACAGGTCAATAATATCTTGATCAGTTTCTGTGTTAGTCAGGCTAGTTAAATCCATCAGTGACAATGCTCGTTGAGCAATCGCTTTATTGTCTGAGTTTATTGAGTTATTAGTCATAATTTTGTGTTCCTACTTTATTCTTGTTTGTTTTTCCTATAAGGAAATGAAAATGCCCGCAATGGCCGCGCTCATTAAATTCGCTAAAGTCGCAGCAAGCATTGCTCGCATGCCTAATCTCGCAATATCATGACGACGACTTGGCGCCATAGAGCCTATGCCACCCAGTAATATTGCTATGGACGATAAGTTGGCAAATCCACAAAGAGCAAAGGTTACAATCGCCTGTGTTGCAGGGCTTAAGGTGTCTTTTATTTCAACAAAATTAACATAAGCAAAGAATTCGTTGACGACAACTTTTTGGCCAATAAAACTGCCTGCTTGCAGCATTTCATTCACGGGAACACCAATTACAAAGGCAAAAGGGGCAAATAAGTAACCTAAGAAAAACTCTATGGTGATATCTTCATAACCGAACAAGCCAAAAATACCGCCAACTAGAGTATTTAATAAAGCGATTAAGGCAATAAAGGCAAGTAACATAGCACCAACATTTACCGCTAATTTAAGGCCTGAAGCAGCACCAGAGGCTGCGGCATCAATAACATTAGTGGGTTTATCATTTTCATCATCATAATCAACTGATTCATTAACTATTTTATCATGTTCAGTTTCAGGACAAATGATTTTAGCCATTAATAAACCACCTGGGGCAGCCATAAATGAAGCGGCTATCAGGTACTTGAGTTCTATGCCAAGACCGGCATAACCCGCTAAAATTGAACCTGCAACCGATGCCAAGCCACCAACCATAATGGCAAAAAGCTCTGATTGAGTCATGGTTTTAATATAAGGACGAATAATAAGCGGTGCTTCGGTTTGACCGACAAAAATATTAGCTGTTGCTGAAAGTGATTCTGGTTTACTGGTTTTTAAAAGCTTTTGTAAACCGCCACCAATGATTTTAATAACCCATTGCATTACGCCGAGGTAATAAAGCACAGCAATTAAGGATGAAAAGAAAATAATATTAGGCAATACTCTAATAGCAAAAACAAAACCAACACCATTTTCAAACATGGCATCTGTGCCTAAACCACCAAAAAGAAAATTGATGCCTACTTTGGCGCTATCAATAACACTTTGCACGCCATTGGTCATAGACAGTAAAACATCTTTACCAAAGGGCACATATAAGACAAAAGCACCCAGTAATATTTGCAGTGCAAAAGCTAAACCGACTGTACGAAAATTTATAGACTTCTTTCCGCTAGATAAAGCGTAAGCAAGACCTAACAATACGAAAATGCCTAGCACACCTCTAAAAGCACCTAATTCCATGAATACCTCTTATATTTTTATAATTATAGTTGTGGTTATAGTTGTGGTTATTGTTGTGGAGCGGGTTGCGAAATCTGGCGTATTTTTGCTTTGATCACCTCAATGGCCATTCTATTTTTACCACCTCTGGTGATAACAATATCAGCCCAAGCTTTAGAGGGTTCAATATATTGATGATACATAGGTCTAACTGTTGCTAAATATTGGTTAGTAACTGACTCAATACTGCGACTACGCTCAACTAAATCGCGTTTAATTCTTCTTATGAGACAAATATCTAATGGTGTATCCATGTAGACTTTAATATCAAAGCACTCCCTAAGCTCTTTATTGGAGAGCAGTAAAATACCTTCAACTAGAATTATTTTAGTAGGTAGAAATTCTCTTGTTTCATTGATGCGTGTATGTGTTTTATAACAGTACACAGGACTATGAATAATCTGGTTGTTAGTAAGTGCTTTTAAATGTTTTGATAGCAGCTCATGCTCAAACGCATTGGGATGATCATAATTTGTTTGCTCACGCTCTTGCATAGATAAATGTGATTGATTACGGTAATATGCATCTTCATAAATAATAGAAATACCATTTTCACCAAGCTCTTCAATCAGTTCATCATGAATAGTTTTAGCAAAAAGTGTTTTACCTGATGCTGATGGGCCAGCGATAGCAATAATAGTGGGTTTAATAGTTTTCAATGTTCAGCCTGTTGTCAGAGCAAATATCAATAATTATAGTCGAGTTACTATCTTGAGCTTTGTTAATGATAGTCGCAAGATGTTATACCAAATGCATTAATTAATAAATTAGTTCAATGGGTATGACTATACTTTAGATAAATAAGCTGTAAGTAGAGAAGCTTTATTTACCCGTAATTGTAAAGGTGGTAAATTAACACAACTTGACCAGTTGGTCATATTTATTGACGAATTATTTTAATCTTTGTCAATTTTTGTTATTAACAAAGTAGAAAGGAAACATTATGGCGCGTGCAATAATTATGGTTATTGATAGTTTTGGTATCGGTTACTCTCCTGATGCCGTTGATTTTGGTGATGTTGGTGCAAATACATTTGCTAACTTATCTCGTGCCTATTATGAAGAAACGGGCAATAAAATTTCATTACCCAACTTATCAGCACTAGGACTAGTAAAGGCTTGTGAACAAGCATCTAATCAAACATTTCCTTATCAGGGCCAAGAGCCAAGTAAAGGTGCTTATGGTTTTGCACAAGAAATAAGTACAGGTAAAGATACACCCAGTGGCCATTGGGAAATGGCGGGGGTACCCGTGCTTTTTGACTGGGGCTACTTTACTGATAAAAAGAATAGCTTTCCAATAGAGTTAATTGAGAATATTAATAAAAGCACAGGCTTTGATGGCATGTTAGGTAATTGTCATGCATCAGGCACTGAAATTCTTAAACGCTTAGGCGAAGAGCATATAAAAACAGGTTTACCTATTTGTTATACCTCGGCAGATAGTGTTTTTCAAATTGCAGCACATGAAGACCATTTTGGTTTAGATAATCTCTATGAATACTGTGAAACGGTTCGAGAGTTATTAGGTGATTTAAATATAGGACGCGTTATTGCGCGGCCTTTTATAGGTGATAGTGCCGATAACTTTGCAAGGACAGGTAACCGTAGAGATTACTCAGTATTACCACCAGCGCCTACCGTGCTTGATAAAGTATCACAGGCGGGTACGCATGTTATTAGTGTTGGTAAAATTGCAGATATTTTCGCTCATCAAGGTATCGATGAAAAAACAAAAGCGACCGGACTTGATGCACTTTTTGATGCGACCTTAGAACATATTAATACAGCAAGAGACAATTCACTCATTTTTACCAACTTGGTTAACTTTGATCAAGATTTCGGCCACAGGCGTGATGCCATCGGGTATGCACAAGAGCTAGAAGCACTTGATGCCCGTATTCCTGAACTGTTCCAAGCGATGTCAGCCGATGATGTACTATTTATGACTGCCGACCACGGTTGTGATCCTACTTGGCCAGGCAGTGAGCATACAAGGGAATATGTTCCCATTATTGCTTACCATCAACTGATCGGATCTGTTAATATAGGTAACCGTAAAACCTTTGCCGATTTAGGGCAAACTGTTGCCGAACTATTTAAGGTAGAAGCGATGGATTATGGTACAAGTTTTCTGTCTGAATTATACGATCAGTAATATAGTAAGCTATACCACAAATAATAAAATAATAAAAACAGAAAGATAAAATACAATAACAAACAAAACAGTCCAGGGAGTAAACGAATGAGAATGTTTCAAAAAAGTGCACTAACACTTTGTGTGCAAGCGTCACTAATGGCGAGTATTGCAAGTGTTTCTACTACCGCGCTAGCTGCGGAAGAAGTAAAAAAAGAAAAAGTTGTTGGTATTGAGGTTATAAATGTAACAGCACGTAAACGTGTTGAAAATGTTCAAGAAGTACCTATTGCAGTTACGGCATTACAAGGTGATAATCTTGATGCTTATAGCTCAGGAGCTATGGATATTCGCTTTTTGAATGCAAAAATTCCTAGCCTGTCAGTAGAGTCTTCTTTTGGTCGAACTTTTCCTCGTTTTTATATGCGTGGTTTAGGTAATTCAGATTTTGATTTAAATGCGTCTCAACCTGTTTCTCTTGTTGTCGATAATGTTGTACAAGAAAACCCTATTTTAAAAGGTTTTCCTGTTTTTGATTTAGAACGAATTGAAGTATTGGCCGGACCGCAAGGTACCTTGTTTGGTAGAAATACCCCCGCCGGGCTAGTAAAAATTGACTCAGCTAAACCTACTCAAGATTTCGATGGTTTTGCATCATTATCTTATGGCAGTAAAAATACATCAGATCTGAGAGCCGCTGTTGGTGGTGGTTTAACGGATGACCTTTCTGCACGTATTTCAGTTCTACGTCAAGACCGTGATAATTATATTGACAATATGGCGCCGGGTTTTGAGCAAAATGATGTTTTAGGTGGATATACTGACCAAGCACTACGTTTACAATTTCTCTATGAAGGTAATGATTTTAATGCCTTGTTCAATTATCACATGCGTGATCTTGACGGCAAACCAGTAGCATTTTATGCTAATGGAATTAAATCAGGTAGTAACAAATTAGTCGATGATTTTAGCCGTGATACCGTATATCACGACTCAGCCGCACGTGCGACGCAGCAGGTTGAAACTGAAGGCGCGAGTTTAAAATTAGAATTTGAGCTAGACCAACATACTATCACGTCAATTACCGGTTATGAAAGCGCCGAGTTATTCTCTCGTGCTGATGTTGATGGTGGTTACGGTTGTAATGGTTGGGGTTGTCCTCCCGTTCCACTTGATAGTGGTCCAGGGGTTATTAATCTTAGCTCTGAAACTGCGGATGCTATTCCAGACCATACACAAATTACTCAAGAGTTAAGACTAACCAGTAATTTTGATGGCGACATAAACTATCAAATAGGTCTTTTCTATTTTAATGAAGATTTAACCATTGAAAGTTTTTCATATGATGCGTTAGCCGCCTTTGGTGGGCCAACTGGACTTGAAAATGGCTATGTTGTTCAAAATCAGGAAACCACTGCGTTGGCGGTATTTGGCTCTGTTGATTATACCCTAACAGAGAAAACATCAGTCACAGTAGGTTTACGTTATTCTGACGATGACAAAGATTATACTAATGAAAGAACACAATCGCCGATAGCCTTTCTAGGTGCACCTGATTACGCTGCTGGCGCTGTGAAAAATAGTGATAGTCATGTTAGTTGGGATATTAGTGTTTCGCATAAGTACACTGATGATATTAACCTATATGCGCGTGTAGCTGACACCTTTAGAGCACCAAGTATTCAAGGGCGTTCATTGTTTGCCTTTGATGATGGAATTTCTGTTGCTGAATCTGAAACTATTATTTCATATGAGGCTGGTATTAAGGCTGATATTTTGGATAATATGGGCAGAATCAATGCTTCAGTTTTTTATTACACTATGAATGATCAACAAATTACTTCAGTTGGTGGTGATGGTGGTAATACTGCCCGTTTACTCAATGCTGATGAAACGGTCGGTTATGGTTTTGAAATTGATTCACAATTTGTAGTTACTGATAATTTATTGGTTACCGCAAATGTTAGTTATAACAATACCCAGATAAATGATAGCACCTTGACTGTGCCTGTTTGTGCGTCTTGTACGGTAACTGATCCCTTAAATGCTGATGGTCGAGCTATCATTGATGGTAATAGCTTACCTCACGCTCCTGAGTGGATTTTCAATTTCACCGCGCAATACACAGCAGAAGTAGGTGACGGCGAATTTTATGCTTACACAGATTGGTCTTATCGTGATGAAATTAGTTTCTTCTTATATAATTCGGTTGAATTTAGTGGCGAGTCACTTTTAGAAGGTGGAGTGCGAACTGGTTACAAATGGGATGGCGATGACAAAGATTATGACGTTGCTTTATTTGTAAGAAATATTACTGATGAACAACAAGCAATTGGCGCGGTTGATTTTACTAACAATACCGCAATTGTTAATGAAGAGCGTTTTTACGGCGTTGAATTTAAAGTTAACTTCTTTTAAATAGCTAACACGTAAAGAAAAACAAAAAAGGGTTAGCAAAATGCTAACCCTTTTTTTATATCAATTTAAACGTGATGCTAAACACACATCAGAAGGCTTATAATACGCTTTCTAGTGTTAGTTCCATCATATCTTTAAAGGTTGTTTCTCGCTCTGCAGCAGTGGTTTGTTCGCCGGTTTTAATGTGATCACTAACCGTTAATACTGTTAGTGCCTTTTTACCGTATTCAGCGGCTACGCCATAAAGGCCAGCTGCTTCCATTTCTACCGCTAAAATTCCATATTTTTCCATCGTGGCAAACATTTCTGGTTGCGGTGAATAAAATAAATCAGCAGTAAAAATATTACCAACATGTACCGGTTTACCCAATTTTTCCGCGGTATCAACGACACTTTTTAGTAAAGAGAAGTCAGCACAAGCAGCAAAGTCAACATTATGAAAACGTTGTCTGTTAACATTTGAGTCAGTGCTTGCAGCCATACCAATAACAATATCACGAATCTTGATGTCATCACGTACTGCGCCACAAGAGCCAATGCGTATGATTTTTTCAACGCCATAATCTTTATAAAGTTCAGTCGCATAAATTGATACGCTTGGTACACCCATACCTGAGCCCATAACAGAAACGCGCTTACCTTTATAAGTACCAGTATAGCCAAACATGTTACGAACTTTGGTGATACATTTAGCATCATCTAGAAAGTTGTCGGCAATAAATTTTGCTCGAAGCGGATCGCCTGGCATTAAGACTGTTTCTGCAAATTCGCCGGCTTGTGCTTCAATATGTGGTGTTGGCATAAGAGTTATCCTTTTTATATGAAATATAACTCAGTAAGTTTCTAGCCAGAATAGAATCATTCATGCTGCTATCAAGGATTTTTTACTGATATGGTTGTTGTTAATTTTTACTATAGTAAGTGCTTTATCTACGAGCACTGTTAATAATAATGCTTAGTTGAATATCGTTCAAGTAGACAATAAAGTTTTAGCTTAGTTTTAGCTTAGTTTTAGCTTAGTTTTAGTTTAGTTTTAGTTTAGACTTTAATTGTGAGAAGCGCTTGCTTCTCCTGGTCAGATAAAAAACTCATTTGCACGGCATTTCGTTGTAATTGAGTTATCTGCTCATCATTAAACCCAAGTACTTCTCTTGCTACCTGAAACTCACCGGCGAGCTCAATATTTTCAACGGCTGGATCATCAGTGTTCAAACAAACCGTCAGGCCATTTGCTAAAAATGTTTTTACTGGATGTACTGACAAGTCTTTAATTGTACCCGTTTGGTAGTTTGAAGTAAGACAAGACTCTATGCTTATATTATTCTCTCGCATGTAATCCATTAAGACTGGATCGGTGGCACATGCTACGCCATGACCAATGCGCGTCGCGCCCAATTTTTTAATGGCATGCCAAACACTTTCTGGTCCGGCTGCTTCACCGGCGTGTACGCTGACATTAAGGCCAGCATCTTGAACTTGTTTAAAATGGCTTTCAAACAGCGTGCCTGGAAAGTTATATTCATCGCCAGCAAGATCTATTGCCACTAAATCATTTTTATAAGCGAGTAGGGCGTCAAGTTCACTTTGACAATGCTCAACACCAAAAGTACGACTTAAAATACCCATTAAATTAATTTTAGTGTTGAATTTATTTCGGCCAAGATTAACGCCTTCAATAAGGGCTTCAACCACGCCTTCAATAGGTAAGTTGTGAGTCATAGCCATGTAATAAGGGGAAAAACGTAACTCAGCATAATCAATGTTAGCGATACTGGCATCTTCGACATTTTCAAAGCCAATACGTACGACATCATCGAGTGTTTTAATAACGCCTACACCCCAATCAAGCTTTTTCAAAAAGGCCAAAAGATCAGCTTCACTTTCGACAATTTGTACATGAGGTAAAAATGCCTCGAAATTATCCTCGGGCAATTGTATGTGATTTTTCTGTGCTAGTTGCCAAATAGTTTTTGGCCGTATATTGCCATCTAAGTGGCGATGCAAATCTATAAGGGGAAGTTGGTTATTAAACATGATAAAAGTTTGTCCTAGCAGTGAAAACTTAATAGTTAAAAATAGTATTTTTAACTATTAATTATAGACGTCATTAGCCTGTTCTAAAAGTTAAAGCTTAAGCTTTATTGATATTGGGCAATGGTCGCTTAAGTTTCGAGAGAGTTCTTTAGTGTATTTAGGCTTAAAGACCAGTTGTTCGAATGAAGCATCGACATAGTCTTCTTTGGCCTTAGGGCTGAAAATAATATGATCTATATAGTCTTTGTAATATCCGCCCCAACACTCTGAGTTTGCTGTTGCTGTTGGCGTCCATAACGCTTCTTGTGCTTCATCATTTAATGCTTGCCACAAACCCTTTTCTTCAGAGTACTGCAAAGCAATATCTTGAGAAAAACGTCGGTTGAAGTCACCTAAAACAATATACGCAGCATCTTGGCTGGCATGTAAATCAATCCATTGCTCTAACGGCGATATTTGTTTACTTAGTTTAGTGCAGGCCTCTTTTCGTTTCTCTTCTTTAACCGATGTGCTCGGCATAGCACTAACACTGTTAATATCTAATGGTGCAGCAAAACAGCCAGACTTTAAATGTACGGCTAACAAATGCAGTGTTTTGTCATTTTTTGTCAGGGTTAGATCCATACCATGGCGTACTTTACCTACATCTAAAGCTTTATACTCTTTTGCTATAACTTTCAAACCAGTAGATTTTTTAACTGCAACGCCGACACGTTGTACCCAGTCCTTGGTCGAAAAATAATAATCATAGTCATTACCAAAAACTTTACGCGCCCAATACTCACTCTCTACTTCTTGTAGGGCAATAACGTCAGCATCTAATTGTTTGGCATAATGTGCAAGTTGCTGGTAATCATCGGTAGTACGTTTATTATATTCATGCGATCCTAACCAAGCGATGTTCCATGAGGCAATTTTTATTTCATCGGCATTATTTTTCGCCGCTATGTTCGCATCACTTTCTGGGGAAGCGTCTGTAGTTGAATGACTACTACAGCTAGCAATAGCTAATAATAAAGTGATCAATATCAATTTTTTCATCAAAATTTCTCTTTAGTTTATCGCCTTTATCTAACCATACGGTCAGGATTTGTCTGGGTTGCAACAGTACACTAGTTATACTGCAAAAAAAACCAAAGATTATTGAAAATATAGCTTTATACCCATTCCACTTGAAGATGCAGGATTCAGCTGGAATTAGAAGCGTCTTTAGGCAAGGCAAATTAGTTGTTTAATAGTTATTCTATTTTCAATTAATTTAACGCAGCATAAAACGCTTCTAAACCAGCCCGAAGGGGAAAACAGAGCAAATCATACTCAGCGCTGCATTTGTCATTAAGGGAACAACCATTAATAAAAAATGCATCTTGATTATGAATCGCTCTGGTTTCCTGAAACTAGCATCTTCAAGTGGGATGGGTATAGTTATTACAACCAATAGTTGGCAAGTTGGTATTAATCAAACCGTTTACAATAAATGGATTTTCCGCGGAGCCTTTATTAAAGCTAACTTTTGTTGCATCAAGGTAGCGAAAGTCACCAGCAGCATTTAAATGCCATAGATTAGTGTCTAACTTCTCATAACAGAACTCACCTGTATCACCGTGACTAATGAGGACCGGTTTATTGATGCGTTTAGCTAGGTCTTTAAACGCTTGACGATAAGCAGTAAAAGCATCACATGTTTTTAATGATGAGTCACCACAAGAGTCACTTGCTAATACTGATTGTTGATAGATATCAGCTTGAAAACCAATGATTAAGGCATCAAAATTTTCTGAGTTTTCTTCAATTTGTTTTAACCAAGCAAGGTTTTTATCGTCTCGTTCATCAGCTTTTTTGATAGCAAGCTGTTGATTGGATTTACTGATATTAACTCGGCCATTACTTGTGCCAACAATATGCACAGTACTTATTGCTAAGCGCTCGTTAATCCATAATTTATTCTCAATTTGTGAATGCTGCGTCATGATTGAGGGTAAATTTTCAGTTAATAGTGACGGAGTCTGAAACATCAGCTTTATTAAAAAGTCGAGTCTTTCTAATTCATCAAAGCTGTAAGGTAAATATTTTCGGTCACAGTCAGTCCAATCATTATCTCCGGGGGTGTAGATAACTTTACCTGGGTAGATTTGTTCCAAAAGGGCCTTATGTTCTTTTAATAAATCATCAGTACATGACTTACCACCACTTTTTAAATCGCCAAGGTGCATAACTACACTGGGCTTAACCTCATTGACTAGGCGATATAATAAGCCACTAGGCCCTTGTAACATCTGTTTTTCTTTATCGCTGTAGGGGGTGTCGGCCAATATAACAATTGTTTGCGCCCAAAGTGTTGAGCAAGTACTAGTAAGTAATAAAAAAACAAGGGCTTGCAAGCTGTATTTCGATGAAAATATGTCTATGGTCATTAGTAGCCTTTATTAACACACAAAGAAAGAAAAGCTAAGTTAGCGAAGAATGTAAATTGATGCAAGTTAGTTATTTTACAATAAACAAACCAATTGGTCAGGTTATTGTCTTTCAGGTGTTGAACAAAATCGATAAAAGAGTAAAATCATTAGGGTCTGTTGAACTTTCGAGATTACTTTTACAGTAACTTGTTTGGTATTTAGACAATGCAGAGTATGTGAGGTGTATCTGGCTACTCGAACAGACGATAACGTAGACTAAATTTCAAACAAGTGCTGCCCTTTAGGGTTCATTTAAAACCAATTTACTCATTGTTGCTCGCTTTTTTAATAGAATGACTATGATACAAAGCTCGCGTCGCGATTAAATTCGTTTTAAATTGAATAAATTTTAACCCTGAAAGATCAACAGCCCCTAATATTATGACTAAAGAGAAGTAAAATTATGCAAGTACAAGTTGTCGATTACACAGCCAAAGGCGCGGCAGAAAAATTTGTTAAAAGTTTACATGAAACTGGTTTTGGCGTGCTTATCAATCACCCAATCAAACAGAGTCTAGTTGAGTCTATTTACAAAAACTGGCAAGCATTTTTCTTAAGTGAAGAAAAACATAGCTTTGCTTTTGATCCCGTTAAGCAAGATGGTTATTTCTCTCCTGATATCTCTGAAACGGCAAAAGGTCATAGTAAAAAAGATATAAAAGAATATTTCCATGTTTACCCTTGGGGCCGTATTCCTAAACAACTCAATGATGAAATCCTAGAGTATTACCGGTTAGCCTCTGAGTTAGCATCGGAGTTACTTGATTGGGTAGAAGAATATAGTCCAGCTGACGTTGCTGATAAATATTCAGAAGCGTTATCTAATATGATTAAAGATACGCCAAATACCTTGTTACGCATATTACATTATCCACCGCTTACCGGTGATGAAGAAGCGGGAGCCGTGAGAGCAGCTGCGCATGAAGATATTAATTTATTAACGATTTTACCCGCAGCCAATGAACCTGGCTTACAAGTTCAACGTCAAAATGGCGAATGGATTGATGTACCATCTGATTTTGGTAACTTGATTATTAACATTGGTGATATGTTACAAGAAGCATCGGGGGGGTATTTTCCATCGACCAGTCATCGAGTTATCAACCCTACAGGTAAGGGAAGCGATAAGTCTCGTATTTCACTGCCGTTATTCTTACATCCTCGCAGTGAAGTTGTGTTATCAGACAAACATACTCAAGCGAGTTACTTACTAGAGCGGTTACGCGAATTAGGCGTTAAGGTTTAGCTGAACAAATTAACTTATTGAGCTACATCATTTAAGCCGACTTGTGGAAACACTTGTCGGCTTTTGTATTTATAACGCCTCTATTTCCCCTTCAGCTTGATAAGTCACTGTTTTAACCACTAGCTTTGGGTATATAATAATTTATTAAAGAAGACACAAGCGATTAAGATGACGATGAAATTGAACTGTGATTTAGGTGAGAGTTTTGGTGCTTGGACCATGGGACTTGATGATGAAGTGATGCCTCATATTGACCAAGCAAATATTGCCTGCGGTTTTCATGCTGGTGATGCTTTAGTGATGCAAAAAACGCTGGCATTAGCTAAACAATATAAGGTGAGCATTGGCGCGCATCCTAGTTATCCCGATTTAGTCGGCTTTGGCCGTCGCTCAATAAATTGCACGTCAGAAGAGATCATAGCGCTAATCCATTATCAGGTGGCAGCACTTGATGGTATGGCGAATGTTCAAGGGATATCACTAGATTATGTAAAACCTCATGGCGCACTGTATAACGACATGATGCGTAAACCTGAAGTGTTTGACGCTATTTTAACTGCTATTTCGCAATATCCTAAAAAACTTGCTTTGATGTTACAAGCAACAGCAGATATAGACGATTATAAAGCTCAGGCAAAAAAAGTAGGCATTACTATTTATAGTGAAGCTTTTGCCGATCGCTGTTATGACGATGAAGGTAGACTACTAGCTCGTAGCCAACAGGGGGCTGTGTTAAATAAAGAAGCCATGCTCAACCAGGTTAAGCAATTATCGACACAAGGAAGCATTACTACTATCTCAGGCAAGGTACTTAAGCTGAGCGTAGATAGTTTATGTGTTCATGGTGATAATATTGCAGGTGTGCAGGCTATGCGCGAAATTAAAGACTTACTGAGCAAATGACAGCCCGCATAAATGAGACTATACGTCTTGAAGTTGCCGGTGAAAATGCTTTGATGCTTTATTTTACTTCAAATAAAAATTATTCGAATGAGCAGACAACTTCGGTAATTACCGCTGAAATATCTCCTAACATTAGCAATAATGTTTACCAAGCGGTTCAGCTTATACGTAGACATTTCACCATTGAGATCATTGATCTCATTCCGTCTTATGCCTCAATTTTAGTGGTATTTAATTTACTTGAAATAGATCACCACCATTTACGCAATAAGCTAAAAAAGGTTTTGAAACAATGTGACAGTGCAAGTAGCAAGCAAGGTCGATTAGTTGAGTTACCTGCCTATTATTCACTTGAATCAGGAGTTGATTTAGCGCGCATTGCCAAACACGCTAAGTTAACTGTTGAGCAAGTTATCTCTTTACATCAAGCACAGGAATATCGTGTTTATGCTATAGGCTTTGCCCCTGGTTTTGCCTATTTAGGTGAGGTTGATGAGCGTATTGCTATGGCAAGGTTAGCGACACCGAGACTAAAAGTACCCAAGGGAGCTATAGCTATTGCCGATAGGCAAACCGCTGTTTACCCAGCCCAGTCTCCGGGAGGTTGGAATATCATCGGTTTATGTCCTGTTGATATGTTTAACGCACATGCCAAGCCAAGCATGCCTATTGAAGTAGGAGATAGAGTAAAGTTTGTTGCCATTACTAAATTCGAGTTTCTTGAGTTAGGTGGTGATTTGCCAAATCAAGAGAGTTTAAATGACTGAGAGTGACAATGAGTTAGGACTTAAGGTTACCAGTGCTGGCATATTGAGTTTAATTCAAGATGCAGGACGTTATGGTGCCTTTAATTTAGGGCTCACTAATGGCGGTCCAGCAGATCCGCTTGCCTTTTATTGGGCGAACAGATTATGTGGTAACGAGCTCAATTCAACAGCCATCGAAATTAGTTTGGGAGGCTTGCAGCTAATAGCACAAGTTGATTGTGTTATTGCCGTTACGGGCGCACCTATGCCACTGACCATTAATGGCCAAGGCACAGAGCTTTGGCGAAGTGTGTTTGTTAAGGCAGGCGATAGCATTCATTTAGGCTTTACGCAGCGCGGTGTACGTTGTTATTTAGCTATAGCGGGTGGCTTTGATATAAAGCCAATGTTTGGTAGCACCTCAACAGTATGTAGAGAAGCTATAGGTGGACTTCGTGGCGGCAAACTGGTCGAGAATGATGTATTACCTTGCCAATTAGCACCTAAAGCGGGCCATAAACTTAAACAACTTATGTTGCCTGAGCACGAACAGCCAAAATATTCGAATGAAGTAATATTACACACAGTATTGAGTTATCAGCAACAGCATTTTTCTCGTATAGAGAAAAGACTATTTTTCTCAAGTGAATATCAAGTCAGTAAACATTGGGATCGCATGGGCTATCGTTTACAAGGCCGAGCGATAAAGGCGGATATTACTGGTATTCTATCTGAGGGGATATGTTATGGCGCGGTACAAATACCAGCAGATGGTCAACCCATTGTTTTACTCAATGATAGGCAAACTATTGGTGGTTATGCCAAAATTGGCGCGGTGATTTCGCAAGATTGCGCTAAGCTCTCACAATGTCGTCAAGGTGATAACGTGCGTTTTGAGCCTATTTCACTGTCAAAAGCGGATAATTTATTTCATCTTAACTTGAGCAAATTTACTCAAACACAACTGATTAACTGTAGTTAGGTTAATACCATTAATCCAGCAGTCATAAAAAAGGCAATCGATTATCGATTGCCTTTTTTATTCGTGACGCTAAAATTTTATAACTACATAAAGCAGGGCTAAATCATTTGTGAGCCATTGGCGATATATAACCGTCAGGTTTTAATGCTAAAACATCACAGTTTAATAAATCAATGACATGCTCAGCTGTATTACCAATAAGCGCGGCGGAAATACCTGTACGACCAACTGTCCCTAAAATAACCAATTCAGCATCAATTTTTAAAGCCGCTTCTTCAATAACTGTTTCCGGTAAACCCTCTTCAACATAAGTATTGGTTAAGGGAATATCAAAACTATTAGCATGCTCATTCATTGCTTCTCTATGATGTGCCTGCATAGCGTTGTTATATTCGCTGGCATCAAACTCAGGGATTTCTATAGCAATATTTACCGGAGTACCAGGATAAGAGTTAACTAAGTGCACATTAGCTGTGATCAGTTGAGCAATATTTTTAGCTTGCTTGGTAATAGTCTTATTTAAAGAGAGATGTTCAGCCTCATCACTACCGACATTAAGCGCTGCTAATATATTGCCTTGTAGAGGCCATTCATGATCTTTGACCAGTAATACCGGACAAGGGCATTTTCTCAAAATATGCCAGTCGGTTGGTGTGAATACTACTGATTTGAATTTGTCGTGCTGATGTGTACCTTTGATCACTAAATCATGTTTTTGCTCAATGACCTGGTTGATAATCGCTTCAAAGGGACGATTATGCCAAACAACTTTACTGACAATGTTTATTGAAGTATTGGTCACTGATATGATGTCATCAATCCATTGTTGTTTTTCACTAATCACTATTTGCCGCATGCTATCGCGCTCGCCACTAGACAAAAATGTGGTCATTTCATAAGAAAAATCGAAAATGCTAAAAAAGGCAGTAATACGTAGCTGCTGTGTAGGATCCGCTATATTAATTCTAGTGGCGAGATCAACGGCTCTGTTAAGTGCTTTTTGTTCATCTGTTGTCGGGTCAATAACAACGAGGATGTTTTGATACATGTCCATGGCAACCTCTAGCAAAATAAAATAATAAAGATAAGTTATTTATAGCAAAGTTGACAGATTAATGCTTGTTTTAAATCAAGTTTGTTATTGGTTTTTCATTGAGCAATGACAATGAAAACCAATAACAATAAGGCTGTAGGGGTTATAGGGCAGCGGTATCGCAAAGCTTGTCGATATCAATAATCGAAATTAATTTACCATCAACTTTAATTAAGCCACTTTTGTGGAAGCGATTTAATAAACGGCTAATTGTTTCAACAGTTAAGCCAATATAATTACCAATATCACTACGCGTCATGGTTAAACGAAACTCAGTCGCAGATAAACCTCGGGCATGGTAACGCTCACTTAAACTGACGATGAACGTAGCAACACGTTGCTCAGCATTTTTTCTATTAAGCAGTGTCAGCATTTCTTGGTCAGTTTTAATTTCGTGACTCATTAAACGCAATACCTGCTTTTTAAGTTTAGGCATGGTATTGGATAATTGATCTAAATTATCATAGGGAATTTCACAAACCATTGAGGTTTCAAGTGCCTGAGCAAAGCTAGGGTGTTCACTTTCTGCAATGGCATCAAAACCAAGTAAATCGCCTGCTAAATGAAAGCCGGTTATTTGCTCTTCACCTTGTTCATTTACAGTAAAGGTTTTAAAGGTACCTGAACGTATAGCAAATAAAGCATGTAATTCTTGACCATCAGAAAAAATCTTGTCACCTTTATGAATTGGACGTTTTCGATCAATAATGTCGTCAAGAGAATCTAGTTCTTTGTTACTCAAAGAAAAAGGTAAACATAACTCACTAATACTGCAATTTTGACAGTTAATATGTTGAGTTGTAGGACAATTTTTATTTGGCATGGTATTACTCAATGACGTAGCTATTTATGCTAACTTTAGGGCAAGTATATGTTATTAGAACGTTAGTTGATATGCAACAATAAAACTGTAGATACCATAGCTAATAAGTGAAATCGCCATGATTTTTCTAAAAATGGCATTGACGAGTAGTTTTTTTATGCTACCGATACCTAATGAGAGTGCAACTAAGGCGGGTAAAGTACCTAAACCGAAAAATAACATGATAGTCGCGCCAGTTAAGCTACTGCCACTAGCAAGTGCCCAAGTTAGGGTTGAATATACCAATCCACAAGGTAACCAGCCCCATAGAGCGCCTAAGCCAAGCGCTTTTCGGCTGTTATTTACAGGGATGACATGTTTAGCCATAGGTGACAAATAGCCCCATAAGCCCTTGCCTAAGGTTTCTATTCGGTTTAACCATAAAAGCCATTGGCCAATATATAAACCAAGTAGAATGAGAAAAACTGCAGCAACTAAACGTAATCCAGCAATAGGCAAGCCAACATTTTTAGCGGCAATAGAGCCAGTGAAACCAACAATAGCACCAATTAAACAATAACTAGCAATACGTCCAATATGATAAAATAGTACCAAATTTAAACGTGAGGTCGGTGCAGAGCAGCTTGACTGTTGCGTGTTTACCGATACCGCTATGTCACCGTGGGCGCTTACTTTAGATGTTTTTGGATTAGCAGGGTTATCAATAGCAGACGTTAGCATAGTGGTAATACCGCCACACATGGCTAAGCAATGACCAGAGCCAAGTAAACCTATGATAAAAGCAGAGAATAGATCTAAACTCATTGCTTATCTGAGCTTTTTTTAGTGTTTTCTACTTCATCCTCTTTTTTTTCACTAGTGATGATTTGTTGTTGATCATCATCAAAAAGGATACTCATTCCTTGTTTTTCAAGGTCCTCAAACTGTTCCGTTCGAACAGCCCAAAAAAAGAGGTAAATACCCAAAGCCGTTAACAAAACGGCGACAGGAATTAAAATATATATAATACTCATACTTGGCTCACGATTATCTTTACTTTTTAAGTAAACGTAACGAATTGGTAATAACTAAAATAGAGCTGGCCGACATGCCAATAACAGCCATGTAAGGTGTTATATAACCAGCCACAGCTAATGGTAATACAATAGCATTATAACCAAAAGCCCATAAGTAATTTTGAAAAATTATTCGACGAGTTCTATGTGAAACATTGATCAAGGTATTTATGCTGCTCAGTTTATTGTTGAGTAAAATTACATCAGCACCACTTTTAGTGATATCAGCGCCACAACCCATAGCGATGGAAACATGAGCAGTACCCAAGACCGGCGAATCGTTAACACCATCACCTGTCATAGCGACATTATAACCCTGTGTTTGGGCGTCTTTAATTTGTTGCATTTTATCTTGAGCACTCAGGCCACCAAGCGCCGAATTTACGGGAAGTTTTTGCTTAATAGTGTCGCAAGCTATTTGACTGTCACCAGATAATAATAGCGTTTTATGCTGCTTATTGAGAGTCGATACCGCTTCAAAAGCGTCCTCACGAATCTTATCAATAAGATAAAAGGCTGCAATAATTTGTCCATTGGCCACTAAGATACAGCTGGCACCGCTTACATCAGAGTTAAATGACTGAGTCTGTGCATCACCGCAAGAGATGTTTTTTGCTAACCAAGCATATTTACCAATAGCATAATCGATATTGTTTACCGTGCCAGTGACTCCTTGGCCTGAATGCACTTTAACGTGATCAGCTGTCAAACTGTAGTTTCTATACTCACTAAAAGGTTTAGCGATAGGGTGCTCAGAGTGCGCTTCTAATGCTGCAGCAATGGCAAGTATTTGTGTTTGCTTATAGTCTGCATTGTTGTGAGCTAATTCAATCCTGTCAATGGTAAACTCGCCAGTGGTTAACGTACCCGTTTTGTCAAAAGCAAAGCAGTTTATTTTCGGCATAGTTTCCATCACATGACCGCCTTTGATCATTATGCCCGCTTTGTTTAAACGTGTGGTTGCACACGTTAAGGCGGTAGGGGTTGCTAATGAAAGTGCGCAAGGGCAGGTAGCGACTAAAACGGAAAGGGTTATCCAAAAAGCTTCCTCTGGCATATGTTGTTGCCAATAAATTGCAGTAGCAATCGAGGTCAATAGAATAAGGGCAACAAAGTATTGCGCTATTTTATCTGATAATTTGGCCATTTTGGGTTTGTGTGCTTGAGATTGTTCGCTTAAACGAATGAGCTGGCTCAAAAATGATTGGCTTGAGGCTTGTTTGACCAGTACGGTAATATTACCATCACCATTAATGGTACCGGCGAAAACCTTGTCGTTTACTGTTTTGCTAATGGGTAATTGCTCACCTGATAACATGGCTTCATTTAATTGACTATGTCCTGAAGTGATCACACCGTCTGCAGGTACAACCTCGCCGGGTTTAATAAGAACGATATCACCTTGAATGAGTAGTTTAGCAGCAACCAATACTTCTTGAGATTGTGACTTTTCGCTGATGGTATCGCTAGTGGCAATTATCTTAGTTGCTGTCATCGGCATTAACTTTAATAAGTTAGCGGAGACTTGAGCAGCACGTGAACGCGCTCTAAACTCTAAAAATTTACCAATGAGCAGTAAGAAGGTGAACATGGATACGGACTCAAAATAGACTTCACCTTGTTGAGTAACCGTTGCCCAAGCGCTAGCACTAAAGGCTAAAATAATGGCAATAGATACAGGGACATCCATCGATAAACGTTTAGCTTTTATCGCTTTTATCGCACCAATATAAAACGGCTGAGCACCATAAAAAATGATAGGAATTGCCAAAATAAAGCTAACCCAGCGAAGGTATACTTTATTGTGCTCAGCCATGTCAGAGAAGGCACCAAAATAAAGGCCAAAGGCAATCATCATTATTTGCATCATTAAAATGCCGCTGATACCAAGGCGTTTGATAAAGGCTTTGCTTTGTTTTTTATTGATTAACTCTGCTTCATTGGCTTTAAAAGGTAGGGCTTGATAACCAATATTTTCGATAGCGAGTAAAATATCGCTTAGCTTTATCTCACTATCTTGCCATTTAACTGTCGCTCTTTGGCTCGAGGCATTAACATTAATATTGTCTAAACCTTTAAGTTTAACTAGCTGCATTTCAATAAGCCAAGCACAAGCGGCACAGCTTATGCCATCGATAGTTAATATGGCTTCTTTATAACTCTTGCCTTGAGCATCATCCTGACTGTCACTTTGAAAAACAAACTCACTCTGCAAGACAGCTTCATCAAGTAATTTATTTTTTTGTAATTGCTCAGGTACTAACGATTGACCTTTGTTTGCAGGTTCAGTTCTTACCGAATAATATTGAGTTAGCCCATTATCAACAATAGTTTGAGCCACAGCTTGGCAGCCAATACAACACATAGCTTGCTGAATCTGACTAATTTCAACACAAAGGTTAATGCCAGTAGGAACAACTTCATTACAGTGAAAACATTTGGCGGTCATGGCTTATTTCTTATTAACTTTGGGGACACGATAGAGAATGTTAGGGTCTTCACTATCGTGATAAAACGGTTTAATACTATTTAACTTATTGCACTTTGGTTGGATCTGGAATGAGGTCAATAAAGTCACTTTGCGGTAAATTAACAGTGTCTTGTATTTTCCAGGTATTTTCAAAAGAACTTAAGGTTACCTTCCATTTCCCCGTGACCTCTTTATCAAATTTGTGCCTAAAATGGCCATTGCCGTCAGGAGTCATTGATAAGTAAAAATCTCGTTCTTCTATGGTTGGGTGGAAAAAATTAATATTAAGTAATGGGAATATTTTTTCAATACCCGTTGGCTTTATGATTAATTCATTACCTTTTAACTGAAGTGCGAAGCGCATGCCCAACTTTTGGGCCAGCTTTACTTTACCCACTTCAAAATTAATATATTTGCCTTTTTTATAATAATCGCCAACGACCATGCTATCGGCATTATTATTAGCAATATTGTAGTAGGTAATACCAACTACCATGGAGATGACAGGAAGAGAAAAAACAAACCAAGCCCAAGGCTCGCGGTACCATGAAGTTTTCATAAATTGCTTACGTTAACAGTAGAATATGGGGCAGGATTATACCTTTTTTATGAAGAGGCAGCTAGTTTTCTACCGGCTAAACAGACATAAAAAAACCCTTGGTTACAAAGTGTAACAAGGGCTTTTTGTAGGCGGGGTTTTAACCGCGCAGCACTATAAGTTAATCTTGAGAAAGACTGTAAACATAAGAACTAATTAGGTGAACTTTTTCTTCACCAAGAATATCTTTCCATGGCGGCATAACACCTGCACGACCATTGCGAATAGACTCTTCAATTGCACGTTTTGAACCGCCATATAACCAAATGTTATCAGTTAGGTTTGGCGCACCCATAGGTAGACCTAATGCTAAGCTACCTTGACCTTCAGAACCATGACAACCAGCACATAAAGCAAACTTACCTTTACCTGCTTTTGCTAAGTCAGGGTCAACTGAACGACCACTTAAGCTAATCACGTATGCAGCAACTTCTTTAACACCTTGGTCGCCGCCTAAAGCGCCTTCCCAAGCCATCATGCCAGAGGCAATACGACCATTCATAATAGTTGCTTTAATTGCTTCAGGACTGCCGCCATATAACCAGTCTTTATCAGCTAGGTTAGGGAAGCCAGTAGTACCGTGAGCATCAGAGCCGTGACACTGTGAACAGTTCTGAATAAACAGACGTTGGCCCACTTTTAATGCTTCCTCATCAGTCGCTAAATCTTCAATGCTACGCGCAGCGTATGCTTCAAAGATAGGACCAAATTTAGCATCAGCAGCAGCAACTTCACGGTCATATTGAACTAGCACACCAGAGTCTTTTTCTAAGTACTCTAAAGTTTTAGCTTTAGATTCCGCGAGATTGAGAATACCTTGGTTAGAACTTTTCCAGCCTAAAGCACCAGTCCAGCTACCTAAGCCATAAAGGGCTATATAACCAAATGCCCAAACGATAGTAACTAAGAAAAACGTACTCCACCATTTAGGTAAAGGATTGTTTAACTCTTCAATGCCATCAAAGGTATGACCCATTGATTCGCCTTCTTCAACGCCTGCAAAGTTCTTTAAGCACATACGTAGTAGTAAAAAACAACCTACTAGAGAGCCAAGGGTAAGAACCCAAACCCATATATTCCAGAAGTTAGACATTATTATTCGTCTCCTGTTTGATATCTTTATCAAGAGGTTGTTTTTTATCTGCAGTATCTTTTTTGTCTTCTTCAAAAATAGAGTTTGCGACATCATCAAATGAGTCTTTACGCTTTTTTGAATAAGACCATACAACAATGATAATAAACAACGCCAGTATAAGAAGGGCAAAAAACCCTCTCAGTGTTCCGTAATCCATGATTACTCCGGTTACTTCAACGCATGGCCAAGTGATTGCAAGTAAGCAATCAAGGCACTCATTTCAGTTTTACCTTTAACCGCATCTTTAGCGCCGTCAATTTCTGCTTGAGTATAAAGCGGAATTGCCTTGCCATTTTCGTCTTTATGACTACGGTTACGAGTTAAGAAGTTAAATGTTGCTAACTTCTTACCAGTGATTTCACCATCAAGGGTATTAGTGTTTAACCAGTTATAAGCTGGCATGTTTGACTCAGGTACCACTGAACGAGGATCAGTTAAATGGGCAATATGCCAATCATCACTGTAACGACCGCCAACACGTGCTAAATCAGGACCAGTACGTTTTGAACCCCATAAAAATGGATGTTCCCAAACGTGCTCACCAGCAACACTATAGTGACCGTAACGCTCTGTTTCAGCACGGAATGGACGGATCATTTGGCTATGACAGTTACTACAGCCTTCACGGATATAAATATCACGACCTTCCATTTGCAGTGCAGTATACGGTTTTAAGTTATCAACCGGCGTTGCTAATTCTTTTTGAAAGAACAACGGCGTGATCTCTACTAGACCACCGATACTGATAGCAAAAACAGTAAATAAGAAGAACAAACCAACGTTCTTTTCAACTTTTTCATGTGAATTTTTCATGTCTGTTCTCCTTATGCAGCTTCAATAGGCTTAAGACTTGCGTCTTTCGCATAAATTGTTTTAAACATGTTGTAGGCCATTAAGATGAAACCAGCAACGATTAATACACCACCAACGAAACGTATAAAGTAGAATGGGTAAGAGGCTGTTAAACTTTCAACAAAACTGTACGTTAAGGTACCGTCACTGTTTACCGCTCTCCACATTAACCCTTGCATTACACCAGAAATCCACATAGCAACAATATAAAGTACTACGCCTGAAGTGTGTAACCAAAAATGCACGTTAATAAGGCGGATGCTGAACATACGACCTTGATTGAATAAAACGGGGATCAAGTGGTACATAGCACCAATTGAAATCATAGCAACCCAACCTAGTGCGCCAGAATGTACGTGACCAACAGTCCAATCAGTGTAATGAGATAATGCATTTACTGATTTTATCGCCATCATTGGTCCTTCAAAGGTAGACATACCGTAGAAAGATAATGAAACGATTAAGAAACGTAAAATAGGGTCAGTACGAAGTTTATGCCAAGCACCAGATAAGGTCATAATACCGTTGATCATACCACCCCATGAAGGTAGGAATAATACGATAGACATTACCATACCAACAGACTGTGCCCAATCAGGCAATGCAGTGTAATGTAGGTGATGAGGACCAGCCCAAATATATAAAGAAACCAATGCCCAGAAGTGAACAATAGATAAACGGTATGAGTAAACAGGACGTTCCGCTTGTTTTGGTACGAAGTAATACATCATACCTAAGAAACCAGCAGTTAATAAGAAACCAACGGCGTTATGTCCATACCACCACTGCATCATGGCATCGATAGCACCAGAGTAGATAGAGTATGACTTCATTGCCGATACAGGGATTACCATTGAGTTACCAATGTGCAATACCGCAACCGTAATAATAAAACCACCAAAGAACCAGTTGGCAACGTAAATATGTGAAGTTTTACGTTTAATTAACGTACCAAAGAAAACAATGGCGTAGGAAATCCAAACCACGGCTATAAGAATATCAATTGGCCACTCTAGTTCAGCATATTCTTTTGATGAGGTATAACCTAAAGGTAAGGTAATTACCGCAGCAACAATGACTGCTTGCCAACCCCAAAAGGTGAAAGCTGCTAATTTACCGCCAAACAAACGTGTTTGACAAGTACGTTGCACAACGTAATAAGAAGTAGCAAATAAAGCACTTGTACCAAAAGCAAAAATTACAGCATTAGTATGAAGTGGACGAAGACGGGAGTAGGTTAACCAAGGTGTATCGAAGTTTAACGCAGGCCAAATTAATTGTGCCGCGATAAGTACACCTACTAGTGTACCAACGATTCCCCAGATTACAGTCATTACAGTAAATTGACGTACAACATCGAAGTTGTAGTCTACTGCTGACGTATTACTTGTGGTCATGTTAAGGATTCCGCAGTGTTATTATTAAACAGAAAGTATCTCTTGCTGTAATACCTAAACATGAAAAGCCTTAGATATAGGACACAATTTATACTAATTCTATGTGTTTGCTCATTGAGCTGTGAGATATGTCACATCCGTGTAAGTAAATGTGTCAAAATCCCAGCAATTTTACCCTTTGCAGAGGATATAAATCAACAACTATGCGCGTTTAAATTTGATGTAGATCAATAAAAGAGAATTAGCCCTAAATCAAATATGGATATTTACTTCCAAATGAAAAGGTAATAAAAACTCAATGAGTTAGCAGGAATTACTCCCCTGTTTATTTTTCATTCAAACTAAATATGACGCAAATTGCTATAGCCTTATTTATAGACCCTTTTCAGTAAATTAAAAGCGAATGGGAGATATAAACCTTGCTGGGCTAAAAGGAGTAGAGGATATTAATTATTAGCAAGCTGGCGTAAGGTATCTATGGCTAATAAAGACAGTTGTTTGCCACTGATTTTAATAAGTTGTTCTTGTTGGAGTTTTGATAATAAACGGCTTAAAGTCTCACGACGCATGCCTAAGAAGCACGCGATATCATGACGACTAATGGTCAGGCTTAATTTTGCACTATTTCCCGAGTGTTTTGCACTACGTTGGCAAATATTCAGTAAAAAAGCGGCCAACAAAGACTCGGCAGACTTTTTACCTACTAGAGCTTGGCTATTACATTGCTGTTGGTAGCTTTGCTTTGTTAGTAACCGGATCAAATTTAGTTGTAATTGTGGAGCTAATTTTGAGCAAGCAGAAAGTTTTTCGACAAAAACCTCACAAACTGAATTATCGCCTAGGGCAACGGCACTGTAGTTATAACTTTCTAGAAATAAGGCGTCTTCTGCGATAAGTTCACCAGGGAAGCGAAAACCTATCACCTTTTCAATACCTTCTTCATTTTTCTGAGTTAGTTTGAAGGTACCTGAACATACAGCAAATATTGCCGTTAGTGGTTTAGCCTGCTCAAACAGTTTTGCGCCAGCTGCTTGGTTAAGATGTTGTGACGCATTTTGCTCAGCACTTATCTCAATACGTTTGGTTAAGTAATTATTGCTTAAATCAATGGATTGATCTTCAGAGCCAATAGGCTGACAGATTGCTTGCATTGAGCAATTTTTGCAGTCTATGAAGCGTGAGGGGGCTTTATTTTTTGATTTACTAGGCAGGGTCATTTACTTACCACGAGTAATTTAGATAGCTAGTACTTAGACTAGTTAATACTTAGACTAGCTAGTTTACGGGCGTTAGTTGATAATAACAATGTTACAGTACAAGGTCGTTAATTCAGAGTGTAAATATATAGGATTTAATAACGTGTTAAGAAAAATTATATTTGTTGGGGTTATATTGGTCGGTCTTATATTGTTCGTCAGTGGCTGTAAACCTGTGGCTGAAAGTAGTGCTGTAAATATTAATAATCCATCAAGATTACAATGTATTAAGAGTCAGAGTCAATGTGAAGTGACTACCGACTTAGGTAGTTTCAATCTAAAATTTTCTCAACAACAGCTATCAGAGAATGTTAAAACTGAATTACCGTTTTTTATTGAATTGTCTCACCTTCAACAGAATTCAGAGCACAATACTAAACAGAGTAATGAGCAAAGTACGGTACACAGTATTCAGAAAAGCATAACTAAAGTATCAGCTTATCTTGAAGGTAAGGAGATGTTTATGGGCAAGGTACCTGTTTTCTTCGAGCAAGGGGCTAATGAAGGTATTTATCTTGCGCAAAGTCTATTGGCAAGTTGTAGTGAAGAACAGATGGTTTGGCGTTTATGGGTAACGGTAGAGGTTGAAAATAAAACACAAACATTCTTTATCGACTTTACTAGTCAGCGTTTATAGTTTGCTAGGCTAATTTAAATTAATAATAAAAGAAAAAACGAGCAATACTGCTCGTTTTTTTTGGTACTTTTGATAACTAGCGGTTAAATATTATTAGTTACATCAACAGCAAGTTTTAATCGTTGACCGGGTTGTAAGTATTTTTTCCGATCAAGATTGTTCCAACGTTCTATATCACTAATGCGCACATTGAACTTATCCGCTATGCGAGCAAAAGAATCCCCGCGGCGAACTTTATAAGTAATGTTACGCATAATGGCATTCTCTACCTTGTTACCCGTTCTATTGTTGGCATAGCTTGATTTGCTAGTCTCTTTTTGCCAAATAACCAATGTTTGACCCAGCTTTAAGGTATCCCTTGGCGCAAAGCCATTCCATTTTGCAATACTCTTGCTATTTACTTTATATTTACGGCCTATGTCCCATAAATTATCACCAGATTTAACTGTATGAACCACTTTTCGACCTTTCTGTGGTCTACTTTGTTTTTTAGCAATGCGTTGTTCTTGTGAGAAAACATAACTGTCGAGTGATTTTGCTGCAACTGGGATAAGTAAGTGTTTACCTGCACGAATTTGGTTACCATCGATGTTATTCACTTGTTGTATTAAATCAACACGGGTATTAAATTTATTGGCAATAAGCCCTAAGTTATCACCGTTTTTAATTTTATAACGTTGCCACGCAAGTCTGTCTTTTTTACTCAGTTTATTCAGACCAAGCTCAAATTTTTCGACACTGTGAGAGGGTAATAATAAGCGGTGAGGACCATCTGGATCTGTCGCCCAGCGGTTGAAGCCAGGATTTAAACGCTGTAATTCAGCTAGAGACAAGCCAGCTAGGGTTGCCGCTTTTGCTAAATCGAGTTGTGATTTAATATCAACCTGAGTTAAAACACTTTTATTATCAATTGAATAAAGTGATAAATTAAAGTCTTCAGGACGTTTGATAATATCAGCCAATGCTAATAACTTTGGAACGTAAGCACGAGTTTCTCTTGGTAAGTCAAGTGACCAAAAATCAGTTGGCTTTCCTAGTTTTTTATTCTTTTTTACAGCCCTGCTAACACGACCTTCTCCTGAATTATAAGCGGCTAATGCAAGCATCCAGTCACCATCAAAATACTTATTTAAATACTTGAGGTATTTAATCGCGCCTTCGGTTGAAGCTACGACATCACGTCTGCCGTCATACCACCAGTTTTGCTTCATACCAAAGCGTTCACCGGTACCGGGTACAAATTGCCACATGCCTGAAGCGCGACCATGTGAATAAGCAAAGGGATCAAAAGCACTTTCTACAATAGGTAAAAGAGCCAACTCAATTGGCATATCATTTTTTTCTAATTCTTCAACAATGTAGTGAAGAAATGGCTCTGCGCGCTTAGCGACACGTTTAAGGTAACTAGGATGTTTGACGTACCAGTTTCGCTGGGAGACAAGACGTTTGTGTTCTGGAATATCAAAGGTTATTTGGCTACGAATACGTGGCCAAATATTATTCTCATCAATGGCTTTTTGATCTTTTAAGGTGTTATTTAAAGAAAAATCAATATCAGCAATAGGATGGATAACATCAATGCTCTCATCAGCTAATAGCGCTTGATTTATTTCAACTGAGTTTGCGGTTTGAATGTGAGTATCAGCGACGGAATTATCATCACTTTGGGGTAGGCTTTGACAGCCTGATAGGAGAACTACAACGGGTAATAATAAATACTTCATGAATAACCAGTAAATAAGCGGGAATTAAAAAATGATTAAGCAGATTAGCATAATTAATCAATAGTTAAAAATAGTTCCCGCTATAAAGGGATTAAACCCCGGTTACTAAAAGTTGTCTTTCCATGCTCGGATAACCGAAAATACGTCACTTTCACAGACTTGCTCTTGTTTACTATAAGATTGTGCCGCTTGCTTAATTGACTGTTCATGACACCGTAGAAAAGGGTTTATCTGCAGTTCTTGCGCTATATTACTGGGGATAGTCGCTTGGTTTTGTTGACGCTTTTTATTTACTTGCGCTACATAGTTATGCAGATCACTATTGTTGGGTTCAACAGCTAAGGCAAAAGCCAAGTTCGCTTGAGTATATTCATGAGCGCAATAGATTAAGGTATCAGCGGGTAAGTTCGACAACTTAGCAAGAGAGTGGTGCATTTGTTTAGCTGTACCCTCAAATAATCGACCACAGCCCCCTGAAAATAAAGTATCACCACAAAAAATCACCTTATCGTTATGATAAGCAATGTGGCCTTTTGTATGGCCTGGTAGGTCGAGTACAGTAAACTGACAATTAAGCTCAGCTAAGTTGACGGTATCATTTTCTTTAAGCGTTACCTCAAGCAGTTTAATGTTTTCACTCGCTGGGCCGTAAACCGTTACCGGCCAGCCTTTACTTTCGGCATACTCAAGTAACTCTTTAATACCCCCCACATGATCTTTATGGTGATGGGTAATCAATATATCAGATAGGATTGCGTTATTTTTTTGAATATACGCGATACATACTAAAGCATCACCGGGATCGACAAGTGCTATTTTATTGTTTATTTTACTGGAAATAGCCCAAATGTAATTATCATTAAAAGCGTTAATTGCCGTAACTACTGGTTGAGAATTAGCCATATGAGATTTTACCTTTAGTTCGTTATATACTGAGATAAGAAGATACTTAATCAACTTGGTATTAATTCCATTATACGCCTAGAGAAGACTCTATGAAACCTGCGTTAGCTTTTCGACAACCGCATTATCCTCACTCATGGCAAGACCTGCCAAATGGGGAAGTAATTAAAAAGGCGATAGAGCAAGAGCTTGCTCCATGGTGGTCAAAATTCTTTGGTTATCATTTAATTAAGCTTGGTGCTTTAAGTAGTGAAATTGAAATCCCCGACTGCACTATAAATCATCAAGTAAATATTAGTATTAAAAATAATCTGACTGATGTGGTAGGAGATATTGATGATTTACCCCTGCAAGAACACAGCGTTGATGTGTGTTTGTTGAGTCATGCCTTAGAATTTTCTCTTGATCCTCATCATGTGGTCCGCGAAGCAAACAGAGTGCTGATCCCTAATGGGTATTTAGTGTTAACTGGTTTTAATCCGTTAAGTCTTGTTGGTTTAAATCGCTTATTACCGTATAGACGAAACAAAACACCATGGAATGAACATTTTTTTTCACCGATGCGAGTCAAAGATTGGTTACATTTGATGGGGTTTGAAATTTTAGCTGATCAACGTTGTTTACATAGCAACTTAACAGGCAAAGTGGGTAGTGAAAGTTTACAACAAAAGTGGCATACCTTTGCCAAAAACTACCTACCAGCCTTAGGGTCTGTTTATGTTATCGTTGCAAAAAAACGTGTACTACCGTTAACACCGATTAAACCAAAATGGCAGATCAGACCGGGTTTTCAACCGGTAAAAGCAACCACTTTACGCACACATAAATCTAACGCGGATAAATAACCTCATAAATAGTGCATAAAAAAGGCAAAATCATGATAAATGATTTTGCCTTTTATTAACTATTTTCTTTAGCTTTATTCTTAAGAACTAGAACTAGAACTAGAACTAGAACTAGAACTAGAACTAGAACTAGAACTAGAACTTATAACTTGCTTGTGCGTAAGCAAATCGACCTTGACCACTATGCACATTTACTGCAAAGCCCATAAAATCATGGTAAGCAAAAGGAGGCTCTTCGTTTGTTAAGTTTGTTGCACCAACCGTTAATACCAAGTCTTCAAAACCAAAGTAATTAATAGATGCATCAAGCGTAACCATAGCATCAACATTTTGACTCAAGTTCAGTGAGGCTTCTTGCTCAAACGAATCAACATAGTTTATAGCAGCTCGGGCGCTAACATTATCTAATACCCAATCAATAGAAGTTGTCCAGCGCATTTGAGGCTGTTCAAAACCACCTTCTTTGGTGTTTTTATGATCTTCAAAACTAAGCACATAATTCATTACGTAACCAAATTTAAAGGTACCAGCACCCGTTTCTAGATTGTATCTAAGGTCTAAATCAATGCCTGAAGTTTGTAAATCACCGATATTTTGGAAGCTATCATTTACTTGGATGACTTCACCTGGATCATTAGCAATTGACGTTGGGCGACGTTCTACAATCGTGCCATCTAGACCATAAGTATCCATGACAAATTGAGTATCAGAGTCAATAATATCGGTAATGTCATAATTATAATAATCGAGAGTAAAGTTTAAATCGTCGGTAATATTATAAATTACACCTAGGTTATAACTTTCAGACGTTTCAGGACCTAAATCAGGGTTACCTTCAAATACAGCGGTATATTCTTGTGGATCACAGGCTCTGTCTTGATTGCCAATTGCATCACAACGCATAGTATCAACAAGATTAGGCGACTCATCTGTTCGGCCTAAACCTAGTTGGTGAAGTGAAGGTGCTCTAAAAGCAGTACCGTAAGAGCCTCGAAGACTTAAGTCTTCCATTGGTGACCATAAAAAGGCTATTTTCGGATCTGTGGTAGTGCCAAAGTCACTATAATCTTCATAACGAACAGCAATTTGAACTTCTAATGTATCTAGTACTGGAATTGCTACTTCAGCGAATAAAGATAAATTATCGCGAGAGCCATTGGCTTGTGTCGCTTCAGTACCAAAGACTTCACCACGTAAAAATTGATCATCTGGGTTATCGCTGATTGACTCTTCACGGTATTCAGTACCAAGTGCTATCATCAATTCACCACTAGGCATCTCCAACACAGGTCCTGAGATTTTAAAGTCGATAGACTCCATAGTCGACTTACCGACACGGGTCGTCGTGGTTTCAATATAATCTAAAGCTTCTTGAGAGTTACTTGAAGGTTCAAACGGGTTCCATAAACCACTATCTATCGCTTCTTGAGTACGGCGTTTATTTGGAAAGCCATTAACGCCACGTTCAACTTGGCTACTTTTAATATAGCTATAAGCGCCTTCCCAGTTCCAGTCGTTAATTTCACCTTGTAAACCAAGTATCACACGGTAATAGTCTGAATCAACGCGTTTTTCACGGTTACCAATATCAACCGTTCTGCGACGCATGGTTAAATCTTGCTGATAAAACTCATGGCTTGGCATATCGGCGAATGGGTGGTTAAGGTTATCGCCATCCATAAATAATTCATTAAAACTTGGGCTACCGGCACCACGTACCGTTGATTTAGAGTTTTGGCCATTTAATTCGGTGAAAGCTCTGGTATTGTCATTGATTTCATATTTACCCATGTAATTCCAGCTGAAACGTTCTGAAGCTGGAATCATACTCATTGGCGGTGCGTAATCATAACGACACAAATTATTTGCTAAATCAATATCTTCCGCGGCACATTTGTCATTACCATAAAGGTCTATTAGTCTATTTGTGGGATCATCTTTTAACGCGATAGTGCCTGGAATACCTGCAGAGCTTCTAAAGTCTGTAGCATCAGGATCGCCAGTACGGGCTAACTGGTTGGAAGTCGCTGAATAAGCTCTGTCAGCATAAAGGACTTCATCACGATTAAAATACTCTAAAATAAAAGTATGACTGCTGTTGTCGGAACTATTACCAAAAACTAAACTAATACTTTGCTCTTCACCACCACCGTCAGCGGTTGCACCCATCTTAGCGGTTAATTCAGGGCCTTCAACATCGTCTCGTAAGATAATATTAATAACGCCGGCAATGGCGTCAGAGCCGTAGGTGGCAGAAGCGCCATCTTTTAAAATATCTACACGTTTTATAGCAGCAAGTGGAATGTTATTAATGTCAACAAAAGCGGTATCTATGCCCTTAGCAAAAGGAGATACTGAGACACGACGGCCGTTAATTAATATGAGAGTTGAGTCTGCACCTAAGCCACGTAAAGAAACGGAGGAGCCGCCATTTGCAGTATCATCACTACTATTCGCTTGCGTTGAAAAGGTGCCTTGGCCAGCAATGGGTAATTTAGTAAAAAGGCTAATAAGGTCGGTAACCCCAGAATTTTTAATATCTTCTTGTGAGAGGCTGGTAACAGGAGATGGACCTTCCATGCTGGTACGTTTGATATGTGAGCCAGTTATCTCTATTCGTTCAACTTCTTCAGTTTCAGCTGCTAAAGTACTAAAACTTTGACCAGCTAGAAGTGCCGTTGAAATACTTAGCGCAAGTAAATGCTTCTTCCTCAGTGTAGATCTCATTATATATTCCTTTGATTTATTTATAATTATTTTTAAGTATCTGTACTTACCAATAATAACGATTTGTTAACAAACCTATAACAAACTGTTATTAAAGGTAAACTACGATATGAAAGTTATATCAAAAACTTTCATGAGATGAAACAAAAACATTTTGACACATAATCAATGTGTTATAGTGTATATTGTATGCAATAATTCTATTCGGTAGAGTAAACTATTGCAGGTGAATACAGCAAATCAGTGTTTATATTCAATGGGTTCACGCGCTTAGAGTGTCAAAAAAGTGATTGATGTCGTATGATATTGAAAACTAACTTGAGAGCATAAATACTGATGCGTGCAATTGAACTAGAACGCTACTTAACAGAGCTGTTAAAACCACAGCAAATAAAAGACTTCACACCTAATGGACTACAAGTTCAAGGGAGTGAAACCATCAATAAAATAGTCACAGGTGTTACTGCCTCTAAAGCGCTTATCGAACGAGCTATCAGTGAAAAAGCGAATGCTATATTGGTGCATCACGGCTATTTTTGGAAAAACGAATCATATGTAATTCGTGGTATGAAACATGATCGTATCAAGGCACTTTTGGTCAATGATATTAACTTGTTTGCTTATCATTTACCGTTAGACATTCATCCAACCTTAGGTAACAACGCACAACTAGCTAAGTTATTTAACATTGATGATGTTGCCCCATTAGAGCTTGGTAACCCGTTAAGTGTCGCAATGCAGGGAAATTTCAAGCATGAATGTAGCAGCGACGATTTAGCTAAGTTAATTAATCGCACCCTAGAGCGAGAATGTCTGCATATCCCTGCAAAAAGTAATAAACCAATAAAAACTATTGCTTGGTGCTCTGGTGGTGGTCAAGGCTATATCGAACTGGCTGCTGAGCAGGGCATAGATGCTTTTTTAACAGGAGAAGTATCAGAGCAGACAACTCACATTGCACATGAAATGGATATTCATTTTTTTGCTGCCGGCCATCACGCCACTGAACGTTATGGCGTAAAGGCTTTAGGTGAACATTTAGCGAAAGAGCACGGAGTTGAAGTACTCTTTGTTGATATTGATAACCCAGTTTAAATTTTTATCAGGTCACTTAGCTAATACAGTGTTTTAAACCATTGTACGACTAAGCCCAAACTTTCATACCAGGCAACGGTACTCTGGTTTAATGTTCTACTACTGGGCATATAATAACCCCAGCTTTTATCGCCATCTGGATTTTTTACCCAGTAACCGGTAGGTGCGGCAATTGGAAATATTCCTTCTGTTTGAAAGTAATTCATAGATCTAGGCATATGTTCTGCATTGGTCACAAGTATCACTTGGGTACCTTGTACACGCGGCGCAATAAGTTGTGCTTCTTCTTCAGTATCTTTGGGGAAGTTCTCAGTAATAATTTTTTGTGCTGGAACGCCCAAAAGTACTAATGATTGCTTAACGGTTTCTGCATTCGATATCTGATTATGCCCGCTAGAGCCGGAAGTGATTATTCTCGCTTCGGGATGTAATTGATATATACGTAAAGCTTCAACCATGCGTTGCAAAGAGCAATTGGCTAACTGTGACGTTACCGGTAAATTAGCATTGGTACTATGGCCGCAACCTAGCACAATAATATAATCGATGGCTAAATTCGTTTTAACATAAGGCGGGTAATCATTTTCAATGGCAGTCATAACCGTACTTGAAAAAGGGGGGAAAGCGCTGAGAAATAAAATCACAATAGCTGTTGATAGGCACTTAATACTTTTTTTAGGGCTTTTTCGATGAACAACTAAGGCAAAAATAAGTAATAAAAGCACTATATTGATGGGCATGACCAATACGGTGATGATCTTTTTAAGAAGAAATAAATCCATGTGATTCAGCTAAGTGACCTAAAATATTAAGATTTATTAACTATATCAAGTATTGCGTGATGCTGCCCAGTTAAATCTTTGGTAAAACCAAGCAGATCAATTTAGATGCCTATGTAGTCTATTCAGGAACTCACAAGCCGTAATGAGTTTCACGTCATACTGATACTGATCCTGATCCTGATCCTGATCCTGATCCTGATCCTGATCCTGAAATAAATTCAGGATGACGAATTCAGGATGACGAATTCAGGATGACGAATTCAGGATGACTGTCTTGATGAGATTTTTCATGAGCTATATGCCTAACAATGAGAGAAATCAGCGAATAACAATCAATCCAGACTGGAAAATAATTTATATATACGGGCTAAAATCCTGTTGCAATATTGTGAAAAATCGGGTTTAATGATTTCGCATTGTGGTTTAGGGTCAATACTCTAAAATGCGATGCACCAGAAGAGGTGCGAAGCTTAGGTAGAAAACGACAGGAACCACATTCCAATAACCGTTTTTGAGGGAAGTTATCGCCGAGAATAGTTAAGTGGTGGACTTAACTATTCGGTCACTAAGGTTGAATCCTTATGATTGTCACCTGACGTATTTGTTAAATAATACCTGTATATATATAAGGTATCATTATGCATTAATTAATAGGTGGAGAGCTTCTGGCTGAAAATGTTTCGTTTATTTGCGGTTTATCTATTCCTACTAAACTTGCAAAATTTTCATTCGTTAACTAATCAGTCATGCTCTTCCAATAGTTATTTACTCGGTATAATCTCGATAAAGAGTCCAGTAAATGGCTAGTATTTTTATGGGAGAAATTTGTGAATTCAGTACAAAACTCAGTACAATCAACACCATCATTAACCGTAGCTAAGTTTGGCGGCACCAGCGTAGCCGATTTTCAAGCAATGTTACGATGCGCTCATATTATTAAAAACGATACCAGTAACCGCTTAATTGTTGTTTCAGCCAGTGCTGGCGTTACTAATTATTTAGTACGTTTAAGCCAAAAGAATATTTCGTTGGATGAGCAGAAAGATATCGTTGAAAGCATTCGAGCAATTCAGCTCAACATTACTCAGCACTTATCGAGTAAAGTAGAAGCAGAGCTTAATCAAGAAATAGACAGCTTACTTGATGAATTAACGCAACATGCTTTGACGCAATCATTACAATTCACCACTAAAACTACGGATGCGATCCTTGCCTTTGGCGAGCAATTAAGTTCACGTGTATTTGCCCAAGTTTTACAGTCTATTGATATTGCTGGTGAATACTTCAATGTACAACAAGTAATGAAAACTAATAGCTTGCATGGCAAAGCCGTAGTAGATATTAATCAGTTAAGTGAGCAAAGCAAACAGCTTTTACTGCCAAAACTTGTTAATAAAGTGATTGTTACTCAAGGTTTTATTGGTCAAGACAGTCAAGGCCATACGACAACGTTAGGGCGAGGCGGCTCTGATTATTCAGCAGCGTTACTTGCCGAGGCGGTAAACGGTAATAACTTATCAATTTGGACTGACGTAGTTGGCATTTTCACTACTGATCCACGTATTACTGATCAAGCACGCGCGATCAAAGAAATTAGTTTTGGCGAAGCTGCGGAGATGGCTACCTTTGGCGCTAAAATATTACACCCAGCAACGCTTATTCCTGCTATGCGACGTAATATCCCCGTTTTTGTTGGTTCAAGTAAAGAGCCAGAAAAGGGTGGGACCCAAATTAAGAAAAAAGTTGAATCGAACCCAACATATCGTTCTATTGCCTTAAGACGTGAACAAACCCTTGTTACGGTTAAAAGCCCGGCTATGTTACATGCCAGTGGTTTTTTAGCGAAAGTATTTGGCATATTAGCTAAACATGAATTGAGTATTGATTTAATCACCACCAGTGAAATTAGTGTTGCGTTAACCTTCGATAATCCAAGTGGTTCAACGCAATCAGTAATTACTAATACGGTTGTTGCAGAGTTAGAGCAACTTTGTGAAGTAAGCGTTGAGCATGGATTATCACTTGTCGCCGTGATCGGCAATGGTTTAACGAGCGCTAAAGGTATTGGCCAAACTATTTTTGATACCATAAACGATATTAATATTCGTTTAATTTGCCATGGTGCAAGTGCCAACAACTTATGCTTTTTAGTTGATGAAAGTGATGCTAACTCTGTTGTTGAAAAATTACATAACACGCTATTTTCATAAGATTACTGATAGCTAGCGGCTTTATTGTCATTCCCGAGTTGTCCGATCGGTCGTAGCATGGATGCTACTTATTAGAGAATCAGCCGCTGCGCCCCAACCATCTACCAGTAACTACCAGTAACATTTTTATCCGCAAGTACAGCAAATCTTTGTTCGTCATCTTCGAAGTCTCTGATCGAAGATCCAGTTTCTAAAATACAATGGATCTTCGATCAGAGACTTCGAAGATGACGGTATTTATATTTTTGTTATCTAATTACAAATCAACAACTTAATTTTATGTTACTTAGAAGAGAATGCAGACGGTAAAGGACGTACCTTATTAGATAATGCAGACGGTACAGGAAGTACCTTATTAGATAATGCAGGAGATGTATGGACTCCTCCCCTTAACGGGAGATTTACGGTATAAAGTGAAAAGCATTCACTCAAATCAACTTTTACCAGGAGTCCACACAATGGAACAATGTAACGTAATTGCTATCGATTTAGCAAAAGATATTTTTCAAGTTTGCATTATGACCACACATGGAAAAATAATTGTTAATAAAGCGATGAATAGAGCCAAGTTAAAAGAATGGTTAGCTAAACAAAAGCTTTCTCTTATTGCTATGGAAAGTTGTGGCGGTGCTCATTATTGGGCAAGATTTTCTCAGTCTTTAGGCCATAAAGTAATGGTTATACCCCCTAAACAAGTTAAACCGTTTAGAACCGGTCAAAAAACCGATGCGAATGATGCCGTAGCGATTGCCGTTGCAAGTCGAGCAGCTAATATAAAGCCCGCTAGGATTTTATCTGTCGAACAACAAGGGCTTCAATCTATTGAAAAGATGAGAAGCCTGATTGATAAGCAGAAGCTACAACTATCAAATCAAGTACGTGGCTTGTTGCTAGAGTTTGGCCTTGTTATCAATAAAAGTATTAAAAGCTTTAAAGAACGGATACCTGAAATTTTAGAAGATGCTGAAAATGATTTAACTTTCCCGATGAGAAAAGGGTTACTTCAAATGTGGGAACTCTATTCTCGTCTTGAAGACGATTTTGAAGAAATAAATAATGAGTTAATACAATTAACCGCACAAGATAGTGATTGCCAAAAATTAATGAAGCTTGAAAGTGTTGGGCCTATTACTGCGGTTAGGCTGAAAATACAGCTAGGCAATGGTGAGCACTTCAACAGTGGCAGGCAAGTCGCCGCTTGTATCGGCCTTACGCCAAAACAGCATAGCAGTGGCGGTAAAGTAAAATTGGGGTCGGTAGGAAAAGGCTCATGCGATAAGCCATTACGCAGTTGTATTTTCTTAGGGGCGAGAGCTGTGGTGTCGAAACTAAAAAATAGGCCCGCCAAAACAGAAAAAGAACGTTGGTTAAAAGCCTTAATAGAACGTAGAGGAGTTAATTGTGCATCGATGGCGTTAGCCAATAAAACAGCACGAACCGCTTATGCATTATTGAAAAACAACACGGATTACAAGCCCGTATTGATTGCGGCTTAAAAAGTTATAAAGCGTTTAATATTGTTCAATAAAGATCTTTAAAATGGTTAGACCAACCTTCAACAGCCTGTAAATTGCTCTGAACATATTTATAATGTCGTGCAGGAGATTAGGCATGAAGGTGCGAATACATCAAAGTGACCGGGATAGCTTCCCACTAAGAGTCCGTATATAAGCACGCATCTAATATTTTTAAATTGTTATTGCACAATATGAGGAGTCCATATAAGCAATTATCCTGAGCACATTCTCCTGAATCCAGTTTATAAGACAATGGATCTTCGACAAGTAAACTCGAAGATGACGCTTACAATGAAGTCGTCATTCCCGAGGTCTTTTGTCGGACGTAGCATGGATGCGACTTATTAGAGAATGCAGGACGCACATTCTCCTGAATCCAGGATGCTACTTATTAGAGAATCAGCCGCTGCGCCCCAACCATCTACCAGTAACATTTTTATCCGCAAGTACAGCAAAGCTTTGTTCGTCATCTTCGAAGTCTCTGATCGAAGATCCAGTTTCTAAAATACAATGGATCTTCGATCAGAGACTTCGAAGATGACGGTATTTATATTTTTGTTATCTAATTACAAATCAACAACTTAATTTTATGTTACTTAGAAGAGAATGCAGACGGTACAGGACGTACCTTATTAGAGAATGCAGGATGCACATTCTCCTGAATCCTTACTCACTTTCCACCTTAATGACGCAGCACTTTAATAAGCCTAAATTGGTTTAATCACTAAGATGAGCAATAAGCTGATCTAGCTCCAGAGTTAAACCCTGTAATTTCTCAGGTGTTAATCCCGATACGGAAAACATTTTTTTAGGAATATGCTCTGCGGCTTGTCGTAAACTCACTCCTTTTTGAGTGAGTTTAATCATAACCACACGTTCATCCTGAGACTGGCGAACTCTCGAAACTAAGCCCTGAGTTTCCAACCGTTTTAATAATGGCGATAGCGTGCCTGAATCCAAATCAAGTTGATGACCTAGCTCTTTAACCGAAATCCCCTTTTTGTGCTGCCACAATACCAACATAGCTAAATATTGAGGGTAGGTTAGGGCTAACTCTTTCAAAATTGGCGCATAGAGGCGGCACATTAATTTATTTAAACTATAAATTCGAAAACACAGCTGCTTCTCTAATAGTAAATTATCGTTCATTAGGTATTACAGTAACTTTTCAATATCAGCGGTTATTGCTTCTGGTTTTGTTGTTGGCGCATAACGTTTAACCACTTCACCTTGGCGATTTACTAAAAATTTAGTGAAATTCCATTTAATGGATTTAGAGCCAAGAATACCGGGTGCCTCTTGTTTTAAAAAACTAAACAGTGGCTCAGCATTATCGCCATTAACGTCAATCTTGTTAAATAATGGAAATTTTATATTGAAACGTAAATCACAAAATTGCTGAATTTCTTCATTAGTACCCGATTCTTGTTGTTTAAATTGATTACAAGGAAAAGCCAACACTTCAAAACCTTTTGCTTGAAATGAATCATATAGCGATTGTAACCCTTGATATTGTGGGGTAAAACCGCAGTCACTAGCCGTATTAACAATCAACATAACTTTATCGGTAAACTGTGTTAATTCAATGGTTTCTTCTTTATTGTTCAGTACTGAAAATTGATAAATATTACTCATTTAGGTATTCCTTAGGTTAAATACAAAGCCATTTTCAATGGCTAGGTCATTTGATTTTCACATCATGCTGGTCCTGAAATAAATTCAGGATGACGGTTTCAGCACCTCAACCGGCAAGTGCCAAACTGAACTAGATCCTGAAATAAATTCAGGATGACGAATTTTCACGTCATGCTGATCCTGAAATAAATTCAGGATGACGGTTTCAGCACCTCAACCAGCAAGTGCCACACTGAACTAGATCCTGAAATCGTCATGCTGAACTTGTTTCAGTACCTCAACCAGCAAGTGCCACACTGAACTAGATCCTGGTCCTGAAATAAATTCAGGATGAGCAATTATTGATGACGAATTTTCACGTCATGCTGATCCTGAAATAAATTCAGGATGACGGTTTCAGCACCTCAACCAACAAGTGTCACACCTAATGAGATCTAGATCCTGAAATAAATTCAGGATGACGAACTCAGGATGACGACTTAATGTTATTATTTATTGCTCGTAGCTTGATTGCTTGCAATTAAGTTGTGCGCAACCAACCTGTGTATTGTAAATGAATCCTGATGAATTGCAAAGTTGCTAGAGCAAAATAAAAAACTGAAGTAAACTGACTTGATTGAATGAATTAACAAATTAATGAATCAAAGGTAACTATATGAAAGTAGCATTTATTGGTCTTGGCGTTATGGGTTATCCAATGGCTGGGCATTTGATCAAAGCAGGTCATCAAGTTTGTGTATATAACCGTAATAACGATAAAGCCTTAGCTTGGCAAAAAGAATTTGAAGGGAGTATTGCTGCTACACCCGCGCAGGCTGCAAAAGATTGTGACATCGTTTTTTGTTGTGTAGGTAATGATGACGATGTTCGCCAAGTATCTCTCGGGCAAGAGGGCATTTTCGCAGGTCTTCCAAAAGGCAGTATCTTTGTCGATCATACAACAGCATCAGCAGAGCTTGCCATTGAACTAGCTGGTATTGCAGATGAAAATGGCCAATACTTTTTAGATGCACCCGTTTCTGGTGGCCAAGCGGGCGCTGAAAATGGCGTGCTGACGGTAATGGTGGGTGGTGAGGATAGCGTATTCTCTAAAGTTGAACCCGTTATGGCGGCATTCGCTCGTTTTAGCCAACTAATGGGTCCTGTCGGCTCTGGGCAACTGGCAAAAATGGTTAACCAAATCTGTTTTGTCAATACAGTACAAGGTCTGGCAGAAGGTTTAAACTTTGCTAAAAAAGCAGGATTAGATACTGATAAGTTACTTGATACCATTGGTAAAGGTGCAGCAGGCTCTTGGCAAATGGATAATCGTGGAAAAACCATGTGTGCGGGAGAATTTGATTTTGGTTTTGCTGTTGATTGGGTAAGAAAAGATTTAGCTATTGCCTTTGAAGCAGCGGAAAAACTTGGCGCTGATTTAACAGTAACTAAACAACTTGATGGTTATTACCAAGAAATCCAAGAGAATGGCGGGAGTCGTTGGGATACATCAAGCTTGATTTCACGGTTTAAGAAATAAGTTTTTTAGCGTTATTTAGCCATGTCAGCTCAGTCAAAAGAACTTGGCAACTTAGCTTCAAAGTAAGGTGCTCTCTTGAGCACCTGAACTCACCTTTATCTTTTACTAAATTGCTCTAACTGTTTACTAATCGCTGCGACGCTATGATTAATCTTCTCAGCCATATCAAGCAGCTCTTGGCTGCTTTCACTTGCCGTAGCAGAAACGTCTCTTATAGTATCAATATTTTGGTTGATCTCATTGCTTACCGCTGCCTGTTGTTCTGCTGCTGTCGCTAGTTGTAAATTTTGTGCTTGAATATTATTAATAATTTCGCTCATTTCGTTAATAATATCATTGGTCTCTTTTGCTTTGCTATTGCTTTCATCAATACTACCATCGCCTTTTTTAATCGTCTCAACAGCTGATTTGGCGCCAGTTTGCAGTTGCATTATCATGGTATTAATTTCTTCTGTCGACTGTTGGGTTCTACTGGCAAGTGTACGCACTTCATCAGCAACAACCGCGAATCCTCTTCCTTGTTCACCTGCACGTGCAGCCTCAATGGCGGCATTGAGCGCTAAGAGATTTGTTTGATCGGCAATGCCACGTATAACATCCAATACACCACCAATATCTTGGCTGTCTGACTCAAGTTCGCCAACCACCTCTGAAGCTTGCTGCATCATAGTTGATAACTCTTCAACAGAGTGCAGACTTTGTTGAATAATAGCTTTGCTTTGCTCTGACTGATGTTGCGCTTGCTGTGAATTTTCGGCAGTGCCCGATGCTATTTCAGCCATTTCTTCGGTCGATGCTTTCATATCATTCATCGCACTGGCAACTTGATCGGCAAGGGTTTGTTGGTTTAATGCCCCTTGCTGGGTTTTATTAGTAATGTTTTGCATTGCTTGGGTGCTTTCACTTAGCTGATGAATTTGATTATTAATGCCTGAGATGATTTGCTCGAGCTTTTTGATAAAGCGGTTAAATGCCGAGGCAATAAGCCCTATTTCATCTATAGGTGTTTCTTCTAAGCGCTGACTTAAATCACCATCCCCTGTGGCAATATCATCAAGTGCGCTATAAACATTACGTAAGCGGTTAGAAATCAGCTGCCTAAACATGAAAAACAGCAAAGCGACGGTGGCAATTAATGCCACACAAAAAATGCCGGCGATAGTAAAATTAAGCTGATTTGCATTGGCAAGATCTTTTTCTATCGGCACTTGAACTTCCAGTACGCCACGAACATCATTAAGTTGCCAATCATTTTTAGGCGTGTCTGGGTGAGTATTATGGCAATTTACACAACCTTGTTGGCTCATAGTATCAGCTAAAGCAACACGAACGACTTGGATATTGTTTATCGTTTCGGTGACCGAGAAGCTTTTATCAGGGCTGGTATTCAAGGCTTGCCAGGCTTTGCTTGCAAAATCATCGAGTTGACGTGATTGTCGATTGGGGAAAGGGTAAGGGCTGTACAGCTTTAACGTCATTATGCCTTTTTTTGAAAACTCTTCACTTAGATCATGAATAAAGGTAGCAGGTAACGGAATAACACCCGCACTACCTTTATGTTCGTAGTGGGGTTTAATATTTTCAATGGGAAGTATTTTTTTGATGATATTCTTGGTGTAATAACCACGAATAGTTTTATACTGTTTTACCGTGGCTTCAGCTGAGTCTATGGCTGATATAATGGCATTATTTTTGGTGATGTTTGGCACGTAAAAAGCGAGCAGGGCAAAGATAATTATGAAAATTATCACCAGAGGAGTAAATAAACGCGTGCTAAGTTTGTCCTTATACGCAATAGCCATGACCCACCTCAAAATGTAGTAAGACTAATTTCAAGTATAGATCTTGTAGGCTATTACTTCCTGCTTTTAGACACTGTTTTCGGATTATTACTATTAACCCTGTACATACTCATATAAAGCTTTTAACACTGACATTTTAGCTTTGTTTTCTTCATTTTCATGGGCAAGGTTTTCAATAGTCATCATAAACTCATCTATTGATAATATGCCTTTACCACCGTATTGCAGTTTGTTCTGACAATACTGTTGCCATTTTTCTTGCTCAGCTGTTGATAATGTATGTGGATAGTTTCTCGCTCGGTAGCGAAATAGCAACACGTCCAAACGTTCATCTTGAAATTGAAACGGGTGATTAGCCAATTGCTCAGGTGTTAAGCCCCGTAAAATATCCATTTGCGCTTTATCGCTATGACTAAAAAAGCTGCCACCGTATAAAGCTTGCTCGGCATCCGTGTTCGCATTATCAAAGTCAGACGTAGCAAAAACATCGCTTAACTTATCTCTAAGTTCAGCATGCTTTTTCAATAACGCTAAGTTTTCTAAACAAAAATCACGGGGTATTGCCAAGCGCTCGGCATTTTCAGGTAATAAGGTTTTGGCCGGCGCAATTACCGGACATTTATTAACATGAATAAGCTTAACCGGAATAGGTTTTTCATCTGGTGCTAAATCATCATAACGGGTATATAGGCGTGCTTTAATATCTTCACTGCTTAAATCAAGCAAAGGTGAAATATCTTGTGCTAAATCGACGCAGATCACCGCGTTTTTATTAACTGGATGGTAACTGATTGGTGCAAACCAACTAGTACAACCATGCGCTGATGATATTTTGCTAGAGGTATGAACAACAGGCGTCATTTCTGCAGTATTTATCAAATCTTTAACTTGGTTTTTGCTTTTTAAGTTGAAAATAAACTCATACAGTTTAGGTTGTTTTTCTTTGATTAACTTTGCCATGGCAATGGTGGCATAAACATCACTCATCGCATCATGGGCAGCTTCATGAGCAATACCATTAGCCTTGGTTAACAACTCTAAACGAAAACTAACAACCTGTTCGCCATCACGCTCTACCGTAGGCCAATTTATTCCTTCAGGGCGCAGCGCATAGGTGGCACGAACCATATCAATGATGTCCCAACGGCTATTACCATTTTGCCACTCACGGCCATAAGGGTCGTAAAAGTTACGATAAAGAAGGTATCGAGTCACTTCATCATCAAAACGAATATTATTATAGCCAGCTACGCAGGTATTGGGAGTAGAGAATAGGGTATGAATACGCGCAGCAAACTCCGCTTCTGACAAACCTTCACGTTGTGCTTTTTGTGGGGTAATACCGGTAACTAAGCAAGCTTCAGGATGTGGTAAATAATCAATAGGCGGCGAGCAATAAAACATTTCAGGCTCACCAATAATATTGAGGTCGAGATCAGTGCGAATACCGGCAAATTGTGACGGTTTATCAAACGCAGGTGAAATCCCCCATGTCTCGTAATCGTGCCACAAGATGGTTTCCTGTATTCCTATATTGCTGTGCTCTATCATGTTGTTTCTAATTCTTACTATAGTTGAGCTAAGGTAGCTCTGAAAAGAGCTGTAGCATTATTGCTTCTTTATGACGATTTTAAAAACGTCTATAAAAATTAAAGCAATTTTAATGAAATAAGAAGTATACACGCTTCAATAACTTAAGAATATAATACTATTTCATCCCAATACACTAGATCCGATGTTTCATGCTATGCAGGCACTTATTTTACCTAGTTATAAAGGTTATAGTATAAATGGTCCACGGATGTTACCCATGGTGCTATTTTACAATATCAGATTTTTAAGTACACAAATCACCAGGTCTTAAGGAAGATGAATGGGATACATAAAGAGTTTTGTTATTATTTTTGCCTTTTTGAGTCATGTACTCAGTGCTCAGCAGATAACTATTGTTACTGAGAATTTACCTCCTTTTCAAATAGTGCAAAAAAACAAAGAAATTACGGGCCTGGCAACGGAGATAGTCAGGGAGATCTTCGACAGAGCAAATTATAACCACAGCATTGTAGTCAGTGACTGGTCAATCGCCTATCAACAGGCTGTAGAACAAAGGGATGTTTGCATTTATTCTATAGTTCGTCTGCCATTTCGCGAGTCTTTGTTTCAATGGGTAGGGCAAATTACCAGCGCTAGCACGTCTTTTTATTCATTGCGTGAAAAAAATATTGTTTTACAAAATTTTGACGATGCCCTTAAGTACAGGGTCGCGGTTAATGAAAATTATGCATCGCACCACTTCTTGCTGGAGAAAGGTTTTGAAAAAGATAAAAACTTATATGTATTAAAAAACTACAATGCTTTGCTAAAAATGCTTGAGGTAAGGAAAGACAGCATTGACTTAGTTTTGCTTAATGACGAGATCCTAGTCAACAAACTTGACTCGCCTAGTAAGATGAAAAAATACCGCAAGCACCCTGTGATCCATGACTTTAGATTCGATTTTTTCTTGGCTTGCAGCTTAAAAACGTCTCCGGCAGTTGTGCAAAAGTTGTCAACATCATTGCAAAGCATGAAAGCGGACAATAGCCTGAAAAAATTAACACAGAAATGGCAGAGCCGTTTAGATAGTGGTCAATAAAATTTAACGAATAAGCTAGCAGACTTTGCTTGTTAGCTCTGTAGAATAAACTTTCTTAGATCACGCTCTTGGCGCATTACATGTAAAATATAGACGTTAGTATTCTCTACTTTATAAAAAATTCTGCAGGGCTTAACAATAACTTCCCTATAATTCAAATTGTCTAACTCAAGTGGAATTTTTCCTGATTCAGGGTGACTCTCTAATCTTGATATTTTATCAAATATTTCTTGAGTCAATTTCTTAGCTGCTGCTAAATTACTTATAGCAATATATTCAGCTATGTCATTTAAATTATTAAGCGCTGGAGCTGTCCAAATTATTTCAGCCATTTACTCATTTTCTCTTTTGCTGCTAGATTAGAAAATGTATCGCCATTTTTAATTGCCTGTTCGCCTCGCGCTACCCCTTCTAAGATCGCCATGCGCTGTTGCATAAACTCATAGTCATCAACATCAACCAAATAAGCAGATGGCTTGCCATGTTCTGTAATTAAGACGGGCTCTTTTGACAAATGTAAATCAGCCAGTATTTTGGTTGCTTGCCGTTTAAGTGTAGTAACTAGTTCGACTCTCATGATAAATCCATTGGTAACCTATATAATGTATCACTATAGTATCACATGAAAATGTAATTTAAACGATTCGATTAACAAGTCTCAGTAATATCAAAGCAATGACTTATTAGAATATCTATACCCGCTACCAATCAAAGTGCAGGATTTCAGTGGGAATTAAAATGGCTTTAGATAAGTAAAATAAGTAAAGCATAGTCATTCTATGGTTTGATTATTTAACGCGGTATAAAGTCATTTAAAACCCATCAAAGAAGTGCTTGAGCAACATTACTTCATCGTTGCTGTGACTTACAATGACGCTATACGGATATAGCTTATTAGAGAATGCAGGAGCACATTCTCCTGAATAACCATTCTTTCATCACAGCGCCTTGAATTAACATTGCTCAAGCTCTCTGAAACCTGCATCTTGAATGGTAGCAGGTATGTATCAAAGAATAAGCAAAGAACAAGCACAGAATGAGTTGATTACTTTAATGCCATGACATTCGCATCACTTCGCTATAAAATCAGTTTGCCTAAGTTATGACTCAATGATAAAAAATTTATTAAACGCCATCATCATATCAATAAATCACAAATTTCCACTAAATTAATTGTAGAGAAAATAAAATGTTAATACGTACCTTATCAGTTAGCCTAGTTTGTTCCTTATTGTTTAGCTGCGCTAGCTCAAACAACTCTGACAGCTTGTATACCGCAGTAGAAATCAATGGCATCAAAGCTAAAAACTGGTTAGCTATAAACTTGAAACGTGATGGGGTGGTAACCACTGACTCGGGTTTACAATATAAAATTTTAGAGCAAGGTACAGGCTGTAAACCCGACTCAGATTATAAAGTTACCGTGCACTATAAAATGCTATCCGTTGAATCGAAAAAAATAATAGATAGTAGCTATCAACGCGGTAAGCCAAATAAGTTTCGATTAACTAAAATGATTAAAGGCTGGCGTGAAGGTGTACCTTTGATGAACGTTGGTGCAACGTGGGAGCTTTATTTACCACCCCATTTAGCCTATGGCAGCAAAGGCTTACCGGGCTCAGTAGCGCCCAATAGCGTACTTGTTTCGCAAATTACCCTTGTTGATGCGTATTGTCAGGATTAGTCATATCATTAGTGAACTGGATTCTCGACGAAACACCTAGGGAATGACGACTTATGCGGATTACTCCGAAACCCAGCAAACGTCATCTTCGAGTTTACTTGTCGAAGATCCATTGTCTTAGTGAACTGGATTCAGGAGAATATGCTCAGGAGAATGTGCATCCTGCATTCTCTAATAAGTAGCATCCATGCTACGTCCGACAAAACACCTAGGAAATGACGACTTATGCGGTTTACTCCGAAACCCATCAAACGTCATCTTCGAGGTTACTTGTCGAAGATCCATTGTCTTAGTTAATTCGTCATCTTTAGTTCGTCATCCTGAATTTATTTCAGGATCTCGTTTAGTTTGGTACTCATAGTTTAAGTATCTTGTTAAATGTGGCACTTGCTGCTTGAGGTGCTGAAACGAGTTCAGCATGACGAAAAACATAGGTACTGAAACGAGTTCAGTATGACGTTACAATCCGTCATCCCCAACTCGTCATCCTGAATTCATTTCAGGATCTCGTTTAGTATGGTACTTACTGATTCAGTATGGTATTTGTCGATTGAGGTGCTGAAACGAGTTCAGCATGACGAAAAACATAGGTACTGAAACGAGTTCAGTATGACGTTACAATCTGTCATCCCCAACTCGTCATCCTGAATTTATTTCAGGATCTCATTTAGTATGGTACTTACTGATTCAGTATGGTATTTGTCGATTGAGGTGCTGAAACGAGTTCAGTATGACGAAAAACATAGGTACTGAAACGAGTTCAGTATGACGTTACAATCCGTCATCCTGAATTTATTTCAGGATCCCGTTCAGTGTGGCACTTACGGTTTAAGGATCTAGTTCAGTGTGTCACTTGTCGCTTGAGGTGCTGAAACGAGTTCAGCATGACGTTAAAACCCGTCATCCTGAATTCGTCATCCTGAATTCATTTCAGGATCTCATTTAGTGTGGTACTCACCGTTTCAAGATCTAGCTCAGTGTGGCACCTTAATTATCTCTTCAAATTCGACGCAATCAAACTTAGTGACAATATACTGACAAAGAGCAGGGCTATAGCGGGTGACTGTAAGGAAAAATCTACCGTTGAATGTAATAACATATGGATAATAGCGGCCGTACAACCAAACGAGATGCCTTGATACAAGGGGGTTTTACGTTTTACTATGGTTTTCAATGAAATAAATAAACAGTAGAGCACCATAGTGCCTAATAAAAGCGTAATCGGTAAACCTAGCTCAGCAGCAAATTGAATATAATCATTATGAGCATGATCATAAAAACCAGAATAGGGCTGTGCTTGATATTTAGAAAAGCTTGAGTAGAAACTTCCTCCCCCTGTGCCAAAAACCGGGTAGTCCAATATCATGGGTATTGAATCACGAACCACTTCATCTCTTGTTTCAGACGCCAAACTGGTTTCTAACAAACGCTGTTTCACCTTCTCAACACCAAAAATAGTACCGACTAAAATAAGGTCGAGAATAAAGAAGCTCAATATCAACAAACGCAAGTGTTTGGGTTTACGGTTATAAAAGAAAAAAGAGAAAATACTGATAGCAGCTAAAGCCAAGAAAAACGCCGAATTACCCATGCGTGACCGCGTTAAAATTAACGCAATGATCATAATAATCAAACTCAGACGGATCAGCATCTTAGTGCTTAATAAAACCGAAGCAATATCACGAATTTTATGGCGTATTTGCCCACCTGAGCCTTTTATCGAAAGCTGGCTGATCAGTACGCCAATACCAATAGATAAACACAGCGCTAAGTAATTAGCTAACTGGTTTTTATAAACAAAACTACCCACTGCCGCGGTTGAATAAGGGATATTAAAAATAGGTGATGCCATGCCCTCATTAAGATTTAACCAACTGGCATATAACGCCTGAAACAAGCCAGCTAACAGTATGCTTAGGGCAAACTTATACAGCAGCGCTTTGGTATTAACATAATAAAACACTAACCAAGCAAACTGAGTTAAAGCAATCGTCTTTAATAGCATAATATGGGTTAAGGAGGGGTCATATGAAAGCGTAGAGAATGAACGACCTAACAGCGGACCTAAACCAGGGGTAATCTGAATGGCTAACCACAGCGCAGTAATGCTAAGAGGTACAAGTACAGCGAGGGAGTATTTTGGTGGAGCAAATGGCTGTTTGTTTTTGAGGCTAGAAAGTAAATGGCATAAAAACAGTGCAAAAATACAAAAACTGATGGTAGAGCTTGCCCAAATTCTATTTGCGCCTAAAGGGATAGGGGCATAAACAATAAGCGTACATAAGCTATAAAAGAAAAATTTAGTCAACGGAACCTTATTACTGTGTAGTGTATAGAAAAATTAAAAACATGCAGATGTAGATTAAACAGAATGCACATTTTACTGAATCCAGCTTATAAGACAATGGATCTTCGACAAGTAAACTCGAAGATGACGTTTGCGATGAGACTCGGAGTAACTGTATGACCAGGAAACAAAATAACAGCGCTAAAACTAAAAAAGACCCCGCAGGATCTTTTTTATAAGGTAACTAACCGACTATTGGTTGTCTGAAATACCACCACCGCCGCCGCCGTTGTTAGCGCCGCCACGATTAGTCGTAACTGTGTTGGTTCCTGCCGTAGTACCTGGGCCAGCTGCTGTAGCTTCAGAAGCAATAGTAGCATCAACGCCACTTGCAATCGCAATGCCTGTTACTATATCGCTGTTAACACCAGCATTAGTCGCAATAGTTAATATGCTTGGAATAAGAGGTGAATCTGGTCCAAGTGCAGTTATTGCCGTTGCAATAATTGACTCAGCCATTTCAGAATCCGGACCAGCAGCAGCAAGGGCAGCAGCAACTAACGCTTCAGCTGAGGTTGGGTCTTCAGTAATAGAATTCTCTAAAGCAGTAATAAAATCACAGTCTTTTGTGTCTGCAATATCAAGCTCTTTATCGTCATCAAAATTTACATGACATTCATTGACTAAGGCAGTATTAAAGTTTACACCTTCCTCGGTTGCTGTCTTTAATAGAGTAGCAGTCAAAGTTGAGTCTGTACTAACTGCAGCTACAGCTGATGCAACTAATTCTTTAGCTGCAGGAGTATTTGGACCTACAGCTTTTATTGCTGCAGCAAGTAGCGACTCAGCATATATAGGAAACTCAGAAATTGCAGCATTTAATGCAGCATTAAGGTCACAGCCTTGAGCTTTACATTCACTGCTAGAAAAGAAGTCAATGTAACCTTGTGCTGTTTTATCAATATCTATCGCTTGAGCTGGCATAACAATTGCGCTTAATGAGGCAAAAATTGCGGCAGCTATAATGTTTTTGTTCATAGCGTTGGTCCCTTTCCGTACTATAATTGCGGCTATGATACCGTAATAGGCGAATAAATACAGCCTAAATTCGTATCTTTTACCTTCAATGTTAATGTTTTTTGAATGAAATTACCTTGAAGTCCATCACAATCAAGATCTGACAGTAATTGTTTAGTTTCTAAGCTTTCTACATGGCTGGTTAATATCTTTATACCTACGCCATGACCTATTTGCGTAACCGCTTGAATAAAGTGTTTGTTCTCACTATGCAGTTCAAGTTCATGTATGTAAGCACCATCGATTTTTAAGTAATCGACATCTAAACCTTTAAGGTATTTAAACGAGGTAAAACTTGCACCAAATCGGTCAATACACACTTCAATGCCTAAAGATTTCACCGTTTGTATAAAGTGAATACTTGAAACTACCCCTGCAAGAATAGCCTCTTCGTTAATTTCAAAAACCAAGCGGGGCAGGTTACTTTTATTTTCTTCAATAAAAGAGGCAAGCCAATGCCTAAACCCGGTACTATGTAATGATTGATGAGTAAGGTTAATCGCTATTTTACTATCTAATGAAATGTCCGTTAAATGGGCTAACTTATTTAATACCAACTTATCTAATTCTTGTGATTTATTGGTACGCTCAGCCATTGAATATAACTGGTTATTAGCGACAACTTCATTATTGTTTAAAAACTTACTAAATAGCTCATAATATAAAACGCCATCATCGTTTGTTGAATTATTGGCAACAGAATCACTATTTTCAGCAGCAGTTGAAACGACAGGCTGAAAGGTAAATTCAATATGGTTTGTTGTCACTAAATCATCAATGATTTTCGACCATTCATGTAAACCGTACGATGTTTGTGAGTTATTATCGTTATAAACATTACCTAACGAGGTTGCTGAGCTCTCTTGCGTTAACAAGGTATCTAATTTCGCTAATAATTCGCTTAAATCTTCGTCATTATTATAAGTAGTGGCCACTAACTTACCAAAACCTGCTTTATAATATTGAGAGTTCAAAAGCTCAAATTCATTATTAATTTGTTTACAAAAACTTATAACGTCTTCGCCGACACTATTTAGTGTAAAAAAGAAACTACCACCATTTACCCGATAAAGTTTAGCGCCACTAAAAGCGCTTAACTGCTTGGTGATCAATTGTGCAGCTTGGCAAACATAATCGTCACCGGCTTTATAGCCTAAGTCAGTATTAATGCTTTGCAGTGAATGTAATTGTACTAACCCCAAAGTGGCATATTCGTTAGCTTGCATTTCATCAACAGCAATTTTAAATTGGCTTTGAAAAGCGCGACGATTACCCAATTGTGTTAACTCATCAATAAAGAGTTCTTTAGTCAGCTTATTGGCTTGCTTGCTGGCTAAATCAAAAGAAGCTTGTATATTACTGACCATTATATTCATGGCTTTAATCACGGCTTTAAGCTCACGTGTCATCGGCAGTTTTTCTATAAAAGTAAAATCTTTCTTACTAACAGCGTTGGCTTGCGCTTCAACTTGAGATAGAGGATTTAACACCGATCGTAAAATTAAATGGGCAACAAAAAATGAAAATAGCGCAATCACTAAAGTCGAAAAGAAGTTATTAACAGCGTGTTGCCAAAGCTTTATATAAGAAGAGCCAACATGACTTTGAAAACTTAATATGCCGCCAATATTCCAACCATTATTCACTTCACTGCTCATTATTGGCGGTGTTAATTCAAACAGGTTAATAAACCATGAAGGAACACCATCAATAACCCGATTATTTTCGTAAGACACGATTACTTTGTCATCAAGATCGGTGAGCGAAACTTTTTGATAATAACCAGAGTCAAAAATGGCGACTATCATGGTTTCAACAATCATCAAGTTTTCATCATCCATATAGGGTGATATTGACAAACCAACACTGGTCGCTGCATCTTGCGCGTGACTTTGCATTTGCTCGTTTAAGTAAGTACGGGTTGTATCCACACTTACCCAAGAAGCGCCAATAAAGGTAACCAATGCTATACCAATAACTAAGCTGTAAAGCTGTGTTCTTAAACTTATCCCTGTTTTATGTGAAACAGTCATATTTATTCTTTCCCTGCGAAATTACTTTATTGTTATGTACACGTAATGTCATCCTGAATTTATTTCAGGATCTATGTTTTCGTCATCCTGAATTTATTTCAGGACCTCATGCAGCAAGTGCCACACTTAATTTTTGTCACGTCACGTCATCCTGAACTTGTTTCAGGACCTCATGCAGCAAGCGCCACACGTAATGTTTTTCCCGTCATACTGAACTCGTTTCAGTATCTCATGCAGCAAGTGCCACACGTAATGTTTCCCACGTCATGCTGAACTCGTTTCAGCACCTCAAGCAGCAAGCGCCACACGTAATGTTTCCACGTCACGTCATCCTGAATTTATTTCAGGACCTCATGCAGCAAGTGCAACACGTAATGTTTTTAACGTCACGTCATCCTGAATTTATTTCAGGACCTCATGCAGCAAGCGCCACACTCAATGTTTTTCACGTCACGTCATTCTGAATTTATTTCAGGACCTCATGCAGCAAGTGCCACACTTAATATTTTCGTCATGCTGAACTCGTTTCAGTATCCCAAGCAGCAAGCGCCACACTCAATGTTTTTCACGTCATACTGAACTCGTTTCAGTACCTTAATCGGTAAGTACCAAACTAAATTAGATCCTGAAATAAATTCAGGATGACGAATTCAGCACCTCATGCAGCAAGTACCACACGTAATGTTTTCCGTCATCCTGAACTTGTTTCAGGACCTCATGCAGCAAGTACCACACGTAATGTTTTCGTCATCCTGAATTTATTTCAGGACCTCATGCAGCAAGTATCAAACTGAATTAGAACTTAAATAAACTGCATAATCATGCATTTCTATATTACTTTCTATCATACTAAGCTATTTAATCTTTACTTAACAGAAGCTAATGTTTGCATCTGGCCTTCTTCAATGCGCTGTACTAGGTTATTCCAAGCAGAAACACCTCGGCTATTTTTAACCTTACGACCCAAACCTTTTGCTTTTGCCATCCATAAACCCTGCGCATTAAAGCTGTAAATAGGCTTTAAGTCACGCCTTTTACTTGCAGGCAATACTTTAGGATTAAAATTATCCAAAACAAACGGTACATCTTTTGGGTTTTCAAAATAAATCAACACCATATGCGGTTGATTTACAGTTAACTGGCGAACATACATCAAACGTAATTTATTTTCGTCTACGCCTAACGAGGTTAAACTAAAATACTTTGCAATGGCATAATCTTCACAATCACCTTTACCACGACCAATAGTTTCAACAGGCGAAGCCCAGTAGTCTTTTTTTCCCCATAACTGGAGATCATCTTGGTAAGCAATATTTTTATTGAAAAAGTGATTCACTTTTCTAATTTTCGACCAATCACTGTCAGACTGATTATCGACCAATACATCGCGCCACCGTTTGGCGCGACTATTTGCCGAGTCACCGTAAGTAGCGGTTAGTTTTTGATAAAATGAATCCGAGAAAAAATCATCTAATTCACTAGAAGAGGGGCATGCAAACATGATTAACAATAACCACAGAAGGGTGCTAAAATTTTTCAAAACACTCCTTTTATGCCACATGAAAATGCCAAATGAATATGCCAAGTAAATAGATAAGTGGTCTAACTAATAAAAGCATTAGATAATGTTGGTAGTAATAAATCAACAAAAATCTAAAACTTGTAAGGTTTATAAAAGCATAAGGTTATTTATGCGGGTAAAAAACCTTTAATCACTAAGTGTAAATTATACAGACTTATTATCTGATAAACAGATCAGTAAAAAGACAAATAACGACTAAGTTAGATTAATTGATTTACTGTAATAATTTTAAGCAATAACTCCTGAACAGCGAGATAAAAATTGCTATTATATAACGCGTAAGTATAATCTTTTTTTGGTTTAAGGCACGAGTCATAGATCTTAAGTTGATATGAGAATTAAGTAAAACATTCAGAGTTTTCACTATCAAAAAAACGACTAATGCTTTAACACTCATATAGCATTGATGGCAGCTACCTATATCAAGCAAGGTACTTAGCTTAGAAACAATAAACTTGACTCTTTGGAGTGAAGTTGTTTAAACAATAAATGATGAAAGAATAAAATGACAATTAAAGTATTAAGTATTTTTGGCACAAGACCTGAAGCAATAAAAATGGCGCCATTGGTTAAAGCGCTATCTAACTCAAATAGCATTGAAGCTAAAGTCTGTGTAACCGCACAGCATAGAGAAATGTTAGATCAAGTATTAGACCTTTTTGATATTGTGCCTGATTATGATTTGAATATTATGAAGCCAGGGCAAAGCCTTTATGATGTCACAACGAATATTTTACTGGGTTTAAAGCCTATTTTAGAAGAGTTTAAACCAGACCTAGTATTAGTACATGGTGATACCAGTACAACCTTGTCGGCTAGTTTGGCTGCTTTTTATCAGCAAATCCCTGTTGGACATGTAGAAGCAGGTTTACGCACGGGTAATTTAAGCTCTCCTTGGCCTGAAGAAGGTAACCGTAAATTAACGGGCGCTATCACTAAATTACACTTTGCCCCGACTGAAACCTCAAAGCAAAACTTAATCAATGAAGCCACTAACGAAGCGGATATTCTAATTACCGGCAATACGGTAATTGACGCTTTGTTACAGGTGGTTGATAAAGTACAAACTGACGAATCATTAATTGCTGATTTAGCCGCTAAATTCCCGCAGTTAGACGAAAGCAAAAAACTAATTTTAGTTACCGGACATCGCCGTGAAAGCTTTGGTGGCGGATTTGAGCGTATTTGTGAAGCGTTAGCCGAAATAGCAACTAACCACCCTGAAGCACAAGTGTTATACCCTATGCACTTAAACCCAAATGTTCGTGAACCCGTTAATCGTATATTGAAAAATGTAAATAATGTACACCTAATTGAACCACAAGAGTATCTGCCTTTTGTTTATCTAATGAATAAAGCAACGGTTATCGTGACTGACTCTGGCGGTGTACAAGAAGAAGCGCCAAGCCTAGGTAAGCCAGTACTGGTTATGCGTGATACCACAGAGAGACCAGAAGCTGTTGATGCGGGTACAGTAAAATTAGTAGGTACAGATAAAAATCGTATTGTAAGTGCAGTGCATGAGCTACTGACTAACCCCGCTGAATATCAAAAAATGAGCCGTGCGCATAACCCTTATGGTGACGGTAAAGCATGTGAACGTATTGTAAATAAAATTATTGAACATTTTCAGCAAGCTTAAGCTTACAACCCAACATACAAACATAAGCTTTAAATTTAAAGTTTAAGTAAAGGACAAAAAATGACATTTAAAACCGTATCAGTAATAGGCTTAGGTTATATCGGCCTACCAACAGCAGCAGTAATTGCTTCACGTGACATTCAAGTCATTGGCGTTGATGTAAATCAACAAGCGGTAGATACCATTAATGCTGGTAACATTCATATTGTTGAACCAGATTTAGATATTGTTGTACGCAGTGTAGTAACCACAGGTAATTTAAGAGCAACAACAATACCTGAGCCTGCTGAAGTCTTTATGATTGCAGTACCAACGCCTTTTTACCATGGTGAAGATGCCAACGGTGAAGCGAGCCATAAACCAAATCTTTCATACATCGAATCAGCGGCAAAAGCGATTGCGCCAGTATTAGAAAAAGGTAACCTAGTTATTCTAGAGAGTACCTCACCTGTTGGCGCAACAGAAAAATTAGCTGGTTGGTTAAAAGAAGCGCGACCTGATTTATCATTCCCGCAAGATGCTGGCGATACAGCAGACATTAATGTTGCACATTGTCCAGAACGCGTATTACCGGGTTATGTATTACAAGAGCTAGTGTCTAATGATCGAGTAATTGGCGGCATGTCAAATGCTTGTAGTGCACGTGCAGTTGAGCTATACAAAACATTTGTCCGTGGTGAATGTATTACCACTAATGCACGTACTGCAGAAATGGCAAAACTAACTGAAAACTCATTCCGTGACGTAAATATTGCTTTTGCGAATGAATTATCAGTAATTTGTGACAAGTTAAAAATCAACGTATGGGAATTAGTTAAATTAGCTAATCGTCACCCGCGTGTAAACATCTTAAACCCAGGCCCTGGCGTTGGTGGTCATTGTATCGCCGTTGACCCATGGTTTATCGTTGATAGCTGCCCAGAAGAAGCGAACATAATCAAACAAGCACGTTTAACTAATGATGCTAAACCTTATTACGTTATTGATAAAATCACTAAAGCGGCTGATGAATTTAAACGACCAGTAATAGCCTGTTTAGGACTTGCTTTTAAAGCAGATATTGATGATTTACGTGAAAGCCCAGCACTACAAATAGTGCAAGAACTCGCATCACGTGATATTGGTGATATTATTGCGGTAGAGCCAAACATTAAAGCACTACCAGAAAACCTCTCAAAAGAGGGCGTGAAATTAGCAACCCTTGAAGCAGCATTAGAAGTGGCCAATGTGGTTGTTGTGTTAGTTGATCATAAAGAGTTTAAAGCGGCTGATAGCACGCAGTTTTCAACAAAAGTTGTCATTGATACACGTGGTATAGTTTAATCAATAGCCTTAACCATTAAAATAATACATGCATATGTAGTCTATTTAGCAACGCACAAGACTTAATGATTTTCACGTCATGCTGAACTTGTTTCAGTATCTTAGCAACGAGATCCTGATCCTGAAATAAATTCAGGATGACGAATTCAGCATGACAGTCTTTATGAAATTGTTTCTGAGCTATATGTATATGCACAGACACTTATCGATAAAATATAGATACCAAATAATACTCCGATAAGCCCTGGTTATATTTGGGTCATGCATCATGCGTAATTTTTTCGTCTACGGCTGAAGAGATCAAGCTAAAATACTTTACACAGGCATAACCTTCACAACCACCTTTTCCGCTCCCAATCCCTGTCAGACTGATTATCAACTAACACATCGCGCCACCATTTTGCGCGACTCTATACCGAGTCAGCGTAAGTAACGGTAAGTTTTTGATAAAATGAATCCGAGATAAATGTGGAATATGGCTAGAACAAATCTAGGCATAATTATCACCTTGGTCACTTAATATTAGCTCATCTACCATTATTCAATTCTTAGTTGGATATCTAAGCCTTCGTTTATTTCTTCAATGGTTAATATCTTGGAGTCATCAATTAAATATTTTACTGATGGAGTATCACCAAGTCTATCGTACATGTCGCCTTCAGATGAAATGTTAATATTGGCATACCAAGAATTTTCAGGAATGACTATTGTTCGGTATACTTCACTTGATGAAGCAATACTTGACTTACTTACTATGAACTCTGAATCTTCGTCTAGAAATTTCACATCAAATCGATTGCCTTGGTGTTGTATCTTAAGAGTAAAGTTAGGTATCACTGGTATTGTTGATATTCGTCGCCATTCTTCATTATAAGTAGCGGTGCCTGTTAGCGTATTCCAGTAACCTATTCCGACTACTCCAGACATTTCCATTTGGTGTGGGGGGGTGGAGTTATCGGGCATTTCTACTAATGTGACTGTATTGTGAAATAAAGAATCCCCAACTTCACTCAATATATAGTTTACTATTCGAAAGCTTCCAAACTTATTCGGATGAGTTGCATCATGATAGTAGTCAGAGTTCCCATGAACATTTTCGGTGGGGATTAAACCATTAACAAGGGGAAGTGATAATTCTAAAGATAATTCATCATATATTTCTTTAAGAACTGTATTTCGTTCTTCATAACCTGTTGTGATAGGGGTAACTAAAAGAATGTTTGCTTTTGGTTTAGATAATAAATATGATTCTAAACCTGTTTTTATCCACATTTTTGTTTCTTCTTTTGTAGCGCCATTTTTATAGTCATTAATGCCGTGAGAGAATTCAAGTATTGTATTTGAACCATCCCCGTCAGTTACAGCAATAGCTTGTTCTAATGTTGCTTTATTAATGTTGTTTTTCCAATTTTGACCACTTTGGCCACTAGCCGCATTGTTAAATACTAGAATATTTGCTTTATTTAGTTGGGTGCGGTAGTAGGGGAGCATATCGTTATAGTTATTGTCTCTAGTACTATCGCCGGTAACAATATATTCCACATTTTCATTTTCACCAATAATAGAATTGATCATGAGTTGTTGAATTTTATGGTATTGTAAGGTCTCTGCATTGTCAGTCGTGACCTTCATATAGTCGACATCACTAAGTACCCCATCACTAACGTTTAAGCAAATATAATAACTCCCTTTAGTATCGAATATTAAACTTGGTGAATCAGTATCAGCATCAGTTAGGCTTGTTACACTGCCTCTTGGTGAAGCAACTAATGTCCAGGAGTAAGTAAGGGGTTTATTACTTATACTTTTGCTACCATCTAGGGGGATTTCGAAACCAGTAACACCCGTTAAATCCACACCAGCATCAGCAACTGGGAGATGGACAACTACGACAGGAGGTTCTACAACTACGACAGGAGGTTCTACAACTACGACAGGAGGTTCTACAACTACGACAGGAGGCTCTATTTTATTACTACCGCCACAACCATATATTGTTACAAGAAGTATAATTATTAGTGATCTATTCATTCTGACAATCCACGAGAATTAAAGCTTAATAACTGTAATTATCCCATATATATTACTTCAGAATATACCTATTAAACGTTTAAAGTATAAACTTTTAAGTTCACTGCCTCAATGTAGAGCAAGCGTTGGTGGACGGTAGGAAGCCACTGGGAAGTTGAAAATATGCGATGGATTCTAGATAGAACCTTCAGATAAGATGAATCAATAATACGTATAAGCAGGGCCCGCTTGTGTTAAATATCATGCGAAATATAGCAATGACACTATTTAAGCAAGATAAAACCAAGTCAGCGAGTATGGCGACGAGAAAATCAAATGAATTAATGGCGCACAGTTATAGCCATTTATATGATTTACCTAAAACAGATTTACGTTTTTTCACTGTGTATGGCCCATGGGGACGTCTAGATATGGCACCCTACTTATTTACTGATGCTATTTTGAATGACCGTGAAATTAAAGTGTTTAACCACGGAAAAATGAAACGTGATTTCACTTTTATTGATGACATTGTTGAAGGTATTATCCGCATACGAAACGTAGTACCACTTCGCAATGCAGAAAATCCAAATACCTCACCTTCTTCAAGTAAAGCGCCTTACAAAGGGTTCAAAATTGGTAACAACGAGCCTATCGCACTGATGACCTTTATTGACGCCATTGAAAAGGCAGCAGGTAAAGAAGCGAAAAAGAACTACATGCCAATGCAAGCAGGTGATGTTCCGGCTACGTTTGCAGATATTGATAGCTTAACAGCAGAAGTGGGCTTTAAACCTGATACTAATATTGAATATGGTATGCGAAAAGTTATTGACTGGTTTGAAGGAACCCACAAGCAATTGAAATAATGGAACTTTAAATATATTCTTAGTGTTTGTCTTCGATATTTAATAGCGTTTTAGCCGTGCTGCAAGGTTTTTACGCACATTGCTAGTTTGCTTACCAATAAAGGCGATGCTAATAAAAATAAGGGCGCTAGCCCTTATTTTACCTTAATCCTCATGAATTGATTATTGATGCAAAAGGGAAATAAGAATTGCTATTATATGTAGCGTAAGTATAATCTTTTTTTTGATTAAGGGACGAGTCATAAACTCAAAAATGATATGGAAATTAAGAACATTCTTCATAATTTATCATACCTAAAATTACTCCCCTTTAAGCACAAGTTTAAACATAACTTTAAATACACAAAATGCTAGGTACTTACCACTTGAAAGTAGGTACATGTTTGTGATTAAAAACTCAATTAAATAATGACTAATGTAGAATTTTACATTTAACCTAGAAAGATAGGGCAAGACTTTACAGTAGCCTTAAGCATATTATTGGTAAGTCAGTACACTAAATTATCGACTAAAAGAGCAGCAAGTAAACGTTCTTTTATATTAATGAACAAAGTATTAGCTAAGAAAAGGTATTAATACAAATGAAAATTACAATTGCAGGAACAGGTTACGTAGGTTTATCAAATGCAGTATTGCTTGCACAGCACAATGAAGTGATTGCTTTTGATATTGTCGAAGATAAAATCAAGCTGATTAATGATAAAAAATCGCCTATTTCAGATGTTGAAATTGAAGATTTTTTAGAGAACAAAACATTAAACTTAATTGCGACAACAGACAAGCAGCATGCTTTTAGTGATGCTGATTATGTAATTATTGCTACGCCAACAGATTACGATGAAGAAAACAATTATTTTAATACCTCATCAGTTGAAGCGGTAATAAAAGACGTTATGGCTGCAAACCCTACCGCAGTCATGATCATTAAATCTACCGTACCAGTTGGTTTTACCAAACGTATTAAGCAAAAGCTTTGCTGCAGTAATATTATATTTTCACCTGAATTTTTACGTGAAGGAAAAGCGCTTTACGATAACCTTCACCCATCAAGAATTATTGTGGGTGAAAAATCAGAGCGAGCTGAGACCTTTGCAAACCTTTTAGCACAAGGTGCAATTAAACAAGACATAGAAATTCTGTTAACGGATTCAACAGAAGCTGAAGCCGTTAAATTATTTTCAAATACTTACTTAGCAATGCGTGTTTCATATTTTAATGAGTTAGATACTTACGCTGAAACTCATGGTTTAGACACAAAGCAAATCATCGAAGGGGTAGGCTTAGACCCTAGAATTGGCAGTCATTACAATAATCCTTCATTTGGTTATGGTGGTTATTGTTTGCCAAAAGACACTAAGCAGCTTAGAGCAAACTTTGAAGATGTACCTAATACAATCATTAGCTCTATTGTTGAATCTAACACAGTACGTAAAGACCATATTGCCTTTTCAATTATCAATAAGCAGCCGAAAGTAGTAGGCATATACCGCCTGATAATGAAAACAGGCTCTGATAATTTTAGAGCATCAGCTATACAAGGCATAATGAAACGCATTAAGGCCAAAGGCATTGAAGTGGTTTTATTTGAGCCTGAATTAGAAGAAGAAACCTTCTTTAATTCGAAAGTTTATAAGGACTTAAATGAGTTTAAAGCTATTGCTGATGTTATTGTATCTAACCGTATGAGTGAAGTATTGAATGATGTGGCAGACAAAGTTTATACCCGTGATTTATTTGGAAGTGATTAAATGAAATATTTAGTAACAGGCGCAGCAGGTTTTATTGGTAATTTTGTCGCAGAGCGTTTATGTAATGAAGGACATGATGTTATTGGATTAGATAACCTAAATGATTACTATGACCCTAATCTTAAGTTAGCTAGATTAAAACGTCTTGATAAATTTGATAACTTCACCTTTGTTAAACTCGACTTAGCAGATAGAACAGGCATGGAAACATTGTTTGCCGAGCAACAGTTTGACCGTGTTATACATCTTGCCGCACAAGCAGGTGTTCGTTATTCAATTGAAAACCCGATGGCCTATATAGATTCTAATATTGTTGGTTTCGCGACTATTTTAGAAGGCTGTCGTCATAATAAAGTAAAGCACTTAGTTTACGCATCATCAAGTTCGGTATATGGCATGAATGAAAAAATGCCATTTTCAACGGAAGATGCAGTTGACCACCCCGTTTCTTTGTATGCAGCGACTAAAAAGTCAAATGAATTAATGGCGCACAGCTATAGTCATTTATATGACTTACCAACAACTGGCTTACGTTTCTTTACTGTTTATGGGCCATGGGGACGTCCAGATATGGCTCCGTTCTTATTTACCGATGCTATTTTAAATGATTGTGAAATAAAAGTGTTTAACCACGGAAAAATGAAGCGTGATTTCACTTATATTGATGACATCGTTGAAGGTATTATCCGCATTCAAGATGTATTGCCAGAGCGTAATGCAGAAAACCCAAATACTTCACCTTCTTCAAGTAAAGCACCTTATAAAGTGTTTAATATCGGTAATAACGAACCGATTGCACTGATGACCTTTATTGAAGCAATTGAAAAGGCGGCAGGTAAAGAAGCTAAAAAAAATTATATGCCAATGCAAGCGGGTGATGTACCCGCTACCTTTGCTGATATTGATAGTTTGAAAGAAGAAGTTGGCTTTAAGCCTAATACCAATATCGAATATGGTATGCAGCAAGTTGTTGATTGGTTTAAAGGTTATTATAAGTAATTGAAAAACCGGTGATTCTACTGAGTATTTATAGCTTAGGTGGCTATTATGCGGAAAGAACTTTTGCACGTCTTGCCACCAAAAACAGCATTAACGCTGAAGATAACTATAAGAACCCTTTAAATCACTGACTATCCCTTAATCGACTAGTCAGAAATTATCAGATAATACGGAAATACCTAATGACAGCCCTGCAGCTGAAAAAAAACTCATCGCCCGAAGGTTCAACATTATATAAAGTTTTTAATATTGGCAATAGTGAACAAGTAGAGCTAGAAGAATTTATTGTTTGCATTGAAAATTCATTAGGTAAAAAATTACAAAAAAACTATATGCCGATTAATGAAGGTGTTGATAGGTTTTGTAAGTGGTATGTTGAATATAAATCAAGACAAGTTGGCAATATCTAGAGATGCTAAAAAATATTAAAACCAAAGTTTCTGCCTACTTGGATGTGCATACATTTGAAGTTCTCACAAAATCAATGTCTTCATCGGTAGTGAAGGTTGCCGGGATGTTCATCGCTTTTTTGATAAGTATTTACCTTGGTAGGACTTTGGGAGCCGAAGGCTTAGGAATAATCAATTTAAGCTTTCGCATTGTAAATATTCTTATAATTTTTGGAATGCTTGGCATTATGCAGATAATTATAAGGGAAGTTGCGATAGCGCATGAAGAAAAAAACCATGAACACATAAGTAATGTCATGAACACTGCTTATTTGATGAGTGGTGGTATGACGTTATTAATTTCATTGGTTTTTATTTATCTATCCCCATTTTTGGCAAACACGGTGTTTAATGAACCTCGATTAACATATCCATTGATGATTGCGCTACTAGTTATGGCACCACAAGCATTTTCTCAAATGTTTTCTGCCTCATTGATAGGTCGCCGTAAGATATGGCAAAGTAACCTAGCCGATCAGTGTTTGAATGTTTTAATCAGCGCACTTATTTTCTTTGTGCTTTGGCTATATGAAGTTAGCTTAACTGTGGATATAGCCGCTATTGTTTATGCCATAGGTAGGCTTGTTGTCACTGTCGGTATGGGGTTGTATTGGAAAAAAATATTATTTGATTCAAAAAAGAAAGTCTATCAATTTAAAAGTTTGTATAAAAAAGCGTACCCTATTTTTATAACTAGCTTATCTCTAGCGATAATGACTAATTCAGGTATTATTATCCTTGGAATTATAAGTGATAGTAAAAATGTTGGCTTATATACCGTTGCTGCTCGTTTAGCTGAATTAACAACATTCTTATTGCACGTAGCTAATTCAGCTGTTTCACCAAAAATTTCTTCTTTATATAAGCAAAATAGAATTAAAGAACTTGAGACTATGCTTCAAAAAACAACACAGTTTCTTTTTTTAATCGGGTTAGTTTTTTTCATAACCTTTATTTTTCTAGGTGAATATATCCTAGCTATTTGGGGTGAAGAGTTTAAAGAAGCATATTGGATACTTGTAATCCTCTGCTTTGGCCAATTTATCAACATCTCTACAGGTGCTGTAGGGCAGATTTTAACAATGACCGGGAATCAAAAAAAGCAAAGAGCTATCGCTTTAAAATGTTTGTTTGTCGTTATCGTATTAATGCCTATTTTTATTAGTTTATGGGGAAGTATAGGTGCTGCATTGATCACAACAGTTGGGATTGCTTCTATAAATATTGCGTCATTGTATTGCGCTCAAAAAGTAACAGGGTTAAAAATTGTAAGGTTCCTTGACATCAAAGGGATTATGGGAAGAAAACGCAAGGGTGACGTAAAATAATGACGTTAGTATTTTCAAATAATCATAAAGTCTCTAAATCTCTTTTGAGTAACTTTGACTATTTTTACTTTTTTGTTGTAGTAATATATGCCGCAATGGCAGTGCCTGCAACCAAAAGCATGATGAGGCCAGATGGAGGGCTAATAGCTTACGCAATCCCCTGGGGCCTAACTTTATTTATTGTATTGAAGCATAGAGTTCAGTTTAACAATAAGAATTTAGCCGCTGTTATCGCGCTATTTATGTTGTGGGTGACTTTACAAACGTTAAAAGTTGGCATATTTTACGTTGGCTCTATCATATTTTTAGGCAATATCCTCATCGCTTATATCTTAATTAAAGTATATGACTTTAGAATGTTTTTTCTTTATGAAAAAGTAGTAACCTTTATGGCTGCATTGTCAATTTTTTTTTGGTTGTTACAAGTTATTATCCCTGGTCCTTTTAGTGCATTTATGATGGCTACGAGTATTTATGACTTTCCTTCTGGACACACTATTACTGCTAACAATGTTGCTTTCTCTCTCTCTGGTAATTTGAGAGGACTTATCGAAGGACATTCTATCCCTAGAAACGCTGGATTTTCATGGGAGCCAGGACGATACTCCTCGATGTTACTATTTGCATTGTTTTTTAATATTATTAGAAAAAAGTTTGACGTGTTAAATAATAAACCTTTTTGGATATTGTTAGCTGCGTTGTTAACAACTCAATCAACTACAGGGTACGCATGCTTTTTGATAATAATATTTATGATAGTGTTTAACAAAGACGCTAAAGTCGCAACTTTTGCCACACCTTTTATTGTGCTACCCATTGTTGGGGGGATGTTCTTTTTACCTTTTATGGCGGATAAAGTCGCTAATATTTGGTTTAATCAAGAAAGTCTAGACGCTATTCAAATACAGGTTGACTATCATGAAAGTGTCGATAATTTTTATGGAATAAAAGTTGTGCCACAGCGTTTTGATAGTATCGCTTACCAGTTTATGAACGTTACAGATTCACCTTTGTTGGGTTATGGATTGGATCCAATAAACTCTTATGTTCAAAGAGAAATATCACCATTAATTTCTCCGACAGGTGGTATAATAAGGCAATTTAGCCAATTTGGTGTACTTATTGGGATTCTTTGTTATTTTAGTTTGTATAAAAGTTCAGTATGGTTTTCAAAGTTTTTTGGCTATAAAGGAGAGTGGTGGTTATTTTCATTATTTACATTACTTTCAGTCAGCTACTCGTTTTGGATTGTACCTATTTTTATGTCTCTATGGATGTTTCCATTATTTCATTCAAAGAGTAGATAATATTAATGCGAGTGTTTTCTTCGTAACTATTTTTAATGATATAGACACGATATAAGTTGAGTTGTTTTCTTTTACACAAGAGAGTTTTTTGTTGAAGTTATTAGATGTACATATTTTGATGCTGTAACGGTTATTTACCAAAACATTTGAAAGGGCTTTTAAGGTTTTATTTAAGATTATGAGTATAAAAAAATTAGTATTGTTAACCGGTATTGGATTTAGTTCTAAAGGGAATGCATCTACAAATCTCACTGTTAATATTGGCAAAGCATATGAAAGCTTAGGGTATGACACACTCATTATTCCACAAAACCCCTCTTATATTCCAGAAGAAAAGCGGTCAGGAAGTTATGATGGTATAAAGTATGAGTATCCATTACAAAACAAGAATTTATTTTCGGGTTATCGCGGTATTAAAAGTTCGCTTAATTACAGATTAGGCATATTGGTTAACTCTTTTGTTACAGCAAAGAAAATATGGTGTGATCGCCATATAATATCCCATATTTTTTCTCAAACATTAAGGCCTTCAAATATATTTATTATTGGGTTAGCTTGCCGTATCTCTGGTGTTAAGTTTATTTACCATATAGTAGAGGAGCCATGGACTCTGCAACAGTACAGTGATAAAGGCTCATGGAAGTTAGTGTTAAAGTCTTTTGAATCATTTTTAGCATGTATATTTCTTTATTCGATATGTCTTCGTTTGCCTAATTATATTGCTTGTATTTCTGACGAATTATCAGTACTCCTGTTAAAGTTTGGGTTTAATAAGGATAAGCTTCAGTATTTACCAAGTGTACAATTCAATGAAACTATAAATAACGCTAATCACATAGATAATCAACAATCTATTAGTGTTCCTGAATATTCAGTTCCTAGAATTGTTTATAGTGGTCAAATCTCTCAAGCTAAAGAGTCATTCATTGCTGTATTTGATGCGCTTAAGATGATTAATTCCTCAGATAAAAAAATTGAATTCCATATCTATGGAGGAGGGAGTTCAGAATCAATTAAATCGCTAAATCGTGCTATTAAAACTAAAGGCGTGACCGATTATGTAATTTATCATGGGTTCGTTGACCGTCAAGAGTTAGTGGAAGCCCAAAACTCAGCAATGTTATGCTTGCTATTGAAAAGAGATATTCCATTCAATAGGTATAATTTTCCAACAAAGCTACTTGATTACCTAGTTGCACGTAAAGCCGTTTTGTTGTCTGATTTACCACTGCATAAAAGGTTATTCACTCATAAAGTCGATTCTATTATGGTCGATCCTGAATCAGCAGCTGAAATAGAAAATGCACTATTATGGGCAATCAATAATGTTGGCACGCTAAACGAATTAGGGGGAAATGCAGCAGTTAAGTTATATGAGGAGTTTGATGCTACTAAAAATGTTAAACGTGTACTTGATAAATTTGGGCTTTCATTTAAAGGACTTTAAAATTGAACTTTTTAAAAAAACTAGTTTTTAATTCATTGTTTATGCTTAATGCAAATGCTTTAAATAAATTTCTATTTATTAAGGCACCAGTTGATTACCTAAGACGCAAAGGTGCGACTGTCGGTGAGGGTTGTCGTATTTACATGAAGGAAATTGGTAGTGAGCCATACCTCCTTACAATAGGCAACCATGTAAGTATTGGTAACGGAGTTGAATTACTTACTCATGATGGAGCAGTTTGGGTATTAAGAGAGCTACAGAAAAATCATGAATTAGATTGGTTTGCCCCAGTCACAATCGGTAATAATGTTTTTATTAGTAACGGTGTAAAAGTTCTTCCCGGTGTTTCTATTGGAGACAATGTTATTATTGGTGCAAATAGTGTCGTAACAAAGTCTTTAGCTTCTAACAAGGTATATGCAGGGGCCCCTGCTAAAGAAGTCTCAGATATAATCAAATACAGTAATAAAAAGCTCCCTGACTGTGTTGAGACAAAAACAATGTCTGCCGATGAAAAACAAAGGTTTTTGTCAAATTAATCATGTAAAATTAACACTTAATGTCTGATTACTTAAATTTTAATATTAGGAACAGTTATGCGTATAGTGCATATAATTGATACTCTTCGTTCTGGGGGGAGAGAAAGGCAACTTGTAGAATTGCTCAAGGGGTTGTCTAAAGAAAAAGGTATTTCTTGTGATTTAATTGTAATGTCCGATGATATTCATTATACATATTTAAACGAACTTGGTATTACGGTTCATAAACTAATTAGAAAGTCAAAACATGATATATCCTGTTTCTTTAGGCTTTATCAGTTGGTTAGCTCGATTAACCCCGATATACTGCATTCATGGGGGTCTATGTGTTCTGTCTATGCAATGCCCTATATTCTTGTTAAACCTGTTTTATTTGTTAATGGGTACTTGCGTAGTGCCCCCCCAAATTGGAACTGGAGGCATCAAGATTGGTTGAGGAGCAAAATTAGCTTTCCGATCTCAGATGTAATTGTTGCAAATTCTAATGCGGGCCTAAAAGTATATAAAGTGCCAGTTGATAAGGGTTGCTGTATATATAATGGTTTTGACTTCGATAGGGTTTCGTCTCTAGAAAATGAGCCGGAAACTAGAAATAGGCTCGGTATTCAAACAAAATATGTTATAGGGATGGTTGCGTCCTTCTCTGATAAAAAAGACTTTAAAGCCTTCATTTTATGTGGACTGAGTGTTCTAGATAGTCGAAAAGATGTTACTTTTGTTTCTGTCGGGGATGGTGAAAATAGATCTGTTTGTGAGGACTTAATTCCTGAGAAGTATAAGAGGAATTTTGTTTTTACTGGTAAGGTACTTGATACCGAATCAATTATTAGAGTATTCGATGTAGGTGTTTTATTATCCAATATTTCTCTGCATGGTGAAGGGATATCTAATTCTATTATGGAATACATGGCTTTAGGTAAACCAGTGGTTGCCTCTGATAGCGGTGGGAATACAGAGCTTGTAAAGCATGATGTTACAGGATTTATTGTTTCGGGCAATTCAATCGAAAAGGTTGTTCCCTTGCTCAATAAATTGCTAGATGATGAATCGCTCGCTTATTCTTATGGAAATTCAGGACTTAAGAGGATAAGAACTGAGTTTAGTTTTTCATCTTTAGTGAATAGATATAAAAGCATGTATTCTGAAATTCTAGCGAGAGGCTAAAAATGATAAAGCCTGTTATTAGTTACTTTGCAAATAATATGCGATATGAAAGCAGAGTGCTCAGTTGCAAATGACAACCAATCTTACAAGATAATGAATACTTCAAACAGGGAATATAAGTGAAAGATATTGTTTACTTCGCCATAATCACGAATCTTCAGCAGTTCGAACAGGGAGTGATTTATGATTCAGTCTAAAAGTGATTTGATACATTATATGGAGCAAGATAGAGTCGCGCTGAAAGTCGGTGGTATAAAAGACTTTGTTTTTCATGATATATGGAGGTTTCAGAGGCGATTACGTAAAGCCGAATATTGGAGCAATTCAAATGCCTTGGGGGCAAAGCCTATAGCCTTTTTAAAGCGAAGGCTAGCATACAATACAGGTAAGGATTTAGGTTTTTCGATCCCTATAAACACAATCGGTCCAGGACTGTCTATTGCTCATCTAGGTACTATAGTCATTAATGATAAATGCAAAATAGGTGAAAATTGTCGTATACATGTTTGTGTCAATATTGGTGCATCTGCTTCTGACTCTTCTCAAGCCCCATTAATAGGAAATAATTGTTATATAGCACCTGGTGCGAAAATATATGGAGGGATAGTTATAGGAGATAACACTGGAGTGGGGGCAAATTCGGTTGTGAATAAGTCTTTTCCTGATGGAAGTATTACAATTGCGGGTGTGCCGGCTATTAAGATCTCTGACATTGGCCCTAATGAATTTCGTTCTGTAAGTAATTTAAAGGAATAGTACAGTTGATAAAAAAAATTATTTTCTGCGGACCCTTTGGAAAAGGTGGTCGTTTTGTAGGTGGTGGGGAGTCTGGCAATCTTAAAACGCTTAAGTTATTAGAAAGTGGTGGTTATGAAGTTAAATTGGTAGAAAAACCTTACCCTAAAGGCAGGGGGCTAGTTAAACCTGTTTTTTATATTTTTCAAGTGCTTGGTTACATCTGTAGGTTTATTTATGCATTGGTTGGTTCACCCAAGGAATGTACTATTCACATTACAGGTTTTTATGGGCACCTCATATATTTAGAATGGATTTTCGTTTCTATCGGACGATTATTTTCTCGAAAAGTAATTTATGAATTGAGAGCTGGTGGAGCCGATGATTTTTATCATGTTGGTAGTAAGTTATATCGTTTGTTTTTCAAACAAACGATTTTGAAAGCAAGTATCGTATTGTGCCAGGGCAAAGAATATCAAGCGTTTGTAAAGGCTAATTTTAGTAAACAAAGTGTGTACTATCCCAATTATATGGAATCTCAATCTTTTGAACAACATGCTTCTAAAATCTTGACAGTTAATAAGTCAGATGTAATTAATTTGGTATATTTTGGGCGGTTAGTATCGTCTAAAAATGTCGAGGATATCATCGAAATAGCGTCTTTAGTCAAGGAAAGTGGCGCTGAAGTAAAGCTTTGTTTGATCGGGCCATGTAAAGCTGACTATCAAAAAATACTTGAGAGAAAGGTTGAACGGTTAAACCTAGCAGATAATGTGCAGTTTACTGGTAAACAACCAAGTGAAAAGCTATTTTCTATGCTGGAAGAGTCACATTTTTTTATATTTCCAACAAAAGAGAAAAGAGAAGGTCACTCCAATGCTCTTACTGAGGCAATGGCTTGCGGAGTAGTGCCTATTGTTTCTGATTGTGGGTTTAATCGCTCCGTTGTAGGGAGTGATGAATTTGTGATAGATGGTATTGATAGCGCTTCATTTGCAAATAAAATATTGGCGGTTTGGCATCAAGAAAATTGGCGAGAATTATCTGAAATGGTAAGGAGACGGGTCGAAAATAATTATTTAGACACAGCAGTTAAAGATAGGCTTTTATTAGCTCATAATAACAAAGCCAAAGTTAAAATAGATCATACAGTATAAGCTTTGAGCGTAGGGAAAGTCTAAATGTTAGGTAAATGTAAGATTATTAATATGCAAGTAAATGTTATAAATCAAGATAATTCTCTTGAGCAAGTACTTTTGTTAGCTCAAGAGAATTCTGGTGCTTATGTTTGTGTGTCTAACGTACATATGTGCATGGAAGTTTTTGATTCAAGTGCATTCGCAGAAATAGTCAATAATGCAGACTTGGTTATCCCTGATGGGAAACCTTTATCATGGGCGCAAAAATTACTTGGGCACAATAATGCTTCACAAGTACGCGGCCAGGATATTATGAATTCGCTATGTGCATCATCAAGAGAGCAACCTTTAAATATCGGTTTTTATGGCGGTAGCTCGGAAGCATTACTTAATACCGTGAAAGAAAAGCTAGTAGCAAGTTATCCAGGTATTAATATTACTTATGCCTTTTCGCCGCCTTTTCGCCTATTGACTGAAGAAGAAGATGATGCGGTTGTGCAGGGTATTAACTCTAGTGATGTAAATGTTTTGTTTGTCGGTATAGGTTGCCCTAAGCAAGAACGTTGGATGGCTGAACATAAAGCTCAATTAAACTGTGTAATGCTAGGTGTTGGTGCAGCATACGATTTTATTGCAGGTTCAAAAAAACACGCCCCACGCTGGATGCAAAAAATAGGTATGGAATGGTTATTTAGATTGTGCTCAGAACCTAAGCGTTTATGGCGCCGATATTTTTCGACAAACCCGAGGTTTATTTGGCATTTTGGTAAGCAGTTGTTGAAACATAAGCTAAGTAGAAAGGGATTAGTAGAAAGGGATTAGTAGAAAGGTTTGAGAAGGTTAGTTTAAGTATAAAGGTTGAAGTAAAAATTAGCGCAAAAGCTTTTTATCATGCCTTGTAACTTTTTCACTTAATGAAGGTTTACATATTTAAAGTGCAAGCATTGAAGCTTGTAAAATTTTAGGGATATTAAAAATTTCAAAGAAAGTTGCGTTAATCACCAGTGTTACCGGCCAAGATGGTTCGTATTTAGCTGAGTTATTTTTAGAGAAATGTTATGAAGTTCATGGTATTAAACGCAGTGCTTCATCGTTAAATACTGAGCGTGTTGATCACATTTATCAAGATAATCATGAAAAATGGAGTACAGTATGCCTATAAAAGATCGAACTGATTTAACGTTTTATATTGAAGCTGATCGAATTATATCCGGTAGAAGTAAGACTACTAGTTTACAAAGTAAAATATACAAAATTCTGTTTCCTGACTATATAGAGCAATTTATGGTCACTTTAAGGAAGTTGGAATATTATAAGAATTGTAAGCCGAATGTAAAGGACAAGTTTGTGTACATCCTACTAAAAAAACGCTTTAACAATCTCTCATTAAAACTTGGGTTTTCAATACCACTAAACTGTTTTGGACCAGGACTTTTTATTCCTCATTGGGGTACAATTGTAGTCAATCAAAATTGTTCTGTTGGTAGATATGCTGTACTTCATACCTCTACATGCATAGCTGGTTCTGGTGAAAAAAAAATAGGTGATGGTTTTTATCTTTCTTCTGGTTCAATTCTTACTGGTGAGTGTATTGTAGGGGATAATGTGACTGTGGGAGCAGGCTCATATGTTAACCTTAGTTGTGTCAACAGCTTTTCATTAGTAGTTGGTGCACCAGCACAGATAAAAAAAGAACGTAAGCCTTGGTATGTGGTAGATGGAGAAAGCTATTTAAAAAGGATAAACATAATAGAGGAGCTTGAAAGTAGTTTATATGTTTGATTCATATGTAATAATTCAACAAAGTGTTCATGGATATATTATAAAATATGACTCATCACAGCGGCAGGTGGCATACCACCAATAGCAGCTTGATGAATTTCTACAAATGACAGCTGTTTAAAGTGGGTCAGTTAACATGAGCTTGGCGTTAGTCTGGCTTGAGATTCAATTAGTTATTAATTAAAGTTATACATAAAGGAATAGATTAAATGAGTAAAAAAGTCGCGTTAATCACCGGTGTTACTGGTCAGGATGGTTCTTACCTTGCAGAGTTGCTTTTAGAAAAAGGTTATGAAGTTCATGGTATTAAACGTCGTGCTTCATCGTTAAATACTGAACGTGTTGATCACATTTATCAAGATAGTCATGAAGATAGTCCTAGCTTCTTTTTACATTATGGTGATTTAACTGATTCATCGAACCTAACGCGTATCATAAAAGATGTCCAGCCTGATGAAGTCTACAACCTCGGTGCACAGTCTCATGTTGCGGTATCGTTTGAATGTCCTGAATATACTGCTGATGTAGATGCTATGGGAACGTTACGTTTGCTAGAAGCTATACGCTTTTTAGGTATGGAAAAGAAAACGAAATTTTACCAGGCTTCTACATCAGAGCTTTATGGTGAAGTACAAGAGATCCCACAAAAAGAGACTACGCCATTCCACCCTCGTTCGCCTTATGCTGTAGCTAAAATGTATGCGTATTGGATAGTGGTTAACTATCGTGAATCTTATGGCATGTATGCGTGTAATGGTATTTTGTTTAACCATGAATCTCCTCGCCGTGGTGAAACCTTTGTTACCCGTAAAATAACACGCGCATTAGCCAATATTTCTCAAGGATTAGAGTCATGTTTATATTTGGGTAATATGGATGCTTTACGTGACTGGGGTCATGCGAAAGATTACGTACGTATGCAGTGGATGATGTTGCAACAAGACGTTGCAGATGATTTTGTTATAGCCACAGGTAAACAAATCTCAGTACGTGAATTTGTTACTTTATCAGCTAAAGAGCTAGGTATTACTTTAGAGTTCACTGGAACAGAACTTGATGAAGTAGGAACTGTTACCGCTATTGAAGGTGATAATGCTAAAGCACTTAACGTAGGTGATGTAGTTGTTAAAGTTGACCCGCGTTATTTCCGCCCAGCTGAGGTTGAAACATTACTTGGCGACCCTAGCAAAGCGAAAGAAAAATTAGGTTGGGTACCACAGATCACAGTTGAGGAAATGTGTGCTGAAATGGTTCAAAACGACTTAAGTAAAGCTAAGCAACATGCGTTGTTAAAAGAGCATGGCCATGATGTTCGTGTGTCAGTTGAGTAGAAAGATACAAGTGAAAAGGTTTAAGTAAAGAAAAAAGTAAAAAGTAGCAAGTTAGAAAAGAGGAAAGCGGCTAGGTGCTAGTTGAAAGGGTGGCTTTTCCTTGTGAATTTCTAACTTTAACCTCCCTAAAGGATTATCATGAAAAGAATTTTTATTGCTGGGCACCGTGGTATGGTGGGTTCAGCTATTGTGCGCCAGTTAGAACAACAAGTTGATGTTGAGCTGGTTTTACGTAGCCGTACAGAGTTAGATCTACTTAATCAGCAAGCTGTTGCTGATTTCTTTGAAAATGAAAATATTGACCAAGTCTATTTAGCTGCGGCTAAAGTAGGTGGTATTGTAGCTAATAATACTTATCCTGCTGAATTTATTCATCAAAACTTAATGATTCAGTGCAACATAGTACATGGCGCGCATTTGGCTGGTGTTCAAGATTTATTGTTTTTAGGCTCAAGTTGTATTTACCCTAAATTGGCTGATCAGCCAATGACAGAAACAGCTTTGTTAACTGATACTTTAGAGCCAACCAATGAACCTTATGCCATTGCTAAAATTGCCGGTATTAAGTTATGTGAATCATACAATCGTCAATATGGTCGTAATTATCGCTCTGTTATGCCTACTAACCTCTATGGTGAAAATGATAACTTCCATCCTGAAAACTCTCATGTGATTCCTGCTTTACTACGACGTTTCCATGAAGCAAAACTCGATGGTTTAGCTGAAGTAGTAGCTTGGGGGTCGGGCAAGCCAATGCGTGAGTTTTTACATGTAAATGATATGGCTGCAGCTTCAATACATGTCATGAACTTAAGTAATGATGTATACCAAGCGAATACTCAAGAAATGCTAAGCCATATTAACGTTGGCACGGGTGTTGACTGTACTATTCGTGAATTAGTTGAAACGGTTGCTAAAGTAGTTGGCTTTACCGGTACAATTTCTTTTGATGCAACTAAACCTGATGGCGCACCTCGCAAACTAATGAATGTGTCTCGCTTAAAGGATTTAGGTTGGCAGTATTCTATTTCATTAGAGCAAGGTTTAACTGAAACGTATGAATGGTTTTTAGCGAATCAAGATAGTTTTAGGAAATAAAGAGTAGTAGCAAGTAGCAAGTAGAAAGTTAGAAAGGGTGATCCTTTCACCTTTGTATTTTTACTCCTTCTACTCAAGCAGACACGGAGTGTTGATATGAGGTTTGAAGATTTAGACGTTTGGAAGCGTTCTGCTCGGTTATCGGCTGAAATATATAAGCACTTTGCTAGTTGCAAAGACTTCGGTTTTAAAGATCAAATTACCCGTTCTAGTTTATCTGTTCCTTCTAATATAGCAGAAGGTTATGAGCGTTGTTCAAATAAAGACACGGTTAGATTCTTATATTATTCCAAAGGATCTTCTGCTGAGTTACGAACTCAACTCTATATTGCTATGGAAATTGGGTTTATTTCAAAAGAACTTGGTAAAGCTTGGGTAGAGAAAACAATAGAACTTTCAAAAATGCTTCAAGGGCTGATAGGTTCGTTGAGGGGTAGGGATAAGTAGGAAATTTGATAGGGAATAAGTGAGAAGTTTGAAAGGTTAAAGTAGGAAGGGGAAGCCTTTGTCACTTTCACTTTGTTACTTATTACTACGGAGATTTTATGTTCTTAGAAAAAGAAGTTTTTTCCACTGTTATTGAAAGTACGCCGCTTGTTTCAATTGATTTAGTTGTTCTAAATAAGAAGGGGCAGGCATTGCTTGGGCAAAGGTTAAATAGGCCTGCGAAAGGTTTTTGGTTTGTACCTGGTGGGCGTATTTTAAAAGATGAGGCTTTGGCTGATGCTTTTAGGCGTTTAACTAAAGAAGAATTAGGTACAGAATACTCAATTGAACAATCTGAGTTACTCGGGCCTTTTGATCATTTTTATGATGATAATGTTTTTACTAACCTCGACAACAGTCACGATTTTTCAACCCACTATGTTGCAATAGCCTATGTGCTAGTGCTTAAAGATTCACTTGAGAACTTACCTTTAAATGAGCAGCATAATGGCTATAAGTGGTTTGATGTTGAAGAATTAATGAATGATGACAGTGTTCATCAAAATACTAAAAACTACTTTTAATAAGTAGAAAATAGAAATTAGGGTGGAGTAACCTTACTTCCTTTCACCTTGTAACTGATTTTAAGGAATATTATGATTTTACCAGTAATTATGTCTGGTGGCAGTGGAAGCCGTTTATGGCCTTTGTCTCGTGCGTTACATCCTAAGCAGTTTTTAGCATTGTTAAATGATAAAACACTATTACAAGAAACTATTAATCGCCTTGATAACAGTAATTGTTTAGAGCCATTAATCATTTGTAATGAAGAGCACAGATTTATTGTTGCAGAACAATTACGTGCAAACGGTACTGGCTCTAGTGATATTATCTTAGAGCCAATGGGGAAAAATACCGCACCAGCAATAACTTTGGCTGCATTAGCTGCCATAGAGAAAGGTGAAGACCCTTTATTATTAGTATTGGCAGCTGATCACGCTATTAAAGATGTTAGCGCATTTCAAAAAGCCGTTACAGATGCAACAGCTTTCGCCGAGCAGGGCAAGTTAGTTACTTTTGGTATTGTGCCAACACAGCCTGAAACTGGCTACGGTTATATTAAGCAGGGCAGCAAAAAAGTTCAGAGCGAAGCTACTGGTTTTGATGTTGATAGTTTTGTTGAAAAGCCTGATTTGGCAAAAGCGCAGAAGTATTTGGAATCGGGTGAATACTTGTGGAACAGCGGCATGTTTATGTTTAAAGCATCTCGTTACCTTGAAGAGCTAGCTAAGTTTTCTCCAGAAATGCTTGCCGTGTGTACCGAAGCTTATGAAGGTAAATCTCAAGATTTAGATTTTACTCGTATCAGTGCAGAAATTTTCTCACAATGTCCCGAAGATTCAATTGACTATGCTGTAATGGAACGCACTGAGGATGCAGTTGTTGTACCAATGAATGCAGGCTGGAGTGATGTTGGTTCATTTTCATCAATTTGGGAAGTAAGTGATAAAGATGAAAATGGCAATGTAAATTGTGGTGATGTTATTAACTACAATTCAACCAACTCGTATATCAATGCAGGTCATAAACTTGTTACAACAGTAGGTGTTGATAATTTAGTAATAGTTGAAACTAAAGATGCTTTACTTGTTGCTAATAAAGACCAAGTACAAGATGTTAAAGCGATTGTTAACAAGTTAAAAGCTGATAACCGCTATGAATATAAACATCAACGTGAAGTTTACCGCCCTTGGGGCAAGTATGACTCGCTTGACTTTGGTGACCGAGATCAAGTTAAGCGCATCACCGTAAAACCGGGTGCTAAGCTGTCTGTACAAATGCATCATCATCGTGCAGAGCACTGGATTGTTGTTTCTGGTACAGCAAAAGTAACCAATGGTGACCAAGAGATTTTACTTACTGAAAATCAATCAACCTATATTCCTATTGGTGTTGTTCACGCACTAGAAAACCCAGGAGTATTGCCACTAGAGTTAATTGAAGTTCAATCAGGCTCTTACCTAGGTGAAGATGATATTGTTCGTTTTGAAGACAAGTATGGTAGGAGCTAGTTGATGAATGCAGCAACAACTTTAAGCAATAGTAATATAGCTTTTGGTACAAGTGGTGCTCGTGGTCTTGTTGATGACTTTACACCTGAAGTTTGTGCCGCATTTACCTTAGCATTCTTATCTACAAATAAGCACTATAAGCGTTTAGCTATAGCGATTGATAATCGCCCAAGTAGCCCTGAAATTGCAGCAAGCTGTATAGCCGCTGCAAAAGATTTAGGAATAAGAGTAGATTATTATGGCGTTATTCCAACACCGGCTTTAGCTTTTACCTCGATGAACGATGCTATTCCATCAATCATGGTAACTGGTAGTCATATCCCTTTTGATCGAAATGGACTTAAATTTTATCGTCCAGAAGGGGAGATTAGTAAAGCTGATGAGCTGGCTATTTTAGCGGCTGAAGTTGAAGTGCCAGCACTAGCGTTTAATAACGAGCTTCCTGCTATATCCCACAAAGCAAGTGACTCTTATAAACAGCGTTATTTGGAGCTTTTTTCAGATGACTTATTATTAGGTAAAAAAATAGGTATTTATGAGCATTCAAGTGCAGGTCGTGATTTGTATGCTGATTTATTTACTGCATTAGGTGCTGAAGTTGTCTCTCTAGGGCGTAGTGACAAGTTTGTTCCTATAGATACAGAAGCCGTTGGTCAAGAAGATATTAAACAAGCTCAACTTTGGCAAGGTGAGTATGGTTTAGATGCTATTTTCTCAACCGATGGTGATGGCGATAGGCCATTGCTTTCTGATGAAGCAGGTAACTATTTACGCGGTGATATTTTGTGTTTATTGGCGGCACAATACCTAGAAATAGAAGCTTTAGCAGTACCCGTTAGTTGTAACTCTGGCATTGAACGTTGTGGTGCTTTCCATAAGGTAGAGCGAACTAAAATCGGTTCACCTTATGTTATAGCGCAATTTTCAGCATTGAATCAAAGCTATCAGCGTGTAGCGGGTTTTGAAGCTAATGGCGGGTTTTTGTTAGGAAGTGATATATCACTAAATCAAAAGCTTCTTTCGGCATTGCCGACTAGAGACGCACTTTTACCCGCTTTAGCGGTATTGGCTTTGGCAGGCTCAAAGCCAATATCTCAGTTACTAGCAAACTTGCCTAAAAGTTTCACGGCAAGTGATAGGTTACAAAACTTTTCAAGAGAGTCTAGTTTAAACCTTCTTGAAGAAGTAGAAGCGGATCCTCAAACATTATTGCTGAATGCAGGTCTAAAAGAGTTCACAGTAATCAGTATTGATAAAACTGACGGGCTTCGAATGACATTAAACAATCAATTTATCATACACCTACGCCCTTCAGGTAACGCACCAGAACTTAGGTGCTATATAGAAGCGGATAGTCAGTTAATAGCAATTGAATTAGTTGAGAAAGTATTGGGATATATTTCATCAGCTAAATCTTAGCTATATGTACTTATGCTAGGTTTAATGAAATATAACTACATATTAATTTAAAGTGTGGTTATATTTCGCAGAAATTAACTTGAATGCGTCTATATTACTAAAAACTCAATGATATTCATAAATTGAACAATTAATTCTTACACTGCCTACTTATAATGGTCCTTTTAGTTCGTTATAATACACCAAATTATTTTCATCAATTACAAATGGAAATAAACATTTCAAATATTAGGGATAATACATGCTCCCCAGAGCTCTTTTTAGTGACAGTTTTAGTAGCAACTCCTTTGCCACTAAACTAATAGATATTCTGATTGTAACAGCTAGTTTAATTTCAGCGTCCTATCTCTACGGTGTTCCTTTAACCCGCGAATATTTAATTGCACTCTTGGTTGTGCTGGTGAGTTTTTCTTATGTCGCTGAAGGCTTAAATTTATATCGTTCTTGGCGCGCAGGTAAGTTAAGAGAGATGGTATTCACCGCATGGTTAAGTTTACTGCTATCTTTTGGTGGTCTTGTCGTTTTCTCTTTTGTCTTGAAAGTATCTGAACAACTTTCACGTATTACTATTATGCTGTGGTTTTTACTGGCTTTTAGCTTTTTGTTTTTATGGCGTGTGACTTTACGTGCGTACAAAAAAAATAAACGCAAGTTGGGTTTGAGCAGTAAAAAAGTTGCCATTATTGGTGCTACTCAGTCAGGTATTAAGATTATGGAACAAATTAACCTGCATGATGAGTTAGGTTATGACAATGTTGGTTTTTTTGAAGATAGAGCACCCGATAGGCTTACGGGTCTGAGCTCAAGTGATATTGTAGGTTCTATCGATACAGCCGTAAATAAAGCTCGATCAGGTGAAATTGATGTTTTGTTTATCGCCTTACCTATAGCTGCAGAAAAGCGCATTGCTGAAATACTTTCTTATTTAGGTGATACTACGGTTGATGTTCATCTGGTTCCAGACTTTCTTTTATCAAACTTAATGCATTCACGTATCGACCATGTCGGTGAAATAGACACACTCAGTGTTTTTGAGTCACCGTATCAAGGCATTCGTCGTTTAATAAAGCGCAGTGAAGATCTTGTTATCGGATCACTAATTTTATGTGCGATTTTACCGATACTTACGGTTATAGCGGTAATTATTAAGCTGACATCTAAAGGCCCTGTTTTATTTAAACAAGATCGTTATGGTCTATCGGGGCAAAAAATAAAGGTATGGAAATTTCGCTCAATGTCGGTGATGGAGAATAGCGACAAGGTCATTCAAGCGACAAAAGGTGATATCCGTATCACCCCCTTTGGTGGTTTTTTACGTAGAACAAGTTTAGATGAATTACCACAGTTCTTTAATGTATTGAGTGGCTCTATGTCTATCGTGGGGCCAAGGCCTCACGCAGTATCTCATAATGAAGAATACCGTAAAAAAGTAGAGTTTTATATGTTACGCCATAAAGTTAAGCCAGGCATTACCGGTTGGGCGCAAATAAATGGTTGGCGCGGCGAAACAGACACTTTGGAAAAAATGAAAAAAAGAGTCGAGTTTGACCTTCAGTATATAAAGAATTGGTCTGTTTGGCTGGATATTAAAATTATATTTTTAACAATTTTTAAAGGCTTTGTTTCAAAAAATGCGTATTAGTCATTTTTAATAGTTTACACGACAAAGCATGAAATTAATTTAAGGGATTATGAAAATGAAAATGAAAATGAAAATGAAAACTAAGCTGCTATTTAGTGCCACTGCCGTTGCATTTTGCAGTTCAGTTTTTGCCGTAGAACCTGAACCCTATATTACTGACTCGGGCGTTGCGATTGTACCTATTATTAATACCGGCTATAAATACGATAATAATATTTTCAGCCAAGGAAATGAAACTACGGGAAGTGGAATCTTTACCCTAGCACCATCAGTAAATTTTTTACTTGATGACGGCATCAATAATTATCAACTCGATGTTGGCGTAGAGTCAGGCACTTATCTTGATAGCTCTGATGATAATTATGTTATTGGTAATTTAGGCTTTACCAGTCATTTAGAAGCAAGTTCTCGCTCTCGTTTTGACATTAAACTTGAAGCGAATACGGATATTGAACCACGTGGTACAGGCCTAACGGAAGGGTTAGGCAATGATTACGACGAACCTTTATCATACAATGAGCAATTAGCCAAGTTAACCTATGAATATGGTAGTTTAACCTCAAGTGGTCGTATAGCTTTTATGGGCCGTTATTATAATAAAAATTACACTAACTTTCCCGAGGTAACGGAAAAGAGTAGTTTCAATCAGTCTACGTTAGGGACTACTTTTTTCTATACTACAAACGCGAGTACGGATGCTTTTTTTGAAGTCAAAGCAGGGCCTATTAAGTATGACGTTGCTGAATCGATTTCACGCGACTCAGATATGTTCAGTGCATTAGTAGGGATGAAATGGGAAGCTACCAAGTTAACCTCAGGTAGTTTTAAGATAGGCCAAGAGCAGAAGAAGTTTATAGATGCAGGGCGTGAAGATTTTAAAGGGGTGAGTTGGGAGGGCAATGTTGATTGGAAACCCTTAACTTATACTACCTTAACGCTGGAAACATCTCGAGCGGCTAAAGATCCTGATGTACAAGGTGATTACATTAGTGAAAGCATTTACGCGGCAAACTGGCAGCATGAATGGGATGAAAAGGTGACTTCTACCATAAGCTTTAGTTATGTACGTGAGGAATATACTGGTGTTGTACGTCTAGATAAAAGTAATAATTTATATGCTGATGTTAGTTATAAATTTAGGCGTTGGGTTGATGTAACTTTTTACATTGAATATACCGACCAAGATTCTACCGATGAAAATATTGTATATGATAAAAACGTTGTTGGCGTAGACTTTACTTTTTCTTTATAGAGACCTTTAATGCTTATTTTTTTTAATAAACGACTATGTTTCTTCATATTTTTCAGCTTATTTATGTTACCTGTGTCCCATGCCCAAGAAGCTTATATTCTAGGTGCAGGTGACAAAATAGCTATTAAGGTCTTCGGTCAAGACGATTTAAGTATTGAAAGTTTCTTAGGTAACAGTGGTAGTGTCAACTACCCGTTTTTAGGCGAGGTTAAGGTCGCTGGTTTGTCGATAAAACAAGTCGAGCTAGCGATTACTCAAGGCCTAGAAGGTGATTATTTAGTTAACCCAAACGTTTATGTGCAGGTTATTGAATATAGACCTTTTTATATTCATGGCGAAGTAAAACAGCCGGGTGGCTACCCATACCAGCCTGGCATGACCATTAATCAGGCGGTAGCGTTAGCGGGTGGTTTAACTGATCGCGCCGATAAGGATAAAATCTCTTTATATAGAGAAGCAGATAAGAAATTTAAACAGCAAGCATCTCTTGAGCATAATGTAAATGCGGGCGACACCATCACGATAGAGCAAAGGTTTTTTTAATGACACATAGTAACATAGCCAGCGAGACAACTGTTGGAGGTAGTGATAAAACCCAAGTAATAGCTAATTCTGTAGGCTTTCAATCGATGAGTAACCAATCTGTCGAAGAAATGATTGATTTACGCCATTATTTTTCAGTATTTAAAAAATACCTATGGCGTATTTCCTCGTTAGCTATTGTGGTTGCATTATTATCGGCTGTGATTGCCCTAAATATGACATCCATATATCGCTCTACAGCCACTTTATTGATTGAATCGCAACAAAATAAAGCCGTATCGTTTGCAGAAGTTTATGGGTTAGATTCTAATCGAAAAGAGTATTATCTTACACAATTTGAAATTTTAAAATCAAGAAGCATTGCCCAGATAGTCATAGAAGAATTAAACTTAAAAGAGCACCCTGACTTTATTTTCCAGCCATCAGCTGTTCGCGCTTTTATTAATGACGTTAAACAATCACTGCCTTTTATTCCTAAAAAGGCAGTTTTAGACTTATCTATTGAAGAGCAAGAACAAAAGGCGTTACAGGCGTTAGTTACTGCTTTTACTAAACGTTTAACTATTAGCCCAGTACGAAAAACCCAGTTAGTTCATATTTCATTTCAAAGCAGTGATCCTGCTTTAGCTGCCTTAGTGGCTAATACCGTTGGTGAAGTTTATATAGAACAACATTTGATTGGAAAAATGGGCGTAACGAAAGAAGCCTCAGGTTGGTTAACTACGCGCTTGACTGATTTACGTCTTAGATTAGATGAGTCTGAATATAAGTTGCAGCAATATTTAGAAAGTGAGAACCTGATTGATATTTCAGGTGTCTTAGGTCTAGTTTCAAAAGAATTGGAACAAACCTCGGTACAGTTAGTGGTTGCAAGGAATGAAAATAATAAGTTAGAAAGTATCATACGTGTAATTGATGAATATGGTCGTGATAACTTAGAAGTATTGCAGTCGATACCCGATATTACGTCACACCGCGCGATACAAGATATTAAAAGAACATTAGTTATCTCTGAACTTAAATTATCAGACTTAAGTGGTGTTTATGGACCTAAACATCCTAAACTTATTGCGGCGAAAGCTGAGTTAATCTCTGTGCAAAAAAATCTTTCTCTTCAGGTTCAACGGTTAGTTAAAGGTGTTCAAAAAGAGTTAAATACCAGCAAACGTAATGTTCAAGCGCTTGAAATAGAACTAACCCGAATTAAAAAAGTGTATCGTGAAATAACCTCGAAAGAGTATGAATATAGAAAATTGTCGCGTGAAGTTGAAACTAACCGAAATATTTATGATACATTCTTTTCTCGCGCTAAAGAAACTGAAGTAACCAGTGATTTTAATGCCGCTGTCGCTCGATTTACTGACAGAGCTTTTAAAACTACTAAACCAATAAAACCGAATAAACCTTTATTGGTGATTTTAGCTTTTGTAGGTACTTTTGGTTTAGGCCTTGTTATTGCCTTTGTACTCGATGCATTAAATGATACTTTTAAAACAGCCAGTGACATTGAAAATAAACTATCACAACGCATGTTAGGTTTATTACCCTTAGTGGTATTGAAGAAGAATGCTGCCTTATTGCTGCATTATTTTTTTGAAGATGACTCTAATAAATTTTCAGAATCGGTACGTACTCTACGTACCAGTTTTGTGTTAACACAGTTAGATAAGGCGTCTAAAGTAGTTGAAATCACATCTACAGTGCCGGGTGAAGGTAAAACAACAACGGCAACTAATTTGGCTTTTTCATTAGCACAAGTTGAAAAAACGATTTTAATTGATGCGGATATGCGTAAACCGAGTATTTGCAAACGCTTTAATATACCGCTTTATCACCCTGGTTTGAGCAATTTAATCACCGGTACCGAACAATTTGCTGATTGTATTTATCAAGATGAAAAATCAGGTTTAACTGTTATGCCTTGTGGTCAAATACCGTCTAATCCGCTTGAATTATTATTATCACCTAAGTTTGCTGTAATATTAGATCACCTTAAAAAATCTTACGATCGTATTATTATTGATACACCACCGGTACAAGCTGTAAGTGATTCTTTAGTTATTGCTCAGCAATCAGATGCGGTAATCTATATAGTGAAAAGTGATGATACTCGTATCGGATCAGTTCAAGATGGCATAGGACGATTAATTAACTTAAATGCTAATATAGCTGGCGTAGTATTGAATAAAGTTGATACTAAAAAAATGGCTTCGAGCGAGAGTTATCACGGCTATTACAGTGATTATACCTATGGCCAAGAACAAAAGAGTTAGCCGTTCTAAGTGAATTGTTATAAAGTGGATTGCTATTTATTTGAGTGTTGAATAGCAGTTTAGCTTTTTGGTTTATAAAAATACACATCAACACTGGATCAGCCATAAAATGGCAAATGGATAATTAAGTTATGATAGATATTCATTGCCATATCTTACCTGGTATTGATGATGGCGCTAAGGATATGATTGAGGCTCTTGCCTTAATTAACTTAGCGGTAGCAGATGGTGTAACACGTATTGTGGTTACGCCGCATTTACATTTCGGTCGTTTTAATAATTACTTGTCGGTGATTGCATCGTCTTTTTTAGCTTTGCAACAGGCTGTTGATAACGAAAAAATTCAGGTTGAGTTAGCTTATGCCGCAGAAGTACGATTAGATTCTGAAATACTCTCTTTACTTTCTCGTCAGCAACTCCCTTTATATGGTAATTATAATAATCAGCAGTTTATGCTGCTGGAGTTTCCTCATAGTCACATTCCAGCCGGAAGTGACGTGTTAGTTAAGCATTTACTTAAACAGAATATTACTCCTGTTATTGCTCACCCCGAACGTAATCGAGACTTATTAAGATCCCCCGATAACATCAAAGCCTTTGTACGTTTAGGATGCTGGTTTCAAGCTACAGCAAGCTCTATAACTGGGCATTTTGGTGAAGAATGCCAAGCGTTATCCCTAAGCTATATTGAGCAAGGCTTTATTAACATTGTTGCGAGTGACGCCCATAACTTAAAACGTAGACCGCCTATATTAAGTGAAGCCAGAAGCAAAGTTATCGAATTATTTGGTGAAGAGAAAGCCCAAGAATTGTTTTACGATAATGCTTATGATATTACTGATAGTATGTTTGAAAGATAGCTTTTTCGCTAGGCTCATCGGGGGGCTATGCGCATGGCTCAGGCACGTGATTTTCGTCGTTTAGGGCCGTCATCCTCGTGGTCTATTAATCGAGGATCCAGCTTGTAACAAGGTCCTGAGTTAACTAATTAGGTACATAGCTAGGTTAAATTAAAGGATTGTCTATGAGCGCTTCATCAATTTCGTCACATCATCTGCTTAAAAGTAAGCCAGTTAACTTTATCGCTTTAGGTTTGTTATTACTGCTCACTTTGTATTGTTTATCAACTGTTTTTAGTCGAGGTGCGGCTAATGCTTGGTATTTTAATGCTGAATTTTCATTAAACGAATGGGCAAAACAAAATACTATAAAAGATAAAGCCGAATACACAGATACATTAACTTCGATAAATAAAGCCCAATCGTTAGACCCGACACATCCGCATTATGCTCATATGGTTGGCAAGATCATGCATTGGGGTGTTGATATGGGCTTTGAAGATTCATCCAAGTTAACAGAGGTTAATCAATGGTATTTATTAGCAACAGAGCTAAGACCTTTATGGCCAGATCCTTGGATTGACTTAGCTCGTTTAAACAATGCATTACATGGTTATAACGAGCAGACTATATATTATATCGACCAAGCGCTCTCTACAGGCCCTTATGTCGATTTAGTGACGGTAGGCACAATACAGGTGTTGTTATTAAATTGGCAGGCATTAGCAGGTCAAGAAAGGGATTTGTTGTTCAAACAGTTTGATATCGCAACTAAGCAATATAAATCACTACATCAGGTACTTGAGTTTGCTAAGGATTTAAACAGAGAAAAACTGTTATGTAGCCAGCTAAAGTTTAATCCTCAGTATTCAAAACAAAAAGAATGGTATCCATATAGAAAGTTTTGTTTGAAGTAACCTCGTTATACTCGAAGCACATTCTCCTGAATTCGTCATGCTGAATTTATTTCAGTATCAGGATCTCGTTTAGGTTGCCACTTGCTGGTTAAGATACTGAAACAAGTTCAACATGACGTGAGTTCCTGAATTCGTCATTCCCGAAGTTTCTGATCGGACGTAGCATGGATGCTAAGTTTCGACAAAACACATCGAAGATGCGTAAGCGTCCTGCAAAGAGCATCTAAACAATAAGTAGTTATCAAGTTAAGTTACTTCAAACAATTATTTGGAGTAACTTATGAAAATA
>CAJXYE010000009.1 GCA_913063325.1 uncultured Colwellia sp. | reverse complement strand
TTACTGTTAAACAAGGTCAAAAAGGCCCTGAAGCAGAAAACGTACTAGCTGTATAAGTTTAACTTATAAGCTAATCTAAAAAAACGAAGCATGAGTTTAACTCGTCCTTCGTTTTTTTGTGCCTGCAATTTAAGAGAATAAAAAACAGAAAATCAAAACATCCATGTTAAAAATAATGCTTACGGCTTCTATTTGTTACCAACTATTAACGATTAACTAAATTTGTAGCGACCTTTCCTTAATAACTCTATTACCCAAATAAACCCGGTCAAACAAAAGACTAATGTTAATAAAGCAAAGAAGGCTATTTGGCCATTATTAAAACCTCCTACTGAGCCCTCACCTAGAAAAGGGTAATCCATAAAGTGCAGCATAAAGAAGAAATCAACAAAGCGTTTACCTTCATTACTGTGCCCTACTAAGCGCCCTGAACTCGCGTCTAAATAAACACTCGTCTCTAAGTCGTCTGAAAAATTAACTTGCCACACTGTATTTCTTTCTTTGAGCATATCAGCAATAGGCGGAGACAGCTTAACTACGCCACTTATACCCCCAACACCTTTATAGGTTGCTTGTGCTAACCTACCTGCCACGTTTTCATCAATGGTTAACTCTATTCCGGTATAAGCATCGACTAGGCTTAAATCGCTTTTAAAGTGGCTATACAAGCCTTTTTCATGTGTTAGCAAGTAATAAGGGTGAGCTAATCGTTGAATTAGAGCAACTTCGCTTACCTGCCTGCTACTGTTGGTAATGATAGAATTGGGGTTGAGTAAGCGCTGATTATCAATTATTTGCACTGCTGCTGATTGTCTGTTTTGGTTACCACGTGCTTTATCGTGATCCATCAAGTTAAAAAACAACCCAGTACCTAACCAAATAAATAGCTGTATAAAAACGAAAAGCGATAACCATTTATGTAATGTCTTAACTGTAGATAACGTCAATAGCTTTGATTTATTTTTGTTAACTTTCCTCATTAGCTAGCTCCGTTTTAGTATCTTTATTGTTTTTTCGTCTTACATTATGACTCAAAGCTAATTTTTTAGGGGTTCGATACTTAGGCGAAAGGCGATAATAAGTCAGCACTAAGCCAAATACACTAGCGATAAAAGCCATAAGAGAAAATAAAAGCAAAAGCTTATTATCAGCTTCCTCATCAATGTAATCCATAACATGAAAGGCAAACATCCAATCAAATATTCGCCAATAGCTATGACGCTTAGTCACTAACTGACCGGAGTTAGCACTGATATAAAAACTTGGACTAGAAAACTCATCAAAATCAACTCGCCAGACCGGTAAATACCTACGACTTAACTCTCTAGGTGTTTCTTCAGTTAGCAACTGAATTTTGGCTATGGCTACATCCTTATTATGATATTTATCTCTAGCGATAGCCGTGGCTAGCAGTTCGTTAATTGGCGATAGTTGCGTGCCATCAGTCGCTGAAAGAAGCACCTTCTTTTTATCAAGATTAAAGCGGTAAACAGCTTGGTTTAACATAAAACCAAGCTCGACGGATGTTGCCTGTGGATGTGCTGCCAATAACTCTTTAAAGGTGAATTCAACTTGCTTAGCGGCTAAGCTTTGCGTCTTCTTAGCGACTAATGAATCCCCATGAATATAATGAATATCCATTAACACCATATAAGTTCCGGTTATAGACCAGATTAAGAGTTGCAGGCCAACAAACAACATCAACCATTTATGATATTTTCGACTATTTCGATAAAAAGACACTACCACTATTCCCTTATATTTCGGTTAATGCTTGCACCAACATAGCTTCTATTTGCGTAATTATTTTTTGATTTATTGCAGCGTCAAAACCACTGATTCTAGGAGTATGGATATGCCCGGTAGGAATAGTCGAATCAAGTCGGTTACGTAAAACAATGCTGCGATATGAGATCTCATTCGAAAGATAACCACCGCCACCACCTTGTACCGAGACCTTATCGCTAAGTTCCGTTAAGTCATTAGCTGTAATATCTTCGGCTTTGCCCAATGCGAGTATGGTAACGCCACGGTTGTCATTAATTTTATAAGGACCATTAGCTTTCATCATGGCTTGGTATGGCAAACTAAACAGCACGAACTCATCACCAATCAGTGGCGCTGCAAGTAAACTTGGTACAAGTGGATTGGTTTTATTAGCGCCCGTATAAACATTGACGTTATCTGGGGCTGTAGCACTGCGTCTTAAGCCAGGAAAGTGCTCTAAATCAAAATCACTACGACCCATTGAAATAGTTGAAATCAGATCAACGCTATTGAGGGCATAAAAAGGCGCAAGTAAACTTTCAATTTCGCCTTGATCAAAGTCACTATAACGAACAGGTACCATGGCAACATTGATCTCGGCAGTAATATTTCGTTTAACACCATCGATAATGTCCTGATATTGAATAACTTTGCCATCAAGTAATAATACAGCTAAACCAGAGGGGTTAGACTGCTTGAGGTTTCTATCAAGTAAGAAGGGATCAAAGCCTGTTAAGAATATACGTTTACCCGTTTTTTTCACATAGCCCATATCACTGTAACCTCGAGAGCTTTTTTCAAAGACTTCTAACAGTAATTCCAATTCGCTCAGAGTGAAGTTATGCTTGCTTGATTTAATAAATGAATGAATTGCTAATCGAGTCCAATACAAAGGTCTATCGTCTACTATCTCTCCTAATTGAGCTTTCTGCTTACTGTATTGCCAAAGTTCATCACCAAGTTGGTTCATAGCACGCTGCGCCACTGCAAAGTCACTAACCTTAGACCATTTTACTTTTAAATCGGACCAATCAAAAAAATCATTTAACATAGGCATTGCTTGCTGCGCCTTTTCTACCCGTTGCTCCTCAACGGTGAGTTCAATTTGTTCGTGTGCACTAAGGTTGGATGTACTTGCTATAAACGCCAAAAAAGTCAATATTGAAAATGCGTGCTTCATGTTAAGCCTTAATAATGAAAATGGTATAATTGATATGATTTTCGATTAGCCATCATGCCAATGAAAAATATTGAAGTAAACGGCTATGCCGCCAAAGTTAATATAAATAGCATAAAAAAATGGCGGTATATGTTTACAACATATACCGCCATTTAAAAAAGTATTCGACAGCGATTAGCTAATTAGAAAAACGCAGTCACAAAGTAGTTAATCTGCAATATACTCAACCACTTCTAGGCCAAAACCTGACAGTGAATGATATTTTGTCTGTGAGCTTAACAAACGCATTTTACTAACACCCAGATTAGCCAATATTTGTGAGCCAACACCAACATTACGAGAGCCAATATGGCGGTTAATTTCTTTTACTGTTTCACCAGCGTCAATCTTGGCATATTTTTCTACCAAATTAATTAACTCATTTGGAGATTCGTGCTTACCAAGCAAGACAAGTACACCACCTTCTTTAGCAATTTTTTCTAACGCACTTCCCATAGGCCAAGTCGCCACGCTTTCACGCTGACTAAATAGTAAATCTCTAAAAGTATTTTCTAAATGAACACGCACAAGTGTTGGTTCATCTGCTTTAATTTCACCTTTAGTTAAGGCAAAGTGTGCTTGACCATCGATGGTATCTTTGAATACGGTTAAATCAAAGTCACCAAAAGCCGTTGGCAATTTACACTGAGAAACACGTTCGATAGTTGTTTCAGTCGCATTTCTAAACTCAATTAAATCGGCAATAGTGCCCATTTTGATATCATGCTTTTGTGCAATAATTTCTAAATCAGGACGACGCGCCATGGTGCCATCTTCATTAAGAATTTCAACAATAACAGCTGCAGGCTCTAAACCTGCCATGCTTGCTAAATCAACACCCGCTTCAGTATGACCAGCACGGTTTAATACACCACCATCTTTCGCGATTAATGGGAAGATATGACCCGGCTGAACGATATTAAGATGTGTAGCATTTTTGTCTGCCGCGGCAAGCACGGTAACGGCGCGATCAGATGCTGAAATACCGGTAGTAACACCCGTGGCAGCTTCAATAGACACGGTAAAATTGGTACTAAATTGTGCATCATTTTTATCTACCATTAATGGCAATTTTAATGTTTCACATTTTTCACGACTCATTGGCATACAAATTAAACCACGGCCATGAGTTGCCATGAAATTGATTGCTGCTGGTGTTACTTTTTCAGCGGCCATAATGAAGTCGCCTTCATTTTCCCTGTCTTCATCATCCATTAAAATAACCATCTTACCTAAGGCTATGTCTGCGATGATTTCTTGTGGGGTATTTAAATTCATTTCTGCCTCTTATACGGAAGTGCTTCTTAATTTATGCCAATATGGCTTTTACTATTCTGTGTAAATATTTAAATAAGTATTAATTTACATTATTTTAAGAAGCCAGCTCTTGCTAACATGGCTTCACTAATATTCGATTTAGGTGCTTGTTCTTCTGCAGGGCTCTTTGTTAGTAAGCGCTCTAAGTAGCGGGCAATTAAGTCCACCTCAATATTAACCTTAGTGCCTACTTGATAGCCTGCAAAAATAGTTTCTTTTACCGTATGCGGCACAATCGTTAACCGGAACTTACCTTGTGAGGAGCCTTCAGATAGGGCATTAACAGTTAAGCTGGTACCATCAATAGTCACAGAGCCTTTCTCAGCAATATAATGCGCAAGATCACTTGGCATACTCAGCCAGTACTCAATACTATTGCCATTATTGTTAATGGCCAGTATTTCACTAACACCATCAACATGTCCTGAAACCATATGACCACCAAAACGTGTGCTGGCTAACATGGCTTTTTCTAAATTAACTTTTGAGCCAACTTTATAGTTGGCAAAACCTGTTCGCTGTAGTGTTTCATTCGAAACATCTGCGCTATAACTGCCATTACCATTGCCGCTATTAAAATCAACTACAGTAAGGCATATGCCATTCGTTGCTATTGAGTCTCCCAGTTTAACATCACTCATGTCCAAATTATTGGTAGCGATAACTAAGCGAGCACCTTGAGCATTAACATTGATGGCTTTAATAGAGCCAACGGCTTCGATAATTCCTGTGAACATAGACTTCTCTAATACTTCTCTAATAAATGTTACGTTAACTTGGTATTTAGCTGACTAGTGATTCGAATATCACCACCCACCATACGTATATCTTTTATCGTTAATGGTTTGGCTTGATTTAGCATTGTGATTGCCGGCATTGCCATTAAACTTTTACCATCACCACCCATCAATTTAGGCGCTTGGTACAAAATGAGCTCATTAACTAAGTCTTGTTCAATAAAAGCACCACTTAACTGTGCACCTGACTCAACTAAGACATCATTTAACCCCCGTTGAGCAAGTAGCAACAACAAGGCCTTTAAATCTATTTTTAACTTACCTTGGCTATTTTCTACCAAAGGTAATTGCACATGTTCTACGAAATGAGGCCAATTGGGTAAGTTTTCAAGATCAGACTCAATTTTATTTTCACCATTCCCTTGAGCTATATCGTTAATGATAAGTACAGGCGAGTCATATTCAAACATGGCAAGTGTCGGCAAAAGTCTATTTTGACTATCAATTACAACACGTAATGGTTGTCTAAGTGTCTCTTGTGGGTAAGTTGACTTTACCTCACCTAATTCAGACCAACGCACTGTCATTTTGGCATTATCAAAAAGTACCGATTCTGCGCCGCTAATAATAGCACAACTTTGTGCTCTCAATCGTTGTACATCTTGACGTGATTCGCTTGAGGTTATCCACTTACTTTCACCACTAGCCATCGCTGTTTTACCATCAAGACTTGCCGCTAACTTACAACGAACGTAAGGTAAGCCTGATGTCATTTTATGGATGAACCCCTGATTAAGTGCCATTGCACTTTGCTCTAATAAGCCTGATTGAGTTTTTATACCTGCATTTTCGAGCATGACTAAACCATTGCCTGATACTTTAGGGTTTGGATCTACCATAGCTGAAATCACCTGACCTACCTCAGCATCGATCAAACCTTGCGCACACGGTGGCGTTAGACCAAAGTGACTACAAGGTTCAAGGGTTACATACGCAGTAGCGCCTTTTATTAAAGCAGAATGATGTCGTTTTGCATCGGCTAAGGCATTAACTTCAGCATGACCCTGCCCTGCTTTTTGATGGTATCCTTCACCAATAACTTCGCCTTTTCCTGATACATAGCTAACTAATACACAGCCGACTCTAGGATTGGGAGAGGTGGTAAAATGCCCCTTTTTGGCAAGCTCAATTGCCCGAGCCATAAACAACCTATCTTGGTCAGTAAAGTATTGTTCGGTAGGTTTTTTCTTATCAGTCGTAGAGGTTGTTGTCATGCTACTTTGCCACTTTCACTTGTTTGGCTTTTGTAGTTTTACCGTTTTTCTCTTTACCTAAACGGGTGATCTCATCAGCAAATTCACTGATATCCTCAAACGATAAATAGACTGAAGCAAAACGTAAATAAGCAACTTTATCTAATTCTTTTAGCTGCGCCATGATTAAATCACCTAGCATAGCGCTGCTAATTTCACGTTCACCTGTCGCACGCATTTGTGATTTTAATTTATTCACTGCAAGCTCAATCTGTTCCATGCTAACGGGGCGTTTTTCTAATGCGCGCGTTAAACCACTGAGCATTTTATCTTCATTAAAAGGTTCTCTGCTACCATCACGTTTAATAATACGAGGCATGACTAATTCAGCACTTTCAAAGGTAGTATATCGTTCATGACAAGCTAAACATTCGCGGCGACGTCGAACTTGATGACCATCAGTAACTAAACGTGAGTCGATAACTTTAGTGTCATTCGCTGAACAAAATGGACAATACATGATTTACCTTCGAAAATTATAAGCAAAAAGATACAAGCGGTAAGTTTATGGATAAAAACGAAAAATGGCCGCTCAAGGCGACCATTTTAATATAAAACAAGTGATTAAGCTAAACAAACTAGATTCCCGACAATAGACTTCGGGAATGACGCTAATTAGTTATTCACTTATTTATTACCCACCTTAATTATTTCTTAAACATAATTAAGGTTAAGTAGGTATTCAACTTTAAGCTGTAAGGTTCACTTTAAAGGAAAAAGCACGGAGTTGACGCTAGTCAATGAGTACTTTTGACGCATAAATTGAGCTTTACAGCGACAAGTTAATAGCTACTTTTGGTATACAGGGAACTTGGCACAAAGCTCGGTCACTTGACCTTGAACACGCGTGATAACATCTTCATTTTCGATATCATCAAGTATGTCACAGATCCAACCCGTTAGCGCTTGAGTTTCTTCTACACCAAAACCACGACGAGTGATTGCTGGAGTACCTAAACGTAGACCAGAAGTAACAAACGGAGAACGCGGATCATTTGGTACAGAGTTTTTGTTTACTGTGATGTGTGCTTTACCTAAAGCTGCATCAGCATCTTTACCAGTAATATCTTTATCGATTAGATCAAGAAGTAACAAGTGATTTTCAGTACCATTAGATACAACTTTATAACCACGTTCTTGTAATACAGCAACCATAGCTTTAGCGTTGTCTAAAACATTTTGTTGGTAAACTTTAAACTCTGGCTCTAATGCTTCTTTAAATGCAACGGCTTTAGCTGCAATAATGTGCATTAATGGGCCACCTTGACCACCAGGGAAAACGGCACTGTTAAGCTTTTTGTAAATAGCTTCATCATCACAAGCAGAAACAATTAAACCGCCACGTGGGCCAGCTAATGTTTTATGTGTAGTAGTAGTTACTACATGTGCGTGAGGTAACGGGCTTGGGTAAAGACCTGCAGCAATTAAACCAGCAACGTGAGCCATGTCTACGAAGAAGATAGCGTCAACTTTATCAGCAATAGTGCGCATACGTGCCCAGTCAACAACACCTGAGAATGCAGAGAAACCACCAATAATCATTTCTGGTCTGTGCTCTAAAGCTAAACGCTCTAGTTCTTCATAATCGATATCGCCTGTTTCTGGGTGAAGACCATATTGGAATGCTTCATATGATTTACCAGAAAAGCTTACATGTGAACCATGAGTTAAGTGACCACCGTGAGCTAAGCTCATGCCTAGTACTTTTCCGCCTGGTGAAACTAAGGCTTGAAATACTGCAGCGTTAGCTTGTGAACCAGCGTGTGGTTGCACGTTTGCGTACGTAGCTCCAAATAACTCTTTTGCACGGTCAATCGCTAATTGCTCAGCAATATCAACATACTCACAACCACCGTAATAACGCTTACCTGGGTAACCTTCAGCGTACTTGTTAGTCAGTTGAGAACCCTGTGCTTCAAGAACACGTGGGCTACAGTAGTTTTCAGAAGCGATTAATTCAATGTGCTCTTCTTGACGAACAACTTCATTACTTATTGCTTGTGCAAGTTCTGGATCAAATTCAGCAATATTCATATCACGAGTAAACATGTTTTATTCCTTTCTTATGCAAATATAAAAGTCAGCACAATGCTGAAACCATATTCAAGAAAATCGAAAGATTTACTTAAACATTCAAAAATTATGGCGGTATTTTGCCTGAATATAGACAAAAAGTACACGGCTAAGCTGGGTTGTTTTACCCATGCTTTAGTGCATTTTATGCTGCTTTATAGCATAAACGCTTAAGCTTAGTTTGTGACCTATAGGCTAAAAACTTTCAGCAACACAAGCAAACAGACTATAAAGAATAAAAAGACAAGATTCAACAAATATAAAACAGATAAAGCAACAGGAAACCGAATAATAAACGAAATAAACAAGGTTATCAAAGTAAAGTGCAGTTCATTCATGACTTGTATGAAAAATATGAATAGCAAATGATGGGCATCTGTACTAAACACCTATATCTTAGCTAGCGGTTACATATCATTAACAATTCTTCTATGATAGCTTAGAGTCAATACTGTGAATAAACATTATTCACAGTATTGACTCTAAACAACCCAAAAAGGATTTTTGATGCGTTGCTATTACAAGTTATTTGTTATTATTTTATCTGCTATTAACTTCGCCTGTACTCCTACAAAACATGAATTAGCTTTAAATGATTATCAACAGGCTATCGATGAAAAAAACTTACCCCGAGTTATTAGCACATTAACTACACTGACCAAGGTAGCGCCAGAGAAATACCAAGTTGAATTAAATCGACTCAAACAAGCAGATGAACAACTCAAGAGTGCAGAGATTCACCTTAAAAATTCAAATTTTTATTTAGCTTACCTTAGCGCTCATGACTCATTTCACAGCTTCCCTAGTCCGCAGAGCAAAGTTGTTTTATTAACTTCAGGTAACGTTATGCTCAAAATTTTAAGAGCTGAATCTGCACTTAAAAAATATACCGAGACGATTCCAAAGTCATTAAAAGAAACAGTACTTTCTTATAGCGACATTAAGGTGACTGACTGGGATCTAGTCAAACTGAACAAATTATTAGAAGATATCAATACAAACTTATTACAATTACATAAATCACTAGCAGTAATTAAAAACAATAACGTTAATACTTATTCTCAAGAGTTTACCTTATGGGAACAAAGCATCGAGCAACAAAAAGCATATATCACCCTACTCAAAACTCATCTAATCAATAAAGGATTATCACAAAGTAGCGTCAAGTTGCAGAAACTTAACCAAGAGCTTATAACCAATACTGAAGATTTACTGTCACTTGTTCGTGAAGACATGGCAATTGATGCATTACAGCCCATTTTTTTCAAAGCACAGCAAGATTACCAAGCTTACTTGATTACTAATGAGAATATCTCCTTGGCAGCATCTCTTGGTAGAAGAAATCAACATTCCGCATGGTACGATGACTGGCATCAACTAGAAGAAGAAACTTTGGCAATCCCTTCGCCCCTTAGCGACTATATAAAAAATATTAAAGATCGTGCAAATAAATTCAATCAATATATAAAGAAAGAGCAACACTCCTTAGCTTCTGTAGAATCTTCAACGTTAACCTACGATATAACCACTCCCAACATAGTTAAAAGCCTCATTGCAAAAGTAAAAAAAGATAAAACCATGCTACTTTACGGCAACGTTCAAAATAACAATAAATAGGGATATGATACCAATGAAAAACAGAAATAATGTCAACTTAACAATAGTGTTTAACGCTTTTATGGCGGTGCTCATTAGTTCAAGCGTTCAAAGTAAAACAGTAAACAATCTCCCTACCATTCTCGACTACTATCCTAACTGTGATTACCAAACAGTTGGGTCATATACCGTAAACGAAAAAACCATCAACCCACTGACAGAAGAAACAACCGTAAAGCTATTAAAGAAATTACAAAATAAAGCGTTAAATATCGGTGCCGATGCCATTATTATTGAACAACGCAAGATTAAAAAATACAAAGATAATAAAGGCTATTATGGGTCGAGTTCAAACCAACCCAGTAGCTCGATAATTAGTTATGAAGGGTTATTAATAAATACCTGCCAATCCTCTTCAACAGCTGAACGAAAAGCCGCCCCTTTTAATCACCTAGGCAAACCCGTAAACAAAATGAAGGCAATGACGATAAGCCTATCGACTAAAATAGTTTTTACCCCTCCAGCTAAGGCGACACTTCATCGACCTACTATTTCAAATAATAAAATATCATTAACTCATGGTATTTATGGTTTAAAAATGGGGGCAAGTTATTCAGAGGTACATGCCACGTTGGGCGATCACAGCTTTGCATTCGACTTGTTTGAAGATCAACAAGTTATTGGTTATGGTCGGAGCCATTGGCTTTTCTTTCAAGGGGATAAATTAGTAAAAGTCTCGACACAATACCCTTTACTATCAATAGATACGCTTAATAAAATTCCATTAATTGATTTTTTCGATGATTCTAAATGGAAAATAAATGGTTTGGTTGGTCGAAAAGCTTCTTTAGCCGAAGTAAAAGAATTATTGAATATCCAAGGTGAGCTAAATGCTAAAAAACAACTCGTTGTTAAGGGCAATAATAACACTATGTTATTGAGCTTCACTTCGAAGAAAAGCTATGAGGGTAATGAATACAATTATTCCTTATCTGATTTTACGGTTAAAAGTAATTCATATAAAGAGCCTAACCAAAGAACAACGTTACCAAAACCTCAACATTTTGATGCGTTAAAGTTGATACTGACAACGCTAGACCAAGAAGAAGAAGAAGACGGTGTCGTTTGGTCTGAGTTGAGTAAAGAGCTAGGCAAGCCTATTGGTAGGATTACCGTTTCAGCTAAATCTTACATAAATATCTATAATGAAAATTTAGCAGTACTTATTAACCACGCAAAGCTCAATACTATTTATCTGTTGGAAGAAGTTTTTCAACACAAACAAAATAATGAACATTGGTCTCTTGGCCCATTTTCTCAAGGAAAAACGATTGCACAATTAAGCGCTTATTTATCAGAGGATGATTATCTAGACGAGACCGAAGCGATGATTAACGCAGATAATTATCAATTATCATTATTTTTTGATTATGACAATTTAGGTTTGTACGAAGCGACCTTAAAAGTTAATTAACCATTTGATAAAAACAAAACAGCCGCTGAAATATCGCGGCTGTTTAATCATTCAATAAACATGTCATGCAATTAACGCTTCGATAACTGCTGCAACTCTTTTTCCCGTTTAAGATAGAACCAATGAGTGATAAACCACATAACAAGAATAAAGCTATTCATAACGAAGAAAGGTGGCCATGGTGACTTTTCTGATTCTTGAATCATGACATAGACATACCAATTAACTACTGGCAATAATACCCAGCAAGAGAGCTTTATTAATTTAGTGTATTTGATGGAGGACTCTACTCCCGCAATGGCATTGGCTACCGCTTTATCCGGACTATCACAGCTATGTTGCCAAATACGTAGTCGGATCTTAATTTCATAATAAACAAAAACGACTGATGTTATAAAGCCAAACAACAGATACGAAATGGTTGCTGTGCCCCAGTCACCTTGATACAAACCAACTAATAAGGCAATAAAGATCCCAAAAGTAGCGATCACATCAATGGCTAATAGCGACTTGGCAAGTAAAGTACGTTTTTTAGTTTGCTTTAGCAGTGCTTTAATATCAGTTTTTTCAAATGGCTGTGCTTGCCAATCTTGAGAGAGTAGTAGCCAATCTTCATCTAATGGTTGCTCATCACTGACTGGAGACTTCTTATCTGTCTCTTCATCTAACACAGATTTTTTTTGAGGTATTGAAAGTACATCAATCGGCTGTGTATCAATAACAACTTCATTATTAAGTTCATGTTGACTGGACTCTTGTGGCGCTATCTCTTCATTTTGAAATGGTGATTTATCCATTTTCTGCTCCCTCCAACAATTGCGATAATGCCGATTTTCCACGCTGTAAACGAACACCAACTAAGTTAGTGGTTATGCCTAATACTTCAGCAATCTCTAAATAACTCATACCTTCTAAGGCAAGCGTTATCACTTGTTGCTGTTCAAGGGTTAATTGTCGAATAGCGTTTGCTAGCCTTTGTTGCCGCTGGCTTTGGTTGAGTGACTGATAAGGGGTTGGATGGCTATGATCTTTTTCAGCTTCACTACTGATGCTTGTTAAGTCTTGATCCGCTTTCACCGTTCTAACCGCTTTAGCAACATGTGTGGCCAAAACATTATGAGCAATACGGGCAACAAAGGTTTTCACCGCAGAGTCTTGACGGAACTTAGGTAAAGCACGCCAAATATTTAAGGCGATTTCTTGAAAAAGCTCATCTTGAATAGCTGACTTTGCTTCGAAGCCAGTAATGATATGACGAAGCAATTTTTCATGCTCCGTCATCCACTCGGTAAATACCGTTTGATTATCACCCTGAAGTTCTTCGGTATACGAGCGATCCAAGCGACTATCCTTGTGTTCAACTTTATTTGCTGCCGCAAAAGAAGGTTGAGTTATTAAAGTTATTAATTGAGTTGAATTTAACATGTTAATTACTTTGATATCATCTCTTATTCTTTTCGTGTTCTGTTCGTATTAAGATCTGAGGCGGCTAAGCTGCTCTACTTAACAATTAACGAGCAGCGAAGCCTCACAGTTTAGCTTAGCGCCATGACGACTTTTTCAGACTTGAGCTTTTTAGCCAACCCTAAAACTAAAGCTGCCGTGATAGCGATGGTTACAGAGCTAGTCGCAAAAACAGCTAACCAATCGACTTCAACACCCTTAAAAATATTTTCAATGATCATTGATTGACCCGAAATTGGCAACCAATTCAGCCATTCAGGGCGGTCATCCATCATTGAAACAACAAAAGGAATAAACGCTGGAATACCAATAAGCATACCTACCGTAGATTGCGCTTCTTTAAAACTTTTGGTTTGAAAGGCTACAAATAACTGACACGCAGTAGCAAAAAAACAAATAGGTAAAAGCAGTAACAACAACACTAACGCTGTTGATAAATCTAAATTGAAGGTAGCACCAATTTTTGTTAAATCAACAAAGCCCACAGAGATTGATGTCAGTACTAATATTAGTAACACACCAATCACAGAGACGGTTGAAGCACTGATTAATTTAGCTAATACAATTTTAAGCGTACTGACAGGTTGGCATAACAACATTTCAAGTACATTTCGTTCACGCTCTCCGGCACTTGAATCAATCGCTACCGACAAGCCAGACATAAAAGCAGCTAACATCAAATAAATACCAAGCATCATTGAAATCAACATAAAGGTCGCATCAGGCTTCGCTGTATCTTGCTCAACTAATTTCACAGGATTAAGCAAACGTACATCTACACCACGAAGTAACAAACGTTTATAACCAATCGACATTGAAAATTCACGTACAGCATTATTAATACGCCTAACCGGTGGTTGAACAGCCTTGTCAGTATAGTCAGCTTGTAAGTGCAATTTTATTGGCTTACCTTCAGCCATATCAGTAGTATAATCTTCTGGGATTTCAATCACTATATTACGCTGTTGCCAAATAGACCTTTCATCTTCAGGCACATCAGCAAAATCAAATAAATTTTTATCTGCAAAGTGCGTTATTAACTTAGGAGCATACTCCGCACCAACAAACTTAACGTAAACCGGCGGCTCATCAACCAATTTTTCAATCATTATTTTTGACATGACCATTATGCCAATAGGAGCTAATATGGCCATCCCAAGCGCAACCATCAACGCACGTTTATCACGGAAAGCCTCCCTATACTCTTTCAGTAGCAAGGCTTTTAACTGAATTAAATTTATATTCAAATTTGAAGTAATCATGCTGCAACTCCTTCATCTGAGCCAATCAACTTAACAAAGGCTTCTTCTAAATTCTTTTCACCAGCTAGCTCACATAATTCTTGTGGTGTGCCTTGTGCTGCAAGTTTGCCATTGGCAACAATAATCACGCGGTCACATAAGGCTGCCACTTCCTGCATTACGTGCGATGAAAATAAAATACAATGTCCCTTGGCTTTAAACTTAGCTAAATGATTACGTAAAATACGGGTACTCATAACATCTAAACCACGGGTTGGCTCATCAAGCACAAAATTTTGTGGTTGATGCACTAACGCTTGGGCCAAGGTCACTTTCATACGTTGCCCTTGAGAAAAGCCAACGGTTTTACGATGTGCTAATTCGCCCAACTCTAAATCTTGGATGACTTGTTCAATCGCTTGTTTTTTGGTTTTACCTGACATGCCATGAAGGCTGGCAAAGTAATCAATTTGCTCATAAGCAGTAAGACGTTCATATAAGCCAAATTTATCAGGGAATATACCTAATTTTGCACGTGCTTCAAGTGGACTTTCGGTAACACTAATACCATCAATGGTTGCGAATCCCTCATCAGCAGAAAGCAAACCATAGAGCGTACGTAAACAGGTAGTTTTACCGGCGCCGTTTGGCCCTAAAATACCGGTGATCTCACCATCTTTAGCAGTGAAAGAAAGTCCATCAAGGGCTTTAACGCTGTTTTTCTTATCTTTCTTATCAATAAAACTTTTATGTAAATTATTTACTTCAATCATTGTTCTTTCCTTCAAACATAATTTTTTACTTCTTCGTACTATGACTTATGACTCCAAGGGCTCTATTGAATACCGTTTACACTGGTCATAAAGGTTTCTTGGGGAATGTCTTTCAAGCAGGACTCATCAAGTGCTTTGGGATCTTTAATCGTTAAAAATTCATTAACAATCTCATTAGCACAAGTACTCGTAGCAACAATATGTGCAGTATTCTTAACAATTATATGGTGACTATTAGGTAGACTCTTCGCTGCGTATTCACCATTACTAGGCGGTGTCACGGGATCTAAGTTGCCAGATAAAATAAGGGTTGGAATATTAGCCGTTACACTTTGATAAAAATCATCACTCGGACGATATTTTGGAATCAATGGACAAATATTGTCAAAGATGAAATGGCCGGTATCGCCATCAAAATTGTTATTTGCATCAAGTGCTTTCATTTTTTCTGATATTCTCGGCACATCTTCATTACACACAATATTAAAGTGCAAACCGGTATAAACTTGTTGTTCACCTTCAGTACTTGCCATTAAACCAATAAGTGGTTGGTAGTTACCTAAATATGCTTGATTAATAACTAGAGGCATTAATGAACGACCATTGGTGCTATATAATTGCATACGTAAGTTATTAGTAAATTTTTCATCATCTAGAATAAATTTAGTAGGCGTACCTAAACGAGGGTGTTGAATATCAATAGAGACAGGTGCGCTTGCTAAACGTAGCTTAACTTGTTGAAATTCTTCAGCTAGGTCTGGAAAAGCTTGGTGACAAGATTCACTTTTTTTACAGTTTTCAACTAATAAATTAAATGCTCGCTCAACACTTCGTCCAAATAAACCAATGGGTACTTCAATTGGGCCTACTCCATCTAATACTACGCTTTCAAGAGACTCTGGAAACATCCGCATATACACTAAACCAGCACGGGTACCGTAAGATCCGCCATAAATATTTATCTTTTCATGACCTAATGCCGCACGTACAGCATCAAAATCACGAATAGCATTTTCAGAATTGTACTGACTTAAATCACCTTTAAATTGACTCACACACTCATTTACATCACTTGCTTTAAAGTCTTTAGTAAGGCTGCTGTAAACACTTCCTTCTTCTTCGAAATCACAAGACAATGCATGACTTTCACCAGTACCACGCTGATCAACTAAAATAATATCTCGCGTTTTACGTACTTCACGAAAAGCTCTATTTAAAAGCACAGCTAACTCAGTCGCAGCTTGTCCTGGTCCACCCGCTAAAAACATTAACGGTGCTTTGTACTTACTGTCATCGATTGCCGGTAAAACCGCAAAATTTACTGAAATTTTATCACCTTCTGGTTTTTGATAATTCTCTGGCACTTCAAGCTTGCCACATTTCACTTGTGAGCGTATTTCACCCAAATGACAATTATCTAAAGTGAATTCATTATTATTTGCCCACGTTGTTGTGGTGATTGATAACAATCCTAAGGTAATAATTTTCTTCCACGTTATTTTCCACATTGTTTTCATTCTATCTTTCCTTAATAAAGCGTTGAACAGTTAGTCTGAGCGTTTACAGATTTATTACAGAAAAATATAAATAAAATTAAAAATAATGTTCAACGGCTAAATCGATTAATAAATAACAGCGAATTATCTTGGGCTCTTTAATAAAATGTGAAGATATCACCTTTGCTCAAATCTAGCCTTGAGCCAGTAAAAGCAATCAATTAACAAACAAATAGCTACTTTATCCATCACAAGGCTAAAAAAGTTGAAATAGCCATTCCCAAACGCCTGAATAAGCGATATGGTTTAGGTATAGTTTTTTAATTTTTGTGAGGATTACAATGGATTTAAATCAGTGGGTAGATGAGTTATTTGAAGTGTTTGATGAAGACAAAGACGGTGTCATTAGTCGTACTGAGTTTGTTGAACTAATTGATGTCTTACTACAAGACAAAGGCATTCAAATGTGCGAAACCATTTTTAATCGCTTTGATAAAAACCACAGCAATTCTATTTCTAAAGATGAATTAAAAGATATGGTTATTGAGTTAGCACTTTAATTAGAGCCAGCTCCGCTCCAAGGCTAAAAATGCTTTAGCCTTAGAAAAATGCTACTTTTTATTGTCTTATCTCGGTATTCAGCCTACTCCCGTAAACTGAAGCTATTAAAGTAGTGCCTTATGATTGTTCAGAAAGATATTTCTGTTACTCCTGCTCAACCAAATCCCTATAGTCAAAATGAAGAATACCTCAATGCTATCAGTCATGCATTTGGTTTGTTATTAAGTTGTTTCGGATTATTTTTATTATTAAAAAATGGTCATGACGATATTAGCCGAATAGTTAGCTTTAGTGTGTTCGCAACCAGCGGAATTCTACTATTCCTCGCATCCACTATTTACCATAACTTAACCAATAAACGCGCTAAAAAGCTCTTTAAGCTACTTGACCACTGCGCTATTTACTTACTTATTGCCGGCACTTATACACCACTACTCGCTGTTACCTTAGCAGGACCACTCGGTTATACCTTATTAAGCTTTATTTGGCTCTTTGCTCTTTGTGGCATACTTTTCAAAATAAAGTTTGGTAATAAATATAAAAAAGTCTCGCTAGCCACCTATATAGGAATGGGCTTTATCTCATTTGGCATTTTAGGCGAGCTTTATCAGGCATTACCCGAACAGGCTGTGTGGTTATTAGCGCTAGGCGGTCTAATTTATTGTCTTGGGATATATTTCTACGTTAAAAAAACAGTGCCCTTTACTCACGCAATTTGGCACTGCTTTGTTTTAGGCGGCGCGACTTGTCATTTTCTGATGATTTATTGGTATGTTTAACAACAAAATAAACACGAGAACTGTATTGGGTTAAGCTACTTTCAAGCTATTAGGCATTAGCATGACTAACTCGCACAGGTTATTCATAACATTTATTTTTAAAGTGATTTTAAGTTAAGAATACAAACCAAGTAACTCGACACCTATTTTAGCCATCATTAAAAGACAAATAATTAATGAAGTTAAATCTTTTTTGTCAACCAAACCTCATTACGCGCGTTTATAATATTAGAGACTCAATAAAAATTATTATCTCTAAAAGAGCAAATTGTAACTTATGGCAATATAGGTCAGAATCATAAACAACACGACACTTAATCCGGAGCTTGAAGTCATCGCTGAGCAGAGTTATCACTCATCAGATGAAGCGAATTTGTCGCCATTAACTATGGAGGCTTTTTTGCTTGATATTGAAAAAAGAGCCTATCATATGGCCGCCTTTTCAACAGGCTCTCACGCCGATGCGTTAGATTTGCTACAAGATAGCATGATTAAACTAGTCACTAAGTACCAAGATAAACCGTCGAAGGAGTGGAAACCATTGTTTTATAAAATATTACAAAATAGGATCCGCGATTGGCATCGCCATCAAAAAGTGAAGAATTTACTTTTTTTCTGGAAAAAAGATGAGGTTGAAGAATGGCCTCCGACGAACAACGATGACAGCACCCTTGATACACCAGAAAAAAATTTAGCAAAAGACCAACAGCAAGGCGCAGCATTAGAGCACCTAAAACAACTATCACCTAAACAACAACAATGTTTTTTATTACGTAGTTGGGAAGGATTATCCGTAGCTGATACTGCTGACATAATGCAATGCTCACAAGGCAGTGTTAAAACACATTATTTTCGAGCGGTAAGTAAATTAAGAACCATGATGGAGGACGATCATGAAATCACCTTCTAAAGATATAATTACAGATAAAGATGAAGATAAAATAAAGCCTACACGTAATGAAGCTGTGCAATCAGTAAACAATGCATTAGATCATTCCGTTAATACTTTACCTGATAGCACGCTTGCAGATATTGCTCGCGTAAGAGCACTTGCCCTGAATAGCAAGCATGTTCAAATGAGTTCACAAAAATCAATCGTTGATACTATCATCGCATGGTTATTTAATCCTATGTTCAAGATAGGTGCTCCGGTAGCTGCTGCAATCACGATTTTTATATCGGTAAACTATGTATCCGTTGAAGCGATACCTGAGTTACCGTTAGCAATGATGGCCGCCGAGATACCCACTGAAGACTTTGCAATGTTGGAAGACTTAGAATTTATTACTTGGTTGGCTAAAAATGAACAAAGCACTTTATTGTAATGGCTTATTGCTTATCTTGGCTTGTGTACCATTAAAAGCTCAAGAGAAAGTAGATAAATTACCTAGTATTGCTTTTTTAGAATACTTGGCAGAATTGCAAGAAGTTGATGGCAAACTCTATGGTCCGCAAGATATGAAATTTAAGCTATGCCAGTCATCAACACAGGAAAAAAAAGAACTACACCATGAAACCCCAAATGACATTAATAATGGTCAAAATGATAATGCTAAAAAACGTGAACTATCGACAAACGTTCCGGAGTGTAAACATCATGATTAAATTGATATTACTCACCTTGCTTAACCTGCTATTTCTATCAGAAGCGGTAGCAGTTGATTGGAAAAGCTTAACGACGCAAGAAAAGACAGTGTTAAAACCACTCTCTAGTCAATGGGGCAAGATGTCTTCTGAACAGCAAGATAAATTACAGCTGGGCGCCAATCGATGGATCACTATGCCTACTAAGCAACGTGATGATTTATTGAATAAATTTAGTCAATGGAAAAAACTGCCTCAACAAAAAAGAAGTCAATTATCTAAGCAATTTGAGCAATTTAAAAAGCTGCCTTCATCACAGCAAAAGCAACTTCGTACAACACATCAAAATTTTAAAAAGTTGCCTAGTAATAAACAACGTCAATTGATGGATAAGTTTAAAAAATCAAAACAAAAAATGAATAAAAATATGACACGTAAGCAACCTCGCCCTAAACATCATTAAGTTTTTTGATCATGAGCTAAAAAGAATAACTAAGACCCACTGCCCAACTTTGGTTATTATTATCGCTGGCAATTTCGAGAGAAGTATCAAGGTCAACTGACCAAGCATCATTAATGTAATACGATAAATAAGCAGTTATTTGGCCATAATTATCATCACCTGATGTTGCTCTTAAAGTATTGCTGCCCCCGTTTCTAGATGTTGATGGTTGAGCTCTAGTTTGTTGGCTAGGTGATGCTATATTCTCATCAGTGAGGTTTTCATCATCTGAGAGCTGATAACGCCATAAAAGCATAGCGCCCGCTAAAACACCTTGTTGTTGGGTGAACTCCCAATAACGTGCTGCAGATACACCTGCGTTAATTGTTAAAGTATTCTCTTTCGTTATCATGATCTCTTCGGGAGGCTTCCCTTCCTGCTGAGCTCGTTTGCTATTAATTTCTTTATTTTCAATAGACCAATCTGAGTACTGAGCACCTGCTGATACATCTAACATCCAGTTTCCTTGCAACCAATTATAACCAAACAGGCCTGAAATTGAGGCAACTTGGGTATTGTCTTGACGAAAATCAGCACTGCGTTGATCTTTTCTATGGGAAACATCATCTTCAGACATACCAAGACTTGTTGAAGCATACCAATTATCTTGCACGTAACTTAAACTTCCACCAAAACTAGTTAGGTTTAAATCAATAGTGACTGGACTGATGGCGTGTTCATTATCTTGCCACTCTTGATAATCAAATTTAACATGCCAATTATCATTAAAATCGAAAGACAAAAACACTCCCTGCCCCGCGGGTTTCAATAATACCTCTTCATCGGGAAGGCTAATATATTGCTCTAATTGACTATGATTAACGGTAATATTATTCGCTAAACTTGAAAAGGGTGTTATGCAAACGAAAATTACTGAAGAAAGAAACCTACAACCGCAAGTTTTTGAGTTGTTGAGGTATTTAATCACTGAGACACCGTATTTTATAACTTAATATTTATAAGGTTAGAGTAGTCGAATCTACTCGTTAAATATAGTGTTTAAAGCTGGCGTTTATAGTTAGAGCGAGTTAGAAAGGAAATAAAGCAGAACATTATCATACTTGAGCATAGAGAATGTTCTGCTTAAAAAACAAGTAGAAATACAATTACTTTTCTTTTATTAAGTAATATAACTTAAATAATGTCTTCGGAGTTCAACTCTTCAATACATTGTCTAATGGCACTTTTGCTTGCCTTCTTTATCGTTTTAGCAGCATTATATTCGTCTTCTGTAACTGAGCCATCAGCATCTTGATCCATCACTAAAAATGACGCTGCCACTTTTTCTATTACTTTATCTTGAAGCTCTTCAAAACTAATAAATTCATCCCCTGAAGTGTCTGTTGCTGCAAACTTTTCTGTAGGAGAAATAAATTTATCCGCAGTAGGCACCATAATATCGTCATTAGCTGTTTCTGCTTTGGTGTCTGCAACACATTGCACAATTTCATTAGCTATGTCTGATAAGTCAGTCATGGTGCCATTACGAGTTTGTTGAAATTCTTCAAATGAGATCAAACCATCATCGTCACCATCTTTTTGGCTAAATTTCCTTTCAGCTTTTGACATTTTAGGCGTAGTTAATTCATCTAAAGATAATTGTCCATCTTGGTTAACATCTATTTTATCGAATCCACCAGCAGCTCTATGTCCGCCTCGTTCAAAGGCATTAGCTTGAGATATTGATAAAATAGCTGTTGTTGCAAATAAAGCAGTAAGTAATACAGGATTCAATTTTTTAGTTATTTTGTTCATAACGACTCCTAAAGGGATATTAATTAATTTCATTTTTATGTTCTTTCAAATATTAAAACGCACTAACTTCGATTTGGTTGACAACGAACTTCAATAAAAAGTGATTTTTCTAAGTATTTATAATGCTTCCGCCAAAACAAAATAATTACAAGTTTAAAAACAATGGGTTACGGAGCTCACTAATAAAGAGGACTATCTGAGCTTTATACTCATGTAATATCGAAATCAGACGTATTAATAGCAATAATAGTTATTTAACAGAGTATAAAAAAACCTGCAGAACATAAATGCTCAGCAGGATTTAATGGAAGTACAGATTGTAGATGATGTTATTTTATAAACGACTACCGTCTTTATCATGGGCAACTAAAGGCATTGAGTCAGGAAAACTCGCTATGTCACTTTCCTCAACGATCCAGGGCGCTAAACACTCTCTATTAAGTACACATGGGTCGGTAAGCGCTCGCATAAAACTTGCAAGGTGAGCAATCTGAGTTGAGGATAAGTTACGTCGTCTTCTTAATGCTGAACGTGCTTCTACATCGCCATCTCTGGCCTGCTGTAGATGGTTGACAACAGCTATTGAGTTTTCATAGGCATCAGGATATAAGCTTTGACAGCTCTGATTATTTTTTTGCATCAAACCTTGTATTTGAGGTAATTGACAAAAAGGTGCACTGTCATCATTTAGTGCGATACCATCTTGAGCCGAAAACAATCTATTTATTGCTTCTTCAGGATTATTGTAATGACCAATCACTTCTTCTAACGTTTGGTATGCTCCTGTATGACCATATGGTGCTGTTACAGCAATATTGAGTAACGTTGGCGCTCTAAAATGATAACGTTGATCTTCATTATTATTAACATTTTCACGACCAAAATCATTGCTGGTATTACTACCACTATCATTACCTTTTCCTGGTCCAAATTGTGGATAGGCAACTAAATGGTGCCTATCACTTGAAAGTGTTGGACCACGATGACAACCTGCGCAACCCGCTCCACCTTCTTGTCGACCGCCAAAGAATAATATTGCACCCGCTTTTTGTTCTTGGGTTAAGGCATTATCGTTACCATCGAGGTAATCTTTCCAGGGGTTATTAATAAAAACCATAGAACGCTCATATTCACCAATAGCATCAGAAATTCTATTAAAAGTAACGTCGTCATCTCCATAGGCTTGTGAAAATAAACTTGGCCAGTCACTAGAAAATTCATTATCTGTATTGTTAAAGCGGTTGGTTAACGCCGCGCGAAGATCTTGATTATTACTATCCGCAACAAATTTCCCACGCATTTCAACGGGAGATGTGACCGGAAACCTTGCTTGAGCGGCAGCTAACGTAGTACCTTGAGGTAAATTAGGATCCCTAAGGCGTCTACCCTGTTCATCCACAGGTGAGTCAGGAGTCAAAATAACCCCGCCACGTCTCGATTCAACTCGACTATCCCAAAATAATGCTCGGGTATTGAAACCTAGATTAAATATTGTTGGTGAATTACGTGACACACTGGGGAGGTTATTAACTGCATCACTATTGAATCGTCCAAAAGCTAATAAATCATGACTACTTTGTTCAAATTCATCTACTGCTGTAACACCTACAGGTAATGATAAGTTATCACCTCCACCCAACATAGGATGATGACAACTAGCACAAGCTGTACTTTGTTCACCACCTAAATTTTTTGCGAAAAATAACAGCTTACCTAATTGTGCTTTAGGGTCATTTATACTGGGTAAATTAAAACTTTGACTATTAGCTGATGTTAGCTCACGCTCTGCAATTAAGATTTGCAGGTTTTCTTGGGCGTTATCTATATTATCGTTAGGACTTCCAAGCTGTCTACCTTGACCTTGGCTGTCGGGGCTTCTTAGATTCTGACCACCATCTCCTGGACCACCAACCCTTTGCCCATTGTCAGGACCTCCTCGGGCTCCTGCTCTTGGCCCTTCCTGAGCATATATTGAGACAGTGAAAAAACTGGCTAAAAGTAATCCACCAAACATCGATAATCTACTTATTTTCATCTCACTATTATTCATATTGAATCCCTAATTGGTTAGCTGTTACTTTGGATCTAACGAATGAATAGATGTTTGGTTGACACGACATAGAGAAAAGAACAAAAATAATTTATAACCAAGGTACAAAGCAGCTCACTTTCCTCACAGAAAAAACAATAATAAGCCTAGTAAAGTGCACAAGTTAATCACTACAGGCCTAAATTAATGGTTAATTTTTCCTATAACTAAAACACAAAAAAAACCGCACACTTTATTACTAAGAATAAAGAATGCGGTTTTTTAATGTCTATGCCCTTAGGCAATTAACTATTACACTAAATTGTTAATAGCAACTTCTGGACTAAGATCAGCATCGTAATCCACACCTTCAATACCAAAACCAAATAGCTTTAAGAACTCTTGATGATAAGCAACATAATCGGTTAACTCGTCAATAGTATCAGTATCAACAGTGTTCCAAATATCTGTCACACGTTTTTGAACACTATCTTCAAGTTCTTTATAGTTTTGACGGAAGCGACCTTCTTCATCTAAACGTGGAGAATCGCTGTAAATGTTCTCTTTGAATAAGTTAGAAATTTGCTCAATACAACCTTCATAAGTACCGTCAGCTTTCATTACTTTGAACATAGCTGAAATATATAAAGGCATAATAGGAATAGCTGAACTTGCTTGAGTAACAACTGCATTTAATGAAGTAACACGAGCTTGACCATTTAAGTCAGCTGTTGCAGCATTAATTGCTGTGGCAGCTCTGTCTAAATCTTCTTTCGCTTTACCAATAGTCGCTTTACCGTAAATTGGCCAGGTTAACTCTTTACCAATGTAAGTGTAAGCAACAGTTTTAACGCCTTCAGCTAATACACCTGCTTCGCCCAGCTGGTTCATCCATAATTCCCAGTCAGCGCCGCCCATTACGTCGATAGTACCTTGAATTTCAGCATCATTAGCTGCTTCAACAGATACTTCATCAATAACACGTTTTGAGGTATTAAGGTTTTTAGTGGTAACGCTTTGTCCGATTGGCTTTAACGTAGAAGAATATACTTCACCGGTATCTGGATCAGTTCTACGTGGTGATGCTAATGAATAAACAACTAAATCAATTTTACCCATGTCAGCTTTAATTGTTTCAATCGTTTTTGCTTTAATTTCGTGAGAGAAAGCATCGCCATTAATGCTCTTAGCGTATATGCCAGCTTCATCAGCTGCTTTTACAAATGCAGCTGTATTGTACCAGCCAGCAGAGCCAGTTTTTCTTTCAGTAGGTGGCTTTTCGAAAAAGATACCTAATGTTTTAGCGTCATGACCAAAAGTAGAAGTAATACGTGAAGCTAAACCGTAACCCGTTGATGCACCAATAACTAATACGTTTTTAGGGCCTGAAGTTGTTGATGTTTGTGCTTTTACATAAGCAATTTGCTCATTCACATGCGCTTCACAACCTGCTGGATGAGCATTAGTACAGATAAAACCACGAATTTTTGGCTTGATAACCATAAGTAAAACCTTTTTTATTTATATTAGTGACTCAGCTACAGTATTATCTATTTGTATAAATCATAGCTAAGGTTTGAAAGAGACTTTCAAAAAATTGTTGCCATTGTACCCTGCCTTAAGCATTAAGAGGTACGACCAGAAAGCAATGTGTTTCGCTTATTTACTACCACCAGCACAGTCAGGAGAGCTTGGTACTTTATCAGCATACTGCTCTTGCCATTGTGACTCTGTATAGGTGTGTAATGCTAAGGCATGGATTTTATCCGCAAGTTCTTCTGCAAGCACAGCGTTTACTAAACGGTGACGTTTAATTAGGCGTTCACCTTCAAAGGCTTTAGCAACAATCACAACTTTAAAGTGCGACTCACTACCCGGTGGTACATTGTGATTATTGCTTTCATTAATCACTTCTAAATGTGATGGTTGAAAAGCATCTAGCAGTTTTTGTTCTATAACAGCAGCAACAGTCATTATTTTATTCCTGAATGTAAAATAGTATGGACTCAAATCGACAAATATTTTAGCTGATTTAAGTGGATAGACCAACAATATGTTGTGGATTATGACACAATAGTCGGCAATTTTTACTGACCTTTAGCCAATTTTATGATCAGCCCTTTTATTGTTAATGATAAGAACTTATTTCTAAGCCGCTTTCCTGTTTCACAGGTAAACCGTAGTTTACAAGCATGGGATTCAGCCGATGAGTACCTAATAAACCATATTGATGAACAAGGTTTAATTAACGCACAAACAAAAGTGGCACTTTTTAATGACGCTTTTGGTGCACTGGCTACACACTTCTGCCACTCAGGTAGTGAAAACCCACACGTTATCTCAATTAATGATTCCTATATCAGCAGTGAGGGAACTCGCTATAACATTGAGCAAAATTACTTAGATGATAGTAATCTTGAACTGTTAGATTCTCTTGATAGTTTACCTGATGATATTGATATAATTTTATATAAAATACCTAAAAGTAAATCGCTACTGATAGAACAACTTATTCAAATCAAAAAGTCAGTCAATGATAAATGCATATTTATCGCTGCAGATCGCGCCAAAGAAATCCACAGTTCTACCTTAAAAGTCTTTGAAAAGTATTTGGGCACCACCAAAACATCTTTGGCTGTTAAAAAATCACGTTTAGTTTTTTGTCAATTTGACTCTCAATTAGGTTCTAAATCCGGTAGTAATCAAATACATCAATCACCTTTTCCAACGGTGTGGTCCATAGCGCATAAATCAACCAATGATTCTCCCGATCGCGAATTTACCATAAGTAATCATGCGAATGTGTATGCTAGAGAAAAATTAGACATTGGCGCACGATATTTTATTGAAAACTTACCTGAAGTGGCTGCACACAGCAAAGTAATCGACTTAGGTTGTGGCAATGGTGTTATCGGCCTTACCGTTTTGGCAAATCAACCACAAGCGCACGTTCAGTTTATTGATGAATCAACGATGGCAATGGCCTCAGCGAAGCACAATATCGAAACAAACCTGCCTGAAGTCATTGGACAATGTGAGTTTACCCTTAACGATTCTTTGACCGATATAGAAGGTGGTAGTGTTGACTTAATCTTATGTAATCCACCTTTTCATCAAAATACAGCCACAACCGATCATATCGCTTGGCAGATGTTTAAAGACAGTCATAGGGTATTAAAGAAAGGCGGTGAATTGCGTATTATTGGTAATCAAAAATTAGCTTACCACATTAAATTACAACGCCTTTTTGGTAATGAAACCTTAATTGCCAGTAATGATAAGTTTGTCACCCAATCAGCAATTAAACGATAAAAAAATAGAGAAGCTCATGAATTTACAGACCTTTACCTCGATAGTCCTAGCCTTGTTACTGGCAAGCACTTTCGGCTGTAGTACAGCACCGACACATTTAATTGTTTCGCCGCAAGTGAGCTTGTCGCCATCTAATCAGTTATCAGGAAAAGAAGCGAAATTGAGCGTTATTGATATGCGCACCAGCACGCACATTATCCAAATACTCGAAAAAAAGGAAGCAGCTGTCATTCTTTCATCTGAGCAGCGTCTTGAAGATATCATTGAAGGAATCTTAGCGAAACAGTGGCAACAGCAAGGTCTAACGTTATCAGACTCAGCAAATAACAACGTTATCGTCACTATAGAAAAAGCGGTCATTAGTGTTGAGCAAGAAAGCGTCAGTTATACTACTCAAAGTGAAATTATCATTAAAGTATCTATTGATAATAGCAAGCAAACGCTGACCAGTAACTTTAAAAATAGAGCGCATAGTGAAGGCGCGCTTAATGCTGATGTCGCGGTATTAGAACGTGAATTCAATCAACATTTAAGTACCCTGATAAAACAAATATTAACCAGTAAAGATATTAAAACATTTTTATAGTGTCGCTTAATCACTCTATCCTTTTTCACTAAACAGTAGGTAATTATGAACCGTACTTTCCAATTTATTATTGTATTCGCTTTACTCATCAGCAGCTGTTTTAGTCATGCCGTTGATCCAACTAATATATACCCTAAGGTAAAATTAGTAACATCAATGGGAGTAATAATTGTTGAACTCGATAGAGTAAAAGCCCCTATTACCGTTGATAATTTTCTAGGGTATGTAGTAAAGGGCGAATATAACAATACAATATTTCATCGTATTATTGATGATTTTATTGTGCAAGGTGGTGCATATGATGCCAAGTTCACTGCTAAAGAGTTAGGTAAAAGCATTTTTAATGAGTCAGGTAACGGTTTAAAAAATGAAACAGGTACTATCGCTATGGCAAAAGAAAATAGGCCACACACAGCTAATCGTCAATTCTTTTTTAATCTATCAGACAATACGACTTTAGATCCCGGCAGAAAGTGGGGCTACGCTGTTTTTGGTGCTATCGTTGAAGGTGAAGAAGTATTAGAAGCCATTGCTAAGGTACCCACAGATTACAACGAATCGATGGCTTGGGATGATGTTCCCTTGAAGCCTGTGACCTTAATTAGCGCGACGTTATTACCTGCCAATGACTAGGTTATCAATCATAATTACACCACCCACAACAAAATATAAACGAAAGATTTAACAAAATAGTAACAAAGAAAATTAGATATTTTTTGACAAAAAACCAATTATCACCGATAAATAGGTTAGCCAATAAAATTTTCACTAAGATAAATTAATAGTGATTTAATAATAAAGGCACTAATTTATTGTCGATTAAATCTATAATTTACCATTAAAGACCGTCATATATTGTGCCAAGTAGTTTATATATTTTAAGGGGGCCTTCATGGTAGTAGAGCAGTTTATCGATGATAAAATACTTCAAATGCATGCTTATGTAGCCGCAGTTATGGAAGAGACCATTCACTACACAGAGCTTGACAGTTTTATTTTAGATACTATGTCTGAGTGGACATTATTAAAAGTAATGGATGAAACCCCACACAATGCCAAGGAACGTGTATTTTGGCATTTGATGCATGAAGTTAGCTTACATGGCGCTAAAGCACTTAACCAAGATCTATTTTTCAAAAGTGAAATGAATACCTGTCTAGACTTTTTTAACGGTACGGGCAGCTACCCTATTGATTGTATTGGTTGGCGTCCAATAGCATAGAAATAAATCTAACAAACATCACGTATACTAACTTTAAAGCATCCCGATTAAGTTATTCTCTTTGTTCTCACTCTTTGATAGGCTAGCCCCTCTATTACCATACGACTTATATATTAATACTTTATGTCTGAAAGCCACTCTTTTCGCCAAACGTTAACTTACTTTAAAGATCGACGTTTACTCAGTATTTTTTGCTTTGGTATAGCTAGTGGCTTCCCGTGGGTCATGATAGGCTCAGCCATGAGTGGCTGGCTAAAAGACGAAGGTCTTAGTCGTTCAAGCATTGGCCTTTTCGGGCTTATTTTTGTCGCTTATAGTATTAATTTTCTTTGGTCACCACTAGTCGACCGATTAAAGATCCCTGTACTAACGGCTAAAATGGGGCAAAGGCGTAGCTGGATTTTGACAGCGCAACTGGTGATATTATTAGCTGCAGTTCAACTTAGTCAGCTTGATGCAAACAACCAACTGAATATGATGGCTTTATTTGGTTTGATCATCGCTATTTCAGGAGCTACTCAAGACATAGCTATCGACGCCTACCGCATTGATTCGTTAGCTGACAAAGACAGTAACTACATGGCTGCAGGATCAGCGATGGCAACCGCAGGCTGGTGGACTGGTTATGCTGGTTTAGGCAGCATTCCATTTATTCTCGTTGATCAACCAAACTGGCAGTGGCCTCAGGTATATTTAGTGCTTGCGGTTATTATGGTCGTGTTAATGCTTACCGCGTTTATAGTAAGGGAACCTTTAAGCAACAGAGAGAAGCTGCAAAATCAAATTGAGAGTAACTACTTACGGGCATTACCAAGCCAAGGCAATAGACCATTAATTATTCTGCTTATTTTACCTTTAATTATTCTGAGTATACTTTACGCTAACATTGGTTATCCTGCATGGCCTACACAGTTCATTGCTGATGAATTTAAATTTTCGGCCATTAGTCTATTTATCGCGACCTTACTGGTAATTTTTATCAAGCAACTAAGCAGCTTAAATAGGACAGTTCAATCACAAAAAACTGATGATTCAGTTCCGTTACCGGCTGTTATAATTCATCGCTTAACAGCTTGGTTATTAACAACCCTAGTGGCACCAATACAAGAATTTTTCCAACGAAATGGCACTGGCTTGGCCGTATCCATTTTACTCTTTATATTTCTGTTTAAATTAGGTGAAGCCTACTTAGGAAGAATGTCAATTGTCTTCTACCGAGAGGTAGGTTTCTCAAATAGTGATATCGCTTATTATTCTAAAATGCTCAATTGGGCGGTAACTATCGTATTTTCTCTGATCGGCAGTGTATTCACTATACGTTATGGCATTTTAAAAGGGTTATTTATCGGTGGTATAGCGATGGCTTCTAGCAACCTACTCTTTGCACTAATGGCATTGGTAGGTCCAGATAAAGCATTGTTCGCTTTAACTGTCTTTGTTGATGGTTTTACTTCCGCTTGGGGCTCAGTTGCATTTGTCGCTCTGTTATCTGTTTTGTGTAATAAAACATTTACCGCTAGCCAGTATGCCCTAATGGCCTCTCTTGGTACCTTTGGTCGAGTCATGCTTGGCTCATACTCTGGTGTTATGGTTGATTGGCTCGATGGTAACTGGGCACTATTTTTTGTCCTCACGGCTTTAATGGTGATACCTAGCTTATTATTTTTATATGCTATTAGAGAGCCGCTGACAAAATTAATCCATAATCAAAGTTGATAAGAGTCTGGCCTAACTGTTTGTTTTATCCTATGATTACACATGATTTTTATTTAATAAGCGTTATCCTTTTATGATAAAATTTTTCTTTTTAATGCCCATTGTTATGTGTGCAATTTGGACCTGGTATCTTAGCGCACATAATTACAGCCTTAAACAAGGCCTCAAGGGATTCACTTACATCCTTGCCTTTAACGCTATTATTATTGCTTTCTTTGTTATGATGATTTACATATCCCGCTGATTTATTGATTTTTAACTAATACCAATTTGATTAAATTTCTTCCCTACTCAGAGCTATACTCGATGTTCAATAACAAGGCAAATTCATTCCGGTTTAGTCACTCTAAATCAAATTAATTTAACGAAGTTAATGGGCATCGAGTAAGCTCCCAAGGGCGAGTTCAAAAGGCTTACACACATCGTTATTGATTTTGAGAAGGGAATAACCATTCCCATCAATCAATGCCTTGTCTCTAAGCCTTTTAATTCTCGCTGAGTGGGAAAGAACTTAATCAACTTGGTATAAATCAGAGATATAAAGCACAACTACTACAAAAGTAATATGACAATAGTCCTCACAAAAAATCAGTCTTCAACCTGAACAAGAAATAAAGCATGAGCTGCTTTTATGAGATACACTTAAGCTATGTTTTTTAACTTTTTATTGGCCTTATGTTAATAGTTGATCAAAGTGTTTTAGATGATATTAGTCGTGGCTTTTCTGTCCCAGCCCAACCCAAGCTGCTACTTGAATTGCTCAAACTCATGGCCGATGCAAATCCAGATATTAATGCCATTAGTAACGCTATTAGTAAAGATATAGCAGTAAGTGCCGCCATTTTAAAAACCATTAACTCCCCTTTATACGGCTTAGGCAGAACAGTCACAGATATCAAAATGTCGGTAAATTACATTGGTATTTTCGGTGTAGTAATGCTGGTTACAGGTAGCTTACTTAAAAAGAGCTTTGATCCTAAAAACTGCAGTATTAACTTAGATGATTTTTGGCAGTTTACTTCTGACATTGCCAGTACCGCTATGTTGATTGGGCAAAGATATAAACCTGAAATAGCCAACGATAAGTTTTTTAGTTTAGGGCTATTTCATGCTTGCGGTGTGCCTGTGATGGCAATGAAATATAATGATTACCAACAAATACTCGATGACGGCTTAACAACACCAGAGCTAGAACTAACCGCCGTTGAAGAAGCACACTATGGCTTTAATCATACAACTATTGGTTTTTATGTTGCTAGCTCTTGGCGTTTACCTAAAGATGTTTGCCAAATTATTTTACAGCACCATGAACGATCTTTTTTAGATAAACTTAATGGCTCTGAAGGACAAGACTTATTTGCTGTTTTAAAGTTTTGTGAGCACTTAATGTCTTTAAAGTATTTAGAGCGCCCCTCAACAGATTGGCCTTATGTGGGAGAAAAGGTTTTGGCGATTTTATCAATAGATGAAAAAGCCTTACAAACCTTAATTACTGAGTTTACTGATATCCAAAAGGAAATCTAATTTTTTACAGGGTGATTTTATTAACTTGCAGGAATAAAATCACCACTAAGCTAGTCCATTAGTAAACTGCCCCCAAGAAAGTAGCAATGCTCTAAAGTCATCTAAACCACAGCCAGCCATTTCATTTTGATCTAGGTGAATATGCTCATCGGTTAACATTTCAGGTAACCCTTCACCGCTACCATTTAACGAACCGTTCATACTCAAGTTAGTTTGAATCGAGACATCCTCACTGTTTAAGGTAATAGAATATTCACTACCTGTGATGAGTACTTCTTGAGACTGACCTGATTCAATATTATCTATCGCAATGAGGAGGTCGGTAAGCTTGGTGACATTACGTCCAATTTCAACTTCCATCCATGGACCTATGACCTCATGCTCTAATGAAAAGAGCGCTCTGGCTTCGCCTGTTATAGCGTCGTGTACAAATTCATATTCCATAGCCTTTCCTATCGATGGGTATAATACGAATTAAATTAACTAAGTTATTTCTACTTAAGTAGAAGCCATAATTAATTTAATTGGTATAAAAGAGCCTATATTAAGTGTAGCAAAGCTTTACAGCTTTAATTAAAAATCGTATTTTTCGAGGATGATTACTGTGGGTAATTACTGTGCTTGCCATTGGCAATCAACTAATAATTTATTATCGATGAGTTGATTTTCTTTGTTCAAATAGATTTGTCCGATGAAATTATCATTGCTACCAATAACACCGACACCTTTAGGGGTGCCCGTCATGACTATATCGCCATCTTCCAACGTTAAAAACGATTGTAACTCTGTTAATATTTCAGCTGGTTTTACCATCATTAACTTAACACCGCCTTCTTGTTTAAGGGTATTATTGATAGTTAGCGATAAATTTAATTGCGGCATATATTCTTGCTCAAAACAAACAAAATCACTAAAAACAGCTGAGCTATCAAAAGCTTTAGCACGCTCCCAAGGTAGGCCTTTTGCTTTTAATTTACCTTGTACTTCACGTTTAGTGAGATCAAGACCAAGCGCTACCGCAATGAACTTCCCGCCTTGATATAAAAAACTTAACTCTGCTTCATAATGCAAGGCATCATCATTATGTTTTGCCAACAGTTCCGTACTAATCGCTGAATTTGGCTTTAAAAACACCACCATTTCATCAGGCATTTCATTGGCTAGCTCTTTGATATGGTCAACATAATTACGACCAATACAGACCACTTTTGATGGCGTTATCTGTTGTGCTGATTTTTCAGCTGAAATTAAGGTAACTGTATTCATAAAAGCCTATTTAGCCTAGGTAGAAGTTAATTGTGAGCATAATAGTCAGTTACGACTTATTGGACAAGTTGATTTGTCGATTAACGGAAAAATATAGACACATACATTTCACCATCAATATGAATAACCAAACAAATTCAATCAAAAGTAACAGAGTAAAGACAATATATAAGGAGGGTTCAAAAATAACCGCCACCAATGATAATCCGCTAAGAACATGCATATAGTACAATACCATCGCCTTTTTTTTGCTCAAAAAATCATGCATATGAGGAATATACTGCATCGCTGAGAAATCAATTAGGCAACGCTGTTGCAGGTGGGTATAACTCAAAAAAGGTAATATTTTAAGTAACATGCCTTGAACCACTGACAATAAATAAAAATAGATGAAAATTGCCGTTAGCAACATGCCTTTATCAGGTAATGCCATCCATAATGGCGTTTGTGTGGGCACATAAAAACTATCGGGTAAAAAGTACAAAACATTAAGTAATAGCAGTGTTGCTGCTGCCAACTGCCAATACTTAATGCTCGTATCGGGCACTTTGCGTTTACGCTGCTTAATCACATAAAACAAAGTAACGGCAAAAACACCATGACTAATGAATATTAACGTTAAGGCAAGCTCAGCATAAAAAACGTAAAACAGGAGTGAAATAAACAGACTAACACCAAGATATTGCCTGATGTATTTCGGCATATTAGGAGCAACATGAAACATAGGTAACACTTGAAAGCTTACCGATATGATTAATATTCCCGCCCAACCAACAAGCCCCATAAGAGCATGAATATCAGTGATATGTTTATCGATAGGCATGAATGGCACAGTAAAACCCACTCTATTCGCTAATAGGAATCCACCTAACAATAATACTATGGCCAAAGATATTATCGCTAAACGAAAACCGTTAATAGAATCACCTTGGCTTATTTTTTTTATTAGTACCCAAATAATAGCGGCGAGGTAAAGCCCTAACCCCAAGCTAAGTAAGACTAATGCCGTCAGTGTTAACCAGTGATGAGAAAAAATAAAACTAAGCATTAAAGCAATAACACCCGCACAATATAAAGCATGACTGGTCGTTGCAATAATTCGAGGTTTGGCAATACCGATACCACCAATGACAGGGAGTAATTGTAATAATGCCCCCATCATCACCATAGTTAAAAAACCTAAGGTAAAACCGTGGGTTAACGCTAGCATATTAGGCTGCCAGCGACTTAACCAAAGTGCCTCGCCAGAAAATAAAACTAGCAGCGCACAGGCAATGATAAAAAGCGGGCCGCTTAAGAAAAAACGAAAAGGTAAATCGATAGGAGGCAGTGCATTAAATGACAGGCCGGAAATGTTCATGATTATTTTCCTCAACGAAAGGGATTACTCAGTCGTACTATTAATTGCTTAGATAGCACTTTCTTGAAAGGTTTTTCCGTCAAAATGATGTTCAAATACTAATAATACCAAGTTGATTAAGTTCTTTCCCATTCAGCGAGAATTAAAAGGCTTAGATGCAAGGCATTGATTGAAGAGAATGGTTATTCCCTAGTCAAAATCAATAACGCAGTATATGAGCCTTTTAAACTCGCCCTCTGGGAGCTTTCTCGATGCCCACTAACATCGTTAAATTTATTTGATTTAGAATGACTGAACCCAAACAAATCTGCCTTGTTATTGAACATCGAGCAGAGCTCTGAGTTGGGAAGAAATTTAATCAAATTGGTATAAATCGATTTGGCGATAGATATAAAGTGATATGTTCTCATCATCATGGGTTTGACAATGATATGCCCAACCCGCTTGAAGCAGTTTCTCATACAGAGGAAAAGGCTGTCGCCTATGAGCCACCAATAAACACTCTCCTTTGTTCAAGCGAGCCAAGGCAGTTAAAATAACTGTCATTGGCTCGGGCGGGGCCAGCTCACTTACATCAACACTCACGAGTTTCATAATTATTTACGCGACTTTTCTGGCTTTAAAACCTTCAATAAGCTGTTCGCTATCACTTAAGTGTTGCGCCATCATAGGGTAAAGCATCATCTCTTCTTTCATATTGTGCTGCTGCATCATCACCATCAAGGTTTCAGACAAACCTAGGTATTCATCTTTTTCTTTAGCCGCAAGAGCATTATCAAGTGACTGTACCAAAGCACGCATTTGTTGATGCTCCATGCGCATAACTTGTGTTGGTCCTGCCGTCATACCGGTAGCTTGCTCAAATTGTGGAAACAATACCTCTTCCTCTTGCGCTAAGTGCTCTGTTAACTCACCAGCAAAGCTCTGCCACTTTGTTAATGCTAACGACCAATCTTTCTTGGCAACCGCGGCTTCAGCTTCAGTAAAAAACTCATCACACTCTCTATGTTTTGCTGTCATGTACTCTGGAATTGAACTCATATTATTTCCTGCTTTTATTTTCTATTATCAATATGTGTATCGTAATCGAACGATTAAGTTTGAGCCTTGACCTACATTAATAAAAACGCGACAAAGTAATTTTTTCCAACTCCACCTTTAGAAAAACAGTCGCTCTCCGGCTACATTAACAACTTGGTTACTAGTTTTGACCATTGACTACAGTTCAAAGCTGTACTTTGAGGTAGCCTCAATAACTTATCTCTTCTCTATGGTCTAAAGTTATGAAATTTAAAAAACCTTTATTAGCACTCTCGCTAACCTGCTCATCATTTTACAGTGTTGGTGCTGCTTTTCAGTTGGCAGAACACAGTGCTGCAGGTTTAGGCAGAGCCTTTGCTGGTGAAGCCGCTATTGCAGATAATGCTTCTGTGGTCGCGCGTAACCCTGCTCTTATGGCGCAGTTCGATACAATCGAATTCTCAGTTACCGGTACTTATGTAATGCCAGATGTTAGTTTGACTGGTATTGATGCGCCTACGAGCGTTGACCCTATCGCGCTAAACGATAGTAGCATTGCACCCAGTGCCATCATTCCTGCCATGTATTTGGTGGTGCCATTAAATGACAAATTTGCTCTTGGCTTTGGCACTTTTTCTAACTTTGGTTTAGCGACTGAATTTGATGATGATTATGCTGCTGGGCAATTAGCCGGTGAAACATCAATTACTACGGTTAACTTTAATACCAGCCTTTCATATAAAGTAAATGACCAATTTGCCATTGCCGGTGGCTTAAATGTCGTTTATGCCGATGCATCTTTAGTGCGTAATTTTGGTGACAGCCCTATGCCTTTACCACCAAAAACTGAGGCGGCCAATTTAGCGGGAGATGATATTGCTTACGGTTGGAATATGGGTTTATCGTATGATTTCAATGAAAACCATCGTTTAGGTTTTAGTTATCGTAGTGAAGTAAAATTAGAGCTGGAAGGTGATTATAGTAATGGTTTACCTACAAATCTTGGCGGCCTCGCAGGTGAAGTGGTGCCTGGTGCCTTGGGTATTGCCTTACCGGCGATTATGGAGTTTTCTGGCCTACATCAATTAAATACTGACTTAGCCATTCATTACTCGGCAATGTGGACAGGCTGGAGTAGTTTTGATGAGCTGGCTGGTTATGCTGCAGGAGTTGATGAGCCGGTATTTTCAAAAAAAGAGAATTTCTCTGATTCACTACGTTATGCCGTTGGTGCTAGCTACCAAATAAGCAGTAATGTCACTTTACGAACAGGTATTGCTTATGATCAAACACCAACCGATGAAGATCATCGCTCTATATCAATTCCCGATAGTGACCGAATTTGGATAAGTGGTGGTGTTAACTATAGCTTTGACAATCAATCATCAGTCGATTTTGGCGTTAGTATTATTCAAGGTAATACCGAAACATTTACTGAAACGGATGACTTAGGGCAACAATGGACATTTGAATCTGAAGGCGATGCTTATATCGTTTCAGCACAATACAATCATGTTTTTTAAAGGGATTAGCTAAAACGAAAAAGCTAACGAGTAGCTTTTTAATCCTTGCTTTAAGATAATCCTCGTCAATTTTGACGAGGATTATTATGTTAATAAGGGACGTTATTCTTTAACCGCTAATAAATTACGAATTGAAATAGTGATCTCTTCAATCCTATCGACATCAACCGGCGCAATAAAAATGGTGTCATCTCCAGCAAGTGTACCTAAAATACCGGCCGACTCACCCATGCTATCAAGCATACGAGAAATTAATGGTGCGGCGCCGATACCTGTTTTTAAAATAATTTGCATTTGATTATGCTTAACACTTAATACCACTGATTCGATTGACTGCTTTGACTTAGGCACAGCTAATTCATCTGGCAGAATATAAATCATTTCGTTATTAGTATTACGGGTTTTAACTGCACCGAGTTTAGATAATAATCGAGATATTTTCGCTTGCGACATATCTTCGAAACCTTGTGCGGCAAGCGCTTCAGCTAATTGACCTTGAGAGCCATAACATTGTTCTTTTAATAATCGTTTAAATGCATGAACTAATAGGGATTCTTTCTCTTTACGGCTGCTAGTCATTTAGCTTCTTCATATAATTAATTGGTATATGACAATTCTACACTATATGCCACCTGCTTAGTGAATATTTATTCATTATTTATCGTGTTTTTTTAGGCTAAAATTGCCGTCATATGATTGTCCCAACGCAGATCATTAAAATTCCCACGAACTTGATAAGGCTTTAAGGGATCATGTTGTGAAATAATGCGCCCGCGTCCTGTTGAGGCAATAAAACTATCGTCAAGTAGCGTCGCACCTGCGCCATCTTTAAGCTTATGACTGCTGATAAAAGTGTTTGAGTCTAGCTGCCAAAATGTGAGCAGATCAGCTTTAGGGCAAGTAATAACCACAGTATTACTTTTACTGTTGATACAAACACTGGCTGTATATTGTTTCATCTTACGCCATGTATCAGTATCAGCTTTTAATAAGGACAATTCATTTTCACCATGATGCGATATGGCAAGTGGTACTTCATCAGTTGATACACCTTGATATTGTAATCCTGCAACCACTTTTCCTTGTGAGCTAACATCTAAATGTCGAATACTAAGTCGCTTATTTTCTAGCTCAAATTTATCATCTATTTGCCCTGTTGTTAAATCCATGTAAGCAAGATTTGGCTGCATAGAATCAAGGTTTAATTTTTTACGAGACTGCTCCGGGTGAGTTTGAATACCGCCGTTAGCAATGACAATTTGTTTTTCATTTGAGCTTGGCATTACGGCTAACTGATGTGGGCCAATACCACCAGAGTCATATTGTTCAACAACCTGCTGAGTCACTCTGTCGCGTAAAACGATAAGACCCTTACCGTTTTTATAATCGTTTTCAGTGCTTAACAAAAGGCTATCGTTTTTTATCAAAGCGCCGTGACCATAAAAACGCTGATTATCGCTAACCGCAATATGATTAACAACTTCACCACGAATAAAGTCAATTTCTAACACATACTGACCTGGTCGACGGGCAAAAACCAAGGCATGGCCTGGTTTGCTTTTCAGCGCAATAACTTGGTGAGCACGCGCAGGTAAAACAACTTTATTGATTAACTGCCCCTGTAAATCAAAAGCTGAAGCAAAAAAATTGCCTTTATTGTCACTACAGCCACTCACTAACCACTGCTTTTTTCCACTTAATAATAAAGAAGCTGGCGTAGTACCGACTACACCAATCACGCCCACAGCACCGATACCGCCAAGGCCAAATAAAAATGCTCTACGACTGATCATATTTCAAAACTCTCTTGCAACTTACCTTTAAGAAAAACATCAAACTAACGCACTAAAAACTGTATTTAATACCCACGATAATTTGGGTAGGCTTACCTGGGCGTGCGCCAAACGGGCGACGAGAGACAATGACCTCTTCACCGGTTATATTATCTATTTTCCCGTAAAGTTTTAGTTGCTCATTCACTTGGTACCAAGAAGATAAATCAACTTGCATTAATTCATCAGTAGTTAAGCCCTCAAGTTCGGTATTACTGCCTGCAGCTTCACTCATTTCACTTAGGTATTTAAACATCAATGAAACTTGCCATTGCTCACCTTGTAAACCAGTCTCTATTGATAACTGTTGCTCAGGTAAATAAGGTAATTCATCGCCCACTTCAACACTGCCCCATTGTGAGAATGTTGAATCAAAGCTATTTTGAAATTCAGACTGGCTATAGGTGTAAGCAACTTTAAACGGCACAGTTAAACTATCCGATATTTGCCAGCTAATACTGGTTGACGCTTCAATACCATAGACATCAACTTCACCACCATTAAACTCTTGATCAAGCTCTTGAGTACAACCACTAGAGAAAGTACAGGCACCTTTTAAGTTACTATAATCATTATAAAATCCAATCACTTCACCTTGAAGTTCATCGGTACTATAACGCCAGCCAAATTCATAATTCCAACTTTCTTCGGGATCTATATTACTCTCTTGCCCTGGACTATTAGGAACATAACCTTTATTCACACCAACAAGTAAACCATGCTCAGTAGTTAACTGATAAAACAAACCAGCACCCGGCAAGAATACGGTATCTGAGTTTTCTTTGATGGTGCTTTCCAACAAATCTTTAGCCTCGCCTTCAATATGCTCAATACGTAAACCAAGGGTGATATGAAATTTATCAATCACAGCATTAACATTGGTAAAGGCCGCGACAGCAGTAGCGGTATCATCGTTTTGGGTAATCACTTCACTTGGCGTACCGTTAAGTACCATAACGCCTGACTGCATATCATAATAAGTTGCGGTATGTTTACGGGTAACATTGTCTTGATGAACTCGGATACCAGTATCTAAAACCACTTCAGCAGCGTTAATAGTTGTATCCCAAGTCAATTTAGTTTCAATACCCTTTGAGTAATAACGTCGGTCATTTAAGGTAAAAACTAATGCTTCGGTTTCGGTAAAGCTATCTCTATCGCCACGAAGCACATCCATAAAGAGCTGATTCACGCCCGTATCAGGAGACGTTAAAATGGTTTGCATACTACGATTGGTATTAAAACTATTAAAACGATCCCAGTCACGATCAAATTCTCTGTGATAAGCCTGACTAAACAAACTTATCTCGTCGCTTAACTCAATATAATGTGACAATTGAAATTGATAGTGCTCCCAATCCATTTCATCTTTTTGACTAGCCAGGTAACGTACATTACTATCTTTAGCAAAGTCCTCATCCGTCAATCCCAAGTAAGTTTCATCAGAGACTTCTTCGCCATAGCCCATTTTAAACTGAAAAAATTGATTACTCTCAGAATTACTCGGCACATAGTTAAGCTTCATTAAGACTTCGTTTTTTTCAAAGCCGGTATCATGTGAATTACCCTCAGCATCGGTCAAGGTCTTAAAACCATCCGAGCCTAAGTGAATACCTTCCACTAATAGACCAATTTGTCCTTTGCCCGTTAGCGCATTTTCACTGGTGATATTTTGTGAATAATAACCATGGGCTTTTTGATAGTTATCTTGACCATAGGCCAAGTCAACCATACCCTCTCCGCCTTGCTTGGCTGAATTCTCTGTAATTCCACGCGAGACCATATTGATAGCACCACCAACCGTATTGGGACCATATTGAATAGCCGATGGACCTTTAAATACTTCCACCTGGGTCATGCGTGACGTCATGGGGAAATAATACGCTGCTGGGGCTGCATAAGGTGCTGGCGCAATTAATACACCATCCTCCATGATAGCGATTTTACTACTACGCTCAGAGGTTGCACCGCGAAGACCAATGTTTGGACGAAGTCCATAACCATCTTCTTCACGGACATAAACACCCGGAACACTTTGTAAAACACGGTGAATATCGTCAAACTCAAATAAATCTAATTGCGCTTCACCAATCACTACAGCTGAGCCTGTCGCCGTTTCTAGCTGGTTATGACTACCAAAGATACTGATCACTTCAACCTGCTTACTTACCGATGAGTTGACAGATCGCTGCTCATCAACATTTGGCTGATTATCTTCATCTGCAAAACTATATTGACTAGCTAATATTAATGGTAGAGCTAAGATTAATGCTCGCGCTACAGGTGACTTTTTTACTGCTAAGTTCTTCATATAGTTAGTCTCTAGTCGCCATCGTTTGAGTTAAAACCGATGTTAATATCAGTTGCTTGAACAAAGTCGACGGTAAGTACGTCTCTAATCCCGCGTAATGAATCAATAGTCACAGTAATTTGTGCACGCCCCGCTTCTGTTTTTAGCAAGGTTTCATAGCTACCCGCTAACGCATTAGCGTTGGTAATAGCTGATTCAATTGATGTCAGCATCTCAGTAGCAATATTTTGCTGGCTTAAATGATCAATTAAAATGTTGTCAAAACCATGACCTCCTCCAGCACTATAAATCACGCTAAAAGTAGCAATGTTTTTCTGAAGACTTAGCACAGAAGTATCACTTAGAGCATGCTCTGCTATAGTTGGAATACCTGGGCTACTCACCGATAGTGGCACTAACATTTTCTCGTCTTTAACGCGCTCAATTTGCTCAAGCCAGTTAGTAACTAACTCTTCAACTGCATCTTTCTTGCTACTGAAATCACCTGTACCTTGGGTAAGTTGTGCATGGTAATTTCCTCCTGCTATTTGCCATTCACTATTCACTTCTTCAGTAATAGTGGCAACGTTGGCACTTATCGCTGTTAATACTTGGCAGCGTTTGTCTTTATCATTTGCGTTAGTCAAGATATCTTGACTGGCTTCAGGAAATAACAATAGTTCGATTGCTGGTAAACCTTGGCTCCCAACACTCTGCTTAGCAATAAATGCTTGGTTAATCTCTTCGCTACTTGCAAGTAAATTAGTTACCCCACGACCGACACTGTCTTTACTATCAGGCCAATAGTGCAATCTAAAAATTCGATTATTCTCAACAATAGGTCCCACTTTTAACCACTGAATTGCTTGCCAACTAGACATCACTTCACGCCATGATGTTTGCAGTACAAGGTGTTCAGCATTAGTAGGACTTGCATTCGCACAAAATTCAATGGTTTGCTTACTTAGCAAAGCTGATGATTCTTGCAAGTTTTGATAGCTTGGTAATACATGATTATTAGCTAAATCGGTTAGCCATAAGCCAAACTCATCATCAATGGTGCTAGTTGGCGTAGTAGGTGTTGTCGGAGCAATAGGATCAGGAGTGATTTCTGCTGTATCAGACCCACCACCACAAGCCGTTAACATTGCCGTTATTAGTAGGCTTGGTATTAAACGACTATTCTTATTCGTTAAAAAATTTAAATTTGTATTAATCATTGTTTGTTTAACTTCCATTAAGATGCGCTAAATAGCCTTAACAAATTGAATTAAGGCATCACGTTGCTGTTTGGTTAATGCGAGATAGGCTTTTTTGGCTGGCTCTGCTTCACCGCCATGCCATAAAATAGCCTCGCTAATTGTGCGCGCTCTACCATCATGTAAAAAACGCTGTTGACCGGTTTTATATTTTTGTAATCCTATGCCCCATAAAGGTGCCGTTCGCCACTCTCTGCCATTAGCATTAAACTCATATACGCCATCAGCTAAACCTTCACCCATATCATGTAAGGCTAAATCTGTGTATGGCCAAATAGTTTGTTTTGCTAGTTCCTTCACCGGATAATTTTCATCGGTGACATAACTTGGGGTATGACATTGCTGACAACTTAATTGATAGAAGGTTGCCCTGCCGGCTTGCACAGTCTTATTGTTTAAGTTTCTAGCGGGAGGCACACCAAGTAACTCATTAAAGGTAACGGTAAGGTCAAGTCGGTTATCCGGTATTTCTAAGTCAGCCAAGCTATGGCCACCGTACGCACTGGCATAGTTACAAGCGACTTGAGTTTTGCTACAAGTTTCATCAACAAAGCTAGAGTTGGTGATACCAATATCATCGCGAAAGGCCGCTGCAACTTGTTGATGTAAGTTAGGTTGCTTGGATTTAAAACCAAAACGCCCTACTTCAATAGCCTGAGTGATAACATTAGGTACGCGGTTATATTTTGCTGAAATACCATTACCATCGATATCGTCACTGTCTTCTTGCTTGAGTAAATCATCGGTTTTAATAGCATTAAGTAGTCCCATGCCAAATATATTTGGCGCAAGTCTTACCGATAGACCAATATGTGGAGCTAGTTCACCATAGGCTAACTTAGTTAATTGATAACTTGGTTTGAGTAATTCATAAGGCTCACCATCAGCAAAAACGCCAGTAATTTTGCTATAACTTTTATCTAACCAAGCTTCACCTAGGTTATCTGTATACGGAGATTTTTTTATAATATTCGCATCCGTTAAGCGATAACTAATTGCCCGTGGTTGAATTTGACCACCATAGATAGGATCAACCGCTTTAATACTAGGATCTGTGCTACCTAAACGCACCACTAATGATAAGGGTAAGATATGCCCCGCTTCATCGATTTTAGCGCGAGATCCTGCTGTATGGCAGGCAATACAAGAACGTGTATTAAATAATGGCCCTAAACCATCCCGATTTCCGGTAGCACTAGGGGCTGCAACCCAAGGATCACGAAAAAATGAAAAGCCCGTCCAAAAATCGAGTTGTTGCTTACTACTCAGTTTCTCACCCGGGTAAAGGTAACTAGCAAACAAACGCTTATGGGTCATTCCACCTGCGGTTTTATGTTCATTTAACTCAAAAGCAGGTGCTCTTTTAGATTGCAATTGTGCTGAATGAGGCTGCTCGCTATCGCAAGCAGACAAAACACCTAAAAGGATAAAAGTAAATACAAGCTTACTGTTATCCTTCAATGTTGATTTACTCAGAAAGATCTTCAAACTAGATTACTGCCTTTATAACGATTTAAGAAAAGCCAGTAGCTGTTCACGCTCAGCCTTGCTGTAATTCATGAATGTTTCTTTTGAGGCTTTTGCTTCACCGTCATGCCATAAAACCGCTTCTTCGATAGTGCGAGCGCGACCGTCATGTAAGAAGCTTGAATCTTTATTTACAGTTTGTACTAATCCTAAGCCCCATAACGCTGGAGTTTTCCATTCAGTACCACTGGCATCGCCTTGGATAACACCATCAGCTAGACCGTCACAACGTTGAACATACATACATTCAGCGCCTGAAGAGCAAGACAAACCAGCAGATGTTTCACGGGTAACTGCGCAAGAGCCGCCCATATCATGTAATAACAAATCAGTGTATGGATAGATTGTTTGGTCAGATAATACCGCGATAGCTTCTGTAGTTTCGCCACTTTCGGGCTTGATAAGACCTGCTAGCGTTATTTCACCTAAAACACTGCCTTTAGCTTCACCGGTAACATGACGTGGCGTATGACAACCAGTACAATTAGCTTCAAAAAACAAGCTTCGTCCAGCTTGCACTTCATCTGTCCAAGTCTCATTTTCACTATCAAAACCTCGACGCGCTGGCACGCCTAATACACGATTATAAAACTCAACCAGTGCTAGTGAATGATCGCTTAAGTCGGTGTCAGTGCCCAAGTTCGCTTCTTGCTCAGCCGCTAACAAACAAGCTAATTGCTTGTCAGTACAAGGCTCACCACTAAATACACTGGTAGAAACACCCATGTCTCCACCGTAAGCACCCGAAACTTGCTGCAACACAGTAGGGTTTTGCGCTTTATAGGCAAATCGACCAATGAGTTTATCTTCTGTACCAGTTTTATCTAACGCGTTGCTAACCATAGAAGCACGACCTGAAATACCATCATTATCACTGTCGTTTTCATCGACTAATTTAAGTAAATTTTCTTGTGGAATAGCACCTAACAACCCGACACCAAATGCTTGTGGAGCAACACGAGCTGAGAAATGAATATCATCGACAAAAGCTCCGTAACTTAAATCTTTTATTTTATATACGGGATTACGTAATTCATACGCGGTACCATCTGGGTACTCTCCGGTGATTGTTTCAAATACGATAAATGGAAAAGCTTCGCCGTATAACTCAGTGCCACTTACCGAGCCATCGTGTTTAGAAAAACCAGCCGCTAAGGTATTACCATCCATAAAGCCATGCACTGAAAAAGGTTGTATCTGATCGCCATAAATAGGATCTGCATTACCCTTAGAATCAGCCAATTTAACTAACATACTGCTCATAGCTATCGCTGGACTTGCTGGTACCACGCCACGACCATCATTAAGGTGACAACCTTGACAGCTACCAGTACTTAATATTGGGCCAATGTTATTATCTGGGGTACGGAATAAATGATCGCCTGAAGTGAAGTGGCCATCTAACTGAAAATCATCAACAATAGCTGCGGGCTTTCTGCTGAATGCATTTTCATTGCTAACAAAAACAGTGGTATCGCCACCTGATAAATACTCATTTTTTTCAATAACGTCGCTGGTTAACGGCGTTAAACCACTATGGTCAACTCTTGGTTCTACTGGAGTAACAGGAGGAATGGTTACAGGGGGTTCAACTTCTGCGGTTTTTTCACTACTACCACCACAAGCAATTAAGCTGGCAGCCAAGATAAAAATCAATGCGCTCTTATACATTATTTCCTACTTCCATTTATTAAATAAAGTGACTTATTCCACTAACATTTATTTTTACAGGACAAAGAAAAACAAACGTAAAATGGACTCCATAGGAGTCCATTATATACAAACAAGAATGATTACTAAAACAATTAAGGTTTAGATTTCTTGATCTGTATCACCTCTTAGGTCATTTTTTGTTACGCCAAGTGCATCAATTACTGCTTCAATATCATCAGTTTGTGCAACTAAAGCATTAATTACAGCTTTAATGTTTGGCTGATCAATACCAGCTTGGATTAATACATCAAATGGCATACCTGTTTTAGCTTTAGTATCAATTACCGCTGCAGCAGACATAGTTGCTTCTAATGCACCACGTAGTTTATTTGCTAATTCATGTTGCTCTTCAACTACTAGCAAGTCATAAATTGATGCACCTTCAATCACTTCACCATCAATACGAACATATTTCGCATTAAAGCTGTTTTGAACACCTTTAGCATTTAGGAAGATATCTCTGTGAGTATTATCACTAAAACAAGAATGTTCATCTTCTTGAGAGTTTTCAATCAAAGCAATGTTAATGCGTTCGCCAGCTAACTCACCAAAGCTTAAACGTCCCATACCTTCAAGAATTTTTGCTAGAGAAGCATCGCCACCCGCTACAAAGTTTTTGTAATGAGGGCCTGAAACCGGTTCCCATTGCTCAGTTACACGCTTTAATTGATTAATCAATAATTGCGCTGTAGTTACTAAGTATTGACCACGACGAGTACAGATATCATCTGTTGCTGCATTAGTACCTGAAGTACAAGCACCAACTGTTGTTGAGTAATCAGAAACTGGACGTTGACCAGCTGTATTATCACGTGTACCAGCACCTGAAAGGTCTAAGTTTAAATCCTGACCCCATAATAAAAACTCAATAGCGTGGTAACCGGTAGTAACGTTACGGCCATCTTCACCATGTTCAAACAGGCCTTCTAGCGTTTCAGCGTCAATTGTTGGGTAAGCTGCGCTATTAGCAATAATGTTGTCTGTTATTGCATTAGCTGGGCTTTCTGGACCAGATAAACCATCAACAGGCTCAACGTAATCAATAATAGCTTCGCCTAATGGCCAAGCATTAATTAGACCTTCGGGACCTTCACCTGCGTCATCTTTACCTAAAGTGCCGTCATCTTTTAACTCATCAATAGGTCCTTGACGGAAGCGATAAACTTCTGTTTGTCCGTAAGGTTCACGTGAGTCTAACCATGATTTTTTAGCTAGGGAGAAATTAGTATCAGTTGGATCAGCAACAAATTTTTCAAGCGCAACTTTTAAGTCTTGAGCACTAATTAATGAATCTGAATAAGCGGCATAAGCAATGTTGGCGTTAGTTTTAATAACGTCTTCACGGGTAACGAAGGTACTTACACCACTGTTTCCTGCAACACCGGCAGCACCGTTTGATCCTGCAACACCTGAAGCACCGTCATCGCCGTCTTCTACACACGCTGTTAAACTCAATGCAACAATCATTGCTGCTGATATTTTTGAAAAAGAACTAAATGTCATGTTTTTCTTAATCCCTGAAGTTAAAGTACAAATGATAATGGTTCGCATTATAACTATGATTATCACTATGTCTACACTTTGTTACATATTTTTAATATAAGTAACAATATGGAGGAGTTAATTTCACGGACTAAAATATTATTTACATGTATAACCACATTATTTTTACTGTTTTTTTGACTCAGTCACGCTACTAGCGCAAAATTGCCAAGTATTAATTAAAACAAGTGGCTATTTATTGCTCCACTTGTCATAAAGAGTTACTTCGCTGAAGGCGAGCTCTTATAAAAATAACGAAAAATTATTGTTAGGGATATTATGAAAAAGCTAAAACAATTACTTACTTTAAAAGTAATGTTACCGGTACTAGCGCTAAGCAGTACGGTAGTAATGGCCGATGAAGGTATGTGGCAGCCAAACCAGCTACCAACAATCGCCAAAGAATTAACAAAAGCAGGTTTAAAATTAAACCCAAATGACTTAACCGAGCTAACAGGCTTCCCTATGGGCGCTATTGTTAGTCTTGGTGGTTGTACTGCTTCATTTGTATCTGATCAAGGCTTAGTGGCAACTAACCATCATTGTGTTTACGGCTCAGTACAATACAACTCTACCGCAGAAAACAACTTACTTAAGAATGGTTTCTTAGCTAAAAATTTCGCTGAAGAATTACCGGCAACACCCGGTAGCCGCATTTATGTAACCGAAGAAATTACCGAAGTAACTAAGCTGGTAAAATCAGGTGTTTCGAGCAAAATGTCGGGTAGTGATCGTTATAAAGCCGTTGATACTAATTCAAAAAAATTAGTGGCTGAATGTGAAAATGATGATAGATACCGCTGTAGTGTGGTTAACTTTCACGGCGGTTTAGAATATTACTTATTTAAACAGCTTACTATTCGTGATGTACGATTAGTGCATGCGCCAGCAAGCAGTATTGGTAAATATGGCGGCGATATCGATAACTGGATGTGGCCACGTCACACTGGCGATTACGGATTTTATCGCGCCTATGTTGGCAAAGATGGTCAGCCTGCTGATTTTAGCAAAGACAATGTGCCATACAAACCTAAGCATCACTTAAAAGTAAACAAAAGCAGTGTTGATGACGGTGATTACATCATGGTTCTTGGCTACCCTGGCAGAACTAACCGTTACCGTACTGCCTATGAAGTTGAAAATACTTTTTCTTGGACTTACCCACACGCGAAAGCATACCGCGAAGAGATTATTGATTTAATTCATACTCATTCAGCAGTAGGTAGCGAAGCGCGTATTAAGTACGAAAGCACATTAGCTGGCCTTGCCAACTATGCTAAAAACTATGGCTCTATGATCCACAGCTATAACAAGGGTACTTTTTTACAACGTAAGCAAGAGCTTGAAACAAACTTAACTAAATGGTTACACCGCAGCACTAAACGTCAAGCACAATACGGCGAAGCGTTATCTGGTTTAAACAGCTTAGTTAAACAAGATGATAAGCAACAAGCCCGTGATTTAATAATGGGTTACATGCGTTACAGCAAAATGTTATCTACGGCTAAATCACTGCACCGTTTAGCGATAGAAAACACTAAGCCAAATATTGAACGTGAACGTGGTTACCAAGAACGTGACATCGCTCGTTTTGAACAAAGCATGAAATCTGTAGATCGTCGTTATGATGAGAAAATTGATAAAGAAATTCTTGTTGCTATGCTAACGCACTATGTTGCACTGCCTAAAGCAGAGCGACTTAAATCATTTGATGCATTTTTTGGCTTAGGCAATATCACAGCTATAAACTTCAATGAGAAAAAGTTACGTAAACAGTTAGCTAGAATGTACAAAAGCACTAAACTTAATTCTCAAGAACAACGTTTAGCACTGATGAATAAGTCGTTAAGTGACTTTAACAACAGTAAAGACCCGTTCATTCAATTAGCTGTTACTAGCTTTAAAGAGCGTAAAGTTATTGAAGATAAGTCAAAAGAGTTATCAGGTAATATCCAAGCTTTCCGTCCTAAGTATATGGAAGCGCTTATTGCTTACTTCAACGATAACGATTTACCTGTATATGCCGATGCTAACAGCACTTTGCGTATTACTTACGGTAATGTAAAAGGTTATTCTCCTCAAGACGGTTTAACGGCTACGCCTTACACTACGCTTGAAGGTATTGTTGCTAAAGATACCGGTGTTGCCCCTTTTGATGCACCGCAAAAGCAATTAGACTTAATCAATAAAAAACATTACGGCGAGTATGCGAAAAAAGCACTTGGCTCAGTACCTGTTAACTACTTAGGTACCCTTGATATTACTGGTGGTAATTCAGGTTCGCCAACGCTAAACGATAAAGCTGAATTTGTCGGTCTAGTATTTGACGGTGTTTATGAAAGTATTATTGGTGATTGGGATTACGATACTAAGTTAAACCGCTCAATTCACGTTGACGTACGTTACATGCTTTGGGTTATGGAGCACGTAGATGGCGCTACTAACTTAATTGAAGAAATGGATATAGTTGAGTAGCGGTTGAATAAGTTTCACTTATTTACCCTTACCCACGTTTATTGATAAAAATCCGGCCCTGTGTCGGATTTTTTATTTTACTAAAGAAATTTATCTCGTCTCTTTGGTAAACCATTTAACTCGGCAATTAAGTCACGTTGACGTACGTTACATGCTTTGGGTTATGGAGCACGTAGATGGCGCCAATAACTTAATTGAAGAAATGGATATTGTTGAGTAAATTTAGTTAACTAAACACTTACTCATTGATACTTTAAAATCCGGCCATGTGCCGGATTTTTTATTTGTATACCTTCAAAAAGTACCTTTTTTATTTACCCTCACCAATAGTGAAGTAACATTTTTGTAACGTTACCCTTGAAAAGCAGACTTTTGACCATATTCCTTTAATAACAAACGCAGTCATTCGCGAAATTATAATTACACGATAATGGCTTAACTGATTCAAAAGCAGAAACAAGGAGAGTGCAATGCAAAGTTTTTTGATAAAGTTTTTATTATTACTTAGCGCATCCCTCTCGGTACATTCTGCAATCGCCCTGCCCTTATCTTCAGTTTTAGCCAATAAATATCATGCCATTGCCCAAAGCGACCAAAATGCAGGTCATTTAAATACTAAGTCAGTGTTTACTCACTTTTCCTATAAGCAATATTCTCATTCAAAATTACAAGCAAGTTTACTCACATTACTGCAACAAAACCCTGACGATAAGCTCGTTTATGCCTTATTCATTGAGTCAGTCAACGCGCTTAATCGCGACCTTGATCAAATCAATACCCAATCAGAGTTTAGGCAGTTATACCAAGAGCAAGTCGATACTCACAACTATATCCTAGGTGTCGAAAACAACTTATACCGCCAAAAAATAAACTACCAAGCAAAACGACAACTGCAACACATATCTTAATTAACTTTTGTTTTATGTCCTTATGTACTGCTCATAAGGCACCTTCATTCGTTATTTTAGGATATCTCTCATGGAAAATTTATTTTATTTAATGCTAGCCCCGTGGCTATGTTTTGTCGTATTCGCCATTATTGCCTGTTGCTTAATAAAGTTCGCTAGAAAACGTAAAGGTATTGCCATTGCTTTTGGCATTTTTGTACAGATGTTTGCGCCTGATCCACTCGTAGAGCAAACCATCAAAATGGTTCAGGTTGATAAGCGTGTAGTGACACAAAAGAAAAAACAAAATCAATCGGGTGATAGTCAAAGCTAGTTTGCATTAACAAATAACGTTGCTAGCCCAATTAAGTCTGAGGTCATTACTCGCATAAAGGTAATGACTTCATGCGTCAAACGTTTGATAAACTATAGAAGCAGGGAGTCTGCTAAATCCATGTTTGATCAGACGACGCTACCGTCACTTCACTAATATTTTCACCGGTATGTGCAGTACTGGCTGGCTCTACCATTAAAAAGTGTGTATCAGGCAAGGCTTTCGGACAATGCTCTACGCCCTTAGGAACGACATACATTTCTCCAGGATTTAAAATAATATCGCCAGCTCTAAGCTGTAAGGTTAGTTGACCGGTAAAAACAATGAATAACTCATCTTCATTATCATGTTTATGCCAAACTAACTCACCATCACCCTTGGCTATTTTAACTAGCTGTCCATTAGACTCGGCAATGATTTTAGGGGACCATTTATCATTAAATAGTGAGAATTTTTCGTTGATATTAATTTTATTCATACGATTACTTTGATTCCTGTAATTAATACTTAACTATTTTTTGTACTGCTTCGTTTACTATGTCTCTTCAGGCGTATTTTTCGGCTAACGATAAAGCAAAGGCCAATCAGTAAATCAGATAAAATAAGAAAGGGCTAACATTGACAAACTTTGTGTGCACTAAGTTATAGACTACGCCAAAGGGCATAATAATAATAATAATCTCTTACTATCGGTAATAATATTGTCATCTTAGTTCTGTGTAAAACATCAATTGATATCACTATAGTCAATTTTTAACACTACTTTATAAAGCAGCAATAGCTTTGATTTAGCTCATTTTAGGCCAAAGTTGAATATCGTTAGAAAGTTAGATAAAGTCAGTAACACTTTTTTAACAATTAATACCCCGCTCACATCTCTGTGAAATAACTCTAACAATAACGCAAGGATAAACCGTGATAAAGCTCACTAAAATATTCGCTTTAAGTGCCTTAGCTTTGAGCATAACAGCATGTAATACAAGCACTGAATCAACCAGTACCCCCACTCAAACAACAGTATCTCAGGCACAGATATCAACTGTTGCACTAGAAAAGTACACCTTAGCTAATGGCTTAGAAGTAGTACTTCATCAAGATAAATCAGATCCTATTGTTGCGGTTGCTATTCTTTATCACGTAGGGTCAAATCGAGAAAAACTAGGTCGTACTGGTTTTGCTCATTTTTTTGAGCACATGCTTTTTCAAGACTCTGAAAACGTAGGCCCAGGAAACTTTATCAAAAACATCGGGAATATGGGCGGCACGTTAAATGGCGGCACATGGCAAGATGGCACCATTTATTATGAAGTATTCCCACATGATGGCTTAGAAAAAGTGTTATGGATGGAATCAGACCGTATGGGCTATTTCATCAATACCCTGACGCCTGAAGGCTTAGAAAACGAAAAACAAGTCGTTAAAAATGAAAAACGTCAAAGCGTTGATAATCGTCCTTATGGCCATACTGAATATGTAACATTAACGGCTCTTTACCCTGAAGGTCATCCTTATAGCTGGGATGTTATCGGCAGCTTAGAAGATCTACAAAATGCAACATTAGCTGATGTTCGTGAGTTTTATCAACAATGGTACGGCGTAAATAACGCAACTTTAGTACTTGCTGGTGACTTCGATACCGATGAAGCTAAACTATGGATTAAAAAATACTTTGGTGAACTAGAGCCCCGTGGTGATGTAACACCTTTACCACCAATGCCTGTTGTCATCGAAAAAAGTAAATCACTTTACCACGAAGATAATTTTGCAACATTACCCGAATTAACGTTAACGCTACCTAGCATTGAGCAGTATCAAAAAGAGGCTTATGCATTAGATCTATTGGCTGAAATATTAGCCGATGGCAAAGACAGTGTTTTATATAAACATATTGTTGAACAAGATAAGTTAGCGCCCACTGTCTCCGCAAGCAACTACAGTAGTGAACTGGCTGGAACGTTCACTCTAAAGGTACGTGCCTTTAATGACATCAAATTAGATAAAGTTAAGGTGAGCATTGATAACGCACTAGCGCAATTTGCTAAAGAAGGTTTTACTGATGCACAGCTTCAACGCATCATGACAAAACGCGAAACAGCATTTTACGGTGAGTTAACCAGTGTATTTAATAAAGCTTCAACGATTGCCCAGCATAATGAGTTTGCTGGTGACCCCTCGTTAGTGACTAAAGAAATAGAACTTTTTCGCGCCGTGACTCGTGACGATATTATGGCTGTTTTTAATAAATATATTTTAAATAAAAACACTATCGCCACAAGCTTTGTACCTAAAGGTAAAAAATCACTCGCCTTAACCGGTGCGGTAAAAGCCAACGTGGTTGAAGAAAAAATTGTGCAAGGCGCTGAAACGGTCGCTGTCGCTAAACAAGCAGTCAATCCAGAAAAATTAACAGCTATTGCTCAAGCACCGTCATCATTTGACCGCGCTGTAATGCCAAAAGATGGTGCACTAAGCCCTGTTAAATTACCCGATGTTCAACAAATTAAGTTAGATAATGGCTTAACGGTATTATCCATTGAGCATAATGAATTACCGCTAGTATCTTTTTCAATTAGAGTGATGGGTGGGCATTCATTAGACCCTTCAGGAAAAGATGGTGTTGCCAACTTACTGACCTCAATCATGATGGAAGGAACTAAAAATAAAACACCACAACAATTAGAACAAGCCATGGGAGAAATGGGCGCAACGTTCAGATTTACCACCAGTGACGAATACATCACTTTAACGGGTAATGCCTTAGCTAAAAACTATCAAGCGGCAATATCACTTGCTCAAGAAATTATATTAGAGCCTCGTTGGGATGCAATAGAATGGGAGCGTATCAAGCAAGAAACAAAAGCTAAAATTCAACAAGCGAATGCTAACCCTGGTGCTATTGCACAAAACGTTTATGCCAAAATAATGTACGGTGCTAACAGTAAACTAGCCACGTCAGTTTCTGGCACAAGTGAATATGTTGATAGCATCACCTTAGAGGATGTTAAACAGTATTATCAGAAAAACATAGCTGCAAACCTTACAACGGTTCATGTTGCAGGCGCAGTTAAACGTAATGATGTTATTAAAAGTCTATCGGCATTTACTACACAACTTAAATCGATGGAAGTAACATTACCTGAAGTCACGCCATTGCCAACAATTGATAAAGCTCAAGTGTACTTTGTGGATGTACCTGGCGCTAAACAATCATTTTTACGCATTGGTACGCCAGCCATGGTTGCCAGTGCTGATGATTATTATCAAGCCGTTGCGGTAAACCATAATTTAGGTGGTAGTTTTTCTGGACAATTATTTCAAATTTTACGTTTACAAAAAGGCTATACCTACGGCGCATATTCAGGCATAAGCCGTGAAAATGCAGGTGGACTGTTTACCGCCCGCTCCAGTGTTCGTTCAAATGTTACCTTAGAGTCAATTCAAACCTTCCGTGAAATAATGGCTAATTATAGCGATGGTTTTGATGATAACGCGTTATCGATGACAAAATCTGTGTTAAAAAAATCAAATGCTCGTGCTTTTGAAACCACGGGCAGCTTGATGGGGGTTCTACAAAATATTAGTAGCTACGGCTTAGCCAGCAACTATGTAGAGCAACAGCAAGCATCATTGCAACACATGACACTTGAGCAAGCGAAAGCGACTATTTCAACATACATTAACCCTGACAAAATGGTTTATTTAGTGGTTGGCGATGCAGAAACGCAATTACCACGCATGAAAGAACTAGGGCTAGGAGAGCCTATTGTTTTGGATAGAAAAGGTGATCTAGTTAAATAACTTTCAGTCAAATATAGAGTGACAACCTTAAGAACAAAAGGCTGATAAATAGTATTTTATCAGCCTTTTTTATTTATTTATCCTTAAATATTCCTCCCCTGAAAACTGCGTAATTAAGCTAAATGAGGGAATGAAATGTGTTTTCGATATTATTTGGCATGTTAACTTTTACCACTTTGAAGACCTAAGATTTTAGTACCATACCGACAGCTTTGGGACAGTAAACGGTCATAAATTAAGAGCCGAATCAATATATTTAGCAGTCACAATGAGCACAAAGGAGACCTTAGCTTTTATTGCTAATTGGACAAGTTGGATTAGATCATTGTATCAATAACGCTTAAATTACTAGTTGCTGAAGGATTGGCGTTTTTCAGCCAAAGCTTCAGCAATCGGAGTGCATATTTTCGTTATATTTTGATCCCTGTGACTCGTGACATAATCCCATATACTGAAACATTTCACTAGCTAAGGGGTCCAATAGGTTCACTTATTTGAATTGGCGCGCCTTCTTCAACGCATACACTCAGATTCAATGATTAATGCATCACAATTTGGCCTTACATTCTCAATAACTTCTGTGCTCACCCAATACAAATTTGCTATTTCGCCTTCTTCGTTATATCGGCTAAAAAACAAATATTTGCCATCTGGAGTGACTGTCGCAACTCTTTCATCAAACTTTGAGTTTACTGTAATGCCAAGGTTTATTGGTTTTGTCCATGCACCGTCTTTCTTCTTAAAATAAACATAAAAATCCGCTTTTTTATTTTTGTCTTCTGTGTTTCGAGCATCAACTATTAAATAATCTTGAGACGGGGAAATAAAGGCGTGACCTCCAAACTCAATTTCAGCTTCCTGAAACTTAGGGTATTTACCATTTATATTAGGAGCATAGTAGGTTCTCATTCTTTTAGATATATTGGTATAATAAAGATCGCCGTTCTTCGCGAGAGTTGAAGTCATCACTTCATGCTCGTTAAAAGATGAGTCAAGTTTTATCGCATCACTCCAACCATTGTTCAGACGGTTTACATACCAAATACTAGTGTCTGTAAAGTCAGCGTTATACGCGGTGAAATATATTTTATTACCGTCATAACTCACATTAGGTTCCATTTCCCCGGCTTTTTGTCCTTTGGTAAAACTTGCTTTTTTAAACTGTGTCCATTTGTTATCTTCGAGCTTTGAGAAATATATATCAGCAGGTACACCACCTTTTTTCTGAACTGTAAAATACATTTCATCTAAATCAGGAGAAAACGAAATACCGAATTCATATCTTCCCTTGATTGAAACAATACCGGGTGCAAAAATTTCAGGTGTTGATCCGGGTGGCGTTTGACCGAGATAGGGACCATCAGGGATGGAAATGTCATCTTGGCTATAACTAGTGCTGCTCATCACTAGAACAGAAAACAGTAGAACAATTGCAGTGCTAACACGCTTCATAATTTATTCCTTATTTTGAAATCAACGAATTATTTAACTTCGATATTGAAGTCGATTTCATTGATATAACGCTTAAATGTGATTGAACAAGCGGTCACTTTAAGAAAAACAGCTTTAAAATACCTGACGTCCTTATGACCTTTAGCTGATTTTTGCTGACGGCGATAATCAACTTATTAATTACAACTAACGCCGCCATAAGCGGCTAAATAAAAGTTGGCTAGTATGTTAAATAAATCTGAACCGAGTCAACTTCTCTATACCCATTTATTTATTACTTTTAATCAGTTCATCAACCCGATTTATAATTAAATACTAATAAGGATTGTAACTTAACAACCTTGGGCCCCTTTAAAATAGCAATAGACATGCCAAAAAATAAAAAGACTATTTTTCAAATGATTAAAGTTTTTTTTGTTTTATTGTTTTTATAAACAATTGCGATATCGAAACCCATCAATTGGAATAAATCTCGATATCGAGTAAAAGTTTATCTTCTTAGGGAATACCCACTAATTGATAAATTATATTTATCACCGAAAACACCCGTGTAGTTTGAGTAAATGCTTCTATTCATACTGCTACATCAATGAATACATGTGATAAGCGATTCATTAGAAATAATATAGCCAGTAGTTTGATACAAGCCCTGAGTATTCGTTAATGAGCTTGAGCGTACCTTAGTCTCGAAAGCAAAGCGGTAAACATTAAATGTTATGTAGGAATTATTCGTAAACTAAGAGCACTAACCTGAACCAATTAAGTATGGTGTACCAGGAGTCAAAGACTATATTGTCGGATCAGAAGTCATAAGATAATCATTGATGCTAACGACCGTTTTAGTCTTGGATCTGCCGTTAGTGAAGCAAGCTCTAGCGTCAACTAAGCTCACTTTTTTGACGTTAGCTGTTAGTGAGGGAAAAACTACCAGTATTCATTGTTCTAAGGTCACTAGCTACCACAAAAGAGACGGGATTTATTTGCTTAAATCATTCAAACATAGGTTCACTATCAAAGCAGAAGTAGACATCAATATTTTAGAAACTGTTCAGCTTTTCTTCCTAGCACAGCGATAAATAAGTTTTTTCAATTGAACGCTCTATTTTTATCACAACAAAAAAATCAACTTATGAATGTTATTTATAATTATACATTTCACCTAAAACTAAACTATTGTTATGAATAGTAAAAGTTTGTTGACTCTTTTATCGATGCGCTCACTTTAAATATTGTCAAAAAATGGACAGTTTGAGAGCAAGGATGTGGTTATAATTTTGGTTAATGGCTATCAAGTACTATTAGTCTTATACCGGAAGTCATTTAAACAAATGTAATTTATGATATAGCAGTAATGCCTTTTTCAGATGCTAGATTGTCAGAAGAGGAAGGTCTTTATATTTTTTAATATAAACGCCTTTAGTTCACATTACATTTATCGAAAATAACAAAGGACTAGGTATCATGGGTAAACGTATTTTGGTGGTCGACGATTCTAAAGCAATGCGCTACATACTAACAGTCAATTTAGAGTCCTTTGGATACCGTGTTGTAGAAGCTGAAGATGGCTTAGATGGGTTATCTAAAGCAAGAATTAATAAATTTGACTTAATTCTTACTGATATAAACATGCCAAACATGAATGGCTATGAACTAATTAAATGTCTTAGAGTTGAAGAAAAATATCAATATATTCCAATATTAGCGATCTCAACAGAGAGTTGTGTTACAGCGAAGAAGCAAGGGAAAGAAGCAGGAGCAACAGGTTGGATAGTAAAACCTTTTGATCCTGACAAGCTTGAAAGCTTGATAAAAAGAGTGCTCTAATCTAAGTTTGTTTTTATTTGCAGAATTTCTCTTACTGAATGTCGGCTATCAGCCATGAAGCTGCTCTAATCCTAAAACACTATTTTTTGTCCCTTTTGCGCACTTTGAAGTCACCTCAAAGTAATTGATTTAGTGCTTTGTGAACGCTTCTACAACAAGCCATTTGCTAAACATTTTATGATTTATTCATCGACGACTTTAGCTTGATAGTATTTTGAAAGGCACTTGGGTTTTCGATGTTTTTTAAAGTCTCTTGCGCTGGTAAACAATCATCATCAACAAACTTGATAACACTTGGTTCAGGCGGACAAAACAGCATGTCGAATGCTAAACGATCCAAGCCATACAAACCCCGGTGGATCATATTTGCAGAAAAAATCAATAAATCTCCAGCGGCTAATTTAATGACTTTGCCTTGAGAGAGTGCTTGATTGTTTTTATGGCCATTCTGCTCTAATCGTACATCAAGTTCTTCGGGTGAATCCCAACGTTTATGAGTGCCGGGAATGAGTTCAATACCGGGCTCATCCATTAGCGGTAAACGAAAATGAATAACATCAAATAATTTCAAAGCCGCTTGTTGCTGTTCAATTGATAAGTGATATTGTGGGTCTCGATGCCAATAGTTATTCTGTTTATCCTGCAAGGGGTTAAAGAATAACTGAGTGTTTAAAAAGCAGGGCTGCTTAGGCATTAACTCATTGACTATATTCATTACTTTATTAGAAGCAATAAAGCTGAACAATCGATTTCTTTGCTCCGTATTTAAGAATTCATTACTCGTTAAATAAGCGGAGTTAACTGCTTTTTCAGCATAAAAACTTGCATTTTTTTGTTGCCACAAGTGATGGAATTCGTTCAATATAGTACGCAATTCAACTACTTCATTGTCACTAAGAAAGTTTCTAATGAGTACATAACCTTTTTCCTGATATATATCTTTCATTACTCACTGCTTACTTTATTTTCATTTATGGCCATACCGAGGGAAAACATGCAATCATCATAAATATCATTGCTGATGATTGCAGCTCAACGATTGTTAATATCCCACACTTTCATAATAATAAAAATAAAAGTAGATATTATTACTCTGTTAATTTTTTCCATGCCTGCATGGCTTCAACTTGACCATTTTGAGATTTAATATAAAGATTAAGCAGTTTCAGCTCATTGCTTTGCCTTTCTTCTACCGGTTTAGCTGGCACTTCAATCAATGAAATACCTGATTGTTGCTTACAAACTTTAAAGTAGTCTTTAAACTCACCAACACTAGTGCAAGTTTTACTATGACCTTGGTAAGCTTTCACTAAACTATGCACATCAAACTCTTTATCATTACAGTGATAAATTGCGCCATCACCACTTTTTCCCAAATGAAAAATATTATTACGCATGTAAACAATGGTGACGTCGGTTTTATCTTTTAAGAAGTGAATTAGTTCGTTGAGCTGAAAATGAAAACCGCCATCGCCAATGATAACTACGGCACGTTCGGCTAATTGTTTCGACTTTATACGTTGAGCAACCACTCTGGCATAAGGTAATGCTGTGCCCATTGCACCATACCATGGATTAGTGAGCCATGATCGCCCCAGTATTGAGTGACCTACTTTCAAACTATAGCTGGCGAAGTACGAGTTACCTACCTCAGGTAAATAGACATAGGTACTTTCATCTTGTGCCTGTAAATCATTAAGTGTTTGCGCAAGGTTATTAAAATCAATGTCATCACTTCCTGCAGACAACTCAGTATTTTCTTTGCTTTTCATCGCTTGACTTAGAGCATCAAAATCAAATGACTTATTATTTTTTTCAAGTAGACCTTCAAAGATAGCAACCAGATCTTTTTCTAATAATGAACCGCCTTTGAGCAGTGTTTTATTTTCAAAAGTCTCTATTTTATGTGTGCCTGTAGCAAAGGCAATATTACAATCTTGTGGAAAAATACTGGTGGCGACATCAATAACATAATCAGCCGACTTTTCAATATACTCTCGACCTGCGGTTTGAGTAAAGACACCATTGTAAGCACCTAAGCAAAGTGGCGCGTACTCATCAAATAAGCCCTTAGCAAACCAAGTCGTTGCGTAAGGAATATTAAACATTTCTGCAAACGTCAAAATAAGTGATTTAAGCTTTTCATTATGTTTAAGGCGATCACCAAGATACAACATTGGTGCTTTGGCCTGTTCAAGTTTACTCAAGATATTTTCGACAATTAACTCAGTACCCGCCAGTATATTGCTACCGCAACAAATATTCTCTTGAGAACTCGGTAACTTAATGGGTTGAGTTTTAGCAAACACTTGATCACGTGGTACTTCAATAAATACCGGCTGTTTATTTTTATAAGCCTCAGCAACAATTTGATAAAAACGTTGTCCCGCAATATTGGGATGTCCTTCTACTCGTTGACCTTGTAGACGTTCTACTCGCATGCCCAAGGCAGAAAAAGCTTCTAAAGCGTTATCGTATTCAGCTTTCCATGAAGCATTCGGGTGAATAGTATGGTGGATGGCGACTTGATTCACTTCACTTTCTGCGGGAGCTCCCGAAATAAAGACTACAGGCAAACCTTCGGTTACTGCTAATGCTGCAGCACTAGTACAAGGTAAACTCCCAACCATATAGGTGGTTAAACAAAAACCCATACCATCGACTTCGGCCTGAGCACACGCTGAAAACCCTGCGTGCATTTCATTACTTGAAGGATTAATTTGAATTGCCTCACCCTGTTCGTCGGCACTTAGAGCGGCAATTAAATTAGCAGCAAAGTCACCACCAACACCATAAATGTGTTGCCCGCCAAAAAAGCGAATAACATGCTGCATGGTTTCGCCTAATGTAGGTAATTGTTCATTGTAAGCTTTACCAAAATTTGTTTCATACGACATACAGTTACTCTCCCTTAAAGGTTATCGCACTACTCTAAAGGGGTAAAAAATAAGCAACATGATTAAGATCATATTATCAGATTTTTAGGCAAAATCACCCTTGATACAGGTGTGCAGGCTTTTGTACAGTTTTTGTAAAAGAGGGGCGGATAGGTTTTTATGCGGTAGAATGAAATTAATAAGCGCCGTAAGCTAGCAAAGAAGAATAAGCAATGCTCATTTATACAATAAGCATTACTATACAAATAATAATCTTATTTTCTCAAATAACATGACATAATTCAGTGCAGAAAGTGCCGCTAACTTAGCGGGATTTCACCTTTTAATTGTATTTATGTTCATTATTATATCCTAGTGGTTATTAAACTTGTGCATTGCCTAACAATAACGATTGAATGAACTCAATACACTTGACGTTACATGATTGTTTCAAAAAATATAGCGACTTTGCAAAGGAAATAAGTATTCCGATGGATGAAAACTTAATGCAAATTGGGCGGGGTCAGTACTTCAATACGATTTCGACCATTTTCCTTAGCTTGGTACATGGCTTTATCCGTATCATTAATTAACTGCTCTAAATCTTTATGCTGCTCACTGAGCATACAAACGCCAATACTCAAAGTCACACATATTTCCTTATCTTTCATCGCAATACAGTGACATGCTAATGAGTGTTGAATGCGATTAGCCGTTTCAATTCCCCCTTTTATATCGCAGTTTGGCAAAATAATAATAAACTCTTCTCCGCCATACCGAGCTAAAAAATCTATATCTCGTATCTCTTGACCACAAATATTACAAATATGTATCAATAACTCGTCACCAAATAAGTGACCAAACTCATCATTAATCCTTTTGAAGAAGTCACAATCTAACAATAACAGCGTCAATTTATTTTTACTTCTTATTGCTCGAGAGAACTCCATTGACGCTCGCTCAAACAATGCTCTACGATTAGCCACTTTAGTCAGAGGATCTGTATTCGAGAGTTGTTCTAATATATGGGTACGTTCTTCAACCACCTTTTTCATCACGGCTAATGATACGGTAGTTTCACTTAACTTATCATTCATACCGTTAAAGGCTTTGACGATACTATCAAATTCGTCAGATGGATGAGAGAGATGTATTTTTTGGAAATGACCACTATGATTTTGTTTAAATGCTCGTTTTACTTCATCAAGAGATTTTCTCACTATGTGCATTAAGGTAAATGAACCAAATAACAAGGCAACAATACTAACTCCAGATACAGCAATGATAAAGAAGGCTTCATGTTTGATGGTATTGTGAATATCAGTATGAGCAATTGAAGACAGCTGTAAGGAGTCAGATCTAATCGCTTCCAATTGCATCATCAAACGTGCTTTAAGATGTACCTTTATTGCAGCGCTAGCATTTTTAAGCTTATTCTTAGTGATTTGGGAAAATAGGCGTTTGAGGTTTTCATTTTGGCTTTTAATACTATTTTGAACGGTTTGCTGTGAGGGCGTTAATTTAGGTGATGATTTAAGTAAACGCGTTAATTTTTTCTGTAAAGATTGCCAATGACTTACACTGTAGCTACTTGAGTAAATATTATCACTAATGACAAGCTGCTTTAATGAATTGGTCTGATTATCAACTTGTTGTGCATAGCTATCTCTAGCAAAAGCAAGCTCTACTGTTTGTGACGACCATATTACACTACCAAGTATGGTGGCAAATAAAACACAACAACTTAAGGTAAAAAAATAAATACGTTGGGATAGGCTTCCATTCATCATTACATTCCTCTTACAGGGGGATATTTACAGCTCCAGGATCAACTTGTAACATTGCTCTACTGTCAATAAAGTTCTCTATGTTGGGTATATCATTATGTTCAGTCATTTTAGTCTCTACAGCCCAAATAGCTTGAGATTTGATACTTAGGATGAGTGACTGATTTAAACCGAGTTTGAAAATATAGTCCGGCCAAACCCACTCTATAAATTCAGCAGAAAGTTTTAGTTCATTAATGACAATTCTCTTGGCTTTCTCTGGATGTGAAGCTATGTAATCGATCGCAAGAGTTAATCCTTCGATAACACACTTTGCCTTCTCAACCAGTTCTTTATCCGCTATTAGAGAAATCAGATTAAAACTCAATATATTTAAACTTTTTGTATCATGGATTTTTATTTGTTTATTAAGTAATTTTGTACTGTGAAAAGCAAAAGGCTCCCAAGGCACAAAAGCATCTATTTTATTATCAATAAAACCATGAACCAATTCATCAGGTTTAAAATGAAATAGCTGAACATCTTCAGTCGTTAATCCTTCTAAGGCTAACAAAATACTTAAAAAATACTCACTTGCCGTACCTTTAGTAACACCTATTCGCTTACCTTTAAGCCTTATAGCTGAGTTAATTTGTGCTGATGGACGGGTAATGAGTTTTACATCGTTGTCCGATTGAACAAACATGACGTGGGTTACGAAATCTTTATTAGCCAAGCTTTGAAAAGCAATGACAGAGTCTGAACTGGTGCCAAAGTCTGCTTCACCATTCATCACTTTCGCAAACGCTTTTTGACCACCAATCACCTCATCAAACTTTACATTGACACAGGTGCCATCAAAAGCATCAATCGCTTTAGCCACATAAAAAGGCGTCGATAAAGGGGTTTTTGATACAGCGATAGTGACTAAATATTTTTGTGGTTGCCAAAACGATTGATAATTCACATAAAACACTATTACACCCACACAGATAACAAGTGTGATGGCAGTAAGATGTAATGTTTTTTTATCCACAATACACAACCTAAATAAAGCTATCTACTAAGTATAGAGAAGGTTTAACTTTATTGGATCATTGACGTGAAATTTAGTTTAAATCAGCTTATAGGAGTGAACAGACGTATGTTTGAAAAAGAAGCCAAAATCAAATGAATTTTGGCTTCACATATTACATTAGTCACAACGCACATTTGCTGACTTAGCGGCATTCGCTTCAAAATGAATATTACTCACCGATAGTGATATTACCCCTTTACTGCGCAATTCAACTGGAACAACAATTTTATCAAACTGAACACCCCGTTCTGCGAAGCAATTCAAATCAACTGAAAAATCAACCCACTGATTTACCATCGTTTTATTCAGTGCTTCGGTAATATCAACATCCCCGCGGCAGCTGCCAAGGTTGTATACCTCTTGATAACCCTTTGCGACAACACGTGCTTTATATAAGGCAAGAGGCTCACAACAAGTGTTAGAAAAACGCCTGTATGCCAGTTTGCGCACGCCCTAAAATCAAGGCATGCACATCATGGGTGCCTTCATAAGTATTAACGGCTTCGAGATTCATCACATGACGAATAATATGAAACTCATCGCTGATGCCGTTACCACCATGCATATCACGTGCTTGCCTAGCAATATCTAAGGCTTTACCACAAGAGTTACGCTTGATTAATGAAATGGCTTCAGGTGCTAAGTTATGACTGTCCATCAAACGGCCTACTTGCAAACACGCCAGCAAGCCCGTGGTGATCTCAGTTTGCATATCAGCTAGTTTCTTTTGAATTAACTGCGTCGCCGCTAAGGGTTTGCCAAACTGCTCTCTATCTAAAGTATATTGACGAGCACCATGCCAACAAAATTCAGCAGCACCTAATGCCCCCCAAGCAATACCATAACGCGCTTTATTTAAACAGCCAAAAGGTCCTGATAAACCACTAGCATCTGGTAGCATATTTTCGCTTGGCACAAAAACATTATCCATGACAATTTCGCCAGTAATAGAAGCACGTAATGAGAACTTACCTTCAATTTTAGGCGTTGTTAAACCAGCCATACCCTTTTCAAGAATAAAGCCTCTGATAACACCCTCTAGCTTGGCCCAGACAATAAAGACATCTGCAATAGGGGAATTAGTTATCCACATTTTACTGCCATTAAGTTGATAACCACCGTCAACCGCAATTGCTTTAGTTGCCATACTCGCAGGATCAGATCCTGAATTAGGCTCAGTTAAACCAAAACACCCTATGCACTCTCCTGTTGCTAATTTAGGTAGATATTTCATTTTTTGTGCTTCGCTGCCATAGGCGTGAATGGGGTGCATCACTAATGATGACTGCACACTCATAGCACTGCGATAACCGCTATCAACCCGTTCAACTTCACGGGCAATTAAGCCGTAACTAACATAGTTGATGCCTGCACAACCGTACTTCTCTTCAATAGTCGCGCCCAGTAATCCCAGCGCACCAAACTCTTTCATAATTTCAACATCAAAATTTTCATGCCGATTAGCCAACAAAATTCGTGGCATTAATTTTTCTTGGCAATATTGATGAGCACTATCACGAACAAGACGCTCTTCTTCTGAAAGTAGAGATTCTAATAATAATGGATCTTGCCAGTTAAATTGTGGCTTAGCTGCGGTGTTTTTTTTAGCACTTAAATCTGACATAGACATTTACCTAAAATTCGAGTTGTGCGCGTTATAGGGTGAAATAGTAATAGAAAGCTTCCACAAGTCAATTCATTGCAAGCGTCATGATGAGCTAGAACAATAAAAGCTTGAGTAAAGCTCGATTACTGACATTTTCTTACAGTTAACTGACAGTTTTTCGACACTTAGATTACTGATTCATACATCAATGTACGGCAAAATTTATCCATACCAAGTACACATACTAAATTGATAAAAGACAGGGATAGCCCACTAATGACACTCACACCAATTGCTCGCATGGTCAGTTCACTTTTACTGCTCAGCTTTGCACTACCCGTAATGGCTGCGGAAACCGCACCTGAAAAAAACAAAGCAGAAGAAGGTCTTGAGGTTATCGAAGTTACCTCAAAACGTAATCAAGCTAACAGTGAAATGACCGAGCAAACCGAGCAACTAATGAGTGTTGCTGGTATTGGTAATGACCCTCTTAGTGCGGTATATAGCTTACCGGGCATTGTTTATGCCGGCGGTGATACCGGTTCACCCGCTGTGCGCGGCTCGTCTCCTGATGACAACGCTTTTTATATTGATGACATACCAGCAGGTTATATTTTTCATTTGTTCGGTGACAGTATTTTTAATGAAAATCTTATTCAAGACTTTGCCCTTCACCCTGCTGCATTTGGTAGTGAATATGGTAATGCCACAGGTGGTATTTTTGATGTAAAACTACGTGATCCTCGCCAGCAAGATATTGAGACCACTATCGATTTAAGCATGCTAAAAAGTGGCTTTATGGTTGAAGGTGAAACCTTTGAAGACCAAGCATTTTATGTCTCTTATCGCCGTAGCCAAATTCATTTATTTTTACCCGAAAGTGATGAGGAAGATGATGAAGGCTATACCATATTTAAAGCCCCAGTAAGTGAAGACTACCAAGCTAAGTATCAATGGCTAATTGGCGACGCGCATAAACTTACCTTTAGTGCCTCTGGTGCCAGTGATACAGGTGGCGTTAATATATCTGAAAGATCAGAAGAAGGTCGAGTTAACCCTGATAGTGTAGGTGACTTAAAAATAACAACCAAGTTTGATAGCCAAAGTATTTCTTGGCAATATTATGGTGACGAACAAAAAATCATGCAGTTAGTCGCAGGCCATACTGTCAATACAACCGACGAAATATTTGGTAAAGGACAATTTATAAAAGTTGATGAAGAGATATATAACCTGCGCTTTTCATCACAAATCACTTGGCTTGCAGATCACAAGTTAGGCTTTGGCCTTGATTACAGTAAATCAGACGTCGATTACAGTTTCGACATCATCCCTTATTACTGCACAGAAAACGATGCAGATTGTGAATCAAATAAAGGGGACAGAATTCAAGATAATGCTAACTTAACTGATGAAGATATCGCCATTTATGTTCATGATATTTGGCAAATGAGTGAGAGTTGGCAATTAACCTATGGCGTAAGAGCTGAAAGTAATGATTATACCGACCAAACATTTATTCATCCCCGATTTGCTTTAGATTGGTTTGCTGCAGACGGTTTAACGTTTAAAGCAAAGGTCGGTACTTACAGCCGCTTCCCTGATGTTGATACTGCGTTAAATAAGTTAGGCAACCCACAAATAAAGTCTCCACAATCAACTCATTACTCACTGGGTGCAGATTACCAGTTAAACGACATATGGTTTACCTCCATTGACATTTACCATAAAGAGTTAACTGAATTACCACGCTCTATCGATGAACATTCAGCCGAGGCTGACTTGGAATTACATTACACCAATGATACTTCTGGCGATGCACAAGGTGTTGAGTGGTTAGTTAGGCATGATCGAAATAATGGCTGGTTTGGTTGGGCATCGTTAAGTTGGTCACAAAGTCAGCGTACTGATGATCTGACTAATATCAGTGCCGATTATTACCTTGATACCCCTATGGTCGCCAATGCTGTTGTAAATTACGAGTTAAATGAACGCTGGGATTTCGGCCTTCGATTCACCTTGCGTAGCGGAGCAAAGTACACCCCTATCGTTGGTTTACGTGAAAACCCTGATTATGACGATCACTTTTTACCCGAGTATGGCGAGTTAAACGCAAAAACCTTACCGGTTTATCACCGTCTAGACTTGGAGGCTAATTACAAAACCACTTATTGGGGTTATGACGCCAAGTGGACTTGGGCAATTATCAATGCCATGGCACAAAAAAATGTATCGGGTTATTACTATGATCCTGAAGATGGCGATAGCTTAACGGAATATAATATTTCTGGTGAAGAAGATATTGGTGTCTTTCCCTACGTTGGTTTGAAGATGACCTTTTAGTCACTTAAATAAGGTTACTGGGTAAGTTTACTTACACTTTTTAAACAATAAAACTGCATCACTCGCACAAGTAACATTTACACCGTGGTAACATATAGTTACTTTTTGTAAATTTACTCTGTGCGTAGCTATGGTCTTTAAAAAAAATAATATCAGACTTAAACAAGAACTCGGCTTAAGCCGGCTGCTTTCTATTAGCTTGCTGTTATCTTGTTTGTTAACTTTTAGCTCATTAAGCTATGCACAAAAGAGTAGTATTGAGGAAAGTACTGCTGAACTAGAAAGCAGCCTGGATGAAGATAAAAATGCTAATAAACCGATAGCAAAAGACGCTTTTGAGTGGCAGTTTATTCTTGACCTCTCAGTGGTTTATGATCCAGAAATAATAGCTGGCATTGAACAAAGCGAATTATTACATTATTTCATGCCGGGCATACTGGTTGATATTTCCTATAAAGGCTTTTTTTTACAAAGCAACCAAAGACGCTCAAATGCACTACTTGGCGGCACTGAATTTGGTTATCAATTATTTGTTGAAGATAAATGGCAGCTTGATCTTATTACCAAGGCTTATTTGCAAGGTTATGACTCAGATTCCCTGATTGAGTATGGGGGCGGCGATGATGAGCTACTAGCAGGGTTAAGAGAACGTGAAGGTACTGGTGGCATAGCTTTACGTTATTCTCATTTCTTTAAAGAATCTTTATTTAGTATTGATTTTGCTTATGGCAGCGCTGGCGACGATGTTAACGGTAAACATGTCGGCGGCATAATTATTGATAGTTTTTATAGCTATTTATTACCTTACCGAAACTGGGATATTTATTTAGGCGGTGGTTTAACCTACTTTAGCCAAGACATAGTTGATTATTATATTGGTGTTAGCCCTGAAGAATCAACCGATAACAGAGCCGAACATACAGCTAAGGGCGGCTTTAGAGGACAACTAGAAGTTTATGCACAGTACCCTTTATCAGCAAGTTGGTCTTTTAATACCGGCATAACACACAGCATATTCTCCAATAATGTAAAAGAAAGCCCCATCGTTGATAAGAGTCAAACTATTCAAGTGATGCTTGGAGTGCTGTATGTATTCTAATATTGGCAAAGGAATTGCCATAGTTGATGCTCGCGTACTGTTATTGATATTTTTTAGCCTATCATTTTTAAATTTTGTTCAGGCCGAAGAGATTAATATGCTAAAAAGTGAGCACGTTGATTTTACAGCTCTGCCTGAGCAGTGTGTAACCTTAAGACAAGGTCGTGCTTGTTTTGCCACGGTTGAATTACAATGGCACTCTGATGCTAAGCAAAGTTTTTGTCTGTATCAAGAAGGTAAAAAGAAACAACTAGGTTGCTGGCAAAACAATAACAATGTGCAGATAAAAGTAGAGTTTGAGTCAAATAAAAGTGTTAAATACCAGTTACGCGCATTAAGCGATAATAAAGTTATTGCCGAAACAAAAGTAGAGGTAAGTTGGCAGCATAAAAGCACCTCACGTAAACGTCGCTGGCGACTCTTTTAATTCACTAACATGAAGACACATCAGTGTATGAAACAGACAGAGCAGGAAAAATATAATGCATAATATTTTATTGGTAGAAGATGATATTAGCCTAGCCGATTGGGTGTGCGAATATTTAACTGAACAAGGTTTTAAGGTAACTCACGTTGCCCGTGGCGATCTGGTGCTTGACGTCATCAAAAAAAACACCACTGACATCGTTTTGCTTGACGTTATGCTGCCGGGCCTCAATGGCATTGAAGTATGTCGCCTTATTCGCCAACATGAGCCGAGTAAACAAATACCTATAATTATGTTAACCGCTCGCGCTGATGAATTTGATGAAGTGATTGGTTTAGAAGCCGGTGCAGATGACTATGTTATCAAGCCTGTTCGACCACGTGCTTTATTGGCGCGTATTAATCGTCAACTAAGTCATAGAGAATCAACAGAAGATAAATCAAATACCGAACTTGTTTTTGGTGAATTGACCATAAATCAAGAAGCAAAACGTGTTATCTATCAAGGTGTAGAAGTTGAACTATCCACTAGTTTATTCGCTTTCCTCACTTATTTAGCGCAACATGCGGGTAGTGTCGTTGACCGAGACTCTGTTTTTAAAGCATTGAAAAAACGTGAATATGATGGTCAAGACAGACGCTTTGATGTGATGTTATCGAGCTTAAGAAAACTGTTTAATGATGATCCTCAAAAGCCGAAAAAATTTAAAACTATTTGGGGTAAAGGTTATTTGTTTGTTGGTGATGCTTGGCAAGAAACGCCTGCACAAGACCTTGAAGGTTAAACATGCGCGGTCTCTATATAAGTATCATTTTTACCGTTTTAGGCTCGCTGTTTTTTATTGGCTGGGGTTTAGATGAACTTGTTGATTATTCAACAGAAGATAAAATAACAGAGACACCCGCTACCACCGTTTATAGACATCTAGTTGATGGCCTCACTAGCGAGTTAAGCACACTTAACAGTACAGAGTTATATGAAAAAGTGGGACTATTTCAGCAACACTATCAATTGAAAACTAGTTTAGCCTTAAGTAGAAAAATTGCTTTACCTAGCTCACTCGTTGCACAGGTAAATCAGCAAGGTGGCTTATTGCTAGCTTCCAGTGCGAATCAATATTTATTAAAGAGCATTCCAAATCACCCTGAATTTCTTTTGCGCCTTGAGCTGCCTGTTGAAATAGCAGACGATGACAATATTAATTTCATTTTAACGTTGATACTCTACGGAAGCATTTGTGTAACCTTAATCTTATGGTTAATCCCCTTAACAAGGCGCTTATATCTACTCAACAATGCCGCGGCAAAAATTGGCTCTGGGCAACTTGATGTTCGGATAGCTAAAAGCCGGTTTTCCTATATCAAAGTATTAGAGCAAAGCTTTAATACCATGGCGAGTAAAATAGAAACGCTAGTGGCCGATAATAAAATTCTCGCCCGTAGTTTATCCCATGATATTCGCACGCCTATGGCTTGTTTACGATTTGGTATAGAAGCCGCTTTAGACAGTAAATCGATTGAAAAGAAAAATAATTACCTGTCGCGCATGGACAATGAGTTAACTAATATGGAGGAAATGACCAGTGTCTTTCTTGACTATGCCTCGATGGAGCGACAAGCCTTAAACTTAAAGAAACAGCAAATACATGTGCAAGCATTAATTACCTCAGCTATTAATGATTGCCAAGTATTAGCTAAACAAAAGAATATTAACGTTACTATGTCCGCTTCAGATGAAGCATTTAATCAACTGCTAGATTATCACTGGTGCTATCGTGCGCTGGTCAATTTAATCAGTAATGCGATTGGATATGCTGAAAATAGTGTTTGTGTACAACTTAATCATAACAATAATGCCTTTTACATTACGGTAGCAGACGACGGTAAAGGTATCAGTGAAGATAAGTTAGATATTATTTTTAATCCCTTTGTAAAACTAGATGCTGATAGGAGTCGTGAGCAAGGTCATTTTGGTTTGGGTTTAGCAATTTGCAGCAAAGTGATGGACTGGCACCAAGGCAGCATTCGAGTAGCCAATAATACACAACTATGTGGTGCTAACTTTACCCTTAAGTTCCCCTTATAATAAGTCTAATTAATAAGTTATCGTAAACTCCAATAAAGTTTGTCAATAAATCTAGCCAGTTTCTCCTCCCTCAATTGTTATTTTTGGTCATACCATTCCATCTAAGAAAGTGATCGCTTAGCGAGGATTTAGATGGATTGGTATAAATTATTGCCACGCCAGCAAATAAATAATATAAAGTATCATGCACTTAAACGCTTACTATTTTATTAAGTGTGAATAATTACTTTTTAATACAATGTTAGGGATAACTCTATGAGCCAAGATCGCCGCCAATTTCTAAAATCTGTTGCTGCTATAACTGCCGCAGGTGTAGCTACAGGTGTAACTTCTGGTTGTGCATCCTCAAATCCCGCAACTAAGAACTCCCCTGCCTCCCAAGGTAAGTCTGTTATGGGTCTAGTTGTGCCTAAGATGGATGTGGTCAGAATTGGCTTTATCGGTGTTGGTGAGCGCGGCTCTGGCCATGTTAAACATTACTGCCACATAGATGGTGTTGAAATCAAAGCAATTTGTGATACCAATGAACAAATTTTAAATGAGTCTATTGCCACGGTTGTTGAGAAAGGTTTTGCTAAGCCCGACAGCTATACTGGCTCAGAATTAGCGTATAAAAAAATGCTTGAACGCAATGATATTGATATTGTCATTATTTCTACACCGTGGCGCTGGCATACCCCCATGTGTGTCGATACCATGGAAAGTGGTAAACATGCCTTTGTTGAAGTACCTGCGGCAACAACCGTAGAAGAATGTTGGCAGCTAGTTGATACCGCCGAACGTACACAGAAAAACTGTATGATGATGGAAAATGTTTGTTATGGCCGTGATGAACTTATGGTGTTGAATATGGTTCGCCAGGGTTTATTCGGCGACTTATTACACGGTGAAGCGGCATACATTCACGAACTTCGCTGGCAGATGAAAGAAATCACCGAAAAAACAGGTTCTTGGCGAACCGCTTGGCATGCTAAAACTAATGGCAATTTATACCCCACTCATGGCCTAGGCCCTGTTGCTCAGTATATGAATATTAACCGAGGTGATCGCTTTGATTATCTAACCTCAACAAGCTCACCTGCTATTGGCCGACAAGCTTATGCGGCGAAAGAATTTCCTGCCGATCACCAACGTAATCAACTCAACTACATTGCTGGTGATATGAACACCAGCATTATTAAAACAGTAAAAGGCCGAACCATAATGGTTCAGCACGATACCACTAGCCCACGACCTTATTCTCGTCATAATTATATTCAAGGTACTAACGGTACTTTTGCCGGTTTCCCTAATAGAATTGCCATTGAAAACGCCCCAAAAGATATCAAAGCTCAGTATCAACAGCAGTATGAGTTGGCAGTTAAACAATGGCATAAAAATGGCCAACAAGGTCGTAAACCAAGTCATGCGAGTTTTCATCGCTGGGATCATGATATGGCCAAATGGCAAGACAATTACGATCACCCATTGTGGTTACAAATGGGCCCAGAGGCGGAGCGTAATGGCGGTCATGGAGGTATGGATTTCTTAATGCTTTGGCGTATGGTCTATTGTTTACGAAATGGCCAGCCATTAGATCAAGATGTCTATGATGCTGCAGCATGGTCTGTTATTACCCCACTCAGTGCCCAATCGGTAAGTGATAGAAGTAACTCCAAAGATATACCTGACTTTACCCGTGGCATTTGGCAGCAAGCTAAACCACTTGGAGTAGTGAGTTAAATGACCATTCTGGTAATTTTAGCAGCCGGCTTAGGCTCTCGTTTTGGCGGCAATAAACAGTTAGCTGAATTTGGTCCACAGCAACTAACTCTGATGGAATACAACTTAATTAACGCTGAAAATGCTGGTTTTAAGCGGGTAGTTTTTGTGATTCGTCCAGAGCTAGAGCAACTAATTAGGCAGCAAGTCATTAGTCGATTACCAAAAGGTATTACATATGACTTTGCTGTTCAAAACTTTGATGATTTACCCTTAGGCTGTACTTTACCTGAACAGCGTACAAAACCCTTAGGTACGGCACACGCACTTTGGTGTTGTCGAGAGTTAATCACCGACAGTTTTGCGGTAATAAATGCTGATGACTTCTATGGTAAACAAGCCTTTGTCTTATTATTAAAACAATCAACTGAGACAGCTAAAGATTATTTAATGGTGGCTTATCAATTACAAAACACCTTGTCTGATTTTGGCGGTGTTAACCGAGGCTTATGTAAATTAAATGAGCAAAATTATTTAACTAGCATTGAAGAGTGCGAACAAATAAAAGCGAATGACCAAGGTATCAGCGGAGTGTTGAGTTCAAACAATGCAACTATCAAGCTAAGCCGAGAGTGTTTAATCTCAATGAATTGTTGGTTTTTCAACCCGGATATTTTTGTGGCTCTAGAGCAAGCTATTAGCGAGCTACTCACATCAATAAAAAATCATCGACTTGATGTTAATCAAGAGTGTTACTTACCTAGCGTAGTGATGCAGCAAATAGAACAAAAAAAGAGAAAAGTGAAAGTGCTAAGTACTACTGATAGTTGGTTTGGTTTAACTTACCCACAAGATAGTAAACAAGTAGATGAAAAAATTACTGCACTTTTTGCCAAAAAATAGTACTATCTCCGGCTAATTTGTAACGCGTTAATTTGTCACAGATTAACGTTTTAGCATAAGCAGGCTGGTAAAATTTTACTTGAATAATCAAATTGCTAACAAGATAAACACTATAATATAAGTATTAAACGCAATGGAAAACAAAGCAGCATCACTTCACACGGACATAGATACAGTACTCAATAACTATGACTTTGACTTTTCAAAAGTTGAAATTACCACCTTAGGTAATGGTCATATTAATAATACTTATAAATTGACCACCCCTGATTTTCAGTTTGTCTTACAGCAAATTAATCACGAAATTTTCCCGAAAACCGAAGAGTTATGCTGTAACGCGCAAAAAATCAATTTGCATTTACTCGAACAGCAAAAAAATGATAACTATCCACTCTCTGTGCCAGGGCAAGTCTTAACCAATACTGGTGCAACTTGTATTAAAATTGGTGAGCATTACTGGCGTTTAATGGAATTTATCAACGGCTCTTATACGCTTGAAGAAGTAGAGTCCCCAGAGCAAGCGGCACTCGTTGCCACAGCATTCGCTCAATTCAGTTGTGCGTTGAGTGACTTTCCTGCAAATGACATCGCTGTCATCATTGAAGACTTCCATGATATTAGCTTTCGAATGAGTCAACTTAAAGAAGCGGTAGAAAATAATGTTGAAGACCGATTAGCTGACTGCCAAGCGTTAGTAAATTTTTGCTTTGATCAACAAAACTTTATTGAACATGTTGTCGACATTAGTAAAAAATTACCACTACATGTTACTCATAACGATACTAAGATAAATAATCTGTTATTTACCCATGGTGATAAGCCATGTGCTGTCATCGACTTAGATACCTGCATGCCAGGACTTCTGATGCATGACTTTGGTGATATGGTTAGAACCTGTTGTAGTAACCTTGCTGAAGATGATACCAGCACAGATAAAATGTACCTTAAGCTTGATATATTTGAAGCGCTTATTCAAAACTACCAAAATGCTTTTGGTGATAAGCTTACCGCGTTAGAGAAAGAAAGTTTGATTGTTGGTGCTAAACTATTACCCTTTATTATCGGTACACGTTTTTTAACAGATCATTTAAATGGCGATAATTATTTCCAAGTAAGCCGAGAAAATCATAACTTAGACCGTGCTATCAGCCAGGTTCAATTATATAGCTTAGTGTGTGAAGCTGAGCCTGAGTTAATAAAGTTAGCTCTGTAAACTTTTACTTGTGAGCAAATGACTACATAAATGTTACTAGTCATTTGTTCACAATAAGTACCATCCCTCGAATATATACCCGTTCACTCCTCAAAATTAATTTATTTCTTTCTTTTTTTTAAGGAAACACCCTTCTCCACTTCTGTTTTACTTGTTAAAAGCCAAGATTATTAGCCACTAATATATGCTTGAAAATCATGTACATCCTAGCTCCTCCCTCGATTTTATTCTTCTTCCACTATTCACCAAAAAACACTGTGATACTTCTGTGATTAATTTACTAACAAAAAGTGATAAAAGCGTGATCTTCCAGCAATATTGGACCGACATACTCTCTTTTAGTTAAACAAAACACAATCTATCTACAAAGGAAAGTATCATGAAAGTAATCAAGCAATCACCAATAAAGTCGGCATTCACTGTACTAGCACTCGCGTTTGCAAGTTCAACGACTATGGCACAAGAATTATCCATTACTGTCACCAACTTAACGCAAGGCTTGCATTTCACCCCTGTTATTACAGCAGCCCATGCTAGTGACAATCACCTTTTTATGGCTGGTGAAATGGCGAGTGTTGAGCTTCAAACCATGGCAGAGGGCGGTGATATCTCTGGTTTAGTAAATATGCTAACCAATGCTGACGCTAACCTTAATGAAAATCCAGCCATGGGTTTATTAGCACCTACCATGTCAGCAAGTTTTAGCTTAACCAATGATAGCGCCAATACTCATTTGTCACTTGCTGCGATGATTTTACCTTCCAATGATGGTTTTGTCGGCTTAGATAGCTGGAAAATTCCTGAAGAAGCCGGTACGTATACCGTATTTCTCAATGCCTATGACGCCGGTACTGAGGCCAATGATGAAATTCGTGGCAGTGGTGCTCCCGGTGAAGCAGGTATGCCCGTGCCTCCACCACTAGATGCTAGCATTGGCATGAACGGTACAGGCGTTACTGATATGGAAAGCAATACTAAAGTACACATTCATCGTGGTAGCTTAGGTGACGATAATATGACGGCAGGAAAAAGTGATATTAATAATAGCGTGCAACGCTGGTTGAACCCTGTTGCTAAACTTACCATCACAGTGCAATAAGGAGGTAATATGTTAACTTTTATCACTCCCAAAAAGAGTACCAACAAACTTACTCTGCAACTACTTATTGCTAGCGTATTTACCTTAGGGCTCGCTGCTTGTAATGATAATGACAAGGTTGCTGAAGAAGTCGTTGTTGTGCCCGTTGTTACCGTTATGCCAGAGCCGCCAGCTATGGAATATAGCTACTCGATAACCTTAACTAATCTAACTTATGCGCAGCCTTTATCGCCTGTTGCTGTAGCGCTTCATGGCGATACTAAAATGTGGCAAGTAGGGCAATCTGCCTCTGTTGCTTTAGAGAAGCTAGCCGAAGGTGGCGACAATGCCGACTTCATTGCACTAACAAGTAATATGGCGGCAATGTCGAGTGAAGGTGCGGTCCCACCAGGGGCTAGCGTCACTTTAGACATCAGTACCACTGAGCCTATGGCAACTTATTTAACCGTTGCCACCATGTTAGTGAATACAAATGACGCTTTCTCGGGTCTTACTGGAGTAGATATATCAACATTAATGCTTAATCAAGAAAAATCATGGCGGTTAAATGTCTATGATTCGGGTACCGAGCTAAATAATGAAGCGCTAGGTACTATTCCAGGCCCCGCAGATGGCGGCGTTGGTTATGATGCAACACGAAATGACATCGACCTAATCGGTTATCATTCCGGTGTTGTTAGCAAAGATGATGGTCTATCAAGCTCTGTGTTAACTCAGGATCATCGCTTTGATAATCCTGCAGTTAAATTAACCATTACTCGAACTAAGTAGTGCGCTAGGTCAATGGCTTAGCTCGCCATTGGCCAAATTATGAAAGATAATATTCTAATTATTGAAGACGAAATTGATATTGCTAAGCTTATTAAAGTGCATTTATCCGAATTAGATTTACACTGCGATATTTGCACTCAAGGTGATAAAGCTTTGCAGCAGGCTTTAACAAAAGATTATCAACTCATTTTACTTGATGTGATGTTGCCTGGTATTAGCGGTTTAGATATTTGTCGGCAAGTTCGACAAGAAAAGCCATTACAATCAATTATTATGCTGACGTCAAAAACATCTGAAATAGACCGAATATTGGGACTTGAGTTAGGTGCTGATGACTATATGACTAAGCCCTTTAGCATTAGGGAATTACAAGCCCGCGTAAGAAGCCAACTGCGCAGAGTTCATGCGGTTGTCGCTAAAAACTCAACAGAGATCGATAATCGACTAAATGAAGAAGATGTAGCTGAAAAATCCGTACCGTTAGAGCAAACAGCCACATCAATTGGACAATTGCAGGTTGACCATAGATATCATCAAGTAACCTATAAAAGTAAAGCGATTAACTTAACTGCGACAGAATTTGAGCTGATTGACTTTTTCTGTAAACACCCAGATCAGGTATTTTCACGCGCTCAATTACTTGATGGTGTTTGGGGATATCACCACAATGGTTATGAGCATACTGTTAACTCCCATATTAATCGCCTTAGAAGAAAGCTTGAAGAGGATTGCGCTGAGCCCAAAATAATCCAAACCGTTTGGGGTGTTGGTTACAAGCTTAATTCTACAGGTGTAATGCCTGAGCTAACGCCATAAATAAGTATAAATAATAAGGACTTGCTTTAGATGAAAATATCACTTTACCAACGTTTAGCATTGACGCTTTGCACAGCTTTCATTGTCATGGCCTCATTACTGGTCGCTTGGAGTAATTCTTTGGTACAACAATCAAAGTATCAAGCTGAGCAAAAATTGCACGTTAATCTAGCTGAACATTTAGCGCACGATAATCCTTTATTACAAGACGGTGTTTACGATAAAGCAGCCTTAGAAAACCTTTTCCATACACTGATGTTATTAGGGCCCGCTTTCGAATTTTACTTTTTAGATGCCCAAGGTAATATTTTAACTTACTCCGCTGATCCCGCTAAAATAAAGAGAAAATCTGTCGCATTACTCCCAATTAAGCAGTTAATAGCTAAACCACAACAAATACCTGTTTTTGGTGATGATCCTCGTGGCTTTAGCAATAAAAAAATATTTTCAGCTTCCCCTGTATATCAAGGTGAACTGCTACAAGGTTATTTATATATTATTATTGGCGGCGAAATTTATGATTCAATTTTTAGCCAAGTACAGGCGGATAAAGATTTACAAAAGTATGGCGCCTTTGTTATCGCCAGTTTGTTATTACTTTTACTAGTATTACTGGCGGTATTTCATTATTTCACTCAACCGGTAAGAGAATTAGCAAAACAAATGCAGGCCCTTAAAGCCGTACAATTTGATCAAACAAAAATTAGGCTAAAACAGTGGGGATCTACCTCAAAAAATACTATTGATAATAATGAAGTTCACTTCCTTGGCAATACTTTCAACGATATGGTGCTACAAATTAATCAACAATTTTCCTTATTAACTGAAAACGATCGAATACGTCGTGAGTTATTAGCTCACTTGTCTCACGACCTACGAACGCCGTTAGCAACAATGCAAGGCTACATTGAAACATTAGCCATCAAAGGCGATGATTTATCCAGTATTGAGCAACAAGAATATTTAGCGACAGTACAGCGTAATGTTAATCAACTAAAAGGCCTTATTGACCAGATATTTGAACTAGCGCATTTAGAAAACGGCCAAGTCACGGTTAATTTAGAGACCTTTGCCATAGGAGAGCTGTTACACGACATTTTGGCAAAGTTTACTTTAAAAGCGACCGACAGAAAAATTTCATTGTCCTTACAGCCCCAGCCTTGCCAGTTCATTGTTTACTCTGATATTGCCAAGTTAGAGCGCATCATGACAAACTTATTGGAAAATGCCATCAGACATACTGATATAGGTGGTGAAATAGTCATAACTGTCGCTCAGAAAACGACAGAAGTTAAAATGAGTGTTACTGATAATGGTAGTGGTATAAGTAAAGAGGACATAGCCTATATATTCGATGCGAGATACAGGGCGAGTAATGCTATTGAAGATAATACCCAACATGCAGGTCTGGGTTTAGCGATTAGTCAGAAGTTATCGCAAGTCATCAACGCTGAACTTTTAGTTAAAAGTGAGCTTGGTAATGGCAGTAGTTTTTCATTATCTATCCCCAAACTGAAAGCACAATAATACTAAAATCGAAATATTTTGGCGTTAGCACTGAGTTTGTGCCGTTAACGCCAAGATATTTTGCTGCGCATCAATAAGTTGTTTACTTACCAGCTTTTTATGCTTAATAGCCTCATCAAGCGCGATAAGGTGCATTGCATTATCTTGCTCTGCCACCATGACATGAGATTTACCATCGATAAGTGCCTGCACTGCAGCCACGCCCATTTTTGTTGCTAATATTCGATCTTTAGCAACAGGTGAGCCACCGCGCTGAATATGGCCTAATATACAAGGTGTGCATTCAATATCAGCGTGCTGATGTAATTGTTTAGCTAATTCTATTGCGCCTCCTGGCCATAAGTTTTCAGCAATAACAATAATATAACTAGAGTGACACGCTGCTTTAGCTTCAGCAATTTCAGTAGCAAGTTGCTGTAAGGTCTCGGATTGTTTTTCAATGCTAAAATTTTCGAATGACAATACCTGCTCAGCCGCACAAGCAATGCCTACATTAAAGGTAATATGGCCACTATGTCGCCCCATTAATTCAACAATAAATATCCGTTCAAATGCGTCAGCGGTATCACGAATTTTATCAATAGCTTCTATGCCGGTATTCACTGCAGTGGCAAAACCTATGGTGTAGTCAGTACCATCTAAGTCATTATCTATCGTACCGGGAATACCAATCATCTGCCCCGACCAATAATGTTTAAGCGCCAGCAAGCCAGAAAAAGAACCATCGCCCCCTATAACAACTAACGCATCGATATTGTGCTCATTTAACGTCTTTGCTGCTAATTTCAAGCCTTTTTCTTCATGCATTAACTGACAGCGAGCACTTCTTAATAGTGTACCGCCAAGGTGGATGATGCCGCTTACCTTTAATAAAGTTAACGATTCAGCCATAACAATATGCTCTTCACATACTAAGCCGTTAAAGCCATGATAAAAGCCTATTACTTCTATTTGATGGTGATGAGCTGCTAGCACTACAGCACGAATAGCCGCGTTCATTCCTGGCGCATCACCACCACTCGTTAAAATACCAATACGTTTAAGACTCATAACTTCCTTTTCAACTCTAGCGTTTAACTTTTCTACTCAATAATCCGATAAATCTCCCACTTAGGGGTGCCAGAAACCACATGGGGCTCTAACGTTTTACTCCAGGCTTTATGCTCTTCAATATCACCTAATTTCTGCCAAGCATCATTGAGCTCAGTCAAATTTTCTATTGTTATTTCAGAAATAATACTCGACTCTAGCGCACCAACAGAGCCCACTAAAATCCGAGAGTTATCTTTAGTCCAGCCTATTTGAGAGCCGATTTCTTCAAACCACTGAGTTAATGATTCAACGACTTCTGGTTTATGGCCAAACTTAGCATCAATACACCATTTTGCAATCATCATAATAAATCCTCCAATCAAGTAAAAATCATACTTATTAATATATACCCGTACCACTTGAAGATGCTCGTTTCAGGAAACCTGAGCGAATCATAATCGAGGCACATTTTTTGTTAATGGTTGTTCCCTTAAAAACAAATGTAACGACTAGTATGTTTTGCTCAGTTTTCCCCCAAGGGCTGGTTTATAAACGCTTTATGCTACGTTATTGATTTCGACAAGGACGCTACACGGATGTAGCTTCTTAGAGAATGCAGGAGCTTATTCTCCTGAACAACCATTCTCTTCAATCAATGCCTTGGCTAAAGGCGTTTATAATTCCAGTTGAATCCTGCATCTTCAGGTGGAACGGGTATATACATAGCTTTTAACACAATAAGTATGAGTCATCTGACTAAGATTTCCATTTCAACCATGATTTAATCGTTAGTAGTTTGTGACTAAATCCTATGAGATAACGCAATGATTATTGCTTATCACTGATGCCCAATAAGGTTTCAAGATTAACAAAACGATAACCTTGGCCTTTATAATGCTCAATAATTGCAGGTAATGAATCGACAGTATTTTGTCTATTTCCACCAGCATCATGCATCAAGGTAATCACCTCTTCATGCTGGTTATTTATCAGAGCACTTTCAATATTGTCAACACTATTTAATGCTGGATTCCAATCTCTTGAGTCTACAGACCAAAGCAATACTTTCATGCCCTTGGCGGCTAAATATTCAATTTGTTTATCGGTAATTTCACCGTAAGGGGGTCGATAAAATCTCGGCGTAAGTTTAAATAATTGTTGAAATTCATCATTGGTAGGAGAAACTTGTTGTTGCCACAATTCGTCGCCGTTATAGCTCATGCCGTTAGCATGATTCCAGCTATGATTAGCCACGGTATGACCTGCAGCTATGGCCCGCTCAATAACAGCTTGATAGACTGCTAAGCTTTTTCCTTGCCAAAAAAAACTTGCTGGCACTTCCGCCTGCTCAAGCACATCTAAAATTTCTGTAGTGTATTGTGAGGGACCATCATCAAAAGACAAAGCAATGAACTTTTCATGGTTTAAGCCTTCAATAAAATAACTACCTTGGTATAAATTGGCTTGTCTGGCCAACTCTTCAATGGCAATTTGATCTGGCACATTGCCAGTTCTCACATATTGCTCTGACTTTTTCTCCGTATTATTCGCTTTATCTAGCCAAGGTGAAAATAGCTCACTATTAACAGCAAAGCTATTAGCTGCATCACTACCACTATAAAATGAAAAGTGTTGTGCCGCTAAATAATATCCTACCGCATTGGCTTTAGTTTGTTCACTCAATCGTTCTTTAGTAAACCAGTCGTCTAAAGATCCACTATCACCTAGCTCAGCTTTAACTTGTACTAAAGCGATCGATAACGCTGATGAATCAATGTCGACAACAATAGAGAATTCATTCGCAGCTAAGTTTTGCTGTAAAAAGTGTAAAACTAAACCACGAGAAACTAAGCGATCTAATACGCTATTTTCATCTTGGTACTTAAGACGTTCACTTTGATAAATTGTATTGGTTAATTCTATTAATAAGGTATTGAGGTTAGCATTATCAAGGATGCTATCAACATCGAGCATAACAATAATGGCGTTATCATCGGGAAATGAAAAACTAAGTTCACCAACATCCACATCATCGACTGCTGGAGATAGCGGGCTGAAAACTATTTTTTATAAAGAGGTGGCGCACCTGAAGGTAATGGTTGGCTAAAGGCAAAATTTTGCTCAGTGAAGAGTTTATTTAATTTGGGGATTAGTAACTTCAAACTTGCTTGTTGTGCTGCAGGGATATCGTTATTAGCTGGCCAGTAGACTTGCAGTCCTGAATACTCATAACCATTTAAGGCAAGTAAAGTATAATTTTCATCGGCAAAGTTCGTACTCTGCTCAATGGTAGGCTGAATAATAATTTCATCAATGACTTTGCCTATCACTTCATCCTGAGAAGCATCACTAGCTCCACCGCAGCCCGACAGTATGAAGGCTGCCAATAAGGGGCTGCAAGATAAAATCAATGAGCGTACAGAGTCTGCTTGCTTATCCGTTTGAAAAAGTTGACCTAAAAACCACATAATCTAACCCTAAGTTATTCCCTACTTAGCGATTAAATTACGTGGATTATTATTGCTAAGCAAGTGATTATACCCGTCACCATTCAAGATGCATGTTTCAGAGTGCGTGAGCAATTTTAATTCAAGGCGCTGTGATAAAAGAATGGTTATTCCATTTTAAGTCACAGCAACGATGAAGTAATGTTGCTCAAGCGCTTCTTCGATGGGTTTAAAAATGATTTATACTACGTAATTAAATTTAAAAATGGAATAACCATTATCTAAACTTAATGCCTTGCCTAAATCGTTTTTAATTCCCACTGAAAACCCGCACTTTGAATGGTAACGGGTATACCCATCTTATTTATACCAATAAAAAATAGAATGGTTATAACGAGTTACTACCAAGAATAGCTAAGAAGAATAACTGACTCTAACAGGAATTGTTAACACACGTTTACCTTTATGCTTAAGCCAAAAATAAATCAATACAAAGGTTAATAATGCAAGAGCAATGGTGATACTAGAACTAACAGGTGTCACCAAAAGCGTACCTATTTGATAACATAAGGTTGCGACCAAGTATGCAAAGGTAAAGCTCCAAATCGCGGCAAACCCTGCCCAACGACTGCCTACTTCATTTTTAATTGCGCCCATTGCAGCAACGCAAGGAGTATAAAGTAAGATAAACAACAAATAGCTAAAAGCGCCTAATTGGCTAACAAATGCTAATTGCATGCGCTGGTATGTAGTTAATTCAACTCCTTGCTCTTGAGCTGCAAGGTTTAAATCACTGATTTCACCAACGCTAATGCCTAGAGGATCATCAGGAGCTATACCTAATAAATTTTCTTTAATGCTATCACTAGCATCCTGCCAACTTTGTGATAACGATGGCTCAGCTTCATCCTCTCCTGCATGAGGTGAGTATAAATTATTAAAGGTGGCAACTAGCACTTCCTTAGCAAAGATTCCGGTGATAATGCCGACACCAGCTTGCCAGTTATCTTCTTGAACGCCCATAGGCGCCAATAACGGCATAACTACTTTTGCACCTTGGCTCAATACCGAATTTTCACTGTCTTGATTACCAAACTGGCCGTCAGTGCCAATAGAGTTGAAAAAGTTCAATAAACACACCACAATCACTATGGTTTTACCTGCACCGGTAACAAATCCACTAGTGCGCTGCCAAACTCGCTTGCTTAGATCGCGAATTTTTGGCATCTCATAATTAGGTAATTCCATTATGTTTAATGATGCAGTGCCTGACAATACCGTTTTCTTTAATAAGAAGCCGGTAAATATCGCCGCGGCAATGCCCACTAAATATAATAAAAACACTAAGTTTTGACCATTATCAGGAAAAAATGCCGCGGCAAAAAGTGCGTAAACAGGTAATCTTGCGCCACATGACATAAAGGGCGACATCATTACTGTGGTAATGCGTTCTCGCTCACTATCAAGAATTCGTGCTGACATGACTGCCGGAACAGTACAACCAAAACCGACAATCAAAGGCACAAAAGCTTTACCGGGTAAGCCAATTTTTTGCATTACGCTGTCGACAACAAAAGCGGCGCGCGCTAAATACCCTGAACTTTCCAAGAGTGATAAGCCGATAAATAAACAGGCTATGACCGGTATAAAAGTCGCTACTGTTTGTATACCACTACCAAAACCCTCAACAATAGTCAGGAGCCATTGCGGTAAATCTAACGGGGCAAGAAAATGCAACGGGTAAGCAACAAAGAGAGTGCCACTAAGAATATCGAATAAGTCGATAAAGGCACTACCGACATTAATGGCAAACATAAAGAGTAAATACATCACGCCAAGAAATATCGGAACACCCATTAATGGATGTAATACGATATTATCTATTCTTTCCGAAAATGGTTTATTACGACCTGCAGGATTAGCAAAAGCAGCATTAGTCGCATCAACACTACTGACTCTCGCCAGCATATCGGTAATATAGTCATAACGAGCTTGCATTGCTTTGAGATTTTTCTTGGACTGTGGTGATTGCACTTGGCTTTCCGCTAAACGAACACTATCTACGACTTTTTGATGATTGGCAGATATATCAGCTGTCATTTGAGCCAATGCCTGTTGAACTTTTACTAAGGCGCTATCCTGTTGTGCACTAATGGCAATAACAGGACAACCTAATTCTACCGCTAACTGTGATACATCAATATCTATATTTTTTTGTCGGTCGGTTTTATTCAGTACCACTATCATAGGTACGCCCAACTCTAATAACTGGCTGGTTAAATAAAGTTGGCGACTCAGCTGATTAATATCCACAACATTGACTAAACAATCAATGTCATTATCTTGTAAAAATGATTGGGATATAGTTAGATCTTTACCTTGCTCTGCATGGCGTTCCAATGAACTTAAACCAGGGAGATCAGATAAATAAGCCAACTGCTCATTTAGAGTAAAGCTTGTTTTTTTGGCAGCAACCGTCACACCTGACCAATTACCTACGTTTTGCTTACTTTGCTTTTTCTTACTTGGGTTATCGGATAATAACAGGTTAAATAAAGTGCTTTTGCCTGAGTTGGCAAAACCAACCAGTGCGAAATGTTTTGATTGTTTCACGGAAAGATTCTTTTGTGGTTACTTGTTATAAATACATCAGCTGGTTAATTAATTTATGATTTAACCAACCAATTAAAGACTAACGCCAATTTGTGCTGCGATAGTACGTTGAATACTGATCTTAGTATTGTGTAAACGAAATGCCATCGGCCCGTTGAACGGAGCCTTATGTGCTAACGATACATGTGATCTGAGCGTAAAGCCTTGCTCAATTAATTGAGCAGCAATAGCTTCATCTTTTGGTAATGCGCTAATTTTTGCAGGTTTATTCAGGGGAAGTTCGGCTAGGGTCATGATATAGGTCCAAAAAACTAATTCATTACACTCAAACTTTAAACCTAAGAGATAATGAGAATTACTATTATTTAGATAATAGCATTTAGTCCGCAAATACAAAAGTAAAAGCTGTTCTGCGCACTTGATATTGATCAAGTTATGCCATTTTATAATGATGTTGACGATACTTGTACACAGTGTTCTGAACGTATGGAGGTAATGCATATGAAATCATTACTATTTCCTGTGGAAATTCAGATTTAAAAAGACGTTTATAATTTCAGCGAATCATACATATTAACTACCATGAACATAACTCCTAAGCTAGACTAGGTTTTAGCAGCTTAATATACCTTAAGCGATTCACAGTATGACTAAAGTAAGGAGAGCCAATGAGTAACCGAACTAGTTTTCAAAATAAAAACAAAAGGTTATCCGCCCCCCCCTTTAAGCGGCTCAATTTCACCCTCGCTTTTCTATTCGCGTTCCTGTTTGTTATTAGCGCGCAATGTGTCGCATTAACCGTACACCCTGCTTGGCTGCAAGAATCACTTGAGAAAGCAGATAAACTTAATGATAAAAATCCGCTTCTTGCACTTGAATTCACCCAAAATCTACTTAATCAGCACCACAACGAATTAACACCTTCGGCTAAAGCAGCATTATTTTCGAGGTTAGCAGAATATCAATTTGATTTAGCCGATCTAGAAAAAAGCCTCCAGCATATCGAACAGTTCTATGCATTATCCCCGGACCTAACCAGTCATGATGGCATATCATTATTACTTACTCATGGTGGCGTATTGGATGAACTAGGTAAAACCAAGGATGCAATGGCGTTATTTTTACAAGCAGAAAAAAATGCAAAAGCCACCGAAAATAAAAAATTATTAGGTGAATCTTATAGCTTTATTGCTAATTCATATTCGAATAGCCATAACGATAGCGAAGCAATAAAATACTATCATCAAGCCTACTTACACCTTAAGGAATTGGGTGATGGATTAGCACTCGCTTATTTAAAAATACAGATGTCCAGATCATATTCCTATATGTATGATAATGACAAAGCAATTAGCTTGGCAAAAGAAGCTATACATTACTTTAACCAACATAAATATTACTTTGATGAACTTTTTGCCCATAACACACAAGCTCAAAATTATATGGCAATGAAAGAGTTAGATAGTGCTATTAACTCTTATCAACGCGTTATCGAGCTATCAAAAAAAGAAGGACAAGAGAGCTTGATAGACGTCGGTTATTTAGGTTTAGCTAAAGCTTATCACCAAAAAAACCAAAACGTTAAGGCCCGCCATTACTTTGCTTTATACCAAGAAGTACATATTAACTCTAAGAGTGTAGTAACTCAAATTGATGATTTAATTCTTAGTGCATTAATTGCCTTTTCAGGTAAAAACATTGCCTTAGCACAAGACAATATAAAACAAGTAGAGACACTACTATCAACCTTAGAAAAAAAGAAAGGAATTTCTTGGCACAGCCAAATATTGGACCTAAAGACTGATATTGCCGTATTTAACCAAGATTACCAAAGTGCCTATCAATATCAAAAAAAATCCCATGAGCTTTTTCGTAGCTACCAAAATACAGAACGTGAAAAACTACGCTCAAAATATAAAGTCATGTTTGATACTGACCAAGCACTTCTTCAAAATCAAGTATTAGAGCGTGATAAGTTATTAGATAAAGCTGCCCTTGAGAACGCCGCACAACAACAAAAATTACAAGTATTATTAATTTCGGCGATTTCAGTTTTTTCTATCGGCTTGTCATTTTTTATTTATCGCCAGCGCAAAACAAGTAAAATATTACACAAACTCGCTAATACCGATGCGTTAACTGAATTGGCTAACCGTCGTTACACCTTTATCTATGCTGAAAGCATGTTAGCTCAAGCAAAAAAGTACCAACAAAATTTTGCCATTATCATTTTCGATGTCGACCACTTTAAAAAGATTAATGATACCTATGGACATCCTGCAGGTGACATTGCATTAAAAGATATTGCCCTTATCGCCAATGAGTATGTGAGAAACAACGACATTTTAGGGCGAATTGGTGGCGAGGAGTTCTTAGTTATACTGCCTAACACCTCGTCAAAACAGGCTTATGAAATAGCAGAGCGGATCAGAAAAGCGATAGAGATAAAAGATATTATGCTAGGTGACAAGGTAGTTCATATATCGGCAAGCTTTGGTATTTCACATTTAGCAAAAAACCAGCCAAACTTTAATCAAATATTCCATGAAGCTGATGTTGCGTTATACAAAGCTAAAAATAGCGGTAGAAATTGTATTTCACTAGCCAGTTAAGTACATAATAAACTGACTAGCTTTAATAATATTACCCGTAACTTCAGCTGTTAACATAGCTGATATCAATGAGGTTGAGCTTTAAGTCGAAGCCTGCTCACTAAAAGCGAGTACAATCGACTCCTGATTTAAGCACCAATTGAACAACAATAGTTCGACACTAGGTAGAGTAAGCACACATCATACCTAGTGCTTTATCAAGTCACTAAAACCCACATCTTTTACTATTTTTTGTTTCGCACCAACAGCAATACGGTGTGTGCCATGACAACGAGCACAGGCTAACACGGCTAAAGTACCAAGATCTCGTCCTTGCTGCTTAGCAGTACCTGACTCTAATGAAACCTGTAAGCTCTGGAGGGTTTTTTTCATCACCTCACTAGGGTAAGCCTGACGATCTTTTTTATGACAATCAACACAGCTTCCTCCAAGCGACTCCATACTATCAGTAAGATCTGCTAAAGATGCTAGTGCTAAGGGCTTATTACCATCTTGTGCTGAAATTTTTATCTGATTTACTTGTCTCGTTAGGGTATCCATATGCTCAACGAAACTAATTTCGTGGGTAATCTGAATGTTTGAAAAGTCAGGGGTTCTATAAGTCAAAGCCGTAATAGCTTGATAATCATCATGACAGGAATCGCAGCTTTTCTGCATGACTTTATGCTGAACTAAAACGGATGAAAAATCATTTTCTTCACTGGCTTTTATTAGTTCACTCATGGTTTCTAGTGATAATTTATTTTGCCAAACTGGCACCATATCAGAAATTTTAACGTAGTGTTGATTTAGCTGAACTACCCATTTTTGCAAATGTTCTGCATCTTTATTTTGGGCATAAAACTCAACAGCCTGCATTTCACGGCGCAGTTTAAACATATTATGCAACCAAACTTGCCGCTTGTTCTCAGGTTTGTACCATTGCGCTAATTCAGTTGGTGGAGTTTTAACTAAGGTAACTTTATCTTGATGTTTATAAACAAGTCCTACTGCCAATAGCAGAATAATTGCTTGTAAAATAATAAAATAACGCCAACGCATAACAATGTACTCTGTTTTATTTGATAGCTCCTAGTGTATTTAAAATAAAACTAATGGTTATTGATTTGGCATAAAAAAAGAGCTTAAAAGCTCTTTATTATGAATATTTTACCAATGATGACAAAATTAAAATGCGTAACGTACACCAATCGCACCATCAACACTCAATTTAAAATCATTATCAAGATCAGCTACTGGCTGTACTTGTCCATACAAATCCCAGCCCTTAGCAAAGTACCAAGAAACACCTGCAGGTGCACGAACACCAAAACCATGATCCCAGCCAGCCCAACCACCGCCAGCGAAATACCAAGACAATGGTGTTTTATTATCAAAGACACCTGTTTTAACTAAATAATCAACGGCAAAACCTTTATCACCAAGAACTATATTGTAACGATCAATTTGGGCAACAAGACTTAAATCCATATCGACCGCTACGCCAACTTTTACTGCTGCTTGTGCAAAGCTAGATAATGAGAATGAAAGCATAACAATACTTAATAACATAAAGTTTTTCATTTAAATCCCTAAGGTTTCTAATAAGTTGTAATTAAAATCGGCGTCATTGTAAGCATTCCTCTTAACAAAGCAAGCTAACTAACACTATGTATAAGAGCTTGAGCTACTACTGATAAGATTTTCAAGCCTAGAAGCCAGTAAAACTATGAAGTTAATAAGTTGCTTTAGTTAAATCATCATTTCATTACTAAAATGTAACAGCTACTTGTTAACGTCGATCACAGCATTTACTATGAGACACAATTTAAAACCATTTACGGCTAACTCTAGGCTATCCATGTTTAAACAAATAACCAAGAAAAATACACGAACGGTACTTTCTCTTATCAGCATAGCGACTGCTAGTTTAGTTTTTACTAATGCCGCTAACGCTACTATCGTTGAAATTAAGACATCTCTAAGCGCAGACACTATCAAAGTTAATTTGTTTGATACAACGACACCTGAAACGGTAGCAAACTTTCTTAACTATATAGATGAAGGGCTTTACACTAACTCTGTCGTTCATAGAGCTGTGGCTGATTTTATTGTACAGGGGGGTGGATTTACCTTTAACGGAGAATGGCCTTTAACGGCACTTTCGCCAAATGCTACAGTGAAGAATGAACCTGTTTACTCTAATGTTAAAGGTACCATTGCCATGGCAAAAAACGGCAGCAGTGTTCATAGTGCTACTAACCAATGGTTTTTTAACTTAAAAGATAATAGCAATAATTTAGATCGACAAAATGGTGGTTTTACCGTTTTCGGCCAAGTCATTGCAGGAATGGATATAGTAGAAAAGGTAGCACAACTTAAGCTATGTGATTCAAGTGGCTTAAAAGGTATTCCTATGGTGATGGAAACTAGTCAAAAATGTGTTGATATGAGTGCACCAGGCATAGAAAACTTTGTAGTTATTGAGCATGTAACTATTATTGATTCTTCTTCTGTGACTGACAGTGACTTATTTCCATTAAAATCAATAGAGCCTGATAGTGATGGTGATGGCGTAATCGATATAGCTGATACTTTCCCAAGTGATCCTAATAAATATCTAAAGGAAGCTGATGTTAAAGAAGACAGTGGCGGTTCTATCACATGGTTTGCACTTGTTATGTTAGGTTTAGTCACCGCAAGAAAGCGCCTATTCACCAAATAAAGAACCTAAATTAGTCAAACAAAAAAGCAGCCTATCGTCTAACGATTGGCTGCTTTTTTAATGCTTATGCTTTCGAGACTAAGATTATAACTCTAGTACTCTTAACCTCGGGTGCTGTTAACCTCTAGTGAATTCTGGATATGCTTCCATACCACAGTCAGAGATATCAACACCTTCATACTCTTCTTCAGCACTTACGCGAATACCGATGATCTTCTTCAAAGCAAACCAAACAACAAAACTAGTACCAAAGACCCAAACAAAGATAGTTGCTGCACCAATAAGTTGACCACTAAAGCTAGACGATGAGTTAGTGATAGGAACAATCATCAAGCCAAAGAAACCAACTACACCGTGAACTGAGATAGCACCAACAGGATCATCAATCTTAATTTTATCTAGTGCCAATATTGAAATCACTACAATTACGCCGGCAATAGCACCAAAAACAGTTGCTTGTAATGGAGATGGTGTAGAAGGCTCAGCTGTAATAGCAACTAAACCGGCCAAAGCACCATTTAATGTCATGGTTAAATCAGCTTTCTTAAACAAGAACTTAGCAAAAACAAGTGCTGAAATTGCACCTGCAGCGGCCGCAGCATTGGTATTTAAAAAGACCATAGCAACAGAGTTTGCACTGTTAATATCAGCAAGCTTTAATACTGAACCACCATTAAAACCAAACCAACCCATCCATAAGATAAACGTACCTAATGTTGCCATTGGCAAGTTAGCACCAGGAATTGCGTTAACTTTACCATCTTTACCGTATTTTCCTTTACGAGCGCCTAGTAATAACACACCAGCTAATGCTGCTGAAGCGCCGGCCATATGAACAATACCTGAACCAGCAAAATCTGAAAAACCTAAATCTCCTAAGGTATATAAACCAAACACAGCATCACCATTCCAAGTCCAGCTACCTTCCATAGGATAGATAAAACCCGTTAATACCACAGTAAATGCTAAGAAAGCCCAAAGCTTCATACGTTCGGCAACAGCACCTGACACTATAGACATGGCTGTAGCAACAAACACAACTTGGAAGAAAAAGTCAGAAGCATTGGAATAAACTGCACCGCCATCAAATCCAGCTTCAGCTGATTCAGCAAGTACAGTACCTACAAGCGCTTCGGCATCTGCAGCACCATCAAGTGCGATACCATTTAAGAAAATACCACCGCCGTACATAATGTCGTAACCAACAATCAAGTACATGATGCACGCAATGGCATATAGCGCGACGTTTTTGGTTAATATTTCAGTGGTGTTTTTAGCTCTAACTAGACCCGCTTCAAGCATAGAGAAGCCAGCAGCCATCCACATAACCAAGGCACCACAAATTAGAAAATAAAAGGTGTCTAAGGCGTATTGTAATTGAAATATATTTTGTTCCATTATTCTTCTCCTTTAAAGTGCTTCAGAATCGAGTTCACCCGTACGAATACGGATAGCTTGCTCTAGGTTATAAACAAAAATCTTACCGTCACCAATTTTACCTGTGTAGGCAGCTTTAGTAATAGTTTCAACTAAACGCTCCACAAGCTCTTCATTAACCGCTATTTCAAGTTTAACTTTAGGCAGGAAATCGACTTGATATTCAGCGCCGCGATATAATTCGGTATGCCCTTTTTGACGTCCAAAACCTTTAACTTCACTCACGGTAATACCTTCGACACCGATTTCAGAAATAGCCTCTCTGACATCGTCTAATTTAAATGGTTTTATGATTGCGCTAATTAGTTTCATGGTTAACCTCTAGTTATCGTTTTTATATTACTAATAACTTGATAATACAATTCATATGCCAACATTAATTTATCTTATTAGTTAATGACTTAGAGGAATACAAAACATTACCATGAGTTAACTTGCACCAATGGCGTGCATTAAAAGAGCCGTATTGAGAACATCTGGTGCAGTAATACCATCCCGCATAAAAAAGTGACCACTTTCTTATGTGGATTGATATAAGTTAACTTCTTGAGGGGCATAAAAGCGTGCGGTGTTTAAGTGATATATATTAAGGTTATGTTGGATTAGGTTAGGTTAGGTTGGTAAATAAAGTGATCAGTCTGGTCAGAAGACTAGCTATTAAACATTACTGTAAATGTTTTAACTGAGAAGCCATTAAGTAGCTGGTCACCAACTTTTAAAACAGGTACGCCACGCAGACCAGTTAAAGCAAATTCTTTTTGTCCTTTACTCGTTTTAACATTGCACAACCTAAAAGCAATACCTTGTTGTTCAAGGTAACGTTTTGCTGTTTGGCAATGAGGGCACTTATCCGTGCTATACAAAACAACTCTTCTCATTGACAACCTTTATTATGAATGATCGATTAATCACGAATTTTAATATTTGGATTATGATTAATTTCTCCTTCATCATCAATAGTAATCGCACCATTATCTAATTGCACAATTGCAATCTTACCCTCAGGTGTAGACCTAACAAAAGATAATGTATAACCAAAGCTACTTATTTCACTTAACGAACATTGCTGCGCTACTGTTAGCTCTTTTAATAACCTTTCAATCTTTGCTTCTAGTTTACGTCTTTCTTCAGGCACTAGAATCTCCTAACATAAATATAAGGGCTACATTAAAAGTGGCTCACTAGCCTGAAAAATGCAAATTCAATCAAATAATTTTTGTTTTCTTTAATCTAGACTAAAGTTGTAGAAAACTTGATGTAAATCAATTTAACAGTGCTATTCACTCCTTAGGTAATGACAAAATTTAACAACTTGATTTAAATCAAACTTTGTTTTTAATGGCAATGCAAAAATCACCTTATCAGTTAGCTATAACAATAATAAAAAACTAAGCTCCCAAATTATAAAACATGACACTAGGATATTATTATGAAAACAGCAGTAAACAAATTTACCTTATCTTTAATCACTACCGCTATTTTAGCGGCCCCAGCAGCTTTTTCAGCAGAAACTGAGCATGGCAAAGGTATTACTGAAGCCCTTAGCGACAGTACTGTTAAAGTTCAGTTACGTGCTCGTTATGAAGGCGTAGATCAAGATAACGCAAAGAAAGATGCTACGGCATTAACATTAAAAAGCCGTATTACCGTTAATACTGGCTCATACAGCAATTTTTCACTTGGTTTAGAAGTAGATAAAGTGGATGCTTTAGTCGATGACTATAACAGCAAAACAAATGGTAACACTGACTACTCAGTAATTGCCGATCCACAAGGCACTGATGTAAACCAAGCTTTCATCAAGTACGCAAACAGTGGTTTTAGTGCTGTTGTTGGTCGTCAACGTGTTTTACACAATAATCAGCGTTTTGTTGGTGGTGTTGGTTGGAGACAAAACGAGCAAACCTATGATGGTGTTCGTGTAGAATATAAAGCTGATAAATTTTCTGTAGATTACAGCTTAATCCACAATATCAACGGTATTACTTCTAGCGATACTAAAGGTGATTTCCACCTAGCAAACGCTAAATACAATATCAACAAGAGCCACAAAATTGCTGGTTTTGCTTACCTTTTAGATTATGCGGCATTTGATCAAGCTAAAAACTCTAGCAGTACGTTTGGTGCTTTATACAAGGGTAAATTTGGTAAGTTTGCAGTTAACGCTAGCTTAGCAAGCCAAAGTGACAATGGTAATAACCTTACTAGCTACTCAGCTATGTATATCAATGCTGAAGCAGCCTACAACTTTGGCCCTGTAACAGTATTAGGTGGTTACGAATTATTAGGCAGTGATGATGGCGTTGTTGCATTTAACACTCCATTAGCGACTAAACATAAGTTTAACGGTTGGGCTGATACCTTCTTAGCAACACCAAAAGAAGGTTTACAAGATGTTTACTTAACAGCTAAAGGTAAAGTATCTGGCGTTAAATGGGCGGCAACATACCATGACTACTCTTCAGACGTAGAAAGCATTGATTTTGGTAGCGAGCTTAACTTAGTAGCTACTTACCAAATCAACAAAAACTACGGCGTATTAGTAAAAGCAGCTAACTACGGTTCTGGTGATGTTGATCAGCCACAAGTAGATACTAATAAAGTATGGGTTCAGTTAACTGCTAAATTCTAAGCATTAGTGCAATATATTGTTAATTGAGAAGAAGTAATATTTCTCAATGTAAAGTAAGAAGCCAGCTCATACGCTGGCTTCTTATGTTTTAACCTAGCAAAACTTTCCTCGTTCATTGCTCCTCGTTAATAAAACCATTAGAATAGCCGCGAAATTTATCCTCTGCTAGGCGAACCTTTTGTTATTAATGATCGACAATTACGACTCATTTACTTTTAATTTAGTGCACTATTTTCAAGCGCTAGGTCAAGAGGTTGTTGTCTTTAGAAATGACGAAATTAGCCTAGCTGACATTGAGCAATTAAAGCCGCACTATATTGTTATTTCGCCAGGTCCTTGTGATCCTGACGCAGCTGGCATATCACTCGCGGTAATTGAGCAGTTTGCCGGGAAGATTCCTTTGTTAGGTGTTTGTTTAGGGCATCAGTGTATTGCTCAGCACTTTGGCGCGACAGTTGAAAAAGCAAAAAAAGTCATGCATGGTAAAACGTCTAAGATAACCCATAATGAACAAGGCTTATTTAGCCAGCTTAATCAGCCATTGCAAGTGACTCGATACCATTCATTAATAGTAAACAAACAGTCCTTGCCAACCGACCTCACCATGACGGCATGGAGCCAAAATGAACAAGGTGATGTTGATGAAATAATGGCGCTAGAACATAAAACGCTACCGATAAGTAGCGTACAATTTCACCCAGAATCGATACTCACCGAACAGGGACAAAACTTATTAGCAAATTTTATCAAGCAATTTAAAAATTATCCGATAAACTAATAACAAGAGCTTTTTAGACTAAAGCCAGATAAGGTAGTACTTTACACTATCAAATCGCTACAATTACTGTATTCAATACTCCATTTATACCCTAGGTAAGCAATAAAACCGCTATGCAAATTTTTGAAAACAATCAAGCTGTCGCCACTATATACCAACGAGCTATTAGCCTCTCTATCTGTAAAGATTTTGCGGAAAAGCGATGTGGTAAAATATCAATGGTTGATCATCAAGGTAGCGAGCAAAAAAACCGTCGCCGTGAATTATTATCTGTTGAAGTAGAGGCGCAGCAAGAAAAAATGATTGCCGAACATGGTGAAGAGTATTTTCGTAAACAAACCGAAGTTAATTTTTTTAATCTGGTTCGTACACAAATCAATAGCGACTTTGATAATAAGGAGCACCTTTACCATCACATTTTAGGTATTGAAGAAGCCTGCCCTACTATTCTCGATATTTTGTCTGCACGCGCGGCGTCAGTTAACCAAATCAAAGACCTTGCGGCTTCATTATCTTGGTTATCTATTGATTTAGTAAACTTAGTCAATAAACCTCAGTACCGAAAGCGTGCTGATGTACAAGTGACAGATGCTAAGCTAGCATTAAGCTATATTGGTTTAGATAACTTAATGCTTGTCATGCCTACTTTTACTCTTAAACATTGGTTGCCAACCAGCACCGCGCCTTATGGCCTAATGAAAAGAAAGTTATGGAATAATAGCTTGTCTATAGGACTAGCTTCTAGCGCCTTAGCCAAGGCGCAAGGCCTTGATGAATATACCGCCTTTACCACAGGTATGCTGTCAAACATTGGTAAACTTGCGGTTACCCGTAGCTATTTAACTACCTTTAGCGAAATGTATAAAAAAGAAGTGCGCGAGGCTTTTGAAAATAAAGACAAGCGCTTGCATAACGTACTATCAAAAATTGAAACCAGTGAAGAACTACTGCTAGAACAGTTAACACTGCGAAGCTCACAACTATCTGCTGATTTAATTGAAAAAATGCACTTCAAACGACTGGCAATAACCGAACCAATATTTGATTTAGCTTACGCGGATAGCATTGATAAAATGCATCCTGTAGCCCAACTTGTTGCAAAAGCTAAAGCTTATGTCGCTTTTCGTTCTTTAGCAAAGGAAGAACTCATTAACAGTGATGAAAGCAAACAATTACTCAACGCAGTTAAATTGACAGCCGCTGAAATAACATTATTGAAAAAGAGCGATATAGATCACATTAAACTTAACTTCAATTAGGGACTATAAGCAACTTACGAATGTTAAAACAGTGCTATTTTGTCATAAAATGGCAGCCCTACTCTGATTTCACCTGATCTTTTTCTGATTAATTATTAAAAAATAAGCCTGAAGATTTTCATCAGGCAAGCGTTACTCTCTCACTCTCCCCCTTATTTCAACAAAAATATTATACTCTATAAATATTCATGTTTTATGAATAAAATTAGCTAAGCCTTTGTTTTGTCTGGCCTACAGACTAGCACAACAAGACAAGTCGACTATTTTATGTCATACTATCGCTCTATTTTTGACGCGCTGTAAATATTTTTCATTATATTTTAAGTATTCATTAAGCAATATTTAGAATTTACAGTAAGCTGTTAAAAACATTACCCACTTATAAATGAGGATTTTAAAAATGTCAGAACATTTTTCAGTTGAACGCGGCTTATTTGATGATGTAATGGTGCCAAACTATGCACCTTCAGCGGTTATCCCTGTTCGCGGTCAAGGCTCTCGAGTGTGGGATCAACAAGACAAAGAATATATCGATTTTGCTGGAGGCATTGCTGTTAGCTCATTAGGTCATTGTCACCCTGCTTTAGTTGGTGCATTAAAAGAGCAAGGCGAGAAAATTTGGCATTTATCAAATGTTCAAACTAACGAACCAGCATTACGTTTAGCCAAAAAATTGGTAGATAGTACCTTTGCTGAAAAAGTTTACTTTTGTAACTCAGGTGCAGAATCTAACGAAGCAGCACTTAAGCTTGCACGTCGTTGGGCATTAGACGTTCATGGTGCAGATAAAACACAAATCATTGCATTTAAACAAGGTTTCCACGGTCGTACTTTCTTTACCGTAACCGTTGGTGGTCAAGCTGCTTATTCTGATGGCTTTGGTCCTAAGCCAGGTGATATTGATCACGCTGAATACAATAACCTTGATAGCTTAAAAGCATTAATCTCAGATAAAACTTGTGCGGTTATGATTGAACCACTACAAGGCGAAGGTGGCATTATTTCACCAACTGATGAATTCATTAAAGGTGTTCGCGCTTTATGTGACCAACACAATGCATTGTTAATTTTTGATGAAGTACAAACAGGTGTTGGCCGTTTAGGTGAATTATACGCTTACATGGACTTAGGTGTTACTCCTGATATTTTAACCTCGGCTAAAGGCTTAGGTGGCGGTTTCCCTATCGGCGCTATGCTTACCACAACTGATATTGCTAAGCACCTTAAAATTGGTACTCACGGTAGTACTTACGGTGGTAACCCATTAGCTTGTGCTGTAGCTGAAGCTGTACTTGATACAGTAAATACACCAGAAGTTTATGCGGGTATCAAAGCCAAAGCGAAACTTTATGTTGATGGTTTAAATGCAATCAATACTAAATATAATGTTTTCTCTGAAATCCGTGGTAAAGGTTTATTAATTGGCGCGGTATTGAATGACAAGCACCAAGGTCAAGCAAAAGCATTCTTAAATGCCGCTATGACCGAAGGCCTTATGGTCTTAGTTGCTGGTGCAAACATCGTACGTTTCGCTCCTTCATTAGTTATTTCTGATGAAGATATCACCCTTGGTTTAGCACGCTTTGATAAAGCTATCGCTAGCCTAGTTTAATCTAGTCTAATCAATGCTAATAATTACCTGTTCTTGTCATTCTACCTGAACAGGTAACCATTTCTTTTCATAGAGAGCATTTATGATCATTGTACGTCCGATTAAAAAAAGTGATTTGGAAGCTTTACACCAAATAGCCATTGATTCAGGTCATGGTTTTACTTCACTTCCTGTAAATGAACAATTACTTCAACAACGCATTAATCACACTGAAGCTTCTTTTGCAAAGGAAGTAGAGCATGCCGGTAATGAAGGTTATCTTTTTGTTATGGAAGATACTGAAACAGGTAAGGTTGTTGGTACTAGTGGTATTGAAGCAGCAGTGGGTTTAGACGATGCCTTTTATCATTATCACTTAGGTAAAGTAGTGCATAGCTCACGTGAGCTAAATATTTACAATACCGTAGAAACCTTATCACTGTGTAACGACTACACAGGTGCAAGTGAAATTTGTACCTTATTTTTAAGTGACAGCCATCGTAAAAATAATAACGGCCGTTTTTTATCGCGTTTTCGTTTTCTGTTTATTGCTGAACACAAAGAGCGTTTTTCTGAAACTATTATTGCAGAAATGCGCGGTGTCTCAGATGACAAAGGCAGCTCTCCTTTTTGGGAATGGCTTGAAGAGCACTTTTTCTCGATGGACTTCCCTACCGCTGATTACTTAACCGGCATAGGTAAAAAAGAGTTTATCGCTGAGTTGATGCCGAAGTATCCAATTTACGTAAACTTGCTAAGTAAAGAAGCACAAGACGTTATTAATAAGGTACATCCGAAAACAGTACCTGCTCTTCGCTTGCTTGAAGCAGAAGGTTTTGCAAGACGCGGTTATGTTGATATTTTTGATGCTGGTCCTACTGTTGAATCACATGTTAACAGTATTAGAACGGTCAACCAAAGCCAACGTTGCCAAGTAATCATTGATGAAGTGCAATCTACCGATAACTACATCATCTGTAATAGTAAAGTTAAAGACTTTAGAGCAACTCAAGCACCACTTTCATTACGTGAAACGGCAGAGCAAGTTGTTATTAGTCAAGCAGTTGCTGATGCGCTAATGGTACAAGAAGGCGACTGGGTTCGCTTAGTCGCTAATTAATAGCTACTCCGCTATCTTGAAAAGCAACTTACTAAGCGAATACTAAGTTAAGGTGGCTAGCACTAGCCACTTATCAAATTATTAATGGTGACAGCGACACTCTCTGTCACCACTATCAATGAGAAGGAAATACCATGTCTCACGCAAATCCAGTTCAATTCATTAATGGTCAATGGCAAGCCGGTTTAGGCCATGATGTTAGTTCATCTAACCCTGCCCGCAACGAAGTAATTTGGCAAGGTAAAACAGCCAGTGCCGAACAAGTAAACGAAGCAGTAGTTAGCGCTCGTCAAGCCTTTGAAAGCTGGGCAAACATTGGCTTAGAAGAGCGTGTTACGGTAATCAAAAGATTCGCTGAATTATTAACTGAAAATAAAGACGCGTTAGCAACAACCATTGCTTTAGAAACAGGCAAGCCAAAGTGGGAAACTACCGGTGAAGCTGGCGCTATGGTAGCTAAAGTAGCTATTTCTCTTAAGGCTTATGAAGAACGCACTGGCACAGTTGAAAACCCTATGCCGGGTGCTAAAGCTTTTATTCGTCATAAACCACATGGTGTAGTAGCTGTTTTTGGCCCTTATAACTTCCCTGGTCATTTACCAAATGGTCACATAGTACCTGCGCTAATTGCCGGTAATACTATTGTATTCAAACCAAGTGAATTAACACCTCGTGTTGCACAAGAAATGTTAAAACTTTGGGAACAAGCGGGTTTACCTAAAGGTGTTATCAACCTTGTTCAAGGTGAAGTTGAAACAGGTAAAGCCTTAGCAAGTCACAAACTTATTGATGGTTTATTCTTTACAGGTAGCTCTAACACTGGTCACATATTGCATGAGCAATTTGCTGGTCAACCGGGTAAAATCTTAGCACTAGAGATGGGTGGTAATAATCCACTTGTTGTTAAAGATGTTAGCGATATTGATGCAGTAGTTCACGACATTGTGCAGTCTGCTTTTGTTACTACAGGTCAGCGTTGTACTTGTGCTCGTCGTTTATTCATTGAAGCTAATGAGCAGGGCGATGCTATTTTGGCACGCCTTATCGAAGTCACTAAAAACCTTACTATTGGTTATTATGATGATGAAGAGCAGCCATTTATGGGTTCTATGATTTCAGAAAAGGCCGCGTTAAGCCTTGTTGATGCACAAGCTAAATTACTTGCCCTTGGTGCAAAATCAATTATTGAACTTAAGCACTTAGAAGCGGGTACTGGTTTTGTTTCGCCTGGTCTTATTGATGTAACGGATATCATTGCTGACATTCCTGATGAAGAGTACTTTGGCCCGTTAGTTAAAGTCTATCGCTACACAGACTTTGATCAAGCAATTGATGAAGCTAATAATACAGGTTTTGGTCTTTCTGCTGGTTTATTATCTGACAGTGAAGAATCTTACAACCACTTCTTTACTCGCATTCGTGCAGGTATTGTAAACTGGAACAAGCCGATTACTGGCGCTAGCAGCGCAGCACCATTTGGTGGTATTGGTGCTAGTGGTAATCACAGAGCCAGCGCATTCTATGCTGCCGATTACTGTGCCTACCCTATTGCTTCTGTTGAAGCAGAAAAGGTAAGCTTACCTGAGACACTAACTCCTGGTATGAAATTCTAAATGAAAAACGACAATACACTTACTTCGCAAGATCTTACTGACATTAACAGTGAAGAGTTTAGCCAGGCTTATCAGCAGTTTGTTAAAACGGCTGACTTAATCTCGTTAACACGCCAATTTGAGCAAGGTTTAGCGCAAACGGGTCGAGATAACCAACTTAGCTTCAACGTTAAAGAAGCCAAGGTGAGCTTACTCGATACTGGTATTTTGCTAGTTGAGCCTGAAAACTCAGAGCAGCCAAGTAAGTCTATTGTCATTTCATCAGGAATACATGGCAATGAAACCGCGCCGATTGAAATTGTTCAGCAGATTATTAGTGATATTCTCGCAGAAAAGATACAGGTAAAACACCGTACCCTTTTTATTATGGGTCACCCTGTAGCGATGAATATCGCTAAGCGTTTTCAAACAGAAAATTTAAACCGTTTATTTTGTGGTAAATATAAAGACATAGCGCCATGTTATGAGAAGTTTCGTGCCGAGCGAATTGAAAGTTATGTGAGTGATTTCTTTAATGCTGACAAGAGTAGTGACGTTACTAACTATCACTATGATTTGCATACCGCTATCCGTAGTTCTAAATATGAAAAATTTGCCATCTATCCTTATCAAGGTGATAAACCTTGGGATAAAGAGCAACTAAGCTTTATGGCTGCTTGTGGCGTTAATACTATTCTATTTGGTCATGGCCCAACAGGCACATTTTCTTATTACAGTAGTGCTAACTTCAAAGCTCATGCCTTTACTGTTGAGTTAGGTAAAGTAAGACCTTTTGGTGAAAATGATATGGCTAACTTCCAAGCCATGACAGAAAAGCTAACAGCCCTTGTTTGTGATGAAGATTTATTATTAAAAGATTTTGATAATGATGACTTTAACTTGTTTGAGGCGCTAGGAGATATCACCAAAGTAAGTGATAACTTCAAGCTTTTTGTTGATGATGCTGCCAGTAACTTTACTGATTATCCTGTTGGTACCGTATTGTCTACTGACACAGGTGAAGAGTATTGTACTACCCAACTAGGCGAGAGCGTTGTTTTCCCTAATGCTAATGTTGGCAACGGTCAACGCGCTGCATTGATGGTAGTACCAACGACGCTTTCATAATCTAGTCATTAATTGGCACTGATACACCTCACGATTAAATTTTGTTTTATTCAAATAATTTTTAATCGTGACTATCATTATGTCGTCAGTATTCAATTAAATTACAGTTCATCACCCTATTACCCAAGTTATAGCCAAAACACTCGATAAAGATCAATTTTCCCTATTGATTCACAATGAAAAAAAACGCTAAACTAACTGCTATACTCAAACAATAGTACTCTTCTTCAGCATAGGTATTTAAAGCGATTATGGTTACAGACACTGACGGTTACATTCAAATCATTGAGTACCTTACAGAACACCTCAGCTTATTTGAAAATTCAACGGCACCAAAAACAGCCACTGAAACAGTTATGTCAGCCATTGAAGTGGAATTGTGCGAGCAAATAATTACCGTTTGCAGCCAAAACACTGATCTGACATTTAATCAACGTAATGCCATTGTTCGTGAAGTAGATGCGATTGTTTACGATCTTGAAGAGATCCTTTCTGGTGTTATCAATAATCCAGTCAATGACGCACAACAGGCATTTATTAGAGAATTTGCTGGTTTGATTAAAAATTTATTCGATAGTGTGATTCATAAAGACTAAGTCAGAAAATTTCAAAGTTGAAGCTCAATAAGAGCTTCTTTCCTCCCCTAGCAATAAACATTACACATTCCAACTGGTGATAGCGCCGCAACTTATATAGAATCCCTCTATAGGTTTACAGTCATTAAATTAATATCGAGTAAAAAATGAAAGCACAAGTTAAATGGTTAGGCGAAGAGTTATTTATGGGCACATCGGAAAGTGGCCATACTATGGTTTTAGATGCAAACGGCGGCAACTTAGCACCAAGCCCAATGGAAGGTGTACTCATTTCTCTTGGCGGCTGTTCCTCTGTCGATGTAGTTAGCATATTACAGAAAGCTCGACAAAGTGTTAGCGGCTGTCAGGTCGAATTGTCTGGTACTCGTGCTAATAGTGTACCGGCATTGTTCGAGAAAATTCACCTGCACTTTGTTATCACTGGTACTGATGTTGCACCTAAACACGTCGAACGTGCTGTAAGTTTATCGGCAGATAAATATTGCTCTGTTGCTTTAATGCTTAATGCAAAAGTAGAGATTACTCACGATTTTGAAATTGTTGCACAATAAGTAAAACCTATTCATGTCTACTGATAAAAAAATTCCCCTGTATGGCTTTAACAATTTAACAAAAAGTTTAAGCTTTTCGTTATATAGGGTGCATTACCTAACCTCAAGTCAATCCACTGATAGCTACCACGCTTTTATTAACGAAGCGTATAGCGCTGTAAAACTAACTGAGTTACTGAGCAAAATTTGTCATGCCATTGGCGGAAATGTATTGAATATAGCGAGTCAAGATTACACCCCTCAAGGAGCGAGTGTTACCTTAATGATCTCTGAAGAAGCAAAACCAGAATCTTTAGTCGCCCACCTAGATAAAAGCCATCTTTGCATTCATACCTACCCTGAAGAAAGACCACAAGATGGTATCGCTATTTTTAGAGCCGACATTGAGCTTTCAACCTGTGGCATCATTTCACCTTTAAAGGTGCTAGATTATGTCATTGAAGCGTTCTCAGCTGATGTTATTGATATAGATTATCGTATCAGAGGCATGACTCGTGACCTTCAGGGAAATAAATACTTCCGTGATCATGATATTACAGAAATAAGCGCCTATTTAGATAACACAACACTTCAAAGCTACGATGCAGTTGACAGCGGACTGCCCAATAAAAATTTATTTCATTGTAAATTAGCAAGGCACACAATCAACTTTGATCATCACTTCTTTGAAATCAATGAGCCTGAGCTATCAAGTGTTGAGAAATCAAATATTGTGGCGCAACTCAGGTTACAGCTTGATGAGCTATTCTTGGCTTAATATACTATTATATTTAGATTAACAAAAAACCGTGCAAGCGATATGCCGATGGCTCTTCCGAATTCAACAAAGCACAAAAGTTCAAAAACAAAAATCATTGCTATGGTCCTATTATTTGGTCTAACAAGTCCATTATTAGCGAAAAATTCAGAACAAACAGCTGTAAAAGAAGTTATATATATTGACGCTATCGATTGGTGTCCACAAATCTGTTTAGACCCAAAACATCCAGGTTATGTGGTAGAACTGGTAAAAAAATATTTGAAGAAACTCAATATGAACTCAAAATTCATATATACCCATGGTCACGTGCTATTAAGAATGTCTCTACAGGTAAAGCCGATGCTTTATTATCACCGGCTAAGAGTGAGGCGCCTAATTTGCTATATCCAGAGCTTGCTGTTGGTTATCAGCAAATGTGTTTTTTTACCTGGTACGAATCGGACTGGCGCTATGATGGCATAAATTCTCTTGAAGGCTTACAAATAGGTATTGCAACAGATACCTCGATAGAAGAGCTAAATGCCTATGTCAAAAACCATCCATGGCAATTTCAATTTCAACCATATCACGAGCGATACTTAGCTCAAAACATAGCCAAACTTGAAAAGGGTCGCATGGACACCTTTTTGTTTACCAAGAATAGTACCCTTTTTGCACTACATAAATTGCGCAAACAAGGTGAGTTCAAAGAAGTGGGTTGTGTTTCAAAAGTGCCAATCTATATGGCTTTCACCCCGGTTGTTAGCAAGGTAAGAAAAATTTCAGCAATGATGTCGGTTTTCGATAGGAAATTGTCTGCCTTAAAGAAAACACATTACATTAAAAAATTAATGGCATCATACCACCTCCCAACAAGCAACTAATGCTGAGATACGCATAACTAATACTGAGATACGCATAACTAATACAGCTAGATTAATCTTCAGTGAGCTAAGGCACAAGATTTATATATTCAGCAGAAAGAGCGCTCTAAAGATCACTCATCCAGTCTAGCTGTTTATTTGCCTGTGTCTTTCTTTCAATTAAGTCACGGATTAATGGTGTTAAGATTAACTCCATCGCCAAGCCCATCTTGCCACCTGGCACAACAAGTGTACTGACTCGTGACATAAATGAACCATCAATCATGCGAAGGTAATACTGAAAATCAACATTCTTCACTTCTCGAAATCGGATGACAACAAAACTCTCATCTAAGCTAGGTATTGCTTTAGCACTAAATGGGTTTGAAGTATCTACAGTCGGCACACGTTGAAAGTTGATATGAGTACGTGAAAATTGTGGTGTAATAAAGGAGATATAATCTTCCATACTTCGGACAATACTGGCAGTCACTGCTTCACGAGAATGACCGCGTTTATTGGTATCGCGAATGATTTTTTGAATCCACTCTAAGTTTACAATAGGTACCATGCCAATCAATAAATCTACATGCTTAGCGACGTCATTATCTTTAGTAACGACACCGCCATGAAGGCCTTCATAATATAGCAAGTCAGTACCTTCACCAAAGTTTTCCCAAGGAGTAAAAGTGCCCGGCATTTGATTGTACGGAACCGCCTCATCAAAAGTATGTAAATAGCGCCTTATTTTACCTGTGCCTGTTTCACCATAATCCTTAAATAGCTTTTCTAAGGAGTTGAAGTCATTAGCTAAATCACCAAAGTAACTGATATTGGTTCGCGCTTCTTTGGCCTTACGCTTTTCCATATCCATTTCTTGACGTGAGAATCGATGGAAACTATCACCTTCTACATTGACAGAGGATATACCAAGCGTTCTAAAGATATGTTCAAAAGCAGCTGTAGTTGTTGATGTACCTGCTCCCGAAGAGCCGGTGACAGCTATTATTGGATTTCGTGACGACATAAGGCTCAAAAGATAAATAAAATACAATGGCTATTTTATACGGTGAATTGATGATTAGGTCAAGTAAGAAGACGACAAGGTTAACGCTATAAGCAGCAATATCTACACAACTTCCTGCCTTCACTAAATTTCAGGCAATAAAAAACCGAGCCTAAGCTCGGTTTTTTAAATAAAGTTTAAACTTTCGTTTAAGCTTCAGCTGACTCTTCAACTACTTCAGGAGCATCTTCTACTACTGGGCGGTCTACTAACTCAATGTAAGCCATAGGAGCTTTATCACCAGTACGGAAACCACATTTTAAAATGCGAGTATAACCACCTGGACGTTCTTGGTAACGAGCACCAAG
>CAJXYE010000008.1 GCA_913063325.1 uncultured Colwellia sp. | reverse complement strand
TGCCCAGGGGCGGTTTGCCTGGTAAAAAGCCGTAAAACTATAATTGCTAACGACGATACGTTCGCACTAGCCGCTTAGGCTAGCCATCGCCTTGAAATCTCTCCTATTGGTTAGAGGATCGATGGTCACCCCAAATAGGATAGCGAGGGAAGCACGCTTAAGGCTGAACCGCGAAATAGTATTAAGCTCACCATGATGAAGCCTGTCGCTTGGCGTCTAATTGGTTAAATAAACGAGCGACTAAGCATGTAGTACCGAGAATGTAGGCTTTTTGGACGGGGGTTCGATTCCCCCCCGCTCCACCAATTTCAAAGATCAAGACGCGTCCTAGCGTCTTTTTTTATGCCTGAAATTTAGCTCGACACATGATATACAAGACTTTTATAGCAATCCCCCTATACAATGCTAAACAACTCTATACAATAATAGACCAACTCGACTGCGGGTAAACATGTGGGTAAAACTACAAATTACGTTTATTTCGTGTGGGTAAATATATTTAAGGACTGAATATGGCTATTACTATAGAAGCGATAAGAGAAGCAAAGCAGCAAGCTAAAACGCTTGGCAAGCCCGTTAAGCTTAGTGTTGGCGATGGTATAAGATTAAATATCAGCAAGTCTAGTGCCGTATTTCAGTTACGCTACAGAATTAAAGAAGCGGGTAAAAATAAAGAACGTACTTTAACCTTAGATAAACTTACCGCTAGAACCGATATCACATTAACTAAATCATTAAACAAAGCTATTGATGATGCAGAGAAAGCCAAAGCTCTTATAAAACAAGGCATTGATCCTACCAAAGAAAAACACATAGCTAAAAATCAAAGTATCAAAAAACAATCTTTGACGCTAAATGACTATTTTTTATTGTGGGTAAAAAGAATATCTACCGCAACACAATGGAGCGATAAACATTATACGGATATGTCTGCAAAATTTAGGATTCATATATCACCTGTTATTGGAGGGCTCCCTCTTGATAGAGTTTCCCGCCAGCATATAGGTAATGTTTTAGAAAACGTAGCAGATAAGCCCGCCACATATAAAAAAGTACGCTCCTTACTTAATATGATCCTTGAGGATGCGGTAACAGCAAATAAAATTGATGTTAATCCAACACCAAGAAAATCTATTGGTGCGGTAACTAAGTACACAGCAAAAAAATTGCCTGCGGTAACGTCACTACCTATATTGCAAAATATAATTGCCGGTATCAATACAGTCAACATTACGCCTGTTATTCGTATTGCTTCATTATTACAAGCCCAAACAGTTTTACGTTCTCAAACAATCATCAAGGCAAAGTGGGATGAATTCGACCTTACTAATCAACTATGGCGTATACCTCGCATTAAAGGCCGTATAAAACTTTCTGACGCCGCTAAATATGGCGATTATTTTAATGTCCCTTTATCTGATGAAACAACAGAGTTATTAACTCAGTGGCGTAACTCTTTACGCTGGCAACAGAGTGATTATCTATTTCCAAGTAACTCAAAGAGTGGTCATATAACCGTTGAGGCATTAACCAAGGTTTATAAAGTTAGGCTCAAATTAGTTAGCCATTGTGCTCATGGTTGGCGTTCTAGCTTTTCAACGTTGGCACATGAAGCTATAGACGACAAAGGTAAAGCTTTGTTCAGAGATGATGTAATTGAACGCAGCCTTGATCATGTTGTAGGTAATGCTGTTACGCAGGCTTACAACCGAGGTGAACTATTAGAACTTAGAAAGACTTTAATGCAATGGTGGGGTAAGCAACTAAGCAACACTAATGTTACAGAGTTAAAGAAAAGTAAAAAAATTTAACGGTTTAATTGAGTCTAGGTTCGCTACCGAAAAGCGGTTAATCAAGCCGCCTGACTCAGTTATTTATTACTTGGTAAGTTTATTGGTGACCTATGCCCAAAATTAAAAACGAAGTCTATATTAATATCAATGTAAGTATTTCTGAATTTGTTCTCATAGTTATAGGATTCTTTGATTTAAATAATTTTCATAGATATCGCAAGATAGATCAGGATCATGTTTTTAACTGGGCATATCTGATTGCTGTAAATGCAGACCTAAAATTATTAAATAAAATTTCAAGAAAGGAAGTAGATGAGCCAAAGCGTGGCAATAGCCTATGGTTTCACTATAGAAGATACAAGCTAATACAAGAAAATAGTTCTTTATTAACGTCTGGTTTTAAAGAACAAATAGATAAATTAACAAGAGGCGACTTATTTGCACTTGAGCAACTTAAATGCCTATTAAGTACTTTAAAGAAAAACCATGAAGATTTTTTTCCTGCGTCTATAAAAGGTAAAACCTCACATATTGATGATAGTGAAGATATTTATAATTTGTCTGAATTAGTAGAGTGTTTGTATAACAACATTGATATAACAGGTGTTAAATTCATTCCATTTATCCAGTCTATTTTTAATACGTTGGATAAAAATAGCAATACCATTTATTCTGAAAGTGACAATAATGACGGATATGTAAAAATTGACACTTTGCCAAATATATTACAATTAATGATAAAAGTTAGTGGTGATGATCAATTTGATACAGCAAGCCCTTCTTATGACGAAGTTAGAGTGATTGACAAATTAGATGGTTTAGCAAAAGAAATGAACATTTACTTAAAAGATAACGCCCGAACTAAAAAGGGTTTGGCTGAGATTAATGCTAAAAAAATAATTTCATTTATTCAAAAGGATAAAAACTAAAATACTTCATCTTATTTTGCTTTGCTACAGCCCTTATAAAACCTATCTAAGATAAAAAACCTGATATTAGATCATATCTAAGCACCTGAACTACCTGTTTAATTTGAAAGCTAACAAACCAAACTAAACAGGTAAATACAATGACAATTCGTAACTTAGATAACCTTTCTGATTTTTTAATTCAAGCTCAAGAAGCCTCTAAATTAACCAATGTACATAGAATTACTTTATTGCGTTGGGCGAAACGAGGAATAGCACCAATACCACAGAAAATTGGAGGTAGGTATTTTTGGCGAAACTCTGAAATTCAACAGTTAATAGCTGGCGAATGGGAGGCTAAGTAAATGAATAAGCAACTTACCAACCATGCCATGATGTTAAAACTCACCGCTACCGCTCTTGAAAATAGCGGCATTACCACAAACCAAGATGATGTTATTTACTACCTGCGTTTACCTAAAGGTCGTGGTTATTGTCATATTGAGCTTGTAGGGTTAACTCCTTACCCACTACTTATTAAAACAGCCTATGCTGAGGACTTTAGTAACAACCAAGCAATTAGATATTTAGGCCAGCTAGAACAAATACATGACGAAGTTCTATTTGTTTACGCTGGCAATGGCTGGAAAAAACAAAGTCATTTAAAAGTTTTGGGGGCAATTAAAAAGAGGCTGGGTTCAGATCACGCTTTCAATTTACAAGAATTTGAAACGTGGTTAAAAATTAAACTTAAAGAAAAAGCAAACCGCTAGCCACAGCGGTATTGCTTGGTAACACACTATGAGTTTAACTAAAAATGGTCGTTTAGGCGACCACTCTTTTTTACATGGTTTTGACACCTCACAACATGGTTTTAACACCGAGGTTTTGACACCTAACAATTCAAGCCAGCCATTATTAACTGGTGAAAGTTCAAATATCCAATCGCCCGATGAAAAGCGGATATTAATATTAGCTAATGGAAGTAAGACCCTATATACACCCCATAAAACAAAGAGAAGCTTCAAAACAATAACAACTAAAGAGCATTATCAATTTGGTGATTACAACTTTGCTATCAACTCCAGGAAATCAGGTTGTTATACTCAAATACTAAACACATTGGTAACTCAAACGTTGGCCATGCAGTCGTTATACAAACGAGTTTTGTTCATGCGATTCGATTTGCATCAAGGATCATTTACGCCAAATAACAAGCGTATAACCACCATGCTAAAGCGATTACGAAAACGCTTAATACATCGTTATGGAAATACTAAGTTTGGCTATGTATGGGTACGTGAGGAGTGCAAAACTAAAAAACAGCATTATCATTTTGTATTTATGATGGATGGCGACCTTGTTAGATACCCTAGCAACATCCATGACCAAGTAAGAAAAGTATGGACGGATATGGGCGGCACTTTTCACTTTGCTAACCATCATTACATCGACAACGAAGCAAAGCTTAGAGAAGCTATTAAGCACGGATCTTACCTTGCTAAAACTCGCAGTAAAGGCAATAGACCAGACCAAACAAAAGATACAGGTTCTAGTCGATTAAAAATAAAATAAACGGGAATAATACGGCATATTATGAAAAATACTAAAGCAAATAACACATCATTCAGCACAGACAACCAACCACAAAATAAACGTGGCCTTTCAACTAAAACATTAATACTAAATGCCATTAAGAGAAAAATGCTTATTGAGCTACCTGATAACGCCAGCAACATAGAGATAGAAGAAGCTTTGCTTGCACACATTGCACAAAGAGCTTTGGATCCTGATGACAATAACAGCGGTATGTTATTAAAGTTATTATCTGAAAAAGCATGGGGTAATATAAAGCCTACTTCTGAGCTGGTAACCTTCGATTTTGATATTACCCTCAAACCAATACAACAAGCACATCAAGTAATGGATGCTGTAGCCAATGGCCATATAAACATAGAGTTAGCACAAAACTTTGTCAATATAATCAACACAACAATAAACATTCAAGAAGTTACCGAGTTAGAAGAAAGATTGTCTAAACTAGAGAGTGCTTTAAATAGCTGAGAAACAACAATCAAGGAGTGAATATGAAAAGAATTATGTTCTTACTATTATTTTTAAACATTGCATTTAGTGCCTCTTCAAACAATGAACCAAAGTATAAACGTGGCGATTGTATAACTCCGACGGATAATACTTACAGTTGGTTTGGTAAGTATGCACGAGTTGAAGGTGTCGGCTTAATAGATGGCTTTTCAGGTAAAACCTACGCTCTTCTTTTTATGAATTATCAAAGCAATAGCACTATCTTTTCAAAGTCTATTGAGCGTTCAACGAAAAATGTTGAACGGGAATTATGTAATATAGATAAATATATGTCACACACCAACAAGACCGAAAGCACCGCAACATTACAGAAAGGTGATTTATTAAAATTTGTTATTGCGAGTTATATTCACGGTTTTAACGAGTTTGATACATCAATCAACGCTTCAGAGAATTTTGTAAGTATTTCAATATACTTTGCCCCTTCAGCACAACAAAAGAACCGTGCCGAACAACTAGCTAAGCGGTTTAAAGTACAAATCCCTTTAATGTTGAAGCAGTATTCTTGGGGAAGTGACGTTGAAATCGCGGTTCAAGTTTACGGTGAAGATAGAATAAAGAGAGGTTATTAAAATGGGAAGATTAATAATATTAGCAATAGTAGGATTTTTTGCATTTCAATATATATGGGGCGATGAATCTGGCTGTGATAAATATTCATCTAAGTATTCATGTGACTACGTAGAAAACATTGCAACTTATGACGTTTACTATTGGAAAAATGTCAGAAGTTCTACCCCTGAAGATGAAGAGTTTATAGGCTCAACGACAGGCCTTTCGACGTGTAGGAAAATGGCGGTTAATTACTCGAAAATACTTAACGAAGAATGGAATAACCGCTCTTATATTTGCATGTTAAAGAAAGATGGAAAAAATATGGAAAAGCACCGTTTATGACCAATCAAGCTTCCGCTAAGTCTAAAAGTTCAGCTTACCTCAAGTCGAAGCATAACAGCTTAAAAGTCTTTTAATTTAGCCTAATGATTTTGGGTAAAAATATTGGTGGTAAAGGTTCAGGACGTCATTGTCGTTTCGATAATAGACTCTATACAGAAGATTTCAGAAATATTGATATCCGAGAGTTTAATCAAAGAGGTTGGCTAGACATAAAGGGCTTAACAACCTTAACATGGAGTCGTAACGGTGAGAAAACAGCTTCGGTTCAGTTCCCTAACAAACCTAATATAACCCTAAGATATAAAAGCCGTACGAATGGTGCTGATTGGCAAAGCATGGACTACCCTATTGAACTACAGACTACTCATTGTAACTATGGGGGCATTAGATACTGGTTTACGTGCCCAGAATGCTCAAAGCGTGTCTGTGTGTTATACAGTGGCGAGATATTCAAATGTAGAATGTGTCTTGGCTTAGTCCATAAAAGCCGTAATGAATCAGCTCTAGATCAAGCTATAAGAGCTTTTCATAAACAAAAAGACCAACTCCCCCCTAATATAGACCTAAGCGTTCATGACAGCTTAGAGTGGCTAGAAAAGCCGAGATGGATGAGACAACACACTTATAGAATCAAGAAGATAAAGCTTTTAAATGTGGAAAATAAAGTTACAAAATTGATGAGTTGTCGGTTATATTAAATTATAGAGAGTCAAAAAAATTAGGGAAGATTCATGAGTTTATTTGAAGATTTAAAATGGAAAATAGAAGATACCCTTAATGACATTAAGCATAAAGTTGACGACTCCACATACGACATTAAGTTAGAGCTAGAAAATATTAAAGATCGTTGGGATATAGCCAGTGCAGATGCAGAAGTTCAAAGATCAAATGAAGAATATACTAAAGAGTTAGAAAATAAGAGAAAAAATAATAAAGAAATATCTCGAGGAATGGTACTAGGTGTTAGTCGTGGGTTTTATAAACATTATGGTGTTTATATAGGTAATGATGAGATAATAGCTTATACATCTAAAGACAGTGATACATCATCAGAAAATACAATCATGAAAACCAAAATGTCTCATTTTTTGAAAGATGCTGATGAGTTTCATATTCTTAGGTTTCATGATGAATTCAAAAGAGGTAGTAATGTCAGCTCCAGTATTGCTGCTACGGGGATATCTATTCATCTTTACATGCAAGAAACTAAGCTCAAAGAACAATACAAGATACAAACAAAAGAGCAATGTGCTAAACGTGCAGAATCAAAGCTTGCCAATAAAGGTTATTCCTTATCTAAAAACAATTGCGAACATTTTTCAATTTGGTGTAAAACAAATATTCACCTCTCAATACAAACAGATTTAAGCCATGCTGGTATAGAAGTAAGTAGAGTTGTACCTTCAAATAAATATATCCCACTTTAAATCAAGTAAGACATACATAACTTTAATTACGGGCAAAAAAGAGGGTAAAATAGAAAGTAAACTTAAACAAATAAAACCAACCTATTGTTTAATAAAAATAAATAACAGAAAGTCAACTCCCCCCCGCTCCACCAAAAAAAGACCTTTTTAGTCTATTAGTTATACCTAGTAACTTTTAGATTTGGCGATAAACAGACAACCGTTTATGATAAGAAACCGCTTAATTGCGGTTTTTTTATGTCTGACTTATTCTACAAGTTATAAAAACATCAATAAAAACAATACACAAGCCCACTACAGGAGAACTGTATAAGGCAAGAGATAATGCACATCTACTAAATAACAAGAAAATGAAGTGTATGGAAATAGCCATAATACAATTAGTAACCGCAACCATATTTGTATTTGGGAACGTTACAAAATATTTAACGATTAAAGAAAAAATAAAATTTGTTAGAGGGTTAATGTCCCCTTAGCCACCCCATCTTTTATCCTCCCCAAAGTTAAAGTGTACACTACTGAAAAACCGCTGATTAGCGCAGCCTACAGCGACTTTATTGTGGTGAAGTATTATTTAATCGTTCAAATTCAGCTTCCATTGCCGATTTATTCCCCATCATGGTGATTATTTTCCTGCTCGGGCAAACCAGTTCTGCATTATCAATCAGCATCCCAATATGCTGTTTAGAAAATTTGCTTAAATTACTTTTATATATAGCTAATATGGCGCTATAAATATCTACATTCCATTTCTCTTTATATCGGCTTGCGATACTCCATAGAGTCTCTTTAGGTTCACGAATTAATAGGCACTGTCTTTGTCTTTTAGTGGTTTTTGCCAATGTTTTTTTGTCTATTGGTGTAGCTTTAAGTGAATTGGAAATATCAACCGAATGAGTTCGTCGCCACCCATTTTGTTTAAATTCGTACACTAAAACTGAAGCTTGACCAATAATGTAATGAGGGCTTTTCAGCCTTAACATATAATTATTGAGGCGTTGATAATCCAACGTCGTTTCGACGTTTCGGTTCAATAAAGTAAAGTACAGTTGGCCCTGTTCATGTGTTTCGACAATATTAAGGCGTACTGACAAAGGCTGACGTTCTGGCGTTTCTATTTCGTGCAGGCTGATATGGTCTACTTGTGCATGACTAACCAATGGGAGCAATACTAGACAGATTAAGCCTGAATAAAACATTAACCGTATTGTCATTAATTACTCAAAATAAATTATTTATATCGCGTACATTAGCACTAAGCTCAGTGGTTTTTAAACTGTTATTTTTGACTTTACGCTGTTCGTCTTAAGTGAGCAGCTCTTACTGAAAATTTAAAAGAGTTATCAATTTACTTAATTATTATTCTCAATTTCCTAAAAAAACCTCAAAGTATTTCATAGTAATAATTAACAACTATTATTAGGTTTAGCTATGCAAGATACCACCACCAGTGCCATGACAGAAGTTGCCTTAGGCCTTTCTATGGCTTTTTTTACCTTGCTTATTGTTGCCCTACTTTCAATGGGTTTCCCTAAAGAAGCACAGAGTAACGCCACTAAACTCCCTGATGACTTACAAAAAAAAGCTATTTTGGATCTTAAAGTCGAAGGTGAAAATACAGGTAATACCAAATCAGATAGGCAATTTGCTTTTTATTTTGATGACAAATTTTATGATGAGTCGCTTACTTTACGTTCTATCGCTAGCTTTTCTAGAGATAAAAATTTAATTGTTGCCGTTAATCCCAATCTTAGCTTTGCAGATGTACTTTCCTTAAGGCAGCAGATAAACCACCCCAAACTATCAATAACCGCGTCTAATAAAACCTGGCACAATCGCCTACAGCATATGAAAATTAAGGATTAACTTATGAAACCGATGCACATTACTTTTATTCCTATATTCCTCATCATAACGCTGATACATTCGCCAAAGGTTAGCGCGAGTAGCCCAAATAAAACGTATGCTATTCAGAAGTTTTTAGTTGATGAAGCCAATCGTCAACAAATTGATCCAGCTTTAGCATTAGCCATTGCAAAAGTTGAGTCTGACTTTAACCCTCGCGCATTAAGTCATGCTGGAGCAAAAGGCATAATGCAAATAATGCCTGCCACCGCAGAGGGGGTTTATGGTGTGTCGCGTAATCAATTATTTGATGCAAAAACTAATATTACCTTAGGCATTAGCTTTATCAAAAAACTATTAACACGATATGATCAAAGAGCTGACATTGCCTTATCTCATTATAATGGTGGTTCAGCAGTACGAGATAAATCAGGAAGATTATCAGTTATCCCCGCGACAAGGAAATACGTTAATAAAGTATTATCTGCTCAAGAGCACTTTAAATATAAAGCCTATCACTTATCAAATGACCCTAAGCAAGGCACGTTAAAAAGCGATGTCAGACTTATGGCATCAACTAAAATCTTAGGTAAAAAGAAAGCTGCGGTTAGTTTAATGCCTGCAAATAAGACCAATACGGTAAAAACCCAGCAACCTGCCTACTTAGCTAGTTCTGAACCATTTGATCAAGCCTTGTATGAAAAAGTTGAACAGCTAAGAACGTTACGCACACATAACATAATGCGTAATAGTAAAAATAAAAGTGCAACTCTCGCCAATTATACCGCCCCTTCTAAAAGTAAAATATTGACTGAAACTAGATTAAAACTACCGCCAAAACGTCATATTCCGTTATCAGAAAAACGTATTAAAGTACTTAGCTGGGAAAAAATGTTCAATTAGCTTCATTTATCTCATCGCACTGAATTTTTATTCTCTACAGGCTGAAAAATGCCTCAAAAGTTTTTATAGCCTTAATTATGAAATGCAAAAGTACATCAATGGAGAAAATAGTATGTCACGTTTATTTAGTTTATTGCTGCTAGCACTGAGTCTTAACTTATCTACAGCGGCTTATGCTGCTAACAATGCCAATATCCTTGTCATTGGCAATGATGCCAATAATGGTAGTGTGCCTCGAAATAATAGTGCCTTTAATCGAGTTATTGCCACACTAGCCAATAAGATGCATGACAACAATTTTGATGTCTATGACGAAACGGCCATTACGCTTGATGGTTTCGATCAAAATAGAATAAATCGTACAGATGCTGAAATTATTGATATTGCCCGCTCAATTAAGCGTCCTCCTATCGATATTGCCGTTATCTTTTCAATTTATGTTGAGACACAAGCCAGTGAATACACCACTAAAGTAAGTGCTAGAATTGAAGGGCGATTACTGAATGTTCAAACAGGTAGGCGTTTAGGTAACTTTGAAATTGATCATGCAACACCATGGAATGTCCCCAGCAAGTGTGCGCTTAATTGTATTGTCGCAAACTTGAACGATGAAACACGCCATATGGCTAATGATTTGAGTGCTGTATTAGTTGAAAAACTTGCCTGGATAACCGATGGTGGTAAGAAAAATTCTGGATTAGAGCTATCGGGTACTAATCATTTAAGCACGGGCTACAGCATAATTTTTGATGGTTTTACTTCTGAGCACTTTTCCGATATTGAAGAGTATTTGGTTGTTTTTTCAGGGTACGACTCATATCGACCAACAGAGATTCGTTATACCCGTACTGAAATATGGTATAAATCATCAATAGGCACAGCAAAATTACTGCGTAACATGAAAAAAATGTTAGCTGAGTTGAACTTAAACGCTACAATTAATTTTGAGGGTAATACATTTACCGTGAAAAAAATTACCCTTAGGGGTAAGATAAACCATCAAGTTGCTGAATAAAAATAGCTGACAACATTTTACTTTTTTTAAAGTAATAATTTTAAAGTTATTACTTTATAAATATCCATGTGTCGTCTAGCCCTTTAATAAGCAATAACTAGAACAACACCTATAGAAATGTTATTTCGCGGTAGAAGTCACTCTAAAACTCGGATAGTGAATGCAGAATATTGATAAATACAAGGTTCTAAAAAAGTTGGGTTCTGGCAGCTTTGGCTCTGTTTATTTAGCGCAAGATCCTAAGCTGAATCTGCAAGTTGCTATCAAGGTTTTTAAAGTGAAGGATGCAAGCTTACTTAGCCAAGTAACATCCGCTGCTAACGATCCTTTAAGTGTATTAAAGCAACGTTTCATCGACGAAGCACAAACCCTTAGAAAGTTATCAAGCAATGCATATATTGTCGAAATGTATGACTTTGACGAACTGGAAGACGGTACTCCCTATTACGTTATGCCCTACATTCAACATACTCTTGTAGATGAACTTGGCAAAGACACGTTTAGCCAAGGAGCATTAGAAGAAACGCCTAAAGAACAATACCCCAAAAAAATACCCTCTACCCAAGCAATTCATTATTTAACACAAATTAGCCAAGCGCTTTGTGCCGTTCATGAAAGTGGACTAGTTCACCGCGACATTAAACCTGCAAATATATTAATTAATGAGCAAAACCATGTGCAATTGAGTGATTTTGGCATTGCTAAACTGCCACTTAGTCAGCAAAGCCAAACGGGGTTTGGCATGGGCAGCAGAAATTACATGAGTCCTGAACAACAAGAAAGTGCCAAACATGTTAAAGCGGCCAGTGATATTTATAGTTTGGGGGTTTTAGCGTATAGGATGTTTACCGGACAGTTACCTGTTGGACGCTTTCAAGATCCAATCGAATATGCCCCTGAAATAGGCGAACCATTAAATAAGCTAATACTTCTCTCGCTATCTCAAGATGCTAACCTGCGCCCTATTAACGGCGCTGAATTTCTATCGGCTCTTACTACCGCCAAAACACATCTAGAAAGTAGCCCTACCGGTGATAATCAGAATATTAGTCAGAAGATAATTCGGCATATTAATGAAGGTAGTGTTCAAGCTATTGAGCAAAGCATTGACCAAAACATGGATGAAGATACCCTTGTTTGGTCCTCACAAAGTAACCCTACTATAAAGCCAGAGCTTAAACCTTTAGAAAATAAAATTGTTGAGTTATTGAATAAACAAGGTGAAATAAAACCGACCGACATACCTTTATTACAGGTGTTAGCGGATATTCATCATCTAGATAAGACGGCACTAGCAATATTTATTGACCACATTATTGAGAAAAAGAGTGCTCATCCTAGCCAATTGCAGTCATTAATTTTATGGGTAAAAACGATTAATAAACATTTTCAAGCTGAGCTGGAAGTATTATCAGATGACGATATTCACATATTAATGCAAGCAGGATTAAGTACAACGACTCAAACAAGGGAACAGTTGACTGCAATACTTAAAACAAAACAACAAGAGCACTGCACCGAACACAATACTAAACATCAGATAACAAGCAATTTAGTTAACAATCATCGCCCAACAAAATTATTATTTTTGGGGATATTATTAATAATGTTGACGGTATCAATAGCAATATATGGTCAGTTCAAAAATCAACAAAAAGCGACAAGTAATGATCATCAGGCATGGGTATTGGCCAAAAAAGAGAACACGATAATTAGCTACAACCGTTATTTACAAAATAACAGTGCAGGCAATTACATTACCGAGGCAGAGAAAGCTTTAGCTGATTTATTACAGATTAAAGAAGTATTAACGACAAGTAGAGCAAGCCTTCGTCAACAACAAATCAGTAATGCACAACGCCAGCTGGTCAAACATGGCTTTGAATTAACCCCTACAGGTGAAATGGATAGGCGTACTACTCGCGCTATTGAAGCCTTTGAGAAAAGAGAGGGGTTAGTAGTCACTGGCGAAGTAGATGATGTATTACTTAAAAAATTGGCCGATATTTATCAACAAAAAGATGCGCAGCTATGGAAACAAGTACAAGCTGAGCATTCAATTGCAGCATACCAACTGTATCACGCAACATTTCCACAAGGCCTGAATGTTAGTCAGGCATTGGGCACTATTAAACAACTTAATACTGAGCAAGAAAACAACATAAAGCTGAAACGAGAAACTGAAGAAAGGCAACAACAAGAGACCATTAAACGAGCAATAAATAAGCTTCTAAATAACTTAATTACCCTGCCCTCAGGAAAATTCACTATGGGCTGCATTCAAGAAAGTGAATGTAAAAACAGAGAAACTCCCGCTCATACTGTGTCTATCAAAACCTTTAGCATCATGACAACCGAAGTTACCTTTGCCCTTTGGGATGCCTGTAGATTAAGTGGAAATTGTCAGGTAAATCCTGCTGATGAAGGATGGGGCCGTGGTAATCGTCCGGTAATTAGTGTTAGTTATTTTGATATTGTTAATGAATTTATCCCATGGTTAAACAATGAAACGGGAAAAGTATTTTCCTTACCTTCAGAAGCACAATGGGAATATGCAGCTAAAGCAGATAGCAGTGCAAAATATGCTTGGGGTAATGATATTGATTGCCAACAGGCACAGTTTAGTCAATTTAGCGGAATATGTGGCAACGACCGTAAAACCTCAGGGGTAAAAAGTTTTACTCCTAATGAATTTGGTCTATACGACATGCATGGCAATGTATGGGAGTGGACACAAGATTGTTGGCATAATAGTTACTCTTTTGCCCCTACCGATGGTAGTGCATGGAATAGCACAGATTGTGATGCAGGTGTTATTCGAGGTGGCTCATGGCTAAATGAAGGCAAGATATTACGCTCTGTTTTCAGACGTGGTTATGATCGCTCAACCCGTTCAAACACTAAAGGTTTTCGCTTAGTTATTAACTCAGAAAGTAATTAACAAACGTGCCTATGCACATGACTCAGGCATGACTTTTATAACGAGCTCCGGAGTTCACTACATAGGCATGTTAACAAAAAATATTACCCCTAAGATCAAACGCCTACAAATAAATACAAATTAGTTTATTACTTTTCAGTATTTATTCCTAAAAATTCCTCACACCTTTTCATAACCCTTATTAACTAAATAATGACCTTTTAAAAGGGATCGGGTTATGACCTCCAAGCAACGCTTTTTTACCAACATAGCAAATAAAAAGTTAACCATATGTGTATTTTTTGCAATCACACTATCGGCATGTTCCTCAACATCACAACAAGCAGATAATTCAAATAGTCATACTAGTAATGGTAATTTCATTGCCCTGCAAACGGACATTGAATGTCAAAGCCATGCTCAGAATATGGCAAGCCATGCAGAGTCAACAGCCTCTAATGCACAATATTTAGCAGCCGCCAAAGCGTTACACCTTTGTATTAGCACAGCACTTACCACCAACTATAACCGTACTGATGAACACGAACTGGTTATTATGAAAATGATGGCAGCAGCAACCCTAAACTATATTAAATCAGGCGATGTCATTACCGCAAACAAAGAAGTCGAACGGTTCAAACGTATTTACCCAAGCCAGGATCTCTACTTTGAAGACTACACCTCCTTTCTAGACACTGCCACAGTATTACTCTCTGTTGGACCTATGCATTCATCACAGCTCAGCTCACTAAATATAAGCCGAGTATTAAGAGATGAAATTGAACGTAAATATTATTGGTTAAACCATTAGGAGGATCATATGAAATCCATGACTATAAATATAATTAGAGCCAAAACTAAAACAAATTCAAACAAGTACAAGCAACTTAATTTAGCCTGCTCACTACTGATAAAATCATTCAGCTTAGCTGCTGTATTAATTTTAAGTAGCCAGGTAGTACTTGCTAACGATACTCAATTTGGGGGCGTTTCTTCCGATTGGAAACCCTTAGCCAGTGATAAATTAATTAAACTACCGGCAAATATTATTGAAAAGCGTATTCAAAAAGACTTTCAAGCATCAGCAATGGCAACACGCATGATAGAGCTTGATGTAGAAATGCAAGATGGCGTTAGCATGATTAAATCAATTATTGAACTAATGCCTGAGCTTGAAGGGCAAGCAGTTCAAAATCAACGTTTTGAATTATTGCAGTATAAATCTGACTACTTAGATGCATTACAAGAAAGCCATAACCTGCACCAAAGTGCGCTTGAAAAGAAACAAACCTTATACAAAAGTGTGCTGGATAAGCTGAGACTTCAATCAGGAAAAATGAATAATAGTGAGACCTATAAAATTCAGCAAGCACAGGTTGCTGCTCGACAACGAATGGAGAAAGTTATTGAGCAAGTTGACCAATCTTTAATGCACCTTGGTATAGAAAAATCGTCACCTTATACCGACAAATACAGCAAAAACCTTAGCCAAATTGAAAACCTAAAAATGGCCATAAGCCGCCATCAAGCAAACCAATCACCACAAATGAACGGGATTGATATAACGTCTGAAGAATACTTGCGCCAGCTATTAATGAGCGTTTCAACCGAACAATCACTGTTAGACCAAGAAACACTGATGTTAAGTTATATGGCCAAATTAGTTGCCCTTGATGCCCAAGCACTTGAGTACGAAGTTGCTTATGGCGAAGACACTGACAATGAGTTAATGAGTGAAACCAACAAGCCATCAGCAGTAACCACTTTATTTTATCAGGAGTAAATAATGACAAATTTCAGCAAAACATTAATCGCTTTGATAGGTGTTACCTGCTTAGCAAGTAACGTTAATGCAAAACAAAATATGCTCTTTACCCTAGAAAACCTAGAGCGCCAGCGTGCGGTATTACTTGATAACTTAACAACCACTAAGTTAGAAGCTTATCAACGAGAACAAAACACCAACAAGTTGATTAAACGCTTAGTTGATATGGAGCGCATGGTATTACGTGATGATCGCATTGCGGCAAGCAACAGTATTATGGCAAAAAACGCCTTTCAAAATTACGACCTCACTTTTTTAGTGCATGCAGGAAGTGAAAGTAAAAAATCACCTATGGCGCATTGGTTACATACATTAAACATAACCAATAAAAGCATTGAAAAAAGTAGAGCAGGAGCACGCTAATGGCTTCCTTTTTTGATATAAATAACAACCAAGATATCGCTGCCAAAATGAAAAGCATGAGCAATAAGAAGCCAATCATGATGCCGATTATTGGCTTCGCCATCATTTCATTAGCATTAGTAAGTTATGTTACTGACTTACCGTTAAGCGAACTATTCTTCTGGTTAGATCGATTTTTTAGCTCTGTATTCATTGTTATATATGCTTCCTTAGTCGCGGCAGGCACTTATGCCATAGTGCAATTAAAGCAGCAAGAATCAGCTAAATATTGGCAAGAAGTTGGCTTACAAGCAGGTAATGCTATTGCAACATTGGCGCTAACCTTTACCTTGCTCGGCATCAGTTTAGGCATTGGAACTTTATCAGAACAGCCCTTGAGCCCTGAAAATATACAACTAATCGTATCAGGGTTAACAAAACAATTTTCTATGGCGTTCATGACGACGGTTATCGGCTTGCCTACTGCCACTGTCATCCGTGCTTTAATCAGCATTAAATATCAAAAGATTACTGCCGAATTCAGTAATCAAAACACTTAAACGAATAGAAGGAATATATACATGAAGACTTTATTTTCCATTGCGGTATTGCTTGCCGTTATTTATCTGTTTTTGCCACAAAATTCACTAGAAAAATTATCAAGTTTTATGCCAAAACAGCAAATAGAACAAGCTGCAGAAACCGTTTTGAGTGATGTAGACCAAAGACTTGAGCAATTTAAGAGTGAGCTTTTAATAAAGCAAAACAACCGTATAACTAATTTAGAAAACCAACTCGCGACTCTGCAAGAGCAGTTTGATGTACAAGAAGATAAAATCAACTTAGCTATTATGCAAAACAAAGAGCAAGTACTACTCACCAAACAGTTAACGGTGCAAACTCAAAATATAGCCAGTGAGACGATATTAACCGAGACAACTACTGAGCCTCAATTATTAGCCTCTGCCAATAGCCATATCGAAAGTAATACCAGTACAAAAATCAATACCGATACTGAAATAGACAATACCGACATTGCAGTAGAGGTGTCAGCTAAACAACAAGCAATTAAGCGCCAAGCGTATTTGCAAGATTTAGCTGAACGTATGAATAGAACTTCACTGCATGCACTCACAAAATAAAAAGCTAAATAATAAGCTAAACTCGTCAGTAATGCAGGTGTCCACTATGCAAGAAATTAACGCTTCATATTCAAATAAGCTCATAGTGCTGACCATAACCATAGCCACAATCACACTCATTGCTTATTGTGTGTTTAGCTTATGGAATATTAATCATTGGCAAGAAAGTGTATTAAAAAAGGCAGTGAGGATTCAGCCCTCAATACCTTTAAAAAAAGTAGCACTACCAAAGGAAAAGTTGTTAAAAGAAAAGTTAACAACGGCGGTAAACCACAAAGAGCAATCGCTGGTATTCACCAAGGTTGATTTACCTGAAGCACCTGAGCTACCGAAACAGCCAAAGCCATTTATGCCCGTGAATCCAGTGAATGAGGATAAATATAAAAATATCAGTACGGTCAAAGCAAGCGATAAGGCAAGCGATAAACGTATCGTTAAACCTATCGTCAAACCTATAATTAAAGAAACTGAGCAAAGCGCATTAGTAAAGCAGAGAGTGCCCTCTGCCAAACAGCCTAACAAGGCAACAATGAAGAGTGTGTCGAATATATATCAACAACTTATTTCAGATGACTCCATCGATATAGAACTTGCATGGCCAAACCAAAAGGCCGCAAGAAAAGATATTTTCAGCTTTTTATATCAGTGTGTCGGCATGAGGTTTGGTGTGTTAAATAACCAAAAAGTCTTCCTTGCTAACACGGCTTATCACCAAAGTAATGCCCATAAAAAACAACAAACAAGTCAATGGCTGCGTATAGCACAAGGGCAATTGACTAACCAAGAGCGCCACTGGTTACAACAATACAATTTAGCAGGCACTCCCGTTCGTTTATTCCCTAAGGTAGTTGATTGGCAACTTTCCACACTGATTAACAAGCAACTTAACGGTGAGCCCTTAAGAAGTGTACGAGCACATTATAAATATAATAATCGACGCTTAATGTTAACAAACATCAGCTTAAACGGTCGTCAGGTTGATAAAGACTGGCAGTTAATAGAAAAACAATGTTTACCTTCTGCATAAGATTTGGTGAAAAATAAGACCTGCAATATCATTATGATGATTGTTTAATATGCCTATATAGATCAATCAGGAAAGAGACCATATTGAAAGAGTATGTCATTCCCGCGGTGTTTTGGCGGGAATCCAAACTTAAAGATAATGGATCTTCGACAAAACACTTCGAAGATGACGAAATTAGTGAACTCCTGAGCCAACTACATAGGCATGTCATTTAATATCATTGATTAAACAGTAAAAAATGTTTAAATTGAGACATAATAAAACTATTAACAACTGTTATGACTGCTAGCCTCAGCTCCAAAATAACACGGTATGGTGTAAGCGAATCTTTTAATGTATTCATTGATAGCCTCAGGGACACGCCAGGCCTTTCAGATAAAAAATTTCGTTTGGCCGATGTTAACAAAATGGCTCAATATTTAGTTTGCCGTAATTATGGCAAGGTCTGTTTAGAGCTAAGTTATTTGGCTTGGGCTGTTGTTAACCATCCGACAAAAACTATCGCCAATGCACCATTACTTGAATTCTTTTGGGTTAATGAAAGTATTACCCCAGCACGATTTAGGCAAGCCTTCGAGCAACCACACCAGACCAATCAGACTAATCCGACTAATCCGACTAATCCGACTAACAATAGTAATATACGCCTAAGTGAAACAGCATTAGTCTTGACCTTTGCCAAGCAAGTTTTTCAAATTTCTCCTACCAGAATAGGAGTACTAGCAGTTTTACTAGAAATAATTATTACACTTGCCCCTGAGCAATTAACGGTAATAGAGCAACAACTTAAAGGCAGCCAAAATGAGCAGGCAATAAAAAAGCTGTCTTCTGATTTACAAAAACAACTCTATCAATTTCTTGCTGAACATTTGATCCCCGCTCAACAACAAAGACGTTTCCGCTATGTCAGCCAATGGTTAGAAAAAAACAGCCGTGAAAAAGGGGCAGTTAATACAAGTGTACTCAATGACGACACCGTATTGTCTTTTTGGCAATATGCCGTATTTGATAATACATCACCAGGGTATAAGCTTTATGCTTCAGCACTTTATGACCTCATTGATGTGTATCAAGCAATACAACAAGCAAAACAAACACTGGCATTAGATCATGCTGAGACCATTGGTTTAAATACACAGGCAGGTGAATATTCCCCAGATGTTATCCAAGAGATATTATCAATTCATTCAATTGACACTCAAGATTATGCTTGGTTATGTCAGGAGCCAAAATTTTTAACCAAAGCACAATGGCACTTTATTGAGCCACTTGTTGAAAAACATCCGCTTAGTAAAACATTAACATTATCCTTTGTACGCTTAGCTATTTTTGGTCAATGGCAAGCCGCGTTAGTACAGGCCAAAAGAAAATCACCGGCTGTTGTCCAGCAAAAACTAGCTGAACTTCCCCAACAAAGCTATCTTCAGTACCAGCAAAAAACAATCACACTGCAACAGCTGATTACTCAGGTAATAATGGCAATCAATTATATTTTCTATAGCCATCAAGACAGCCGATATCTGGGCTTTAGCTTAGAACTTTTACCTCAATCAGAAGCAAAAAAAATTAGACATTGGTTTGAACAAAAGATGAACGAGATAACAGCAACCTCTGTGGATGGCACAACAAAAAATATCAATAAAATACTGTTTACTCAGAGTAAAACACTACTAATGCAGTCACTCGAACTTAAACAGGCGCTACAAGCCTGTAAATCTGCGTTTAACGCCAATAATAAGGAGGGCTTTCAACAACTCCCCACGCTAGATGCACTGGATACATATCAAGAGGGCTATGATGGTTTAATACATTGTCAGCATATAATTCAGTCATCTCTTGGTACATTGACAAAACATTGGTTAACTTCGATAGAGTGTGATGGGAATTATTGCTCTGATACTTCCATATTCAAAGGTATATTTTCTTTACTCTATGGAGAAACAAATGGGCACGAATAATCAATCAGAAAGACAGCAACAATTAGCCGAGCAATTATTTTGTGTTGGAACTGCTTACAGCGCACTTGTTAAAGGGCCGCGACATGATAGAAATGAAATCAGTAGTCCGCTGCTGTTTAATGATATTGTTCAATTAATAAAAGGTAACAGCCAAACACATATTGTTAAACGTAGCCCGCAGCTAATAAAAAAAATCAATGCCGATATAAACTTACGAAGAATATACCTGCAGTTAATTAAGCAATTAACCTTTGCACAATCGGGGTTACAGGTTGCGGCAAGTTCAGGTGAAAGCTTAGTAGAAAGAGTAACTGAGCAATTTTCGATAAAATTCAAACGAGATAAAACCCAGCCAAGCCAAGTGTATGTTATTTTAACAATAAACCATCCGGCGGAGCATCACTTAACTGATACCTTGGCTGTGCATATAACAAATAACAAACAAGTAGATTGTTTGTACTTTCCAGCCATAGATGATGGACGTAGTCAGTTACTCATGGAAGATGAAGACAAACAGTTTAAATTACTCGTAGATGCTAATAGCGCGTTATATTTAATGTAAGCCGCGGCTCATACAAGTTTAATGCATTGTTTTCTCATAAATGTAAACACAGGAAAAACATAACACTGATGAAATTACATATTTTTGTTGCGACAACCCAAGGGTTAGTCGCCATACAAAATATAACCACTATCGATGATGCGGATATAAGTTCCATTGTTTCAGTGAATGGCACTTCTACAACGGCAAATATTAGTAGCGCCTACCATAGCTTTGTAAAAAAAGGCGCTGGCATTATTCAACAAGATTTTGGTGCCTGTAGCTATAGAATGAATATAGCTAAACGTATTGATCAGGGTAATAGTTGGCAACTGGCTTTTTATTTAGCTCATGCCGCTCACAGTCAACAAATATTAGGTAATGGACAAGTTAACCCTGGCGATCAGGTGATTTGTGCAACGGGTGAAATTAATACCACTAGCAGAAAAATTCATCATGTTGAAGAAGTAACACTTAAACAAAGCTTAGCAGCAAAGCAAATAACACTGTGGGGTAAAATGAAGGTGAAAACTTCATTTTTAGTACCTCATAGCAATGCCAAAGACATTAATAAAGACCTAGCGACCAATACCCAATTAATTAACACCATAGAACAAGCCCTTTTACTATTACCTTCATCGACAAGTTTACAGCCCTTAACCAATAGTAAAGGCAAGACTAAGGCCAATACTGAGAGTGTTAAAAACAAATCACCTTACCGCAAAGCTAATTTTATAAACCTAGCTATTTTTATAGTATTGGTGCTATCCATCATTGCTTTTTTTGTTTCTCAAAATGAACATCCAACAACACCATTAAAAGAGACAAAAAATAGTATTATTAATAAAAGACAGGCACAACAAACATGGCAAATTTTATTACTAAGCAAAGCGCCTCATCAAATCAATAACAACTTAAAGCTTGCCTACCTATTAATTGAAAAAACCATCAGTGAACAGCTTATAGCTGAAAATTTTGAAGTAGCCGATAAGACACTTTTACTGGGATCGCATCAGATTACTGAACAAGCACTCATTGAATTAAATAAAGAGCAAGTAAACTTAGCCATTCGTTTTAATTTAGAAGTAAATCAACTAGGTAGTGATTCAAAGAGTCGATGGCGGTATGAATTATCGGCTCATTTAGTTGATTTAGACTCTAAAAAACGCATTGAAACGCATAATGAATTTGGTGAATTTTCAAATGATACTCTCAACTGTGGGCAACAATGTCTTTCTCAATGGTTTGCCAATAATGCCCGCAAGTTAGCGCAAGATATGGGCGCTATTTTAGTGGTAAAGCTAAAGAACTTACCTCGTCGTTATCAATTTGAACTAAACCTTAAAGACTTCTTAGCTGAAGAGTTAGTATTGATACACACTGAGTTGAAAGAACTTAATGGCTTTATATCGGCTAACTTGTTAGAAGAGTTTAGCTCCAAAGGTGAGGACTGGCATCAAACCAGTACTCGACAATATGTTTATAGTTCTTACCTTCCTAGGGATGAGCTTGAGGTGGCATTGCATAAAAGCTTTGCTAAGTTAGGCCTTAAGGTAAAAAAATCACACAGTAGTGCCAGAACATTAGCTTTTGTTCGTACAAATTCACCTTATTACTTTTATTATGTTGTTGCCGTCACTGTATTACTATCATTACTTCTTATAGCTTACTTAATAAAGTTAAAGCGCAAACATGCCAATATACCTGAAGAAGCCATTGATTTACTTATTGAAACGAAGGATTTAAGTGAGAATTCAAGCGGAAACATTAATGAATCGCTAATAAAGGCGACGTTTAAGTTAGCGGTACAGGCTTTTGAGGATAAGGCTTATTATAAAGCCTATAGCCTTATCGACAAATGCATTCATCACCCTTCGTCCATTGGACTGACAAACAAAAAACTAATCAAACTTAACGAAATACGTACCAAGATAGAACAACATATTCACCCTATTAAAGGCGCTGTAATCGGTCAAGGTGCTTTGGCACATTACTACTTATTTAACTCTGTAACATTAGCAGTAGGCCGCACTATTGCAGACCCTAACAACTCATTTGCTATTGGGTATAAACAGTTATCACGTAGTGGTAAGCAATGTGTTTTTTCATGCAAAAACAATAACTTTTATCTTGAGAACCAACAAAGTACCAATGGCAGTTTTTTTAATAAAACTCAACTAACTTCGCAACAGAAAGTTCTTATTAATGAAGATGCTCAATTAACGCTAGGTGCTGGTGAAAGTGCCGAAAAGCTATCACTTTGCCAATTGCAGCTAAGCGTTACATCAGATACCTCACCATCCTTAATGATGCAGCTAAACACTAGCCCTGCCCAGCTTGTTGACTCCAAATACACTAAAACTGCATGGCCATCGATGGATATCGATCTGCTTTCTCGCTGGGTTTTACTCGGCAATGAAATTTCACTAAGTATTAACAATGATGGTATTGAGCTAGGGCATAACAAAAATCAAGCAAACATAGTCGCTTACTTAATTTATCAAAATGGCTTTTACATTAGACCAAAGCAAAACCCTGATAAAAATAGTCTTAATGAGAGTAATCTTGATGAAAGTAAGCTAGTTATGATAAACCAACAAATTGTCTATGATAAAATGCCAATCGAGAAAAATGCAGTGATTAGCTTGAATGGCTTTGAGTTTACTTTACAGGGTTGCAGTAATTAAGGTAGACAAGTGAACTTTTTAGTCTGTTAATTATACCTAGTAAAGTTTAGATTTGGCGATAGACAGACCAGCGTCTATGAAAAAACAGCTCCTTTTTACAAGTTGCGGTTTTTTTATGCCTGCGATATGGGGAGACGTTAGCTCATACGGTAAAATGGAGTGTTCGGATTAGAAAATATGGCAAACATTTTGTAGTGGTACAGTTATTTTGGGCCTGTAGAAAACAGAAGATATAATCCTGCTTTCAATTATGTGTATCGTTTTGACAAGGATAAAGGTGTTTTAGAATACAGGATATCGCTGGAACATGAATCAAACGCGCAAGATGTAACGAGTATAGAAACACTACACAGCCAAGCAAATGATATTTATGAAAGAAACAAATCAGATGGAATGACAACAACTGTAGCATTTGATATTGCTAAAGAGAGCATATCCAGAGCATCTAACTTTATGGGATTAGGTGCTTTATATCGATTTAACCCGAGTAATGTGTCAGTTGAAGCGTGTCGTTATACTTTTTAGTGTTTTAACACCGAGATAAAATTGAGAACGTTTACTTTTGGGATAGAAGAAGATTTTGTTTGGATTGAAGATGAATCGACATGGGATAAATTAACCGATTACCAGGGAACAAAAATAGGTTTAAGAACTGACTTCGGGAAAGTTAAAGGCAAGAGTGGCGTAAATAAGTTTGGAATCGAAATCACATATAGAACAGGCCAAGTTGACTCTAACTTTGGCGAGAATATCACGTTTGATTTTAGCTTGTATTATAATTTGAAGGTAAATACTTTCATTATCCCATTGATGGCCACATACCATATAGGCTATTTAAGCGAGTTATATCAATTTGAACAAAAGAGCAGCTAAAGTAGCGGCGGTATGAAATGGGTTTATAAGAAATCAGACTAACAGGCCTTTATCAGTGATGCCATGGGTCGAAGTAAAGATACGAAATTGGGCAATTTTTGTTTCTGTAAACAGTCTAAATACTCTGTTGCAGTAAAGGGTGGTCTTTTCATACTGTTGATATGATTTTGTGCTGCCCTTAAAATTGAGCCTGCGTCAATTGAGTATAAGTCAGATAGGAATTCATCAGGATGTATCGCTCTTATGTCGAACTGATCGAGATATGCATTAGGAAAATCTTTGAGGTTGAAAGTTACAATTGTCTCTGCGTTTCCTTGTATTGCGGCTGCCAAGACATGACGATCATCTACATCAGGTAACTCAAGCCCATCAATTAGTGGTTCATAACCTTCAACAACTGAATCCAAAACATTTTCATTCATTAACTGTCTGACACGTTGAAGCTGCTCAGGTTTTATAGAGGTATTATTTTTTAGTAAGTTTCTAATCCATTCATCATGAATTTGTTCCGACCATTTCGCCCGAAATAAGCCTGTATTTGCTAGGTACATTAAATAACTGCGTAAAGGCGCCGGGTACATAACACAAGCATCAAAGAGAACGGTATAATTTGACATTAATAACCCATACCACCCATTAATTGATCTAATTCAGAAAGAGCGTTTAAAGATTCTAATCGTTTAATCTCAAGGTCATCTTTGTATTTAACGATATCAGTAAAGGCTACCTTGCGGCGATTTCCTGTCCGGCTGTGCGGGATCTCACCAGCATCAAGTAACTTGATAAAAGTAGGTCTTGATATATTCAATATATCTGCACCTTCTTGAGTTGTTAACTCTGCGTGAATAGGGGTAATATTCACAACATTTCCTTGGCCTAATTGTGTAAGCACCTCGACCATCAATTTTAAGGCCCCAGCAGGTATAGTTACATTGTGAACCACTCCATCAGCAGATGTGATATTAAAGGTACTTGCGAGACCATCAACAGGAAGTATCGCAGATAGCTCTTGGCTAGAAGCTTTAGCTAAAGCTGCTTCTTCAGCACTAGGTAATGTTTGGAATGTTTCCATTTTAATTCTCACTTAAATATCGGTATTTCACATATACGTCTATTATTCGCAATATTCGAAACAATGTCAACTATTCGAATTATTCGAAAGATATATATATACCCGTTATCATTCAAAGTGCTCGATTTCAGTGGGAATTAAAATGACTTTAGGCAAGGAGAAGAACGTAAACATAGTCACTCTATATTTTTGTTCTTTAACGCCCCATAAAGTCATTTAAAACCCATCGCAGAAGTGCTTGAGCAACATCACTTCATCGTTACATCAATTTGTCATGGAATAACCATGGCTACATTGATATGCCTTGAATTGAAATTGCTCAAACACTCTGAAACATGCATCTTGAATGTTAACGGGTATAGTATTGTCGTAATCAATTATTCGATTGATACAGCATTGTTATATTGATCAGGTTGTGCAAAATCCAATATCATCTTCACGCTTATTACCAAAGTAAAAATATAAAATAGGAATGACAAGAAGAATTTAACCTATGGATCGAGTCAGAGAATTGAGTAATGCATCAGTGCCCTTCTTATTTGATGTACATGCCTTGATTCCATCAGATGATGCACCATCTTTAGAAAGAAGACTGCATAATATATTTTCTAGTAAGCGGGTCAATAAAGTTAATAAAATATGTGAATACTTTAAGACATCGATTGATAAAAAGTGATGGCGTTAAACAAGTAAAAATAAAGAAGTGAATTATTAAATTATAAAGTTACTGGAAATTACATCTTTGATGTAGCTTTTGTTTTTAGTACCAACAATAAAACACAAAATAGTTATAGGTATAAAAAACAAAGAGATAAAAATCCAAAACAGATGTCCCCCGCTTCACCAAATAAAGACCGTTTTAACCTCTTAGTTATACCTAGTAACTTTTAGATTTGGCCATAGACAGACCAGCGTCTATGAAAAAAACCGCTACTTTTTTTACAAGTTGCGGTTTTTTTCTGTCTTAAATCCAATGAGAACTCCGGTACACGGCACATGTGCATTACCCCCCTCATACAAATACAAACAACTCTGTACAATAATAAACCAACTCGACTACGGGTAAACGTATGGGTAAACGTATGGGTAAAAGTCATAAAAGCACTTTTCTCATGTTGGCAAAAATATTTAGGGCTAATATGTCTATTACTAGCGGAGCAATAAAGAAGAAAAACAACGAGCTAAGAAGCTTAGTAAGCCTGTAAAAATGATGCTAGCTAGTGCTTTAGATATAACGCATTAGCATCTAATGATTTAAATAAAATGCATAACAACACAGATTACTTACTAAAATCAATTGGTAAATTGGAAAACGGGTGGGTGTAAGTCATACAACAATATCATCTATTGAACGTGGTATTGGAGTGAATTCAAAAGCATTTGTATTTATTGATGGCCTAGAAGACAACCCTATTGTTTGTGGGGCTGTAACCCTTGATACTTAAAAGCAATATGGTGAATTTCGCTATGGGAAAAGCTATCTGTAGATTCCACCCAGCATAGCCACTCGGCCAAGGGGCTTTTGGCAGCAAAGCATTCAAAAATTGCCAACGTACCGCTAGAAGCTTGCCAATTGATCTTTCGCCGCCAAAATGAAAACCGATCTCACTTCTCTTGCAACCATTCTTATCTATTGTGAAAGAATCTTATTTATTTTGAAAAATAAACCAAGCAGAAACCTTATCTACTTATTAACTAAGTAGAGAAGGTTAAGTTTCCAGTCAGTATGGGGCTTTATTAATTTATTTTACTCTGCCCCATTTATTTTATATAGCTCGATGCCCCTTCATGTGAATTTGTTGGTAGTACAAATCATTTAAACTAATAGCATTATCAATACGATATAACGATATCACCTTAATTATAATAAGCTAATTATTACGTTTAATTTACGTTAATTAAGCCAACAATAAAACCAAGAACCTTCGACTTTCTATTGATAATGTACCTTTCATATGTAGATAGTTTTAGTTGGCCAGCTAATACCAACATAAAATTCCACATATACATGGAATCAACCACAATAAATTCTACATATATATGGAATTTAATCGACAGAACTCCCTATATTTATGGAATATATTGATAAAAACAAAAGACATCCCTCTTAAAATAGTTACCATGGATTATCACAAGCAATTAAATCTTCATCATTAAAACCACCTGTGATTGCGGGTTTTAACGTTAAAAAAAATGAATTGTTGGCTTTTAAGGATAAATTTAGCTGCTCGGTAAATTTCAGTCATGCTTAAGCCTTAATACTCAAAAATCAGCTTAATTCATTATGATTTTTTGTTATGAAGTAACGCTAAGCGAATAGTTTTTGGCAAACAGAGACTGCCGCACGTTTTTTAAGGTGTTGATGCTGACAAAACTCAGTTAACGCTTCGGGATTACCCACCGCGCCATGAAATAATGTTCTAAATTGCGTGGTTAATACTAACCAGTTTTCAGTACTGATGTTTAATCGCAATAGTATGTGGGGTAGATTATTGTCAATGTAACCGCATTTGTCTTCTCTAATGCAACGACCTGTTAAATCAACTAATTCAATATACTCTTTTAGCTCAAACGCTAAGCCTTTAGGCGCGTTTTGTCTTGGATTACCAATAAAAGGGAAAAGCACTTTCGGTTGTTTTTCTTGTTTGGCTGAATGAATACGTTGTTGAATACTGGTGTGGTTAGATGTTTCAGGGGTTGCCGCTATGTTGGCTCTTATTGGGTTTAAATCAACATACGCCATACAGGCGATAACAGCGGCTTCATCTAATAAGGCTTGGGATTTAAAACGACCTTCCCAGAATCTGCCGGTGCATTTATCTTCTTTGTTGGCTTGTACGGCAATGCTTTCATTTAGAATGCGCATAAACCAGCTGATATCAATTAACCTTGCTCGATACACCTCTGCGGTTTCTTCCACTACTTGTTGCAGAGGTTTAATCAGTTTTTCGCCGCGTAAGTATTGTTGCGTGATTAATGTGCCTTTAAATAATTGATGCCAACGGCTAACAACTTGATGCATTGACCATGCTTTGGCTTGCTCAACATCAACATGTAACACAAGATGAGTATGATTGCTCATTACCGCGTAAGCACATACATCAATAGCAAAGGTTTGGCTTAACGCTAATAGTTTATCTTCAACCCAACCGCGCCTGTGCTCAAAGCTTTGCCCTGTGACTTTATCTTCGCCACATAAAAAAGCACGACGAACACAGCGGGAAATACAGTGATAATAACAGGTATCAATTAAACTGACTTGCTGTTTTCTTGCCGTTGCCATAGTGACCTCAACTGGTTTTATTGCTGATTAAACAAGCATAGTTGAAGTTTTTGTTTAGTTCCATTAAAAGGGGTGTCAGCTATATTTTCCTAGATATTTAATCGCGTACTAGCCATATGTTTTAGTGATATATGGAGCTGGTGAGCTAGCAATATCTTTGAAGCTTTTTATACAAGCCCAATGCAGAGGGCGAAGTGTTACCGCACAGTGGCAATTATTCGTTTATTCAGTTGCCGCTGCTCATGTTTTGTTCCTCATTCAGCCAACTCACAGCGGACTGAGCTTTCGATATATTCACAGGATCATTGTTATTGCAGTAATGATGGTAGTTATGCCACACGGCCCTATTTAATGGCGGGCCAGAAAAAAATGGCCATTAGTGAGGAATCCTTGGCGAACATTTATTAGCTACTGGCATTGAAGTTGCTTATAAAGTGATAAGTCTGGTGCAAATGCAATACGAGTTAAAAGTTCTAGGATAAGAAGATCCCGATGAATAACACCTTTAGCTCTCTTTGCTGGATAGTAAAAACACGCAGGCTATCGACAATAATGTCAGGCAGTAGATAAAGGCTTCTGGGTTTAATTTGTCACAGCCGTTAGCCACTTAGGGGTTACTTATTACAAAAACACCATAGTGATAAGTAATAATTTTATAGCCATAAACCATTGTTAAACCTGTAAATATTAAACAGAACATAAAGAAGGTAATAATTATATTAAATAATACTAAAGGTAATCGAAAACATGTCGATACACTTACCATGGATGGAAAATATAGGATTTTTCTTTCAGGGTCATTACTAACTTTTAAGAATTAGGAGGGTTGTTATGCAACCAACACAAAGATTTAAAAAAACGCTACTAGCAGGTGCTTTACTATTCGGCGCATGTAATGCCTTCAACGCTAGTGCTGAAAACTTTATTATCAGTGCAACGGGCATTCCTGACGTAGTTGCTGCACCAGTAGCCAATTTTACCACATTAGGTTTTGGAGCGAATATCAAAGGTAATAAAATTACCGATACTTGTACTATTGTTGGTAAATCTGACATTCCTGAAGCTGACTTACGAGTAGATCTTGCACCTACAGGAACAGATAATGCCGGGACTACCTTCGGTGATATTTCCGGGAATGCATGCCTTACAAGTTCAACAGATGGTGCCGCAATGATCATTGAAATTGATGGTGTAGCAGGCTCCACTGTAAGCGTTGAAGTGCAAGATGTCACGGGCGCTGGATATACTTATACACCAGGTGCTGAGAGCTGTGTTGTGGATTTCGACCAAGCAACAACAGCTGACCTCTGTAAAGATTTCGGGTCCTCTAGTATAGTGAATGGCATAGGTATGTCTCTGGTGCAGACGGCAAACGTTTCAGAAATACCTACCGGTGCTACTGCTTATGCGCTTGCTACAGGGAAAACCCGTATGATTTTAGCAGGAACAATAACCATAGACGCGCCGGGTATCGCACAAGGTGTTAGTGTTTCAGACCCAATCCTTGTTACCATTACATACGAGTAGAGATGATTTTATGAAAAAATTTAAAAATATTACAAAAATGCTACCTTTGTTATTAGTTCCAATGGCATCGGGTGTCTACGCAACAGATATTACTGCAACGTTAACTTTTAGCACGCTTCCTATAATAGTGGTTACAGAAGACACACCAATGGATTTTGGTGATGTGCTAAGTTTATCTCAAGCTGACACTTGTACTATGGATGTATTGGCTGGCCCTAATATAGCAGTCGCTGATGAAGGTTTTGTTGTTGGATCAGGTTCAGCAGGCGGTGGGAATTTATCCGTCAATTGTACTGGCACAGGTCAACCAGGTGTATATACCATTACTTCTTTTTCTGGTGCCGATATTACAGTAAACTTAACCCTTGGGACACCTGGCGATATTTCTTTTGCACCCGTTGGTAATTTAATAGATGTAGGCGGCGATGCGAGAGTTCCTGTTGCCGTAGGTACTGGTTCAAATGGTACAGCATCAACCTCGATAAATGCTTACACTCTCGCCGGTACAAATAGAATTATTGTAGCGGGAACAATTACTAACCAAGCACCTTTAACGTCAGGTCAACTTTATAATGCTGACTTCAACATAGAAGTTACTTATCAATAGGATTACTATCATAGAAAATATTGGTATTCTTTTTGCATCTCATTATTGTAACTCATACAATAACGAGATGCTTAGAGGTCAATATGAAAAAATGTTCAATAGCTATCCTTTGGATAGCTCTAACTGTTGTTAAGGCAGATGCTGCTTCACTAGGCACGTATCGAATTTACTTAGATAATAAAAATCCTCAAGATAAATTTATAGTTAAGAACCGTTCAACCTTCCCTGAACAGTGTGAAGTGTCATTTTCTTACCGCTTATATAAAGAAAATGGGCAAGTAGTTAAATTAACTGAAGCCGAACAAGCAGAACGCTCTAAAACTACCTTAAACAGAATCCGTTACTCTCCACGTAAGTTCATCATCCAGCCTAAATCATTTCAATATGTTACTTTTAACTATCGTCGTCAAATAAATGACAAAACTGCTGAGCACCGCTCGTATGCAAATTTTACTTGCTCAACAATAGAAGATGAACAGCAAAAAGTGGGGATAAGTTTCACGCCAAATATAATCCATTCTGTACCTTTGGTGATCCGCACCGCAACATTAAATAAGTTCGATGTTAACTTATCCTTTGTCAATATTAAGCAACAGGGTAGTTCAGTATCTTTTAAGGCTCTACATGCAGGTAACCGATCTTTTTATGGTGATATCTATTTAGTTACAGCTAATGGTACAGAGTTAAAGACGTTTCAACGAAATGTGGTTATTTATCCTGATATGATTTACAAAGAGTTTGCATTCGATCTAGGAGAATTTCACGATACCAACACGAAGATAGTGTTTCAAGAAAATAACCAATATGGTGGCACAAAGTCATTTGAGTTACCTATGAAAGGAGCTAAATAATGAACAATTCAATGAATAAGATTAGCTTGGTAATATTACTCACTTCTTTTCTGTTAGTTACTCTTAAAGTCAATGCCGTTTCAATAAGCACAACACGGTTATATCTATCGCCACAAAGTGACACTGCGTCTATATATGTACTTAATATGGAAAGTGAAAGTCAGACCTGTAGCCTAAGTATAAAGGATACTGTTATTGATGCTAACGGGTTTATGCAGTTTTTACCCAAAAACCAAATTGCTGTAGATAGTGCTGCAAAAATGATCCGCTTTGCTCCTAGACGTTTTGAGGTTAGTCCAAAGCTTCATCAAAATATTAAATTATTGTATAGACGACGCCCAGGCTTAGAGGATGGCGAATATAAAGGATTATTAGCAATTAGGTGTAAAAAAACAATAAGTAATAGTGACAAGCAGGTAACGATAGAGCCTGTAATCGTACATAATGTGCCTGTAATAGTTAGGACAGGTGAGATTAAAATAAGTGCCGTTTTTGACTCTATCAATGTGTCAGACAAACAAGTTGAGGTAACTATTAAAATAGTAGGTAAGCGATCTATTACAGGTGATTTAGAGATAATAGATAAAAGCTCTGGACAAATATTGGCATCTAAAAAACAAATGTCTATATACAGTGAAAGCCCAACAAAACAAGTCATATTGCCTATCACTAAAAGCATAAATTTCCCTTTAATTATTCGCTTTAGAGAAGACCCTAAATTTGGTGGTAATTTATTGATTGAACAGTTAGTGAAATCACTCTGAGAGTAGGAGAGCAAGTATGTATCTACGTATTAGTTTATTCCTATTATTTCTGTGCTACTCCGGTGTTGCATTCAGCCAAAAATTAACTAAATTAGAGGGCATAAGCATAGAAGAGGCAGATTTTTATATCTTTGATATTACTGATCAGAGGAAAAAAGCATTTCCTTCTGTAGATGCCTACCGACACCAAGAGAAGTTCTACATTGCTTTAACGCCATTATTTGAAGGTTTAAGGGTTAAGTACTCCCTGATTGGCAATATCCTGTCTGTTGATTTTGGCGGAAAATCAACAGACCTGCTATTGGATCAGCAGTCTAACAGTCAGGGTCAATGGTTTCATGATGGAGTTTTTTATTTTATTCAGGCTGATGTATTAGAACAATTGTTTACGACTAAAATAACCATAGATACTAACTCCCTAAAACTCGATTTGTCAGGTCACTTAGCGGACTTCCCCTACAAAACACTCAAAAAGCAGAAAAAACAACGACGAATAAATAACTATATATTGGCAGAGCAAGACCAAGAAAATAATACTCACGCTGGTGTTATTACTGTACCGGATCAATACCGATTAGCGACAGTGCCAACTGGTTATCTTAACCTTGAGTATCAAGCAGATAATTTTAAGAAAGATTTTAGCGGCGTATTACAAACGGTATCGGATCTTGCTTACCACTCTACTAGTATTACAGTAACGCATAATCCTTACAAGACAGATTCAAGAGTTGAATTCACTCGTTATCCCCAATATCCTGGAGATAAGATGTTAGGTATTTGGGACAAATACAGTTTTGGGGATGTTTGGGTAAATAAATCAAATTTATTAGCAGGAAGTTCTCGCGGCTTAGGCCTTAAGCTTTCAACAAACAACATCAGTAATCAACACGAGAACATGACAACAAGTTTTGTCAAAACTGCTAAACCTGGCTGGGAAGCTGACATTTATCATAATTCTGTCTTTCTCGAGAGCAGAGTAGTACCTGGTGATGGTTTAATGGAGTTTAATGATATGCATCTTCAATATGGTGCTAACGAATTTAAAATAGTGTTATATGGACCTTATGGTGAACAAGAAATAATATTTGAACGGGTGAATGTCCGTCAAAATTCATTAGCTCAAGGAGATACCGCCTTTGCCATGTCCTTGGTCGAGCAAGACAGTTCCTTATTAGATATTGATCTATCTGAGTTTGATATAGATGATATATCAGCTGATTTTAACATAGGTTTATTAGATAATTGGCAAGTGGGCGCTACCATTAATGTACAAGACATTCACGGTACGAATAAAGCAAACAAGTCCTTCTTACTAAAAAATCAGGTGACCCTGCCTGGTTGGTTTTTCGAAAATCAAATGGCGTTTAGAGAGGGACGGTTTGAGCAAAATTCTACCTTGGCTACCTCCTTTTCAAATTTAGATAACTTCACGTTGCAATATAAGTCGAGCACTCAAGAGATTATTGGTGACGAAGACCTAAAAAGTTCATATATCCTAGCCGATTATAATATCCGAACAGGTTCGTTGATAAATACTCTTCGTTATGAAAAGAATGACATAGGCTTCGGCAGTATTAAAACGGCTACGCATCGCATAAGTACTATGATGCCATATTTTAATGTGTCTAACACTATAACCTATAGAGATAATGAAAACCTTGGCGATAACTTGTCCGGTAGCTTAACTTTAACGGCACGAATCAACCAAAACTTTCGTTTTACTAGCTCGATACCCTACAATTTAAGAGCTGATAAAAAACTTAACAAAGAGTCTATACTGGCCAGTTTAACTTATAACTATCAAGATGATTGGGATAATAGGCACGCACTTAAGGTATCCAACACTTCCTTTTTTAAAGATAACAGGTGGACTGTGGGTTATAATTTATTACTAATAGCACCCACTCACCAGCTTACCTTAAGAACAAATTACAACTCGCAAGATAAGTGGCGTGTGACCGCTGGAATTTCTGTTAATTTTGGCTATGATCACTTTAATCATAAAATGGTCTTTAGTAACAGAAGTACCCGATATTCTGGAACTTTAGATGTGCACACCTACTTAGACCGTCGATTAAATGGGACCCCTGATGTTTTAGATTATGATTTACCTGATGTCACATTTATGGGTAAAAATGAATGGGAGAGTGTTAAATCAAATAGCGATGGCCGTGCTCGATTATTTGGCGCAAATACCGGTATTTCGGCATTAAACGCAAAATGGAGCACTGGCGGAACAACGCTTAACAATGACTATTTAATTTATAGTCATCCCGGCTCGGTACAAAAAATTAACTTACCATTTTACTTGACCACTGAATTAGAATTTTTTGTTGTACTTAACAATGAGGGGCAGACTCTAAGCTTAAGTAATGTACCTTTAATTGCGATCAACATTTCTACCGGTGATGAATATACTACAGAAACTGATTACGATGGTTACACCAGTCTTGTTGATTTATTACCAGGTAAATATCGTGTTTATGTGGATAAAAAGTATTTACTCGATAAAGGCTTGCAAGCTGAAATCGGTGGCTTTGAATTCGACAGTCCGTTAAGAGGGGGGTTTGTGGTGTTGCCAAACATCGAGTTATCTCGAAGTGAATCTGGTGCGATTGGTGCTAATAAGTTAGTTAAGGTTTTATTAGACGAAAATAATTATGCCCCTTTGCTTGACTCGGATAACGATAAATTAATTCATTTACCACCGAAAGGAGGAATGAAAGCACCTTATTCATCTGATGCACTGCATCTTGCTAAGTTTAGAGAGATTAAGATGCAAAGCACAGAGCAAGAACGCAGGGAGTTAAGAAACAAGTTAGCTGAGGCTACTGAAAGCTCAAGGTTTTTTAATGCTAGACTAAAATCATCTAATGAATTAGAACAACAATCGGATAGTCAAGCTCCTGCGGTGTTAGTAAGCCCAGCTGCACCTGTCAGCTTTATCAGTGTTCCTGATGAACAAGTTAACACAACTGACAACTTGAACACTCAAGGCATAATTGTCGATGAAGCTGAATTTATCCAAGACCTGTCTTCAGGCTATGTGGTGCAATTTGGCGCATTTAAGACTTTAGCGAGTGCAACAATATTAACTCAGAGCTTTTCAACAATAAAACAACTTCATATTATTCGAAAAGCGGTTAATGGTGAGTCTATTTATTGTGTCACCAGTCAAGTATTTCAGAATGAACAGCTCGCAAGAGAGTATTTAAATGCTGCTAAAACAGATGGTTTTATAGTTGATGCAACTAAGTATATTGATATTGTTTGGAGTAAGTGAGAATGGCGATAAAATTTAACGTGTATCTATTAACTCTGCTATTTTGTCTATTTTCTAATATGGCTATGGCCGTGCCCGCACCTTATGTGGCCATTATGAGTGAGTTGGATTTTTCTAAATTTTTACCTATAACAGGTAGCTGTGAAATGGATATAACAGGCATAGTGACTGACTTGCCAGGGTCTCAAATGTGCATTAGCAGTAGTGATGGCTCAATTGCCCATTATCGCCTTGTTGCCCCTATAAACACTGACTTTAGCATTCAGGTTAACACTCGCCTCCCTGAAAATAGTGATGGCTTAACCTTTACTCCCGTTGGAAAAATCACCTCAGATGTAGATGATATTAATATTATTCCAGGTCAGGTGTATGTTGTTAATAGCGGCTTACTCGGGAGGATTGATATTAAGTTTGGTGGTCAAATTATTATATCTAATGCATTTGGTCCGGATATGTCGCATGAAATTGAGATGGAGGCTGCAATCACATGGTCACAGGTACCTTAAATAGTATGTCTATTAAACACGCTTGTGTACTGCTTAGCTTATTTTTACTTGGATGTCAGTCTACTCTAAACGATATCGGGCAAGATCATGCAAAAGAAGTAGTGAAATGGCAAGAGCTGGCCCGATATGCGGGCAATGAATTAAAACACCTGGGATTAACCGTTACTGCCGGGGTCAAAATCAATGAAAGCGCAGAGGGAACCTCTTACTCTATTGTAAAAGTTCAATTAAATCGGAACTCTAACACCACTGAAATTGATTTATTATCTCCTAAGTTTGCTGAAAAATTTGCCTGTGGTGAAGAGTGCCAAAAACTAGGTTTATTTGATTCGAATTTTGCTAAACAAGAAACACAATTGACAAGTTTTTTCTTTACCGAAGAAGGTCGGTTTTTTGAGTTTTACGGTAGATTAACCCTACTCAACGAAACGTTAGCTGATTATCGCGTTACCTCGCCAGCGGTGCTAGATAGGTACCTAACGTTGATGTTGAATCGAAGATTAGTTTTTAATTCATTGTCAGACTTTATTGAAGATTTAGAAATACATATTACTGAAGAAAAATTGGTAGCTTTTTCGGGAAGTGGTTTTATATCACCTGTTGCAGATAGAGCAAGCTCAACGTTTGTGGATGATGTTATCGCCAATTTCCCAAGTGAATGGCAAGATGATTATTTGACAATGCCTGGTAATGATTGGCAAGTTACCAACACTGCAATACCGAGTACTGATTGGCAAAATAATGATTCAAAAATTCCCGATAATGATTGGGAATTTGATGACTCAAAAATACCCAGTGATGGTTGGAAAATTAATGATTTAAATACACCAAGTGATGATTGGAGTTACAACGAATTAGTACCTAATTGGTTATTAGCTGGAGTAAGTAAGGATTTAACGACTGCAGACCCTACACATAGAAGCTGGGAGCAAGCACAGCAATATATGGTTCAGGTCGGTTCAATAGCCTGTACTTTTTCAGATAATCGTTTTGGGGTGGTGAAAGCAGTAGATACTAATAATGTTACTTTGGAAGTGATAGCTCAAGCGAGAGTAGTTGTTGATGGTATGAAGTTATATCCTCAAGCAGGTCATTTATTTACCGCTGCAGACTCTTTTTACTTTGTGAAAGGTTTGCTTAGTGAAACCTATCCGCTATCCGATATTGCCACTTGTAATGTTGAACACCTCAAGCGCGGTCAAGGGTAAACAACAATACCTATAAAACAAGTTTCATTATGAAGTCCTTTAACGAGTTAATTCCCCGCAAGCGAGATACCTGTTAAATGGACAAACCCTATAGGAAAAAAAATCCTTATCCTCAATATAATAATGTAAATATTCAACTCTACTTAGCGCTATTAATTCTAAAGCTTTAGCTCTGCTATTAAATAAAAAGAGTCAACTTGTACTAGCCTGCCCCTTCATAACTATTGTTAACCATACGAATGGTGAAATACACAACAAAGCCTGGGAAATAGCTTTTCCCTTTGCATGTTTGTTGTAAACGGTAATGGTATCAAAGTACAACTCAATAACTAATATATAAGTTAAATATGTTGAGAAACTTGAATTATGTAGGCTTTATCTTTGATTAGCAGAGTGATAATGACGGTGTCGCACTCATTGGTTCTGAGGTTTTATTGAAAGTGTGTACCTTATTGAAAGATAGCTACTGCAGTCAACGAGTATAGTGAGGAAGGTATGTTCACCACCTTTATGAACTGTATTACGCTCAAAAAGATGATGCTCATTTCAAGTAAATTTATCTTAACCTTGAACCAAAGGCACTAAGCCAGTTTCATCCTCAGAAACCGTGACAGGTTTACTGCTTAACAGTGCTTTAGCAACATGGGCAGGTATAAAACTTTGTGCTGAAGCCACAACAGCTTTTGATGAAAGGCCAACCACACGAGCATTGACTAAATAGCCGCCCTGATGTTTGACCAAATTACCGGTGACTATATATCTAATAGGTATATTAGCGTTTAATTCATTAAAGTCACGGCTTGAAATAAAGTCGCCTTGCTGGGTAACACGTAGAGAGTCAGCGACTTTAAAATCAAGCACCGGGATACCGACTTTATGTATTTCATGCATCAAACTTTCCGCTATTTGATTGCCTAATAAACTAGTCTGTTCTAGATCACTGTCTAAAAAGGAAAAACTTGTGACTGCAATCGGGGTGGTATTATTTACGTATTGCAAATTGCTGACTAAGTCTTGCATTAAACCGCGCATATAAAAATTTATATTATTGGTGATTTCATTCCCTTCAAAAGCATCAACTTTTTTTTCTTCAGTATTTCGCTTTACTTGAAAGCGAAAGTTGCCCTGGTTTTCAGGACTAACATTGGTAAATACCTCATCTTGTACTGTTGCCTCGTCAGCCGAAGAGCAACCAATTAAAGAGGTTGTTATCATTAATAGGGGTAATATATTTTTCATTAGGTCACCTTAATGCGCTTCACGGTAAAGCATTTTATTTTTGAGGGTAATGTTTTGCCTATCGTTTAGCGAAGGCATAGGAATATAACCTGTTGCCGCGGCAATAACCTTTTTATCCGCTAAGTCGATAATACGTGCATTAACAATCAGTTTATTATCATGTTCTGAATAAGTCCCCGTAAGAAAATATTGAGCTTCAACACTTACGTTTAACTCGTATGTATCTCTTGAGAGCATAATGTCGGCACCCGGTGTTACCTTAATTGCCGAAGCCGTTTTATATTCAACAACATTGAGCCCTGCTTGTGTTGCTAGGGTGATAAAACTTTCTTGGATTTGCAGGCCAACAAAATGCTGCTCGGCTAAGTTAGGGCTACTTTTTAAGTGGATCGGCAAAAAAGTGCCTACTGCCACCGATTGAGACAACTTGATGTTCTTTGCGTTTGAAAATAACTTATTCGCTAGCGTTGTTACATTTTGGTGAATCAACAAATCAGTGTGAGGATTTTGCGTTCTTAGGTTATTTATAGACTTGTAACTATCATTAGAGGAGTCATCACTACTAGAGCAAGCACTTAATTGTAATAGTGTTCCAAGTATGATTAAAAAGGAAAAAAAGTTCATAATGATGCCTTTAATATTATTTTTGGGTTCTTCATATTTACTTACCTTGTTACTTAATTAGATAAAAAGGCAATAATTTTGACGTAGATGCAATAACCTTTCTACTGTCTATCTCTATGATGCGGGCATAAATCATTACGCCATTTTTTGTTTCTCTCATTGTGCCTTTTACAATATAGCCAATATCATCGCTAGCTGACGACTCTTCTAGATAAATCAAATAGTCCGCTTGATAATCTGTTGATGTATTCGCGACAAGTAGCTCTGCTGTGGGTAAACCTATATTCTGCATATCAATAATAAAAGCTTCGGCTAAGTCTATAGCTAAGTGTGGGTTAGATGAACTGATAGCTGATAAAGAAGTAAAAGGCGGAACAATAATGGTGCGCTCAAAGTTTCTATCTGATACTTTTTTATTCAGCTGATAAACCATTTGCTCGGTATATTCACTAAGGGTTTGAAAGCTTCGCTCTGACTGAAAGTCCTTAGACTTTTTTTCTTTGCTCTCAACTACAGTCTCAATATCGGTACACTGATGAAAATCGCCATTATCATCAGCACATAAATGCGTTGAATCATCAATGCCTGAGCAAGCTGTAGCAAGTATTACACTGAGAAAAATAGCACTTGCTCTCATTGGTATTTTAACTGGACTATTCATTGTATATTCACTGCTTATAAAAGGTGTTTTGTTTTAACTTAATTTATTACCTAAACCACATGCATTTAATAAGCCACATTTCCCTTGCTGTTCTATCAGAGTTTTAGTTATTGCTTTCAATTAGTGCATAGGGTGCGTCAATAAACATATCATGCAGAAGCCCTTATCAGATCCTTTCTTTATTCTAAAGTCATATTTTTAAAATAAGATTTTTTAACATAATTTTTAGTATAGGGAATAGTCTTACGCCAATATCTTGACTAAACTCTCTTTATTATCATTAAAGCTAAATCCCCCCCTGTTTATTGATCAATACACATTTAAAACAACCAGTACACTATTTGAATTACTCGGGTTATAATTACCGCTTATCAATTTTTTAAAAAGGTTTCCTCGGCAATGGAAAAACGATTTATTACCGCTCAAGAATTATTAGAAGATTCTTTTCGTGTGGCTGCTAAAGTATTTGAAGATGGCTTTCGCCCTCAGTTTATTGTGGGTATCTGGCGTGGTGGTGCACCCATTGGTATCGCAGTTCAAGAGTATTTCGACTTTAAAAAAGTAGAAACTGATCACATTGCTGTTCGTACGTCGTCTTATTACGGTATTAACCAGCAAAGTAAAGAAATTAAAGTTCACGGCTTACATTACATTATTGAAAATGCTAATGCTGGCGATGGATTATTAATTGTTGATGATGTTTTTGACTCAGGTCGTAGTATCGACGCATTAATTAAGCAGTTAAAAGTAAACATGCGTAATAATATGCCAGAAGATGTTCGTGTTGCTTGTCCTTGGTATAAGCCTCAAAACTCTAAAGTTGATTTTGCACCAGACTACTTTATTCATACTTCAGATGAATGGTTAGTGTTCCCACATGAATTATCGGGTTTAACGCCTGATGAAATCATTAATGGTAAAAAAGATTTAGTAAATATTCACGATTTATTAGTTTAACTCTTTTTTCTAATTACAGAAAAATAATGAAAAAGCATGTCATCACGGCATGCTTTTTTTGTCTGTTCAACGCCATTGACTTTATTTATATATCCCCTTCTCATCAATTTACAAACACCAATTCACACTTTAACTAAAATTAACAATTACTTGCTATTACTGTAACTTTCATTGGAATAAGTATCCTCCCGCAATGTCGATTAAATTATTACGTTAAATCTAATTAAAGCTTGATCTATATCAATATAGGTTTAAACTTTCAGAAATTACTGAAACTTCAGAACACTCATATGATACTTACTTCAAAAATAGAATCCTTCGTAATGCACTGTGGTGAAATGGGCAGTCGCTGGGGCTTTAACCGCACTGTTGGTCAAATGTATGGTTTATTGATTATTCATGAAGACGCGTTAAGTGCCATGCAAATTTCTGAAGCACTGAACATATCTCGCGGTAATGTCAGCATGGGCATTAAGGAGCTACAGTCTTGGCGTTTAGTGCAGGTTCAACATAAACCTAAAGATAGAAAAGAGTATTACTCGCCAGCGGGATCAATTTGGGAGATGGCTACGCGCGTATTTGAAGAACGCCGTAAACGTGAGGTTGACCCTACCCTATCATTACTCCGCGATAACTTATTAGATGAACCAGCAAATCAAAAGGAAGTGTTTGCTCAAAAGCAGATGCATGAAATTCATGACTTACTAGAAACAGTTACTCATTGGGCTGGTGAATTACAAAGCATGAGCCCAGACAATCTTAATACCCTGATGAAATTAGGTAGTGGTATTAGCAAAGTTATTAGCCTTAAAGATAAATTAATTAACAAAGGTTAAGTGCAAATTTGATCTTTTATTAGCACTTTTTCAACAACCACTAAACATTCTACATTATAGCCAACCACTGATATAGACTCAGTGGCGAGCTAAGGGAGTCAATTATGTTTGAAACACTAATGCTGTCACGCATGCAGTTTGCCGCCAATATAAGCTTTCATATTCTTTTTCCTACAATCACTATCGCACTCAGTTGGTTTTTGTTCTATTTCAAATTACGTTTTGTTCAAACCGGCGAGCCTGTTTGGATGCGTGCCTACCGTTTTTGGGTGAAAATATTTGCTATCACCTTTGCCATTGGTGTTGTTACCGGCATTACCATGTCATTTCAGTTTGGAACAAACTGGCCTAAGTTTATGGAAACTGTTGGTAATATTGCTGGGCCATTATTGGGTTATGAGGTGTTAACCGCCTTTTTCCTCGAAGCAGGATTTCTCGGCATTATGTTATTTGGTATGAACAGGGTTTCAGCTCGGGTACATACGTTAGCGACACTTATTGTTGCCATAGGTACAACCTTATCTGCCTTTTGGATTTTAGCCCTTAACTCTTGGATGCAAACTCCCCAAGGCCATGAAATGCGAGACGGTGTTGCTTTTCCGGTAGATTGGTTAGCGATTATTTTTAATCCGTCATTCCCTTATCGTTTATCACACATGGTTGTTGCTTCGGGTTTAACCGCTGCCTTTTTAGTTGCAGGGATCAGCGCCTACAGATTACTTAAAGGTGATGATAAACAAGCGCCTAAACTCACCTTAAAAATTGCGCTAACGGTGGCAATGGTTTTAACACCTCTGCAAATTTTTATTGGTGATATGCATGGCTTAAATACACTTGAACATCAGCCACAAAAAATTGCCGCTATGGAAGGTGTTTGGCATACAGAAAAAGGTGCCCCACTATTACTATTTGCTATTCCAGATGAAGAAAAAAGAACTAATCACTTTGAAATAGCTATACCCAATATGGCCAGTTTCATTTTAACCCATGATCTTGAAGGTGAAATAAAAGGCTTAAATGAATTTGAAGGTAACCATCCACCGGTAGCTCCTGTATTTTATGCATTTCGCATTATGGTTGGCGTTGGTATGCTAATGCTGGTCATTTCGTGGTTCAGCCGAATACAACTTTGGCGTAATAAGCCACTACCACCTTGGCTATTAAAAGCTTTAGTTGCGATGAGTTTTTCTGGCTGGTTAGCTACACTGGCGGGTTGGTACGTAACTGAAATAGGCAGACAACCTTGGTTAGTTACTGGAATTTTAACCGTTAAGGATGCCGCGACTAATATTGCCCCTGGGAATGTGGCTTTATCCTTATCTCTGTATCTCATTTTATATGTTGTGATAATGGCTGCCTATTTACATACATTATTTACCATGGCAAACCGTGCGGTTGAAATTGAAGAAATAACCGACGATGAGAAAGTGAAACCTGTAGTTAGCATGCCGTTAATAAATAGGGAGAATAATCATGTTTGAAGCTGATTCACTTGCCGTAATATTTGTGGCGTTAATGGGACTTTCCATCTTGTTGTACGCTATTTTAGATGGCTTTGATTTAGGTGTCGGTATATTGCTGCCACTAACACAAAAAGATGATAGCGATACCATGATTGCCTCAATTGGCCCTTTTTGGGATGCCAATGAAACCTGGTTAGTGTTAGCCATTGGTTTGTTATTAATTGCTTTTCCAGCAGCTCACAGTCATATTTTTAAAGAGCTCTATTTACCTACCGCGGTATTATTAATTAGTTTAGTGTTGCGCGGAGTGGCTTTTGATTTTAGAGCCAAGGCCGCATTTAGCCACAAACCTACCTGGAACAAAGTATTTAAAATAGGCTCCTTGCTCGCGGCAATGAGTCAAGGTTATATGTTAGGTATGTATGTAATGGGTTTTGAAAATACATTAGCCGCTTATGCTTTTAGTATACTAAGTGCTTTTGGTGTTGCCGCCGCTTATGCTTATATTGGTGCTTGCTGGTTGATCATGAAAACTGAAGGTGCATTGCAAGTGCAAGCGGTTGCTTGGGCTAAAAAGGCAGGACTCATTTGTTTTATTGGCGTTATCGCTGTTTCTGCAGTCAATCCATTAATTAACCCTGATGTATTAACAAAATGGTTTACTTGGCCAACCACCTTATACATTTTACCTTTACCGGTAATGTGTTTTGCCTTATTTGTTTATAGCCAAATGCAGTTGAAACTTTTACCCGCGGTCAATGATAAAGGCTGTTGGCAACCCTTTGTTGGCGCGGTAATCATTTTTACGCTGTGTTTCTTTGGTTTAGCCTTTAGTTTTTTCCCTTATATTGTGCCGGGGAAAATAACAATCTGGCAAGCAGCGTCAGCACCAGAGTCACTCAGTTTTCTTCTCTGGGGAGTTATTGTCGTTGTGCCTGTTATTTTCAGCTATACCTTTTTTTCATACCGAGTATTTTGGGGCAAGGTACGGGAGCTAAGATACCATTAGTAGACTTTTTTAAAGAGAGTTCTAGTAACAATTTAGCATCTACCCAGCTATTCACTAGTCATTACCTAGTCATCTCACTAGGAATAAAAAGCCCGTTTAGTCAAACTAAACGGGCTTTATTTTTTGTTGTGATTGTTATTGCTGGTAAAGGAATCAGCCTTAATTAATAACCAGTAGCTCAACATCAAATATCAATAATGCGCCAGCACCAATCTTACCTGAAGGTCTATTTCCATAACCTAGTTTTGATGGGATATAAAAACGTACTTTATCACCAACAACCATCAATTGAACACCTTCTGTCCAACCTTTGATGACTTGATTTAAACCAAAACTAATCGGCTCACCTCTGTCTACCGAGCTATCAAATACAGTGCCATCAAGTAAAGTACCATGGTAATGTACTTTAACTTTAGACGAAGCACTTGGGTGTTCAGTGCCATCTCCTTGAGTGAGTACTTTATATTGCAAGCCTGAAGCCGTTTCTATTACCCCTTCCTCTGCTTTGTTAGCCGCTAAAAACTCAAGACCTAATTTAACATTTTGCATGGCCGCTTCTTTGTTGCCACCTTGACGCATGATAAAAAAGATAAAAACTGCGATGATTATGCCTAATACTATAAATTTACTCATTTAATAAGACTCTTATACAATTGTTTAATATAAATGGCATGCTACTTAATTCCTTACAAATTTACCAGTTCAAAGACTGCTCTGGTGAATACTATCGGTTAATGATGATAGTGAACTTAAAACATATATCCAAACGTTACGTTGTTAACTCATTAATATAAATGGCTCATTAATATAAATGGATATTGGCAATCGAGATAAACAAAAAAGCCCCAAACAGTAAATAGACTATTTGGGGCTTAAATTCAGCACTGACTTATATTCTCTGACTAAGTGCTATTGATATATCTAAACTTTAAAATCTTAATTAAAATATTAGTTAAAATTGATACTTGTCAGCTTTCGTTAATAATTTTTCAGCTGTCAACTTACTGTTCGCACACGCGTTAATATCTTTTTTAGTAAATACCATTATTTGATCTGTAAAACCTCTATTCTTCTGCTTACCCGCACCTTTAATGATTAGGCTAACATGCTCTTTACTTGGTACTTCTCGTAAACCATTACCGTATAAACAGAGTGTCTCCACTAAGGTATTATTAAGTGCAGAAAAATGCTCACTTCTTGCTTTGGCTTGCGCAACTTTTTGCACTTCTCGTTTTTTATTTAACTTGCTAACTTTGTTCTCAAGCTTGGTTTTATTTTTATTCAAAGCAACACGCTCTACTTCAAGGTTTTTAAGTTCAGCTGTTAACTCATCTTTAATCTTTTTCTCTGCGCGTTGTAATTGGTACTCAATATCTTTACGTTGTCGTTCAATATCACGTATTTCATAGGCAATATCACGTTGCTCACTGCGAAGCTCTCTTGCGCCCTCTCGTTGCTGTTCGAAAATTTCTATCGCATGCTCAAATTCATCTTCATGACCTTCAAATTCAATAACAAAATCTTCATTATCAGAAATCATAACTCTTTCTACACGATTAACAGGGGCAACAGGTGGTAATGGCGCTAACGCTGGAAAAAACTGACGATGTCCAGAGCCTCTATGAGCAGAATGAATAGTAAAGATGGCTCCTTGGCCCTGTAAATAAACACTATCAATTGAACGAATTAATGACTGCCTTGAGTTTTGCGATATTTTAGCTGATGACAACATAATGTCATTCATAATATCTAACTGCTTGTGTAAATTATCGTAATTTTTATCTGCACCTTGAGCACTAAACGCTAATAGTAATGCAGAGCTGATTAAGGCTATTTTTGCTTTGATCTTAGTGATATCAATTCTCGAACTTGGCTTTACTATTACGTGTTTGGTTTTCATTATAAATTCCCCTCAATGGATAATGCTGATATCAGCTGTCTTTTCTTAAGTCAGGCAACGCCAACTTTGTGTTCTTAAGTAGTAACTCTCTACATCTAAATTTAAGCCTAACCTTTATAGTTAATCGGTTTAGTGGCGTCATTTTCTGCATCGCTACTTTGCGTTAGACCAACTTTTTGAAAGCTAATTTCTCGTTCAAGTTGCTGAAATTTGATTTTTTGGCTTAGTTGTTCATCTTTGCGCTGCGCATTAAAAAAACTGATAAAGTCACTCATATCTTCTTTACGTTCTTTTCTTGAAGCGCCAATAACATAACTTGCCAAAGCAAGGTTATTACTTTGCTGCTGCGTACTCATATCTGCACGGTAATTAGCTAAAATTACTTGTTGCTCCGCCGCAAATTCACGTAACTTAAGATTGACTAAGGTCTCAACACTACTGTTATTTTGATTCGCTAAATAAGCGACTACCTCTTGCTGAACTTGTTGGTCAATTAAGGCTGTTACTTGCTTATCATAAGCTTGTTGATCAAAAGGCTGACCCTGCATAAAAGTCATGATAATAGCGATTGCAAAGGCTGAACACGCCATTGATAAAGTAGGGACACCTAACCACATCCGCCAATTAATGACACTGTCTTTAGTTGAGCTATTTTCATCTTTAAAATACTGTTCGAATGCTTGTGCCCTATGCCAATCTGGGACCTCGTGTTCTATTTCAACACTTGCTTGATGGGCAAGGTTATCGCTAAATATTGCTCTGTCGTGCTCATTCATTTGAGCATTAACTGATTTTTTATCAGGCATACTCTACTCCTTCTTTACTCATTGAATCATCGGCTAATTGCAGCTTTAACTTATCGAGCGCACTATATAGTTGCGATTTCGCTGTATTAGTTGATATTCCTAACTGCTGACTAATATCTTCAAAAGTACACTGCTGAAAAAACTTTAACTCCACTACTAATTTCTGCTTTACCGGTAAACTCTGCATAGCCTCTAATAAGGCACTACTTTGTTGTTGAATCTGTAAGCTTTTCACTAAACACTCAGTGTCTTCATCTTCTTGCTCTGGCACATCATCAAGTGATTGCATCGGTCGCTTTCGTCGGTAAAATTCTAGGCAACGGTAGTGTGCAATTTTAAACAGCCAATTCTTAAACGGACATTCACCTCGAAATTTGTCCAAGTTTCGAAATAATGCTATAAAAATTTCTTGCATTAAATCCATGGCATCAGTCGGGTTATTCACCATCCGTAAAGCGTAGTTATAGAGATTTTTCTCATAACGCTTCACCAGTGTTAGCCATGCAGACTTTTTCCCTTTTAGCGCTTGCGCTATGAGCGTTTCATCGCTTTTTTCAAACACAAAGGCTCCTATTTATAGTTATTATTGCCACTTTATTATGCATTGTTAACAACATAATCTTCATTCTTATTTGGCTTCATCTATAAAGTAGTGCCTGCTAGTAAAATAGTTTGAAAATAGTGACTTTATTTTTATATTAATTTTATTGGCTCTCTCAAACTGCCTACCATCGACAATGAAGTACTATACCCGTACCGCTTGAAGATGCTCGTTTCAGGAAACCTGAGCGAATCGTAATCGAGGCACATTTTTTGTTAATGGTGCTCCCTTAAAAACAAATGTAACGACGAGTATGTTTTGCTCAGTTTTCCCCCAAGGGCTGGTTTATAAACGCTTTATGCTGCGTTATTGATTTCGACAAGGGAACAACCATTCTCTTCAATCAATGCCTTGCCTAAAGACGTTTATAATTCCAGCTGAATCCTGCATTTTCAAGTGGAACGGGTATAAACCATCCGCATAAAAAAAGCCCTTTACCGCAATAACCGGTAAAGGGCTTTTTTCAAAAATGTTCTCTGAACTAATAGATATATTTAATTCCTGTACACTTAGGAATTAAAATTTCATCACCACACGACCAGTAATGTCACCATTAATCATATCTTCAAAAATATCATTAATATCTTCAAGTGACTTTTCAATGGTAATGGCTTTGACTTTTCCCTTGGCGGCGAAATCTAAGCATTCAACTAAGTCTTTACGTGTACCAACAATAGAGCCAACCACACTAACGCCGTTAAGTACCGTATCGAAAATAGGTAAAGGCATATCCTCAGCAGGTAACCCCACTAAAACACACTTACCACCGCGGCGAATAACTTTATAACTTTGTTCAAATCCGCTTTTACTGACCGCTGTACATATACTTGCATGGACTCCACCGGTTTCATCGAGCACTCGCGCGACAATATCATATTGTTTAAAATCTAAACAAAGACTAGCACCAAGACTTTTAGCTAGCTGTAACTTTTCAGCCCCGGTATCAACGGCAATCACATTTAATCCCATGGCAACAGCATATTGCACGGCCAAGTGCCCTAAGCCACCAATACCAAAAATAGCTACCCACTCACCCGGCTTTGCCGTAGAAACTTTTAGTGCTTTATATGTTGTAACACCTGCGCAAAATAATGGCGCGGCATCAACAAAGCCAATACCATCAGGTATTTTAACCACATAATTACCATCGGCTTTGCAGTATTCCGCATAACTACCATCAACTGAGTAGCCCGCATTTTGTTGCGATAAACATAAGTTTTCATCTCCCGATAAACAATAGTCACAAAAACCACAAGCACTATATAACCAAGGAATACCAACACGGTCACCTAGTTTTAGGTGTTTAACTTGTTCACCTATTTCAACAACACCTTCATGACCTGGTACCAATGGCATTTTCGGTTTTACTGGCCAATCACCATGGCACGCATGCAAGTCGGTATGACAGACTCCACAGGCATGAATCTTAACTAATACTTCTTGACTAGAAATTGTTGGTTTGTCGAGTTGCTGAATTTCAAGTTTACCTTTAAATTGATGATTTACTGCTGCTTTCATTGTTGAACTCCTTTTTCATAATGATCAGATTGAATCGTTTATTCATTGTAAAAGTCTTGCTTAAAAAAACAACGTTACAGATCAATAAATAGTATGAAAATAGCGTTATTCCTTCCAGGAATAAATTTATAAATCTTTATAGGCGGAATTAGTGAAAATAAAGTAAAATAAAATTAACAAATGATAAAAAATGTGGTTAAAATAGGACGTTACAGCTATGTCTCCATAGTTTAACTGGATAAAACTGCGGCCTCCTAAGCCGCTGCTCTGGGTTCGAGTCCCGGTGGAGACGCCAACTTTCAAAAATAGCTTACTGATACTTTTTCTGGCAGCACCCTACTTTTTAAAAATTTTATTTTGAAAAAAGAAAAAGCCCCAATACTTATTCAGTAGTGAGGCTTAAATTTTCCATGGCAATTAACTTAATAACTAATTAGCTATTCATCTGATTGCGTTATCTCTACATCCATGTCATCTGCGACTGAGTTACCACTCAGCATTGCTGTCACAGCCATGATAATTACTGCAAATATCACTGTTGTTAACTTGAACCCTCGCGAGGATGAATTATTCATTGTTTTACCTTTGTCACTGCCTGTTTGATTTATTATTAATTTGTACTATTTATGAACAGGCATAACGACACTAAACCATTATATTTTTTTTTACAAGACTTATTCTTCAATTTAAACATAAAATTAACCCATTAAATCAAATGTTAATCCTTGCTGAGCCTCTTGTTGTTCTATTGATGAGATGGTGACTAGAATAGAGGCATTTAAGACCCCCGCACCTGAACTTAAAACCCCTAGATTAGTATCACCCCCCAATAATTGGCTGTACTTATTTGCCATAGCTAATGCCGTGCTGTTATCACCCAGATCACCCCGGCTTTGCTGATTAAAATTTTCTTCATCTAACTCTGTTACACCAAGGTTGAGTGATGACGATAGAGTAAAAAACAAACTAGCCTCTGCAAGCTTATGTTTGTGGAGCTTAACCGATAAACGTAATGCATCGGTTTTCAATAAGTCATGCGCACTGTCAATTAATGCTATAAGTAACTTCTGTATATATAATTCATCACTATTAAGGTAATGAGGCACACTCTCATCGAGAAGGAAGGATATTGACTTCCCTTCAAAAGCATTGCTTGCTTTAAGTACCGACTCTGTTCTTTGTAAAAAACCATGAAAATCGAAACAGTCTTCTTTCGCTGTAATTTTACCTGATTCGATATCAGATAAATCCATCATGGTATCAAGTAATAGTGCAACATTACTGCCCGCGTGACTTATACCTGTTACCTGCTTATTGTTAATGCCTTTTTTCTTTAGCTGTTCAACAAACGATTTGACCGCTAAAAGTGGCACACGCAGTTCTTTATTTAAGCTTCTTAAAAAATTACTTTTAGCTAAACTTTTTTGCTCTGACTTTTCTTTCGCTAAAATAAGGGCTCTGGTTTTAATATCTACTTGCTGGCCTAACTCACTTGAGTAAGCAGCCATCATTAATATTAACATTTGAAATAAAAAGGCACCCAATGTGCCACCAATGAGCACAGCCCATGAGTCCCAACTTTTAACCTGACTAAACCAAGCATGATTTTCCGCGACACTAATTTCCCACAGTCGAGAAAACACCTCAAGGGTTACCGTTTCAACATGTCTATTTACCGTAGGTACTGCTTGACCAAAGATATAAAGAGGTTGACGACTTGAAATGTCTTGAATCGAAAAGTTGACTTCTTTCGCTTTAATCTTGGCTATATTTTGAAAAAAATCATCAAACTGAACAACAGATAAAACAAAACCTAATAATTTATCTTCTTTAATACCTGATAATTTATTCTGTGCTGGGTTAATAGCAGGTTGCATTTCCTCTGCTGGGGCGAAAACAGCCTTACTAAACAACATACCTGGTTTTGCTAACTTATCTTGTACTAGAGTAATTGGCGCACTGGCAATAACCCTTTCACTATCAACAACATTTTGCATGGACAAAATATGCTTAGGGTTGCTATAAACATCTAAGCCTAATGCTGCTTGGTTATTATATGCAGGGTAAATATAAAGTAAGGGGGCGTATTGAGTACGAGGCTGAGCTAAGATTAGGTTTCCGTTTGCTAACAGTTCTGTAATAGTAAACTTCTTTTTTAATATCGAAGCGCTTTTTTGTTCAAAGTTTTTCATTTGAGAAAAAGAAATAATAGGTGCCCACTCTAGCGCCCTCACACTTGATTCCTGTTTAAGGATACTTTCGCTAAATAAATTAAACTCTCTCAAGGAAACGTTATCACTCGCTTTAAACAAAGCAGATAGGCTGTTGACCTGACTCACAACATCGTCAACTTTATCGAGTATTAGGCGTTCTATCTCGACTTGGGATTGCTCAAAAAGAGCTTCTCTATGATCTTGCTGTTCATGTTGATAGGCTTTAAATAGCAATAAAATAGCCAAAGCACCTAGTACAGAGGTGAAACTAACAAAAAATCGTTTAGTAAACTTAAACTGCTCGGCATTTTTAGCCAGCAACAATAATGGAATAATAAACACAGCAACGAGCATACTAGACGACCAAGCATAAATAAAAGTATAGAAGAAATCACCTTGCATGACTTGGTTATCAAGCATGGAAATAGCTAATACAGAACTGCCAGAGATTAAACTTGCAATAGGTCCAATTCGCAGTAAAAAGAAGAACAAATGCTTCCTTGAGGTCAGCCATTTTTTATAATAGACAAGACGGAACACAAGCTGCTTTGTCCAAAACCCTTGTAAAATAATAGCTAACACAGCAATAGTCATCACTGCCAAGTTTGTATTGAGTTGAAAGTAATAACTGAGACTAAATGCGAGTACAGGGCTTATCAGTAATAGCGCAATCAGTGGCGTAATGCCCCAAATAAGCAGTAAACCACTCATCAATGCAGCACAAGGGCCAACAAAGTTTACAAGCAACAGTGGATTAATAACATACGTTGCACCCAAGCAAATAGTAAGGAGTAAAATGGCAGAAATTAAAAGTCGTGGTAAGTGAAGTTTCATCATAAAGTTTGAATCAAAATAAACAGAGGTGTTCTGTTAATAAAATGTAATTTTTTATGTAATGTTTCATCGATACTAGCATTATATTATCTAAATTTTTAACCGCTGCACAAAATAATATAAAAAATTGTACAATTTAGTTTGCGCTACGTGCTTTCGTAAGCGAAAATACGCGCAATTTTTATTCTTTCAAGACTATCAGATCTGGAGCTATTATGTCATCGCGTCAAGAGCTAGCAAATGCTATCCGTGTTTTAAGCATGGATGCAGTACAAAAAGCAAAATCAGGACACCCTGGTGCCCCTATGGGTATGGCAGATATTGCCGAAGTATTATGGCGTGACTTTTTAAAACATAACCCAACAGATCCAAACTGGGCCGACCGCGATCGCTTTATCTTATCTAACGGTCACGGCTCAATGCTTATTTATTCTTTATTGCATTTATCGGGTTACGATTTATCAATTGATGATTTGAAAAATTTCCGTCAATTACATTCAAAAACACCAGGTCATCCTGAATACGGTTATACCCCTGGCGTTGAAACAACTACCGGTCCATTAGGCGCAGGTATTGCTAATGCTGTAGGTATGGCTATCGCAGAAAAAACCTTAGCGGCACAGTTTAACCGTGAAGATCACGACATTGTTGACCATTTCACTTACTGTTTCTTAGGTGACGGTTGTTTAATGGAAGGTCTATCTCACGAATCTTGTTCTCTTGCTGGCACATTAGGCCTAGGCAAGTTAATCGCTTTTTGGGATGACAACGGCATTTCAATTGATGGTGAAGTTGAAGGTTGGTTTACCGATAATACTCCTGCTCGTTTTGAGTCTTATGGCTGGCATGTTATTTGTGTTGATGGTCATGACGCTCAAGCTATTACCCACGCAATTGAAGCAGCTAAATTAGTGACTGATAAGCCAAGTATGATTTGTTGTAAAACGATTATTGGTTTTGGTTCACCAAATAAAGAAGGTACTCATAACTGTCACGGCGCACCACTAGGTGATGAAGAAATTGCCGCAACACGCGAAAAATTAAACTGGTCTCATGCGCCATTTGATATTCCAGCTGATGTTTACTCTCAGTGGGATAGAAAAGAAAAAGGCCAAGCGAGTCAAGTTAGCTGGAATGAAAAATTTGCCGCTTATCAAGCTGCGCACCCGGCACTTGCTAGCGAATACGAACGTCGTGTTATTAAAGGTGAATTACCTGCAGAATTTGAAGCTAAAGCAAACGCTTTTATTCAACAGTGTCATGAAAGCAGCGAAAACATTGCTACGCGTAAAGCATCACAAAATGCTATCGAAGCTTTTGGTTCGATATTACCTGAAATGCTTGGTGGCTCTGCCGATTTAGCTGGCTCTAACTTAACGTTATGGTCTGGCTCTAAAGGTATTGAAACTGATCCTGCTGGTAACTACATCTTCTACGGTGTACGTGAATTTGGTATGAGCAGCATAATGAACGGTATTTCACTACATGGCGGCTTTGTAAACTACGGCGCAACATTCATGATGTTTATGGAATATGCACGTAATGCGGTACGTATGTCTGCATTAATGGGTATTCAAAATATCTTTGTTTATACCCATGATTCTATTGGTCAAGGTGAAGATGGTCCAACACATCAACCTATCGAGCAATTAACTAACTTAAGAACAACACCTAACTTAACGACTTGGCGTCCATGTGATGCAACTGAGTCTGCTGTTGCTTGGAAAGCTGCTGTTCAAAGTCAAAAAGCGCCAACTGCTTTGATCTTCTCTCGCCAAGGTTTACCTGCAATGACTCGTACTCAAACGCAAGTAAGCGCTATTGAGAAAGGTGCTTATGTACTTGTTGATTGTGACGGTACTGCTGATGTTATTTTAATGGCTACGGGCTCTGAAGTTGCTTTAGCTGTAAATGCTGCAACAGCATTAACTGAGCAAGGTAAAAAAGTACGTGTTGTTTCTATGCCATCAACCAATGTGTTTGATAAGCAAAGCAAGGAATATAAAGAGTCAATCTTACCTGCTAGCGTAATCAAGCGTGTTGCAATTGAAGCAGCTCACGTTGATTTTTGGGCTAAATATGTTGGCCTAAGTGGCGCAGTTGTTGGTATGACGACATTTGGTGAATCAGCGCCTGGTAATGTATTACTTGAGCACTTTGGTTTCACAGTAGACAATGTGGTAAATACAGTAAACGAGCTATAAGCTTGTAAAAAATGCCAGTCACTTGTATTAGTAGTACTCGTGGCTGGTCTTTATAATTCTTACCTATAGCCTTTTGCTATAGGTAAGAATTATCAACCTTCAGTTAATTGCTCCGGTAATCAGTACATCATCAATAACAATGCAGTAATATTATGACAATAAGAATTGCCATCAATGGCTTTGGCCGCATCGGTCGCAGCGTCGTTAGAGCGCTATATGAAAGTGGCAAAACAGACTTGTTCACCCTAGTTTCAATTAATGAATTAGCACCTTCTACAGGCATAGCCCACCTATTAAAGTACGATAGTACTCACGGACGATTCGCTTTTGATGTCAGTCAAACTGATAATCAGTTAGTTATCGATGGCGATGAAATAGCATTAACCCATATTGGCAACTTAAATAGCCTGCCTTGGCAGCAACAAGATATAGATATTGTGCTTGATTGTACGGGAAAATATGGCAGTCAGGCTGATGGCTTAAGCCATATTAATCGTGGCGCCAAAAAAGTATTATTTTCTCACCCTGGTAGCCAAGATATTGATGCCACCATTATCTATGGAATTAATCATCAAACATTAAGCTCTGATGACCGCATTGTTTCTAACGGCTCTTGTACCACCAACTGTATAGTACCGGTGATCAAGGTGATTGATGAAGCCTTTGGTGTTGAAAGTGGAAGTATTACCACCATTCACTCCTCAATGCATGATCAACAAGTTATTGATGCTTACCATAAAGATTTACGTCGCTCTCGTGCTGCTAGTCAATCTATCATTCCAGTTGATACTAAACTTGCCGCGGGGATTGAACGAGTCTTACCACAATTTAAAGGTCGCTTTGAAGCTATTGCGGTACGGGTACCAACAATTAACGTTACCGCCATGGACTTAACGCTGATCATAAATACTGATGCCTGTATTTGTGATATCAACAAAGCTATACAAGAAGCAACTAAAAATAGTGAGTTATCTGGCGTATTAGATTATACCGAAGAGCCTCTAGTATCGGTCGATTTTAATCACGACCCACACTCATGCATCGTTGATGGTAGCCAAACACGTGTTAGCCATAAACGCTTAATTAAAATGCTGGTGTGGTGTGACAATGAGTGGGGTTTTGCCAATCGCATGTTAGATACAGCAATGGCAATGCACCAAGCAAAGAATTAGACAAAGTACTAAGAAAAAATTTAAGTAAAGAATTCAAAATATATTAAAGAAACACGTTATAGGAAACTATAGCGTTCATAACTTACTTACAGTGAATATAGGAGACAAGCATGTCTATTATCAAAATGGCTGATCTAACATTAGCTAACAAGCGCGTGTTAATTCGTGAAGATTTAAATGTACCCGTAGCCGACGGTAAAATCACTTCAGATGCACGTTTACGCGCAGCATTACCAACACTTAAACTTGCATTAGAAGCTGGTGCAAAAGTTATGGTGATGTCTCATTTAGGTCGCCCAACAGAGGGGCAACCAGAAGAAGCATTCTCACTTAAACCTGTGACTGATTATTTAAGCGCGGCATTAAACTACCCAGTACGTTTAGTGACTGATTACCTAAATGGTGTTGAAGTTTCTGCAGGCGAATTAGTAGTTTTTGAAAATATTCGTTTTAATATCGGCGAAAAGAAAAATGATGACGCCTTAGCTAAAAAATTAGCTGCATTATGTGATGTATTTGTTATGGATGCTTTTGGTACTGCTCATCGCGCTCATGCAAGTACTCATGGCGTAGCTAAGTTTGCGACAACCGCTTGTGCAGGCCCATTATTAACAGGCGAATTAAACGCATTAGGTAAAGCTTTAGATAACCCAGCCCGCCCATTAGTGGCAATTGTTGGTGGCTCTAAAGTATCAACGAAATTAACAGTATTAGATTCTTTATCAAAAATTGCTGACACCTTAGTTGTTGGTGGCGGAATTTCAAATACCTTTGTTGCTGCTGCAGGTAATGAAGTAGGTAATTCACTTTATGAAGCTGACTTAATTCCAGAAGCACAACGCTTATGTAAAGAAACTGAAGTGATTTTTGCTGATGATGTAACCGTGACTCGCGATGGTTTTAGTGACTGGAAACATGATTCAGCAACTGAAATAAAATCCGCTTCTGACGTTGATGCACAAGATGATATCATTGACTACGGCCCTGAAACAGCAGCAAAAGTAGCAGAAATAATTAAAACTGCTGGCACTATCTTATGGAATGGCCCTGTTGGCGTATTTGAAATGGATGCTTTTGCTAAAGGCACTGAAGTTATCTCAAAGGCAATAGCAGAAAGTAAGGCTTTCTCAATTGCTGGTGGCGGCGATACTTTAGCAGCAGTAGACAAATATGATATTGCCGATAAAGTATCTTACATCTCAACAGGTGGTGGTGCTTTCTTAGAGTTCCTAGAAGGTAAAAAATTACCAGCAGTAGAGATCTTAGAGCAACGCGCCAAGGCGTAATCTTTCTAACGCAAAGCTACTCATTAGTAATTAATTGCTAATGAATATTAAAACGAGTGCCTTATCTAGGTACTCGTTTTTTTATGCCCTAAGATATCAATTACAAATCAACTGTACACTAAACCTAACTATTCGAAACGCCTGATAACGCCGTCGATAACCACATAACATCAAGCCGAAAATTAATAAAAAAAGTAGAGACGCAATTAAAAGAAAGCAAAACGAAACAGAAAAACCAAATAAAACTAACAAAACGAAACAAAATCGAAATAAAGTCGAAACTTCTTGCTATACTATTGTAGTAAACTTACAATCACAATCTCAAAAAAAGTACTAATACAGCCTATTAATCATAAATATATTGTAATATTCGCACAAAATTCAGCATTAAGCTTAATTTCTGACTAAAAAACAAGTTTTGTTAAATTAACCTGTTAGACAGGGGTACTATTTGCTATAATTTTGTCATCAAAATAAAAACTTTCAACCTTAGCAACAAAACTTATCTAGGAGTAAGTAAATGGCTTTAATTTCAATGCGCCAAATGCTCGATCATGCGGCAGAATTTGAATACGGTATTCCAGCATTTAATGTAAATAACTTAGAGCAAGTACGTGCAATTATGCTTGCTGCTAGTGATACTGATAGCCCTGTTATCATGCAAGCTTCTGCAGGTGCCAGAAAATACGCCGGTGCACCTTTTTTACGCCACTTAATTTTAGCAGCTATTGAAGAGTTTCCACATATTCCCGTAGTCATGCATCAAGATCACGGTACTTCTCCGACTATATGTCAACGCTCTATTCAATTAGGTTTCTCATCAGTAATGATGGATGGCTCATTAATGGACGATGGTAAAACACCAAGCAGCTACGAATATAACGTTGACGTTACTCGTCGTACTGTTGAAATGGCACATGCGTGTGGTGTTTCTGTTGAAGGCGAATTAGGTTGTTTAGGATCACTTGAAACTGGCATGGCCGGTGAAGAAGATGGTGTTGGCGCTGAAGGTGTATTAACTAAAGAACAAATGTTAACAGACCCTGAAGAAGCAGCAGATTTCGTTAATAAGACTCAAGTAGATGCACTAGCTATTGCTTGTGGTACCTCTCACGGTGCTTACAAGTTTACTCGTCCGCCAACTGACGACATATTAGCCATTGACCGCATTAAAGCTATTCACGAGCGTATTCCACAAACTCATTTAGTTATGCACGGCTCTTCATCTGTCCCACAAGAATGGTTAGCTGTTATTAACGAGTTTGGCGGTAAGATCCCTGAGACTTACGGTGTACCTGTTGAACAAATTCAGCAAGGTATTAAACATGGCGTTCGTAAAATCAATATAGATACAGATTTACGTCTTGCTGCTACCGGTGCTGTTCGTCGCTTTTTAGCGCAAAACCCAAGTGAATTTGATCCTCGTAAATTCTTACAAGTATCAACTAATGCTATGTACGACATTTGTAAAGCCCGTTATGAAGCTTTTAATACTGTTGGTAATGCGAGTAAAATCAAGCCAATAAGCCTTGATAACATGTTTGACCTTTACCAATCAGGTCAATTAAAAGCTATTATCAAGTAATATTACGAGTACAAAGTAGTTACAAAAAAGGGCCTTGGCCCTTTTTTTATGCTCGAAAAAAAACAACTACTTAGGTATAATTGACTCCACATCATAATCGGTCATTTCTATTAAGTAATTTTTCAAAATGTTTTCTCGCTTTATTCTACTGCCCATTTTAGCAATTTATTGTGCTTTACCTGTACTATCTTACGCCCAAGAAACAGAGACTAACTCTGCTGATGCATCAGATATATTATTTAGTCTTGAAAAGGCTGATGAGTCACAACAACCGTCATCTGGCACTTTGTTTACCGCCTCTGCTCAACTTGGCTTTCTCTATTTAACAGGTAATACTCGCAGTGCCGATATTAAAACAGGCTTAGATCTACGTTTCGAAAGAGGCCTTTGGCGTAGTAAATTCGTCTTTGATTTATTAGTGAAAAAAACTGAAATTGAAACCGAAACTAATCAAAACTTTGAAACCACAGATCAAAAATGGAGCTTTGGAACGCAAACTAACTACACCATAGACCCGATAAAGAAAAACTACCTCTATGGTAGTGTATTTTATGAAGAAAATCGCTTCTCTGGCTTTGACTCACAAGCTTCAATGTCTACTGGGTGGGGACGCCGCTGGTATGAAAGTAAAGCGTCAAGTTTTGATGCCGATATCGGCCCAGGTTTTAAAAGAGATGTTACCCAAGTAACTGAAGAAGAGCGGGCTGTAGGAATGGCGAGTCAAACTCAAGATACTCTTATTTTACAATCTCAGGCGCTTTATATAAGGAAATTAAATGAACACATAGAATTTAAACAACTACTTGTGATTAAGCATGCGTTTGAAAAAGGACAAAACAGTATTTATAAAGCAGAAAGCTCAATTACCAGTAAGCTAATCGACTCTCTTCAACTAAAACTCAACTTTACTATCGATTACAACTCAAAAGTAGATGATGATAGAGAAAATCTAAATACTGAAACCTCAGTAGTTCTTATTTATAGCTTTTAATAACGTTCACGTATTTCAAAAAATAAAAGCTAACTTTTGAGGCCAAATAAATTTTGCTTGAATTTTTCTAAATCATCGGATAAAAGTTCAACACTTTTCTCATCAATCATATAAGTAAAAGTACATACCCCTGACTTACTAAATTCATAGCAAATGCTAAGGAATGACTTCAGCGCGCCAGTGACGGTATTTATTAATAGCAAGCTCGACATCATCAACTTCAGACTCATTTATCCATAAAAGATAAGTTACATTGAAGTTGTCTTCATTTACGCTGAATCGTGAACTACTGCCCTGCGCAGCAATTACTCGAAACTAAACCTGTTTGAGTAACTTTAAGGTTTGCCTGATGATTAAGATAGTTTCCCGTCTTTGTACTGTACTCAGAAAAGCTTACCTGCGTATCTTCATGACTTTCTGTATATACCCGTTGAACCACAGCCAGTTAATAAAGCGGTGATAAGAATAATGAGGCTTGTTTTCATTTTATACTGTCTATTTTTATTATTAAGCGTTGAGTCGAAAAGGCTATCTACTTTCCATTCGACTCTATGCAGGTATTTAACGTTATTCTACCTATACTGAAATACGTAATTGTTCTAATTCGTAAACTTAGGGTAAACAACTGTTGCTTGATCTGTAGTAAGCATATGGAATACTGAAAGTTTTCGGAACAAATGATTTAAATGAAGATAGTTGAAGATAATTGAAACAATCCCAATATCAGTACATTAAATTCCTGATATTGGGATTTTCTAATATTCACATTAGAACCCAAAACCATAAGTAACTGTTATAAACACAAAAAACAAATTGGCACGGAAGTGGCACTATACAAAAGAGAATTAAGTTAATAACTATTTAACTACTTATTTAAACAAATTATTTGAACAAAACAATTAAGGGATTATTATGAACTCGATGACAACACCTATTAACAAAATGGTATTAGCACTATCTTTTTCAGTCATTGGCATGTTACTTAGCTTGTCAGCGTTAGCTATGGCAACTAACAGCATTTAACATGAAAATTTTACCATTGGAGTAGATGCAAGAGGTCTGTAGTGTGTAAATATCATCATAGATAGTCATTGCGATACTTAAATCGAGTCCGAAGTTAAAAGTGCGCTCGCTATTAATGTAAATATAATATTCAGCCATTACCTCATCGAAAATTCTGTACTGAGGGTTTAGAGATAAGTCAGCAAACACTCAAAGAAAAAAATAGCTTTATCTAATGCCAATAGAGTTATAACAAGTCATAGGCTCAACCTAAATTGAGTTACTATTTTACCGCGTCTATTTAAAAACATATATCAGTTGTACATCTAAAACTGAAATCCTCTCAATCACATTTTCTTGCCATGCCCCTTTAACCTAAAATATCGACAATAGAGTTTTCCCTTCAAAATAAAAAGGTATCAACATGGCTCAGCCGTTAGCAGATAAATTCATCATGTCGATGAACCGCGTTTCTAAAGTAGCTCCACCAAAGCGTGCAAGCTAGGGAGTTAAATAACTTTTAGTGACCTTCTATTCTCCTATTATTTAACGTTGTCCAAAGAAGTGAGCTGAGTAGCCGAAAATCACTATTATTAAGAGAGTCAGAATTTCTATCCAACCATTAATCTAAACGTTCCTCATTTTCATCATTGCATTCTTTACCTACGCGAGCTGCTATTAACTGCTATCCTTTATTGGTGTTATAGGAGCTTTATTATGGCCAATTTAATAGCAGAACTAAAACGCAGAAACGTCTTTAAGGTGGGTATAGCCTATCTAGCTTTGGGTTGGGTTGTCATTCAAGTTACGTCTGTAGCTGTACCCGCGTTAAACCTTCCTCCGGTGCTAAATGGTATCGTTTTCTATCTTGGTTTTATTGGCTTCCCTTTTGCACTATTTCTGGCTTGGGCATTTGAGTTAACTCCTGAAGGAGTCAAACGAAGTTCTACTATCCATCATAGCGAATCAATTTTAGAAATCACTGGCCGAAAAATTGACTTTATTATCATTGCCATATTAGTCATTGCCTTATCTATTGTACTTTTTGATACTTACCTTTCACCCGATAAAACAATTAAATCAACAGCTAATCACCAACTTCATTCTATAGCAGTGTTACCTCTAAAAAATATGAGTTCTCATACTGACAATACTTTTTTTGCCGGAGGGATTCACGAGGAAGTTCTTACTAACTTATCTAAAATCCAAGGTTTCAAAGTGACATCTAGAACCTCAGCACTTAGTTTTCAAAAATCAGGAAAAACATTACCTCAGATAGCCAACGAGTTAGGTGTAAAATACATTCTTGAAGGATCTGTTAGGCGAGTAAACAATTTTGTTCGCGTTACTGTGCAATTAAATGATGCTATATCTGATCATCATTTATGGGCTCAGAACTATGACAGAGAGTTGACCGATGTTTTTGCTGTGCAAAGTGTTATCGCCAAAGAAATCACCAATGCTATACATTTAGAATTACAACCGGAATCTGTAGGGCTATTAGATAATATGCCTACCCATAGCGTGAAAGCTTATGATCTCTATAACAAAGCTCGCAGTATTGACAGAAGTGAACCTGAATCTGCACAAAGTATGGCCCAGCAACAAACATTTCTAGAACAAGCAGTTCAAATAGATGCAAATTTTGTTGAAGCTTGGGGATTATTAAACGAAGTTTACGATCACATCATTCGTAATATGCATATTGCCGATTGGCATGCTGGTGATAATTGGCATTCGATAAAAAAAGAATTAACCATAAAAGCTAAACATGCGCTAAACAAAGCAGTGACTTTAGCACCTAACAATTTAGAAACTCTACTGGCTCAAGCAAGTGATTTTGTTGCTGAAGAATTGCAATCAAAACAGGCCTCTGCTGATTATAGAAAACAGCGTAAAAATTATATAGATAAAGCGATTGCTCTTTATCCTGATGATGCAATTTCTTGGTATGTACTCGGTTGGTGGTTTTCTTTAGATGGCCAAAATGAACAAGCAAAATTAGCATTTAATAAATCTCTTGCTTTAGATCCATTACATGCACGAATAATCAGAGGTTCGTTATATCATTTTGAATTAGTAGATGATTCACAAATGGTAAAAATGCTTTTTGAGCGCCTTGATAAAAGTTTAGGTAAGGCAAGTTCATATGATAAAACAGCCAACTTATATCAGCAATTTTTAAATACTGCTGACGAATCATTAATTGAAAAATTTACTACCAATAATACCGAAGTATTTGTCGATGACATATTTTACGGTGCTAACTTTATTTATTCAATTTTACCATCAGGTGAGCAAAAAATCCTTGATTTACCAATATCAAATATTGAAGAAACTACTAGCCCTGCAGGTAAACTCAGTTATATTCAATTTAATGTTAATCAATTGACAATTTATCAAAACAGAGGAAAACATGAAAAAACAATATCAATAGCAAAGCGCATCGTTAACGTTCATTTTGCAGATAGCAATAATTTTCTCCAAGAACGGATAGACTCTATCCAGGCAGTCGCATTTCAAATTATTGGGAATACTAAGCAAGCTAAACACTTATTAAACAAATTATTAAATAACCGCAGTGCTAACTACAATCCTTATGGTATGTCAGGTTTTAGAGCTTTAGCCCATATTGATTTAGACCGAGCCGTAGAGCTTGTTCTCGCAGAAAAGAATAAATACAATTGGTGGACAGGCACTGACAACCTAGCGATTTACCATCATACCAACCGAAAATTACTCGAGCATCCTAAGATGAAAGAGTATTACTTAAACGAAGGGAAGTGGATTAATTACCTTGCCAAACGAGTACCTGCCTATAAGCAATACTCAAAGGTTAAATAAAAATGAGATGTTGCTAGGTTGAGTCTAACATATTAGAAACATACGCTACTTATTAAGACTAAATTTGCTTGCCCACTCCCTTTCACCTAAAATAACCGCAATTGTAATTTCCCCTAAATAAAAAGGTATCTACATGGCTCAGCCGTTACCAGATAAATTCATCATGTCGATGAATCGAGTTTCCAAAGTAGTTCCACCAAAGCGTACTATTTTAAAAGATATTTCTCTTTCATTTTTCCCTGGCGCAAAAATTGGTGTTTTAGGTTTAAATGGCTCAGGTAAATCTACCCTACTTCGTATTATGGCGGGTGTTGATAAAGAGTTTGAAGGTGACGCCGTTGCTTTAGCCGGTACTAAAATTGGTTATTTGCCACAAGAGCCACAGCTTGATGAAAATCAAACTGTGCGTGAAGCCGTTGAAGAAGCGGTTTCGGAAGTTAAAAACGCTATGGCTCGTTTAGACCAAGTTTATAACGAGTATGCTGAAGAAGGCGCTGATTTTGATAAGCTAGCTAAAGAGCAAGGCGAGTTAGAAGATATAATCAACGCCAACGATGGTCATAATATTGATAACGTACTTGAGCGTGCTGCTGATGCCTTACGTTTACCAGAATGGGATCAAAAAATTGCTGTACTAAGTGGTGGTGAACGTCGTCGTGTTGCCCTTTGTCGCTTATTGCTTGAAAAACCAGACATGTTATTACTAGATGAACCAACTAACCATTTAGATGCTGAATCTGTTGCATGGTTAGAGCGCTTCTTACATGACTATGCTGGTACTGTCGTAGCTATCACCCATGATAGATATTTCTTAGATAATGTTGCGGGTTGGATATTAGAGCTTGATAGAGGCCACGGTATTCCATATGAAGGTAATTATACCAATTGGCTTGAGCAAAAAGATGCCCGTCTTGAGCGTGAAGGTAAAACAGAAAACGCATTACAAAAAACTATTAAGCAAGAGCTAGAATGGGTACGTTCAAACCCTAAAGCACGTCAATCAAAAAGCAAAGCCCGTATGGCGCGTTTTGAAGAGCTTAATAGCCAAGATCATCAAAAGCGTAATGAGACCAACGAACTTTACATTCCACCAGGGCCACGCCTAGGTGACAAAGTACTTGATGTTAATAACTTAACTAAATCGTTTGGCGATAGAGTACTTATTGATAACCTAAGCTTTAGCGTTCCTAAAGGCGCAATCGTAGGTATTATCGGACCAAACGGCGCGGGTAAATCAACGCTATTTAAAATGATGTCCGGTGCGGAAAAACCAGATTCTGGTGAAGTAGTATTGGGCGATACAGTTAAGCTTGCCAGCGTTGATCAATTCCGTGATGACATGGATAACAGCAAAACCGTTTACCAAGAAATCTCACAAGGCCATGATATTTTACAAATTGGTAATTTTGAAATCCCAAGCCGTGCTTATTGTTCACGCTTTAACTTTAAAGGTAACGATCAACAAAAGATCATTGGTGAGTTATCCGGTGGTGAACGTAACCGAGTACATTTAGCCAAACTTGTGCAAACAGGCGGTAACGTATTACTGCTCGATGAACCAACCAACGATTTAGATGTTGAAACTTTGCGTGCACTTGAAGAAGCGATATTAGAGTTCCCTGGTTGTGCCATGGTTATTTCCCATGACCGTTGGTTCTTAGATCGCATTGCAACTCATATATTAGATTACCGTGATGAAGGTCAAATTAACTTCTATGAAGGTAACTTTACTGATTATGAAGCTTGGTTGAAGAAAACTTTAGGTCCTGCGGCAACTGAACCACACCGCATTAGATACAAAAAAATAGGTTAATCACTAACAATTATTTATACCTTAGCAAGCTTACTATAATTAGTTTTACCAATTCCGATAAGTTCCTGATCTTGTTGTACGGAGTAAAAATATTTCAAGGCAAGGCGCTAGATTGACCAATAGCTGGCTATTGGGATTGAAAGCAACGCAGTCATGAAGAATTTTAGCCTGTACAAGTGGTCAATAATTTACCGGAATAGGTATTAATAAGCTTACCTATTTTAAAGTAATTAAAAGCCAGTTAAAATTTTGATTTTAACTGGCTTTTTTGTGTTCAGTAACTTTTTACTTTTGAATAAAATGGGGCTATGCTAAAGACACTCATTAGCAAAATTTAATTGCCAAAATGGAAAGTAGATATGGAAAACAGACGACAATTTACTCGCATTTTATTTTCGATTAGTGCCGAAATAGAAATTGAAGAGAAGACATACCCTGTATCTATTCATGATATTTCACTTAACGGTGCTTTAGTTACCGCCATTGATAGTGAAAAATCACTGAAAGGAAAACTAGGAACTTTACATTTTTTACTGTCAGACAAAGAGTCTGAAGTAACCATGAACATTGCTGTTGTCCATGAAGAAAAAGACGAAACCGGCTTACAATGTAATGCTATTGATATCGATAGTGTGACTCATTTACGCCGCTTGGTTGAACTCAACCTTGGTGATAGCCAACAGCTAAATAAAGAGCTGAGTCAGTTATCACGTGTAAATTAAGCTATTCACCTTCCTTACCAACCACATTGACCTTTTAGGAGTCTTAATGAATCATCTAGTAATCTCTTGTATTGGCCCTGATCAAACAGGCCTAGTAGACAAATTATCTAAAATTATTTCCAAGCATCAGGGTAACTGGCAAGTAAGTAGCTTGCATCATTTATCAGGCTTTTTCGCCGGCGTTATTGAAGTAGCTGTAGCAAAAGAAAAAAGTGAAGGCTTAATTAGTGAATTAAAAAAAATTAATGGTTTAAGCTGTCAAATTGAAATGGCAGAGCCTAACTTACCTAGTGTTGTTAGCAACTTAGTACTCGACATCACTGCTAATGATAGAGCGGGTATAGTCCAAGAAGTGTCTTCCGTTATTCATCATCAAAATGGTAATTTAATCAAGCTAGTTAGCTCCCAAGATAGCGCAGCTTATAGCGGCCAAGAAATTTTTAAAGCGAAAGTACAAATTGCCATTGCGGATAAATCAATTGATGATCTTATTAATGCCTTAGAACAAATTGCTGATGACTTGATGGTAGATATTTCCCGCTAGTAATAGAGAACATTAAATAGCGCTACAACTTAAAGCAAGCCTCATAAAAAAACGAGAGCCATTGGCTCTCGTTTTTTATTTGCTCACTTTATCGTCTTTGAATAAATTAGCTTCTTCTTCAACTATATTACCGATAAGGTTTCTAAAAATTTAGCTGCTTTATTGATATCTCGACTGCGCTTCATATCCGGTAAGCTTTTCAAGAAGGTTGCACCATACGGTTTATTTACCAACCTATCATCGCAAATGACTAGCACCCCTTTGTCGCTCACATCACGAATGAGTCGCCCTACTCCCTGTTTTAAAGCGATGACAGCCTGAGGTAATTGAATTTGACTAAAAGGCTCACCACCTTGACGTCTTACATCTTCACAGCGAGCCTGCAGTAAAGGATCATCTGGTGAAGCAAAAGGTAATTTATCAATAATCACACAAGTAAGCTTATCGCCGCGAACATCAACTCCTTCCCAGAAGCTTGCCGTAGCCAATAGTACCGCGCTGTCTTGCTCGACAAATTGCTCTAGTAGTTTTCGTTTAGCCATTTTTCCTTGTACTAATAAGGGATTATCAATACTTTCAGCTAAGGCTTCTGCAACCTGATGCATAACCCGATAACTGGTAAAAAGCATAAAACATGCACCTTTACTGGCTTTTATCAGCGGCTGGGCCAGTTCGGCAAGTTTTAACGCGCGATTTTTATCATTTGCTTGAGGTAAATAACGTGGAACAATAAGCTGAGACTGTGCATGATAATCAAATGGGCTATCAAGCATCAGTTTCTTCGCACTTTGCAAACCTAAATGCTGAGCAAAGTGGTCAAAACTATTATCTACGGCCAAAGTTGCTGAAGTAAAAATCCAACCAGCCCCAGACTCTTTCACTACGGCACTAAATTTGTCACTTACGGTTAATGGTGTTTGATGCAGTACGACACTTCTAGGCGTAGTTTCATACCAAAAACTCATGCCGTAAGCTTCAACATTTGCCATAACATCGTACTGAGCAAGTAAGTTTACAGCGCGATCAAAACAATTATCTATCGCTTCATTTCTTGAAACACACAGTTTTATCACTTGATATAAGAAATCTAAATCAATTTTTAGGTTAGCGAATTTTTGTTGAAATTGAACTTGTTTGTACTTTTCTCGCCAATTACCGCGTTCAGGATCGTAATTAAATAATAAACGAAACTCCTGACAGGTTTTTTGAAGTTTTTCGGCTGCCCGCCCTAGTTGCTTAACATCGGTCAAACTACTTCGGTATATTTGTAATACATCGGTGCATAAATCAACAAGTTGTTTGCTAGAAAAAGCTTCACCGAAATACTCACTAGCGATATCACCAATTTGGTGTGCTTCATCGAAAATCATTACCTGCGCTTTAGGGATCAACTCACCGAAGCCAGTATCTTTTAATGCCATATCAGCAAAAAACAAATGATGATTTACTACAATAATGTCAGCGTCACTGGCTTTTTGGCGTGCTCTAACTAAGTGACATGCTTCATAATCAGGACAGTCTCTTGCCAAACAATTATCTAAAGTGCTAGTTACTAAAGGAAAAATACTAGAATCTTCGCTGACATTAACTATCTCACCAATATCGCCACTTTGCGTACCGTTTGCCCAGGTTTTGACTTTAACCAAGTCTTGCAACATTTGTGCATCAAGTTGGCCACGACTATCTTGGTATTGCGCTAAACGGTAGTTACATAAATAGTTTGCACGACCTTTTAATAAAGCAACTTGTGCATTACTCGCCAGTGCCTTCTTTATTAAAGGAATATCTTTGTGGAATAGCTGTTCTTGCAAGTTCTTAGTCCCGGTTGAGACTACGATTTTTTTAGGCTTTTTTGGATTCAGCGCTAAAAAGGCAGGGATCAAATAAGCAAAGGTTTTTCCTGTTCCCGTTCCTGCTTCAACGATAAGTGATGATTCTTTATCAATGGCATGTGCAACATCAAGTGCCATATCAGTTTGCGCCTGACGTGGAGAGAAACCAGTAATGGCTTTGGCTAAAGCACCATCATTGGCAAAGGCTTTGCTTACACTAGAAACTGAACTATTAGCTGGGGTTGTCATGAATATAAAACAAATATCGGCACGTTGCTTAACGTTGTATACACACCATCATTAAGCGAATAGGAATAGCTAAGAATTATACCTAGATTCATCCTCTTTGCTAGCGCTTTGCTAAATGCTGAGTAAAATGCTTAGTTAACTATTATGCTCTACGCCTTAAATTAAATAATGCCCTCATTTAGCGCAGTTAATACCGCACGTGTTCTATCTCGGGTATTTAATTTTGCCAAAATATTTGAGACATGATTTTTTACTGTGCCTTCAGCCAAAAAAATACTTGCTGCAATTTCTTTATTAGAAAAACCTCCCGCCATTAATTTTAAAACCTGACTTTCTTTTTCTGATAACTTGTCTAATACAGGTGAGGTATCAAAACCTTTATTTACTTGTTTCATCACCACAGGCTCAGCAACAAAACCACCCTCTGCAAGTGTTTTTACCGCGTTGACTAACTTTTCTAGGGAAACATCTTTCAATAGAAAACCATTAGCGCCAGCTTGCAAACTTTGCATAAATAATTCGCTATCATCAAAAGTGGTCAGCATTAGAATGGGTAATGAGTTACCCTGAGATCTTAATATTTTCACTAACTCAATGCCTGATAATTTTGGCATGCGAATATCGAGTAAAAGTACATCAGGTTGTTGTTCGTTAAGTTTTAGCTGTGCTTGTTCACCGTCCTCTGCTTGCCAAATAATATTAATATCATCACTTAAGGTTAATAAACCGGCAATGCCTTGCCTTACCAATTGTTGATCATCAACTAAGGCAACATTAATAATTTTATCAGTACTGTTTTTTTCTTGCTTTGTTTGTTGAGTATTTTTAATGCTACTTTCAGTCATAGTTATCTTCCACTTGAATTTTTAAGGTACAACCTGCAGGTGTTTGTATTAGTTCAACTATGCCTTGAAAGTCAGCTAAACGTTCTTGCATACCTATAAGTCCACTACCTAACTGCTGTTCTGATTTATTTTCTAATGGAGACTCTGACTGAGTAGTTGATTGCTCTATAGATTTCACTACACCATTATCACTTAAATATAGGCTTAGTTGCTTATCCTTTTTCTCGGCTGATAAGGTAAATTGATTTGCCTTACCGTGGCGTATGGCATTGCTCACCCCTTCTTGTAAACAAAACATTAATTGTTGCTTCAAAGATAGTGCATTTATTTCAGGCGAAGATTCTACCCTAAGCTGACATTCAGGTAGCTGCTCAAGAAGGCTTGATAACTTATCTACTAGATCAAACTGCTCTTCACTGCGCATTTCTTTAACCACTTCACGCACGTCTGACAGTAAGTTTTTAGCCTGAGCAAGGTTTTGTGCTAACAAAGGTTTAAACTCATCAGGGACTTTGTGTCGACTTACTTCAAGATTTAGCGCTAAAGCGGTTAACTGATGACCAATAACATCATGTAAGTCTCTTGAAATTCTCAAACGTTCTTTACGTTGTGAGGATTCCTTTAACATAAATCGTGCCGCCAATAACTCTTGATTAATAGCGCTAAGATCTTCTTTTGCCTTTACTTCTCGCAAGTTACTTTCAATGGCAGAAAAACCAAATATTTGCAGCATTAAATAAATAATCACATGGAAAAATGCATTTAAAACATGACCATCATATTTTAGACAAAAATGCGCCGCCGTAATTGCAATCATTATATACATAGCTTCACGGCGACTAAACCTTGATGGCAATTGCGTAGCAATAAGTACTAATAAAATAGGGGAAATATCGTAGTTATCATACTTAACTAATACCAGTACTAAAATCACTTGGCATAACAAGATAAACTTATCTCGCTTTGGAAAAACATCAGACTTACAAGATATTATCCAAGCAAAAGACATATAAAAGATAAGAAAGGCTACTAGTTTAAGGACAAACTCTGGCCCTATAGTTAAGTTATTTAACGATAAAAAACAAATAACTGACCAAGTCAAAAAACCAGAAAAGTGTAATAACCAGTCTTTATGTAAATGCTCTGGAATAAAGGACTTTAACATAATTAAATTTTACCGAACCGACTTATAAATGAGGAAACGCTGTAGTGTTAGTAAAAACTAAGACTAGAGCGTTTGTTAATAGCTGTTAATTTTATATTAAAATAATTCTATTTGAATTTCTGTTTTTTCTTCTACCATGAATTTAGCCTCTTGGTACTGTGGACTGCCAAATCTACCAACATTATTACTAAAACCATAACCTTCTTTTGGAATGCCGATAAAATTAAAATCTAGTTTTTGGTTACTGTTTTCATCTTGATAAATTTTGATAGCATATTCACCTGCAGGAACATCTTTAAAAACGACTTGTTCCTGTTCATTATCCGCTTTAACTCTTGAACCAAAACTGGTTATTCCTTGGTTAAATGCCTCTGTTCCTGAGTATAAACCGACCATCACATGGCCTTTACCTTGGTTTACATCACTAATATTTACAGTTAAATCTGCAGCATGGGCTTGCTGACTCATCACAGCAATTAACGCTAACGAGTTTATTGCTGCCAGTACTAAGCTACTTGCTGATAAAGAGATAATTTTTTTAATAAGCATAATGTTTTCCTTTATTATATTGATGTTATAACTTGAGCTGTGCTCGTCAAGAGCGGCTAAGCTGAACTATGTTGTTTCGACAAGGTAATGATAGGTAATATAGCTCTTAGCGACAGGTGCCAAAAGTCATCTTTTTATAACGTTGTTATCATGACTTTTGGCATGCCATTAAAAAATACAACTTATCTGTAAATCGTCACAAATGATGAGAATTATTGAATACTATTTTATGGACTATAGCTAGCTTGGTAGAAACACTTAAAGTTCTTACATCAAAAGTCATGAGAAAATAATAAAAACCTCACAAATCGCAAGAAAAAATAGTAACTAAGTGCGCTAAGCGAAAGTCTCAGAGTTGCTGTAGCTAAGGTCTGCTTCAAAGCTCATTGCAGACAGTCGGATTGCATTTCAAAACGTTAATTTTTCCACAAAGAACAACAAATATTTAACACATCAGACTCACTTTTTTCTCATCAAGTCCACTATATTAAATCGGTAAGGCGACTATACTTAACAAATTCTATTTAATTAACCTTAAGCGGAAAGTCATGTTAATAAAAAGTAGAGTTTTGGCACAATCAGTCATTTTTTTTAGCCTGATTATAGCTTTTTCTGCCTTTGCAAGTGACGATGAATTTGATACAGATATGTCGAATTATTTTAGTTTGTCACTAGAGGAATTGTCACAGATTACCGTTAGTACTAGCGGCCTTACCGAAAGTACCGTAAATCAATCGCCCTCCAGTATCACTATTATTAACCAACAACAAATTGAGCGAACTCCCGCTAGAAATATTCGTGACTTGCTTGAGATCTATGTGCCGGGTTTGATGTTCTTCGATGACGCGACAAGTGGCGGTAATATACGCATGCGTGGGCTTGGCGAGAGAAATTACACTACGCTATTACTCATTAATGGCAGACCTATTAATCAAAAGTCTTATCGGGGTTCACTTTCAGCACTCAATAATTGGGACATGAATGATATAGAAAGAATAGAAGTTGCTAGAGGACCTGGCTCAGTAACCCATGGCCCAGGTGCTATTTCCGGTGTTATCAATATTATTACCAAGAAGGCAGGGTCTTATGATGGTATAACAGTAGGGTTAACCTATAACGCCGATTACCAAAGCAAAGGCGCTTATATAGATGTTGGTCATGCCGGTGAAGATGTTCAATGGCGAACTCATATGAGTATAGTGCGTACTGAAGGTTATGAAAATCTTAACATCTATCAATTTTCTCCTAATGGTGAGCATGGTTACAAAGGTAATGATGAGGTTTTTAGCGGCTCAGATGGCAATACTGTCGCTAACTTTTATAGCGATGCTGATGACGAACCGCAAATTAAGATTTCCTTTGATATAGCACTTTTTGAGAATTGGCATTTATTAACACGGTATAGTTCATCGGGTAACGTTGGTACGGTAACAAAGAAGGACTACTTAAATGGCGAGCAGGCAACTCACGAATTTCGTGAAGAACTGCTCTTATTTAACCTTGATAATAACTATCAGATAAATAATCAATGGCAATTAAAGAGTTTACTCAGTTTCGACTCAGTTAATTATTATACGACTAACGCCAAAGAAACGGATATTGATCATAACGGCATTTTAAATAGAACAAAAAACTATTCAGAAAACGAATGGTTTGCCCGTACATTACTCACTTATAGTTGGAATGATGATGATGCATTCACCACAGGTATTGAATTCTCCCATGATTATTTAACCAAACCTTGGAGGGACTCGGCGAATACATTTCGCGCTGGCTCTAGCAGGCGCAATTTTATTTCTGAAGATTCATTGTATCGAGGTGATGGTAGTAACGGTACTCTCAAAGACTCTAATGTAGTTAAATATACCGATGGCTGGTCGGCTAACACTTATTCATTCATGGCAGAATTAAAATATCATTTACGTCCCGAAATCCAAACATTACTTTCAGCTAGAATTGATAAAAATGATTTTACCGACAGCATGTTTTCTCCTCGCATTGCAGTGGTTGCCAACATTGACGAGCACAACACTATAAAAGCGAGTTGGCAACAATCGTTACGCATGAATACCATGACTGATCTTTATATAGAAGAACTTGAAGGTAATCAAAATGATCCGGAAGAAATCAAAGCTTTGGAACTTTCATACCACCATATTTTTAATGCTCAAATGCACACAAATCTAACTTTTTATACTTACGATGCTGAAATTATTGCCTGGAGTGGCGACAAGTCAGAGCTAGTTGGTAAACAAAGATCCAGCGGTATAGAATGGGAACTTGTCTATCAAGTCAGCAATGTTACTTTTGGTATGAATCATGCCTATCTAAAGCTTAATGATTGGGACTTTATTGCTAAGGAAGATAATGGTTCAAAATCTCAAAAAATTAGTCTCTCTGATTTCTTTCTAAATAGAAGTTTTCTATCATTAAATAGCACGGGTAATAGCCTCACCTTTTGGTCCGACAATACCACTAAATTATGGTCAGATATCCGTTTGGGAGATGACTTTATCTTGCATATTGATGCCAGAATCATGTGGGAACTAGCGTATGGTAATGATTTGTATTCTATGTATGACAATGCCTACGCTGCGGTAGATGCAAGCTCTTTATCTTCTGGCGATTTGGAAAGTTATGTTAATGGTCTACAAACGTTGAGTGAATATCAAAAGGTAATTGATGATAAAGAGGCATTTGGACACTCTATACGCCTTAATGCATCTATAATTTGGAATGTGCCTTATTTAAACAACACTAAACTTAGTCTTTATGGGCAGAACCTTGTTAACTTTGATGATAATAAACGACAAAAATCAATAAATTATGGTTTTGTTCCTGTAAGTAGTTGGTTGGAAGAGCCACGAGTTTTCTGGCTAACTGTAGAGGTTGGGTTTTAATATAATTGTTACAACTGTTCTGTAAATCCAATTTTAACAGCTGCTATCGTGCCTACTACGGAATTCTGAATTTATTACTACTCACTTCTGCTTACACTTTGAAGTCATACCAATACAATTATGTAACTACGGCTGTGGTGGCGGAAAGGACTATTTATAGTGATAAATTCATACCAAAATTAAGACAGCTTTTGTGGTATTAGTGATCATACGGGAGATTTATTTCAAAAATTAGGGACAATGATAAAGCAATACTCATTATTTTTAACTATCCACATCTCGCTACTTCACCCATTAGATTAACTAGGATTTTAGCTTCAACTTTAAGATAAACATTGAGAATAAATATTAAAAATTAGCCGTTTGATTGAGTGATACCGAGCTATTTCAATTGGAAGCAACGACGTTATTAGATATTTAGGCCGTTGCTATATGGCAAGTTAATTGTCTCTTAGGGCGACGGTTACTGGCAGACGCATAGCTTTAATCGCTGGCAGAATGCCACCTAATAAACCAATGGTTATAGAAAAAAGTAACGTTTGAGTCATTAGACCCATGGATAGCTCAAAGTTAAACATCATTTGACTTAAGTTATTGGCATCTTGAGTTGATGCTGTCCAACCATCAAAAATAAAGTACAGGGGTAAAATTCCCAGTAGCGCACCAAGGACAGCAATCAACAAAGCTTCAGTGAGAATAGAAAATGAGATAGCAAAAGCACTAAAACCTATCGCTTTATGCGTAGCTATTTCTTTGCTACGGCTAGCGATAGTGGCATACATGGTATTTAAGGCTGCTATCATAGCACCAAGTGCCATAATAAATGCCACAGGAAAACCAATCCAACGTATTAATCGAGTTAAATTTTCAGCTTGGTCAGCAAAAAATTGTTTTTCAACCATTATGCGAACATTCAAACGCGGATCATCTTGCCACGCTTGGTTAAGTGCCGCTATATCAGTATTAGCTTTAAGTGCTAATCGAACAGATTGTAAGGTATTTCCCCGCTTATAATCACTTTGTACCATACCAATATCTGCCCATAACTCAGACTCAAAAACACTATTGTTATCGGTAAATATGCCGCTAATCAGCCAACGCGCACCACCCAGGGTAATGGTAGAACCTACGGTTAACTCTGGGATTTTTCGAGCTATTGCTTGGCCAATAATGACTTGTCGTAAACCCGTTTTAAATTTTTCGCCAGCGATAATGTTAAAGTTGGGCCGAAAGTTGTAAGTGTTTTTATTAATGCCTCTTAATGCTAATTTTTCAATATGCTTTGCACCTGATTTATCAATATGAAGCATTTCTGCATTAACAAACATTTCAGCAGAAACAAGTGCTTGGTTATCACTATTTTTCAACACTTGCGCATTGTTTGCTAGAATATTGACTTCTGCTGGAAACATAACACTTTGTAATTCTGACACGGCACCGGCGCGCATCACAATCAAGGTATCATCAAGCCCAGTTCTCTCTAACGTTTTAACCATACCTTGCGTCATAGCTAACACCGATAAAATGACCGCGGCAACACAGCCTATGCTCAAGATACTTACCGATGAGGCAATAGCTCTATGTGGAAAACTTTTTAAATTAATTGTTGCTAAAGCCACCGCTTGCTTTAATTTATCTCGGCTATTATTGATTAACTGAACCATTATGCTTTTGCTCCTAAGGTATTGCTTATAGTTAGACGCTTTAGGGTTAAAGCGGGTAGTAAACTGCACAGTGTCGCGGCAATAAATACCAGTACAATGACATCGAAGTAATGCACGTTATCAATGGCTATGCCAGGAAGAAAGTCAGTAAATAAGTGGCTAACATAAACTAAACATAACTGCGCAGATAGACAGCCTAATAGTGCCCCTAGTGCCAACAGAAAAAAAGATTCTAAATACACTTGAGCAATCAAAAATCGACTAGAAAAACCCAGTGCTTTCATCATGGCACTTTCATTTAAACGTTCTCGATTACTCTGTACCATGGTATTACAGACAATTAACAACAAGGTAAAAAATACCGCAATTACCACTAATTTAATAACCATCGCCATATCTACAAACTGTTGTACCCGCTCTTTAATGAAAACTTGCTCGGTAGTTGTTCTGGTTGCGCCATTAGAGTTTGCAAACAACTTATCGATTCGCTGACTTACTTCATCTACATCTGCTTGCTCATCTACTTTGGGTGTTAACCAGCTCACCATATTACGCGCATAAGCACGGCCTTTATCAAAGTAAGCATGTTGAAAAAACATTTGTTTTTCATCACTCGCGCCACCTTCACTTTGATAGATTGCAGCAACAGTAAATTGCCAAGTAAAAACGCCGTCTCTATTCATCCAAATGGAAGAGCTAAGTGGTACTCTATCACCAACTTTCCAACCATACTTATTAGCAATGGCTTGGCCGATAACTAGTCCTGTACGTGTTTTCTTCCATTGTTCAAGCTGCCCAGCTGGCATGTTATATTCATCAAACATTTCAAAGTAATTATTATGATCAACAGCTAAAACGGCCAGTTGATTGGTTTCATCTTTGAAAAAACCACCAAACCAAGAGACATAACTAACACTTTCAACGCCAGCAAGAGCGGAAATTTTTTGCTGGTAATTAAGTGGTAAAGAACGGGCAAGGGATATTTTATGACTGGTAAGTAGTCGATATTGATTATTACTACTGACATTACTTGTTAGCGCATGATTAATGCCTGCTAAAATTGAGAATAAAAAAAAGGCAATCATTACCGACAAACAGGTCAAACTAAAACGCGTTTTTTTACGAAAACTATTAACCCAAACTAACTGAAGTATATTCATGAGTTACCCCTCTACCGCAGACAATTGGCTTTGTTTGCCTGCATCAATGTACTGTTCTAAATTAATCACTCTGCTTGCATACTCACTCGCCCTTAAATCATGAGTCACCATGACAATCGTTTTGCCATAATCTTTATTAAGCGTGGTGAGCAATGACAAAATTTCATCGGCCGTTTTTCTATCTAAGTTACCGGTAGGCTCATCGCACAAAATAATTTTAGGATCACTGACAATAGCGCGAGCAATGGCAACCCTTTGCTCTTGCCCCCCTGAAAGCTCTTTAGGTAAGTGCTTAGCACGCTCCTCCATACCTACTAAACGCAGTGCTAAACTGGCATGTTGCTTTCTTTGCTTGTTATCTAATGGCGTTAACAACAAAGGTAACTCAACATTACCTTGCGCGGTTAATACCGGTAATAAATGATGTGATTGAAAAACAAAACCAATATTTTCAGCACGCCATGTTGATAGTTTTCCCTCTGATAAGGTATCAATTCGCTGCGCACCAATAATGACGCTACCTGAGGTGGGTAAATCTAAACCACCAATTAAATGCAGTAAGGTACTTTTACCTAAACCTGATGGCCCCATTAACGCAACAAATTCACCTTCTGCTATCGATAAATTAAAATTGTCATGTACAACAACATTGTTGCTGCCTTTCTGATAACTTTTATTTATTTGCTTTAATTCAATGGCTATTTTATTTTGATTATCTGTTTGCATAATATTCCCTAATGACTTGTGAGTTACTTGTGGTTGCTTGTAAGCAACTTGATGAGTTACTTAAGAGCTATCTGGTACAGCGTTTATTATTTTTAAGACTCTTTATCAGCCTTTTAAAAAACTAACCTTTACCCCCATATCAGGCAGTATTCTTGCGTCTGTGGTATGTAACTTAACCCGTACTTTAATACTGGCTTTTTGCCTATCGGCGGTTGGGATAACGGCAATAACTTCACTCGATATCTGCCAATTGGGGTATGCGTCTAATGTTGCGATGGTTTTTTGATTAGCGTGAACTCGATTGATATAACTTTCAGCAACCTCAACTTCTATTTCTAATGAACTCATATCAACAATAGTGCCGACACCCGTTCGAATAAAACCACCACCAGAAGAGCCTGAGGAAATAAGCTCTCCTACCTGAGCATTTTTACTGATGACAACACCGTCAAACGGCGCGCGGATTTTGTGCTGCTCTAATTGGTATTGAGCGAGAGCGACTTTTTGCTTACTTAAATCAATTAAGGCTTTCTTGTTAGTTAATTGCGCAGCAATTTTTTCAGTAGTAAAACGACTGTCATCAAGAAACTGCTCACTAATAAGTGATTTGTTAAATAGGATCTGTTGACGTTCAAGACGCTGCAATTCATGTTGATGCACTATATTCAGCTCATGAAAACGCGCGGTATTAGCCGTTAAGTCAGCTTGTGCTAGTTGGTAAGAAATTTTAGCTTGTCTATCATCTAGTTCCGCTATTATTTGGTCACTTTGAACTCGCTGACCTTCTTCAATATTTAACTTGTTTAACTTGCCCGTAACACGTGAAGACACTGTAGCAATACGCCGGGCAACTATATGTCCGCTTGCATCGAGTACTGAAGAGTTAACTATTGTGTCTATCGATTTGGTTAGATGATTATTAGCTTGTGTGTCTTCGCCTGTATTGATAACAAGATTAGCTGTCTGTTTATCCGTATCAGCTACTTGAGTCGCTTTACTTACTGACGCTAGCCCTTGATCACTTGGTCGGTATGCTGCTTGAATAACAAAAGCGCCACCGAACAATGAAACAAGCAAGATAATACTTAATAGCACTTTAGCGATTAATGAAGAAAAAAGAGTATTGTTATGGGTAATATTTCGGTCAATGGTGAGTTGTTCAATGTCTAAATTACGGGGCATTATATTCTCCTAATAAGTTAAGAGAATGATAAGAATTGTCGGTTTAGTTAAACAGTGCCAAAAGTAATGATTTTAACTCCGTCGATGGGTGACTTTTGGCTATATAGGTTTTTAATTCCAGCTGAATCCGGCATATTCATCTTGCTGGGTATATATACCCTAGGCGTATAAATCGAGGTGCTTAGGTTTATTATTTTTCTGATCAGTCTTTTCATCTGACTCTGCTGATTTATCATCGTCGCTAGATTCAGGATCAGCTTTGACAGCTTCTTGCTCTTTTTTAGTATCCTGTTCAGCTTCTTGCTGTTTGGAGTGATATTGGTCTTCTTCTTTAGTAAAATAATATTCGTGGTTTTCAAGATGATCGGGATCTTGACTAAGTTTCGAGTTAGCCGCTTCTTTAAGCAGTGCTTTAACTTTTAAGCTTGCTGGTTTAATCGGTACAGGAACTACACGTGTTAGTTGAGTAGTAAAAATATCCATCTTTAATCCCTACGCTGTTTAAAATGACTCAATAAATAAGTTGTACTACCTTAGTATCGACTATTCACTCATAATCTTTAGTCTTGGTTAATTTGACGATAATAAGAATTGGAAGTTAACCTTAATAAATTGTATAACTCAGCCGTACTTTTATTGAAAGTTTGACCTGAAATTCATACGTTCCTATTTAATTAAGTTAATTTATATTTTAAGAGTTTTGTAACTTCAACATAACATATAGCGCTTCTGCTTGTGATTCAGTTTTTGATCTTTTAACGGCCTCTGCCATAATCTCTTGGTCATAATTAAGGCTGATTACTTCATCGATGACAGCATCATAGTCGGGGTGAGATTTTAAAGTGAATCTTTTTGATTTTTCCATGAATGCTCCTTAAAAAAGAAAAGCACTTAGTTGATAAGGCTAAATGCTTTATATTTTCTAGCTTCTTCTAAGAAGCTCTCGGGTAGGTTTTTGCTTTTTCATTCTGACTAGTACAAGTAGTATTAGCAGCCCAAAAGTTGCACCTGCATTGCGACTTTTAGCATCAATAAGACTTACCACTTTAAAACTCGTGGTACTAACAGATGATAACTTTCCATCACTTACTGTTACTTGTATCTCAATCAACCCATCTAAAGTCACTTCAGGTAAGCTTAAATTTACAGTTGCAAGAGTGACATCATCAAAAACGACTTCAGGCCCTGAAACTTGCTGCCAGAGGTAAGTCATTTCATCAGCATCCTCATCACTAGCTTGGGCAGTTAGCGAAACATTTGAGCTTTCAGCGTATTCATCTTCAGGAGCGATTATTGTGACGACTGGAGTATGATTAATAGCATCGACGACAATAGCCCCAGGATCTTCTACTGAGCCGTTAACAATAAAGTCTGCATCATTAGCACCACCATCTTCTATTATTAACTGAAAACAATTATCGCCCATAGTTAAGCCAATAGTATAGATTTCACCATTAGCAGCAGGACAGTTACCATTAATATCAGTATGGGCTGAGCTAATAGCATTATTCTCATCAACAACAAAAGTATACCAACCATCACGTTCGTTGTACTTACGATAAGTGGCGCCAGCAGGTAAGAAAGTACCTTTAGCCATAGGGATAACCACAGCAACTGAGCTACCCTGCTGAATTAAACCATCAATAGTAAAGTTATATAATGGCGTAACAGCAACCACATCTTCATCATGAGTTTCTGCGCCATCATCACCAACAAGCTGCGCTAAATCAGCTACCGTTAAACTCGCTTGATCACTAGTAGCACCTTGAGAAGAAACCAATGAACCTAGTGATATAGTTAAACCCGGCGCAACGTTCATTGGTTCAGTATTTTCACTACTTGGCAAACGCGTGGTATTGCTATCATTATCTAAATAATCAACAATACCGTCACCATCACTATCACTATAACCTTCATCACTATCGCTAATACCGTCGTTATCACTATCATTACCGCTTGTTAGAGCTGCTAGTTGCTCAACGACAAACTGCACTGACTTAGTTACTGATAACCGCTCTTCGGTATTATTTTCAACAATATTTACCTCAAAACTATAAGATCCTTGTTCAAGTGTGACTGGATCAATGTGATACGTTAACACATCAACTGCATCGGAAAATGTACCACTGGTATCTGTCCAAGTGATGTCATGTTCATCATTGAAGTTAACGTCGCTTATTTGTAGAGCAAACGTTACTTCACCCTTATCAGGGTCAACGATACTCACCAACTGATCGTTCTGGCTAATAGTAAAACTCAGTCGCGGGGCAATATTATTTTCAACAATTATCAACTGGCTTTGGTTTTTCTCACTCACAAAGACATTGTCAGCTTCAACTAAGTTGAGCACCAAGTTATCCGTTGTTTCTAGTTCTGCTGGTATCAATAATGACAGTTTACCTGTGGTGCCTTCATCAATAATAAGTGACTCAGTCTCAAACAATTCACCATTTAAAGATAGTTGATAACTAATCGCTACTGGGTAATTAGGTGCATCACCACTTAGGTTAACATCGAGATTATAGGCACCACCAGACTCTACCAATAACGTGTTTCTAATGCTTGCCTCTGGGTAGATAGTAATAGGCACTGTCGCGCTACTTTCATTGCCCACCATATCAGCTGCTAAAATTAGTATTTCATGATAACCAGAAGGCAGTAGGGTATTATCAAACGTTGTTACCAAAACATCACCATCAACAATGTCCTCTGCAATAGCATTTATCAAATAATACACGTCGGTTAAGCGACCTTTAGCATTAACGGTTATTGCTTCTACTGTAGTAAAAACAGGTGCTGTTGAGTCGTTAATAACTACCGTTTGTAAAGCTGTGCTTTGATTACCCGTACCATCGGTTGCAGTCCAAGTAACTAGATGAGAACCTATTGCTAAATTATCGGATAAATCTGAAGTCACTGTCGGGATTTCTGATGAATTATCAACAACACCTGGCAAAGGTAATACTATTGTAGTTACCTCTCCCGTAGCTTCAAAAATCAGTTGTTCTAATTTAGAAAACACCGGTGCTTGGCTATCAACAGATGCAACTAACGGCTCGTCATCTTCATCATCTAAAATGCCATCATTATCGTCATCCTTATCGGCATTATTGCCAGTACCATCACCATCGGTATCGATAGACTCATTTGGGTCTAATGGGAAAGCATCTTCATCGTCCAAGGCAAGATCATTATCATCATTATTATCTGCATTATTGCCAATACCATCACCATCGGTATCGATAGACTCGCTAGGGTCTAATGGAAAGGCATCTTGAGGATCAATAACACCATCTTCATCTGAGTCGAGTAATCCAGAATCCTGTACTGTAATGTGACGCAACTGAGTAATAGCAGCATTCTTGGCTAAATCCTTAACGTCATAAGAAATGGTATAAACCCCTACAACAGTATTATCAACTGCACCAGTAGCGGTTACATTACCAGTAATATCACCATCAATATTATCACTCGCGCTAAAGCCTTGTTCTATGTATGAATCGAGTAAATTGATTGTTTGCAGCACCCCACCCGTTAAGTAAATAACAGGTGGCTTATTATCAACAATTGTGACTAATGCCTGAGCGGTACCTACATTGCCTGTGCTATCAATTGCATTAAATACAACTGAAGTTGAGCCCAGAGGAAAAGTTAACGGCGCATTGTTAGTAATAACAAGGTTGTTATCTACATCATCACTGACTGTTGCAGCCTGTAAAAATGTACTTATTGCTTGATGAGCCGAAGATGTACCAAATGCATCAACAGCAGCAACCTCGATATTATTAGGTACCGTAATCACTGGAGCTTGAGCATCCTGAACCGTCACTTGCCGGCTTTTCACTAATCCACTATTTCCTGCAGCATCAACCACAGTGTAATTTAGGGTATAAATACCAATAACTTGAGTATCAATAGTCCCTATGACCACTACGTTGTCAGTAATAACCCCATCAACGTTATCTAATGCATCAAAACCAGCTTCAGCATAAGTATCATGTAAACTCAACGTGATTGATGTACTACCGTATAGAGTAATTTCGGGTTTCCCTTGGTCAGCAACACTTACCGCTGATTGTGAACTACCAACATTCCCAGTACTGTCAATAGCACTAAAAGTAACAAGGGTTACACCTAGCGGAAATACTGAAGGAGCATCGTTGGTTATGCTTAATTCACTATCAACATCATCACTGGCATTGGCTGTATTAAGGAAAGTTTGAATTGCTGAGTCTGAAATAGGAGTACCTAGGCCGTCAGCCGCTGCAACAGTAATATTTATGGGAGATATAATTACTGGAGCAGCAGCATCTTGCACCGTCACTTGACGATTCTGAACAATTGCAGTATTACCTGCAATATCGCTAATAGCATACGATAAGGTGTATGTCCCCACTATATTGGTATTGACTGTACCAGCGACAACAACACTAATGCTGATATCGCCATCAACATTATCAAAGGCACTAAAGCCTGGCTCAATGAAGCTGCCATTCACGTTCAATGTTATTGAGGTATTGCCAATTAATGTAATCACTGGTGCTGTTTGATCTTCCACAGTTACCGTTGCTCGAGCACTACCAACATTACCTGAGCTATCAGTGGCACTAAAGGTGACTGTTGTTACACCGATAGAGAAAATATTCGGTGAGTCATCAATTAGCGTAACAATTCCATCAACATCATCGCTAACATTAGCTGCATTTAAGAATGCTGTAATAGCAGTATCAGTATTTGATGTACCGTTCACATCAACTGCTGCAACCGTAATATTATTAGGTGCGATAACGACTGGTGCAGAAACATCTTGTACGGCTATTTGGCGAGTTTTTGTCGCTGCGACATTACCTTCTAAGTCACTGACGTTATAGCTTAAGGTGTAAATGCCAATAGCTGAGGTATCAACAACGCCAGTAACAATAACGTTCGCAGTGATATCCCCTTCAACATTATCATTAGCGCTAAAACCAGGTTCAACATAGCTGTCATTAATACTCAATGTCAGTGACGTATTGCCAAGTAAATTAATTACCGGTGATTTTTGATCAACAACCGTCACGATTGCTTGAGCACTGCCAACATTGCCCGAAGAATCTTTTGCACTGAACATTACGGTAGTTGTGCCTAGTGGAAAAGTACTGGGGGCATCATTAGCAACCGTAACAAATACATCAACATCATCACTCGCGTTAGCTGAAGCTAAGAAAGCAGAGATTGAACTTTGGTTTGCTAAGGTACCATTAGCATCTGTCGCTGCTACCGTAATATTATTTGGTGCCACAATAGCGGGGGCCTGAGCATCTTGCACCGTAATTTGACGCATCTTAGCTTGTGCTGCGTTTCGGGCCGAATCAGAGACATTATAACTTAGGGTGTAAGTACCAACTGTCGAGGTATCAACAACTCCAACAACAATAATACTGGCGGTAATATCACCATCGACATTATCGAGCGCATGATAGCCAGGTTCAACATAACTGTCATTAACGCTTAAAGTAAAGGATGTATTGCCAAGGAGATTAATCACTGGAATGCTTTGATCAACAACCGTTACTGTTGCTTGGGCGCTACCAACATTATTAGCCGAATCAATCGCGGTGAAATACACAGTGGTTACACCAAGCTCAAACATATCTGGTGCGTCATAAACAACATCGACACTGCCATCAATATCATCATTGGCATTAGCTGAAATAAGAAATGCATTTATTTCTGCATTTGAAATAGGTGTACCCGAGGCATCAATCGCAGCAATGATGATATTGTTTGGCGCAATAACAACTGGCGCAAAGACATCTTGTATCGTCACTTGACGTGTTTTAGTAATAGCCTGGTTACTTGCAGCATCACTCACGTTATAGCTAATAATGTAGGTACCTACGCTTGAGGTATCAACTGTGCCACTAACCTCAACACTGGCAGATAAGTCACCATCAACGTTATCTAGCGCACTAAAACCTGGATCAACATAGTCCTGATTTACCACTAAATTAATGGATGAATTACCAATCAAATTAATAATAGGTGCAGCAATATCACCTATATTGTCATCCAGTGGTGAACCATCTTTCTCGTCAGGAATACCATCACCATCATCATCGGTATCTGCATTGTTTCCTGTGCCATCATTATCGGTATCTAACCATTCTGTAGAGTCCAAAGGAAAATCATCACTAACATCTGAATAACCATCATTATCATCATCAGTGTCATTTAAGTCAGAAATAAAATCATGGTCAAAGTCCTCTGGTGTTTGTTCAGCATCTTTAAATGAGACCCCATTTGCCGCCTCATCAAGATCACTGTAACCATCGTTATCATCATCAACATCTGTTAAATCTACGTCACCGTCACCGTCAGTGTCTAAGTCATCATGGGTATTATTCAAAAATAGAGAATTAGATCCAAGTCTATTAGCAAAAACAATATCTAAATCACCGTCAAAATCAACATCTGCAATGCTTAATGCCCTGGTACGTTTAACCTCTGTTCCTAAATCAATACCTTGCCCACTAAAATTACCATGTCCATCATTAAGATAATACTTGTTAGTCGCTAAGCTATTGGCAGTAACAATATCTAAATCATCATCATCATCAATATCAACAAATTTAATATCAGATGTGATGTGTGTTTCACTGCCAATATCGATACCTGTTTGACTAAAGTTACCTGTACCATCATTAAGATATAGTTTATTGGTACTTCCTTCATTGGCAACAATTAAATCCAGATCTAAATCACCATCAACATCACCTAAATCAACTGAACCACTGAAGTCAGTTTCATTACCTATGGCTGTACCTGTATCACTAAAGCCACCTGAACCATCGTTAAGGTAAAGTCGATTGACAGCACCTTGATCATCCGTTTCTCCGGTAATTAAATCAGGATACAAATCGCCGTTTACATCTCCTAGTACTACACCATAAGTACCACCAGTTTCACTACCAATATCAATTCCACTAGCAAATGTGCCGCCCCCAATATTTATATAGAGCTTATTTGCACTAAAATCATTCGCGACAATCAAATCTAGATCATTATCCCGATCAACGTCACCTAATACTAAATCAAAACTGATTGCGTCATTATCACCAATCTCTATGGGTGTTTCAGAAAAGTTACCGGCACCATCATTTAAATACAATTTATTGGTATTACCGTAAGTAATAACAATCATATCTTGATCATTATCGTTATCAATATCGAGTAATAATATGCCTTCTGAAAGCTCTTGATTACTTTCAAAAGCGATCCCCGCATACTGAAAATCTCCAAGACCATTATTTAAAAATATCTTATCGAATTGATCTCTTTCGTTCACAGCAACAATGTCCATATCACCATCATTGTCAATGTCTGAGAATTTGATATCTGTTGTATTATTACCTGAAATAGACAAACCAGTTTCAAGGGCTAAATCAGAAAAGAGAGGGGCTTCTCCCCCCAATAATTGGTTTAATGGATTACTATCATTTTCATCTAAGATACCATCGCCATCATCATCGGTATCTGCATTATTACCTGTACCATCTCCATCGGTGTCCGTGGTTTCGTTCCCATCGAGTGGAAAAGCATCACTGCCATCATCAACACCGTCACCATCAGTATCTAGATCACTGATACTTAATTCAACAGCGCCAATATCACAAAAGCTTTGTTGAGGACGGCTTATCCCTCTCATATCAAACTCTAGCTGGCAGTCACCTTCAGGGATAACATCAACCACAGGGCCTTGCGAAATAGGTAATACCGTTAACATATCACCGCCATTGTCAGTCAAAGTTTGTTCGGTAATTTGTTCAATTGTTAGTACCGAAGTAAAGCTTGTAGCTGAGTCAAAGGCTTGTACAAAACTTAAACCTGCTTGACTGACAAAACCATCAATATTATTGGCGCCAACAAGGTTATAACCCAAATCAGTCACGTTATTTGCAACATAAATATTATTGGCCTTGGTGCCGGTATTACCAACAAATAAATTAGAACCTAAATTGTTATTTTTACTAACCGAGCTAATAGCGCCGGCATCATTACTTGAGTTGTTGTTAATGAAAGTTGAATGTTTAACTGTTAGTGGGAAGTCAGCACTTTGGTTAATGCCGTGAGTTTGCATAAATATTGAGTTATTAACATTTAAAATACTTTGGGATTTTATTTCTCCAATGTTTTTAAAGACAGAATCATTTATGGTTACGGTCAAATTCGGATGATCTGACGTCGTATATAAAAGACGTTCACTTGAGGGATTATCATTAACAACTGAGATGCGATTAAATTCAATATTATTATCGCCATAACGTACCTCAAACATACTGTCATCGGTATAAGCGTTTGTGGTAGTAAGATCAGAAATAGTTATTTTTTGACATTGAGTATCAAATATTTTTACTAACGGTGAGCCCGTCGTAATATTGATCAAATTAATATTATTCATATCAATTTGGCAATCAATATTTTCTCGTAAATTAATCGACGATTTACTGCCAATAATATCAATATATTTTACTGTCGCGTTACCACTACTAATATTAAGTGCATATTGATTACTTTGCATTCGCGATACACCCGTTAAGGTAAGTCCAGAAATGGTATAATCTTGGCTACCTAACGCAGTAAAAATAATCACACTTGCATTATCACCAATAATATCTGTAACAGTTTGGGTAATACCTAAATTATCGGTTAAATCTGGGCTGCTTAAATGATCAAGATCACCACTTAAAATCGTTTTAAATTGTTGGGGATCAGCCTCAGTTAATATTGTTGGATTTGCAGCGGCATTAAAACCACCATACAAAGAAACGTTACTAGGTAATTTAAAAGCAACAAGGTCGTTGTTATAAGGGTTATTATCACTTTCATTTGGGTAATATAGTCCTTGCGCTAACCAAATTTGTTGATTGGTATTGGCAACGACTAAGGCATCTTGCAAAGTACGAAATGCGTTTTGCCATGATTGGCCACACATTTCATTTTCTGCATTACAACTTGAACTACTATCAACATAAATGATGCCATTGATATAGTTGTCAGCAACCATACCGCTTTGTTGACAAACGCTATCACAACTATCCGGTATACCATCTAAATCGGTATCAGTTAAACCCGCCGCACTAATATAAGGGTAAGCATCATTAAAATTAGTTACACCATCGTTATCAATATCAGCATCATCACCATTTACAGTGCCATCATTATCAGTATCAACGACAAAGTCGCCGAATGAGTAGGTAAAAATAGCTCCGGCATTAGACGCTTGGCCATCATGTAAATAGTCGCCAACGACAATTTCTGGAAAGTTATCACCAGTAATATCGTCAATCACAACTAACCTTTCAGCAAAACTGCCTCGACTCAAAATATTTTTATTATTTATTCGGCCAATAATGTGTTTTTTACTTGTTGAATAAAAAATAATATCGCGTATGGATCCTGAGCCATCATCGCCTTCATCGGTGATCACCAATTCAATACTGCCATCACCATCAATGTCAGGGATGGAATAAAGTTGATCACCAAAACCACCTAACGAATAATTATCAGCTATTAGCTGATCAATTTGATTACCGTTTTTGCCTGAAGCGAAAGTGATAAAGTGTCGTTCTTCACCGTTTACGGTTAATTTTGTGCTATTTGAATAAGCAAAATCATTGATGCCATCATTATCGATATCGCCAATTGCAACCATCTCGTCACCAATTTCTTGGTTAGTTTCTTGTCCATCTATTTGAAACAAAAACTTATTGTCAGCACCTGAGTATGCGTAAATTCGCCCTGCTCTATTATTTTGACCATCAAAGCTGCTCGCACTTACAATAAAGTCAGTAATTAGGTCACCATTAATATCGCCTAATATCGCAATTTCATCACCAAAAGAACCGCCTTCGCCTTCGATATGACTTAATTCACTACCGTCTGCACCTGAGTAAATAAATACCGCACCAATATTATCTTGCACATTATCAAAGCTTGGTAAGGTCACTAAGATATCAGCAATACCATCACTGTTGAGATCATCTATAAAAGCCAGCTTATTTACATTTAAATTGTTCGGTATAACAATGCTAAATAAGGAAGTGCCCGCCTTACTTGAAAAAAGTTCAACATATTCAATATTATCGCCATTTGTGCCTTGCCTACGTACTAAAAAATCAGCAATATTGTCGCCATCCATATCAGGTGCCGATATCATCTCTTCCGCGAGTTTATCGTCTTCACCATCACCATAGATTTTATAAAGTATTTGCCCTGTTTTGACTGACATCACATGAACAGAGCCGCTATTATCAAAACCGTTACTGTCGTCTTCGTGGGCACTAATTGCTAAATCATTAACGCCATCACCATCAACATCACCAATATTTGCGATTGCTTGGCCAAATCGAGTATCCGCATTATCACCACTTTGCTGGCGAATCGGAGTTAAACCAGGTAACAGAGAATTTAAAGGGGCACTATCTTGACTGTCGATATAGCCATCATTATCATCATCTACATCGGCGTTATCACCAACTCCATCTCCGTCAGTATCCGAGGACTCTGCAGCATCAAAGGGGAATTCATCTTGGTCATCATTAACGCCATCATTGTCATCATCTAAATCGGCGTTATCACCAGTACCATCTAAATCATTATCAGCAGATTCGGTAGGGTCAAATGGAAATGCATCACTATCATCGTCAACACCGTCATTATCATCATCGGTATCAGTTTCTAAGCCAGTAGATAAGCAATTGGCATCACAGTCATCAGGAATACCATCATTATCATTATCTAACAAAGCGCCAATAGTTATGCTTGGAAAAGCATCTACTTGGTCACTAACGCCATCGCCATCAAAATCAGCTAGAAAGTAAGCTGAGGCATTTTGCATTAATGCCGGAAGTTGATTGTTAGTACCAAATTGCCAAATTGGCGTTGAGTCATCCCAATCAGCATAAAAGATTTCATTACAAGCATTATCTCCAGCACTAACTGGACAGGTTAAATCAGCTAAGTTTACCTCTGTAATTTCAGTAGGGACATTTCGGTTATAATAAACGGCTGTTTCTGCAATGCCAGTTAACCAGTAGCTACTCGAAATACCCGCATCAGGTGCAAAAATTGAACCGAGAATAGCCCCCGTATCAAAGTTACCTGTTACTTGCGCAACCACATAAGACCGCTCTAAATGGGCCGAGTTTATACCCGAAGTAATACCACCTACGCGCTGATCGCCATTAACATAACCAGCAACATAAACATCACTTATGTCGCTATCACTTGTACCAGCTATGCCACCAACACGACCACCACCGACAACACTTCCTATATTAAAAGCATTTTCAATAGCGCTATTGATACCCGCACGGCCTACAATGCCACCAACAAATTCATCAACACCTGTAATATAGCCAATATGACGAGCAGTAGTAATCGACACAGTGTTTGCCCAACCGATTAGACCACCTATTTCATAGTTACCGCTAACTTTACCAGTGCTATAAACATTATTAACAACCGAATTATCAGCCTTACCAATTAACGCACCAACACCATTATTACCTTCCACTCGTGTATGAGTTAAACCAAAATTATTGATTATAGAGCCAGCTCTAGTAAAACCAAAAAAACCAACGCCATCTTCTATACTGCGGTTAATGGTTAAATTATTAACAGTAAAATTATTACCTTCAAAAGTCGTTTTAAAAGCATTACTACTTGTACGACCAATAGGTAACCAGCCATCACCGGCATTCCAGAAAGCACCATTGGCATCATTAACATCAACAATGCCATCACCAGAAGTATCAAAATCTAAATTGTTTGTTAGTTCAAAACCTGTACAGCCTGAGTCACAACCTGTGCTATTGCCAAATAACGCGGTCCCCGTTAAGTTATTTCGAACTTCATCCAATTCAGCCAACGTTGATATTTCAATTAAACCATCGCCGTCATTATCGACATCATAATAATTTACAACACCATCATCATCAGGGTCTAAAGCACCACCTATACGAAGTGCTGAGTTGGGGATTTCTTGTTTTCCGCCAAGTGTAGTTGAGTCATAACTAACCGTTAATTGTTCGCTACCATTACGATTGAAGTACTTAACCTCGATATAATGCCAACCTTCAGTTAAATAAATGCTGCCATTGACTTCTTTGGTGCCACCGACAAAGTCATTATCAACAACCTCGTTTTCATCAATCCATAATTTACTACCGTCACCCGAGTTCAAATAAAAAGTAACGGTTTCATCTGCGGGGATATAAACTTCACCAGCAAAATAATCAGCAAAATAAGTATCACAACTTTCACTAGGACGGTTGCCAATAGAGAAATCAGTAGATTGAGATTTAACAGGAGAAATACTGTCAAATTTTATATCGGATAATGATGTTAAATTAACATCACTCAACCTATTTGCGTTACCTACACAGCCAGAGCCAGGTGCATAAGCAAATAAAATATTAAATTGGTGGTAAATTAAACCGCTATCTGTAGGAGCGGCTGATGCTGTAGCTATTGGGATGATACTTAACAAACTGATTTTGATAAGTTTTTGAATAAAAACACCACAAGATAAAATTAGTCTAGCCATTAACTTTTTCATATACACCAACCATACATATCAATTCCTTTTGTACAACAAGCCCCTGTTATCCATAACACAGAGGCAATTACCAGCTATTACTATTAAGATAACGAAAGAGTTAGGAGGATTTGTGGAGAAATAAGACTTTAAGAAAAAGTACCCTCCATAAATTCATGTCAGGAACTCTGAAATAGGAGGAGTACTTTTGTTATTTATTCTTTAGCCTTGTTGAATGCATCCTAGGTGATATCAGGACTGAGCATTCTAAACGAGGAGGTGTTAAATTTTATATCAAACTCTCTTTGTATGACAAATAGGTATATTGAAACGAAAAGCCTCACTTTCAGCAATTCACTCAACAGTGAAGTTATATTCATAACGATTTTTTAAGGTAAAGTAAGCACGCTCTCGCACTTGCTGAGAAGGACTGTTACGCCAGAGTTGTAGTATTTGGTCTTGGTATTCATGGTGCGTATCGGTATGACCAATGGTTTGTATAATACTCGCTTGAATGTAGGGGTCTTCAGAGTCTAAATATGCCGATAAGCTAGGTAGTTGATAGTCAGAAATATTGTTATTTAACAAGTTAACGACTTGAATTATTTGGTCACTGTCATGAGCTTCGTTAAGGTTTTCTAATTCAGAAATCAACAATTCAACAGTATCATCAGGAATTTGAAGGTTATTAAGTTGGCTATACATTGAAATACTATCTAAACGCTCGTTAAATTCAGAAGTGATATCTTGATAGTTATCTAAAAGAAGTTGTCGAACTTGGTCAATAGAGTCACTTTTATCTATCACCTGCTGCTCAATTAAATAGTTAAGCATATGAGTATTTTCAGGAGTTTCATCTTGGTCTGCTAATAAGCTTATTGAAGATTTATCTTCAACAGCTGCCATTTCATTGACGACTTTCACTCTATTTTTAAGAGCGTTTTCTGTATTCGAAGGAATGATAGTGTCACGGCATTCAATAACCCTAGTTTGTTGAGGAGATGAATTAACATTATTCGATTCATCTAACAGTAAAACTTTTATAGCTAAAAAACAGGAAATATTACCCAGAATAAATGCAATGAATAATGACTTAATATTTCTCATAATGATAACAGACCAAATTACAGTAGAGCGTATTACGCTCTACTGTATTATTTATTGTCAGCAGACTAATCGTTATAGACTACTCGTTTACAACTGCTGTTGCTCTGATGCTTGGAATTTACTAAAATTCTTATTTCGTCTCCTGAGATATCCACTCTTTTAAAGCAATCATCCCATTGGGTATTGCCTGATAATTCATGACTGATAGCGTCACTATTTTTTCTACGACCAAATAATGAGGTGCCTTTACTTTTGTTTTTGCCGCGTGTTTTATACGCTCTCGCTTCTTTTATTTTGATTCCGTCACAATTAGCAAGAAGTGTAATAGAAGAACTACCATCACTCAGGTGACCTACTTGACCACTGCTTTCACAGTTCATTCGCACCGTTGTGCCAGCTGCTCTATAGGTGCCATAGTCTTGTACTTTACACGTTTCACGAAGCTTATCTCCATCAATATACCCAGCCCAAATTCTACAGTTTGAAGGTTTTGAACTGTCATAACGCCACTCAATAGCATCCGCTAATGCAGCAGAACTAAACGCTACAGAAAATATTATTATAAAAAACTTTAACATATGCATTACCTCTCATATTTGATTAATTAAATTTAAAACGCTTATTTTATAAACATTTAGCGAATGTGAAAATTAACAAAACATTGAGGAGAAATTGTGGAGTTTATGTAAATGAAAATATTTAATTGAAGAGAATTGGTTTATAGTTTTACCTATTAGCGTAGCCATTTTTATAGAGTGTTTGTCTTTAATGCAGTTCACGAACAAACCAAAATCAATGATTAGGAGTAATTATCAAATTGCCAGTCATGTTAAAAACGAATTATTCCACCCCATTAGGCAATCCGATGATTAACTTTTTTTGCAGTTTGTTAGTTTTTTTTATTTTATTTGGAAATGTTGCAATAGCTCAATCGTTTACAGCATTAGAAAAATTAATTCAGAATGAATCTGATGTAAAAGTAAAACTAGCTACACTTGAAAAAGCGCAGCTAACATTTGACACAGCCCCAATTGCTGAGCAAGCAAAATACTGGCGTTTATTATCTTTGACCCAACAAGAAAATAGTTTATTTCAAGCGTCTATCGACTCTGCAACCCAAGCAATAGCGATCATAGAAAATAATAGTGCAAAACTCCCTCGTCTTTTGGCCCAAAGCTACATTGTACGTTCAAACAGTATTTACAAAGTTGAATCATCACAACTAACGTATTGTGACGACATTGAAAAAGCCGTCAAATTACTTAGCAATCTAAAGAATGAAACTGCAAGGCTTGCGACTACTCTAAGTCAACAAAGTACATGTATATATGAAAAAACTAACAACATTCCAAAGGCCTTAGCAGTATTAGATCATGCGATATCTTTAGCTCAGAAGAATCAACTAGAAGATCAAGAGCAGGCAACAATTTATAATGAAACAGCACTGATATACCGAAAACTGGCTATTTTTGATAAAGCTTATCAATATAACCTCATTGCAAAGGATAAATGGCTGCTAGCAAAAGACTATCAAGGTGTTTACTTTATGTTAAGAAACCTGATTGTTGCTGCAACTGATATGGCCAAATACGAACTAGCTCAACAGCATATCGATGAATTATCAATATTTGCTCAGCAACATTCAGAGTTTAGTGACTCCCCTTTTTATATAAATTACCATTCAGCTGTCTTAGCAAGATCACAAAACAAGTGGTTGAAAGCAATATTATTATTTGAAAAAACTCTCGAATTTAAAAATTTAACATCCAACACTGGATATATAAGAGCAGCGTACGAACAGCTCAGTTTAATGCATTATCGAAATAATCAACCAACAAAAAGTTTCCAAGTATTGTCATTACTCGAACAAGAATTTCCTGGTTTACCTCCCATTAAAAAAGAAGTTACTCCCTTAATAATGGTAAAAAATGGCCAAGTGCAAGCTGCACTTAATCATAGTTATAAGTTGCTTGAACAGTCAGAATCAAAAAAGAAAGATTTTGTAAAAAAATCAACTGCAACCGCAGCTCAAATTCATAATGATAACTTAAAACAACTTGATAACTTATTGTTAAAACAAAGATTTAACTACTTAGCTGTTATTGCCATTCTGATCATAACCCTTTTGCTCCTTTTCTTGTATATTCAATTCAAACGACGCAAATTATTAAAGCATGAAAAAGAGGCTGCAGCTTTATTACTAAGTAAAAAAAATCAAATACTGGCCGATGTATCTCACGAACTAAGCACGCCACTTACGGTATTAAAACTTCAAGTTGAGTCACTCAAGGATGACTTAGAAGAAGATGTACATGTTACTTACAATGCCTTAGACAATAAACTAGATGATATTCAACATCTTATTGATGATATTCATCAGCTAGCCCAGTCGGACGTGGGTGCTTTACAGCTTAATATTGAGCCGTTTGAGCTAAATGAAACACTCGATTGTTGGCAAGAAGAACTAACTAAGTTCGTTAATAAAAACAAACTTGAATTTGAGATAAATAGAGAGTTACCGACTAGTTTAATCGTAAACTTGGACAAAGAGCGGATCAAACAAATTTTTACTAACTTACTCACTAATAGTATCAAATATACAGATAAACCGGGAGAAGTTAAATTAATAGCCAAAGCTAAAAAGAACATACTATTGTTATCAATTGAAGATAGTGCACCGAGTGTATCTGAGGATGATTTAACAAACATATTTGAACGTTTATACCGTGTTGAAGGTTCACGAAGCAGGGACAAAGGTGGCTCAGGGTTAGGTTTAGCTATTTGTAAAAGTTTAATTGAGGCTCATGGTGGTGAAATTTATGCTGAACATTCAGACTTAGGCGGCTTGAAAGTTATTATACAAATCCCCCTTCTCGCTCCTCACTTTGAGCATAATCATTAGCATGACAAGATCACTGCCCATAATACTATCACTACTGCTAGGTTTAACCTTGCTTAACGTAGCACAAGCTTCTACTTTTGAAACCTTAGAGCAGCGACTTGCTATAACTAAAAGTTCGGTTAAAAAACTGCAACTGTTAGAACAGTCTTCAGCGCAAGTTAAGCATTTTTCAGCCGTTGACAAAGCACATTATTTTTACCTTGTTGGTAAGGTACAGCTTAGTTTAGGCTTAGTGGAAAAGTCTATTCACTCTCAGACCGAAGCACTTGAACTATTAACAGCTCACACGACAGTCCCCTCAATCTTACTCGCCGCGATATATAATGAAAGATCTTCAAGTATATATAACCATGATCCAGGCAATAACGACTATTGTGTAGATACCGCACGATCGCTGGCAGTTGAGCGACAACTTAGCAATAATGAAGCAAGGTTAGCCGAAGTACTCGCCTCAAATGCTCAATGCTTATATAGCTCAAATAAAGGACTGGCATTGGCAATCCCCTTACTTGAAGAAGCAACCACTATTGCACAAAATTCATTATTAACACTCGATCAACAAGCAACCATTTATAATCGTGCGGCGCTTTTGTACTCTAAAGCTTCAATTGCCAACAAAGCTTATAAGTATAATTTATTAGCCCTTCATAAGTGGCAAGAAGAAGGCAATCACTTAGGTATACAGTATATGCTATCTAGCGTAGTCGTTAATGCGAGTAATATGGGCGAGTTCGAGCTAGCCCAACAACATTTAGATAGCTTGTATCAGTTTGCCACAGAGCATACTGACTATAAAGATGCGCTATTTAGCGCACATTACCAATCAGGTAAATTGGCTTATATACAAGGTGATTGGTTAAGAAGTATTAAGTTCTTTGAATTAGCTGTTACCGAGCAAGCGAATATGAATAGACCGGCTTATATTCAAGCAAACTATGAATTACTCGCCATTGCTTATTTTAGAGCTAATAAGTTTACCGAAAGTAAACGCGTACTACTCGAACTTAAAGAGAAGTTCCCAGGTAATCCAGCGATAAAAAAAGAAATTATCGCTATAGCAACACTTGAAGATAACAAGAAACAACAAGCCCTAAATTCAGCCTTTGCTTTACTTGATAAGGAAAGAAACAATAAGCGTCACTTTATTAAATCGTCTACCGCTTATATCGCCCAAGAAAATGATCACAAGCTTGAGCAACTAGAAAACTTCCAACTAAAACAGCGTTTTATATATAGCGTGCTCATAGCGTTTTTTATTGCCATCAGTTTAGGCACTTATGCGTACTTTCAGCAGCAACGTAAACAACTCGCCAACAAAGAAAAGCAATTAACCGATGACTTACTCAGTAGAAAAAACCAGCTCTTAGCTGATGTTTCACATGAACTTAGTACACCACTTACTGTGCTAAAGCTTCAAGTTGAATCACTAAAAGATGATTTAGAAGATGATGTACAAGTTAGCTATGATGCATTAGATAGTAAATTAGATGATATACAACATCTCATTGATGATATTCATCAATTGGCACAGTCCGATGTTGGCGCATTACAGCTTAATTTTGACTCTTTTGAGCTAAATGAGACACTTGAAAAGTGGCAGAGCGAATTAACACAGTTTGTTATCCAAAATAAATTATCATTTGAAATTAATAAAGAGTTACCCAAGCAGCTAATAGTGCACTGGGATAGAGGCAGAATAAAACAGATCTTCGCCAATTTACTCAATAACAGTATAAAATATACTGATAAACCAGGAAAAATTAGACTCAGTGCTACACTTCAAGAGGACATTATAAATATTTCCATCGAAGATAGCTCACCAAGTGTCTCCGATGAAGATTTAAGCAATATATTTGAACGATTATACCGCATTGAAAACTCAAGGAGCCGAACAACTGGCGGCTCAGGCTTAGGTTTGGCAATTTGCAAAAGTTTGATTACCGAACATCGTGGTAGCATATACGCCCAGCATTCAAGCTTAGGAGGTCTAAAAATTGTAATAAAGTTGCCTGTAAATTAATTTACTTAACACACACAGTCGAAAGAGTTACCCTCAATCAACTGCATGTGACCAAATAGTCTAGAAATGCTCTTGCTGTAAACTAACCGTAAACCGCCCTTCCTCGCAGCTAATAGCCTTGCGAGAAATTGCAGAGAAAAATAGGAACATTTATGTTAATGTCCACGGCTAATTAAATAAATTCACTGTATTTTATCGTTCTGCAGGCTTCAGGAATAACCACTAGTGATAGCTAAAGCCGCATCAATGTTTTTAGCGTTAAGAGAGTCCCGTTGAACATTTTACTCCTTATTAAAATAATCCTTTGTTCAGTACTCTTTGTGAGTTCAGCATCGTTTGGACAGTCTTTTATTGAGTTTAAAAACCAACTTAAACTGGCAAGTAATAACCTTGATGAATTAAGTTTTTTACAAGAGGCAGAAACTCAATTAAAGCACTTTAGCTACTCGGAACAAAGCCTGTACTGGTTTTTACGAGGCGAAAATCATGAAGAGCAACGTCAACTTAACGATGCTGTAATAGCCTTTACTAAGGGCATTGAACTCCATAAAGAACATAAATTACCAGCCTCTGAGTTATTGGTTAAATTACTTATTGAACGCTCTATAGCCGCTGGCAGTATTGATTATTACAATGCCACTCCTTGTGAAGATAGAGAGCGGGCTTTATTGATCTCAAGGGAAATAGCTCAACCTAGTCTAATCGCAAAGTCTATCGCCTATTACGCCAAATGTTTACAAAATAAAGAACAAGGCATATCAAAGAGCCTTAAGTTATTTGATGAAGCTTTTGATATTGCAAAAAATCAAAAACTTGAACCAATCATTAAACAAATTATTTACAACCAAGCAGCAAGCCTTTCTTTTCGCGCATTAATTTATGATAAAGCATATGAATATAATGCACTTGCTCACCAGTCATTTGCAGCCACTAATGACATGAATAGTGTGTACGCCTCGATTATCAATGCTATCCATTACAGCACTGCATTAGTAGATCTCGATTTAGCTAAGCAACATTTAGTTGAACTTAAGGAGTTTTCTAAAGAGCAGCCTAAATACATTGGTGCAATGCTTAAATTCTACTACTTATCGGCCAAAGTGGCACAACTAGAAGAGGATTGGCCACAAAGTATTATATTTTTAGAGGCCGGGTTAAAAGAAACAACAAACAGTCAAAATATTTCCTATATTCAAGCTACTTATGAGTTACTCAGCATCGCTTATTTCAGAGTAGGAAAGATAGAACAAAGCTATCAAATATTGAAAAAAGTGGAACAACTATTTCCTAATAAGAAACCGATTAAAAAAGAAGTATTACTGATTTCTGGTCTTATGAATAATAAGCCGACGAATATTACTAAATCGGCATTTAAATTAATTGATAAAGAAAGGCAGTCTAAAAACAACTTTGTTAAACAATCTACGATACAAGCTGCGCAAATTTTTGATAATAATTTAAAACAACTAGATAATATAATTTTAGAGCAGAAACTGGCCATAGTTCTAGGAACAACCCTTTTTATCGTGGTGTTCTTACTTGGGTTTTCCTATTTACAAATACAACGAAAAAAATTAGTCATCAAAGAAAATCATTTCATGGATGAACTGTTAACTAAAAAAAATAAACTACTTGCTGACGTTTCCCATGAACTTAGCACTCCCCTTACGGTATTGAAACTTCAAGTTGAATCACTTAAAGACGATCTAGAAGAAGATGTACAAGCAAGTTATGACGCTTTAGATAATAAAATCATTGATATTCAACACCTAATTGATGATATTCATCAATTAGCGCAATCAGATGTTGGTGCCTTACAACTAAATGTTGAACCTTTTGAGCTTAATAGCACCTTGGATCTTTGGGAATGTGAGTTAAAACAATTTGTTAATAAAAACAAACTTACCTTTGAAATAGATAAAAATATACCCAGTAACTTAGTTGTTAACTACGATAAAGATAGAATTAAGCAGGTGTTTATTAACTTACTCAGCAATAGTATTAAATACACAGATAAACCAGGACAAGTTAAATTATCTTCGAGAGTGAAAGACAATACTCTTTATTTATCAATAGAAGATAGTGCACCTGCAGTACTTGATAAAGATTTAGTGTCTATTTTTGAACGCTTATATCGTGTAGAAAGTTCACGCAGCAGAGAAACTGGTGGCTCAGGATTAGGATTAGCAATCTGTAAGAGCTTAATTAAAGAGCATGGCGGAACAATATTTGCTGAACAGTCAAATTTAGGTGGTCTTAAGGTTGTTATAACCTTACCTGTTTAAAGGTATCTCTAATACTTAATAATAAAGCTGTATAAATGTGTATACCTTGAATTACTCCATATTTTATCCTTACTCTTTTCCTAAAATTGCCAAAGTTAAACAGGGAAATTTCAATTTATGCAAAATATTGCAATTAGAAAAGCAATAGAGCGACACTGACTTTCCCTGAATATTTACTTCGTCATTTAAAAAGGAAACGCCATGAAGATAGGGATTAAATTACCTGCGCTATTATTAGCAGCAACCTCACATATAGGCTTTGTAAGTGCAGGGTTAATACACACAGGGGATGGGCTATTTGCACTAGATAGTAGAGACCGTACTTACATGAAAATAACCAGTACTTTTGGAACAATATCAGACTTTGGCATTTACTTTAAAAACTCTTGGGGTTTAAAGACACTTTATACTTTAGTGCCTGAACGTACTGAAATATTAAGAAATGATGTATTTTATGCTGACATGTTTTACAACACCCCAAAAGACGTAATTTATAGTTGGAATGGCGAGCAGATAATTGATTATAACTATTTAAATGGCGATGTATTTGGCTTTTATATGCTTACTGGCGACTATCACTTTAGTGAAACAGATATAAGCTTTACAGACTCAGCGGCAAAGTATTCTGAAGGTGAGTTGAACCTAAGTCATGTAAATACCATTACCAATGTTGCTTTTAACCAGCACCCATATGATGATGCTTTCTACCCAGATCCCTTACCTGAAAATGATCCTATTAGTGTGCCAGAGCCAACAAGTGCATTATTATTTGGATTTGCTGGATTAATTGCCTTGCGCCGAAAGAGTAAAGTAACGAATCTATTGAGAAATTAAACGCTTACCCAATACAAAAGAAATAATTAGCAAGTATCTATCAGTAAAATAGAGCATAGCAAACACTCGTTATGCTCTTAAACCTCTCCCATATTTTCTCTTAACCAATTGAATACTCTAATTTGCCGCACATGCAACACGATAAAACCAATCGACTGGCAAACCACTAATAGGGTGGGATAAGTCTATATAACTATAACTATTGTTTTTTGTCTCAATTCTTGGAATATCCTTAACCGAATTTCTATTGAACAAAACGCTACTACCGTCACCACTTGAACCGACTTTTTTAATACGTTTCATTATTGGCGGGCTAACTACTGCTTGCTGATAATGATAATAAGGATCACTAGCATTAGTTGGGTCGTTAGATACATCTCTACGACCATCCGAGCTTAATGGCCAAGAGTTATCACATACCTCTTTACTCGTTAATGCGTTCAAAAATTGAGAGATAGCCTTCACATCTAGACGCGTCATCACAGTACCATTATGGGTATTGGTTAGGTTTTTTACCTCTACATCAAGTGTAGTAATGATCTCATCATCATGTGGATTTTGCTCATTATACTTGCCTTCAGAATCCCAGTGCATAGCTAGGAGCTCACTACCAACACCATTGGCTGCAGCAAATCCATAACTATCACTACCATTTGTTGTTGCACCGCCTACCTGCCCACCTAAGGGACCGCTAAAACATTGCCCATAATTCACATATGCTGTAATTGGATCACGATAATGCTCAATAAAATCATCTAGCTTTAAATATTGTCCTGCATGACCACGAGTCCAAGTTTCAGCAACATTTATCAAAGGTGAAGTCCTAAAGGTAAACTTTCCTGCCGTTGCTTGATGGTGCTTACGACCTAAGTCCCCAGTAAAGAGATTATTGCCATCATTCGGGGCATTGCTATTTTGAGGAGTAAGCATTGCATTCATGGTTTCTATATCATCAATTTTTCCAGGGCCCAATTGCGCTAAGCCTGTATTATGAAAATCAAAATCAGAGAATAAAGGCCCAGAATGGCAATTTGCACAACCTACCTCTATAAAGCGGATTGCACCTAATACTTGGCCCCGAGTAAGCACATCAATATCTTGATAAGGGATATCAGCTTTCACTGCTTTTCTAAACTCACTTAAAGGTGTGTTAGAAGAGCTAAACTCATCAATCATGTAACCTGCTATAGCATTAGCAATATGACCCGCATTGACATCAGTCCAATCATCAACATCTGGGTAGGCGCCAGATAAATGAACTAAGTAGTCTGGTGCCTCACAACTTAAACGTTTAATCAGAGCAGTCCATACATTTAGGGTTTCACTTCCCGGTTCGTTCGAGCTTGCAGCAATGTCATTTTCACTCGACGAAGGACAACTTCCATCTTTTGGGTACTCATACCCTGTTAGGTTTTTACCAATCATCTCAACATGTGAAAGCATAGGAAAAAGTGGTAAAGCTGAGACAATACCAAACTCAAGCGTTGATGATATTGTTTTTAGCTCATCACCTGCAGGCGTACTCACTTCATATAAAGTAGCATTGTCACTTACCTGCTCAATTTCTCCTAAAAACTTAAGCTCTCCTAGTACAGTAACGACATCGCTATCAATTAGCTGATTATTTTTCCAAACCGGTGAAGCTACAGTGCCTTTCGAGCGGTATTCATTAAATATTTTTATATTGCCATTATTGGCATAGCCATCAACAGAAACACTACTTACACGGCGCATGAGCTGACTGCTATCTCTTGCATAAAAGGGACCTGTTGATACTTCAGTAGCTACTTGGTATTCAATTCGGCCATCCCAAAATAAATTATCATAAGCATGTAAATTATATAAAGGCGGAGTATGCCGTGAAATGACCGTATCTAGATATCCGGTTCTATCGGTACCCAATGATAACAAGCGATCTGAAAATTCATTTGCCTCATTAATTTTTAAGCCTAATGCTATACGCCCTCTCTCTTTTGCTTCGGGTGTCGAATGTGCCCCAGTACCAAAACCAAGCATACGTTCATCCCCCGTAAATACATTAGGATGGTGACAACTCATGCAAGCTATATCACGATTACCACTGAGTAATTTATCAAAGGCCAAATAACGGCCCAACTTAACCAAACTATCTCGAACGATAGGCGCAGGGGGCACATCACCTAAATTGTGACTATCAAGTAAAGAAGCAAGCTTCTCTCGTTGACTGCTAATTACTGAGCCTGTAGGTAGCATTGCTTGATAATTATTTTCTTCTTTATCTGTTAACTCCCCATCAGGGCAAATCAAATTTTTATCAAAATAAGGATAATTCGGGTGTGCTCCTATTTTATGAAACAGGGCATTATGTTCGGTTAATGTTTTACCATTTTTATCCTGTGTATGAGAAATACTCACAGTGGAATATAAAACCATCATTAAACATATTATTATTGGTAATATGGTTAGTTTTCCTGCAAAGAATTTCATTATAATTACCCTTTACTGTTAGCTTTACTTCGTTAAATACTTTACTAAACTCGCATTTTAAAATAATCGTTTCACCTGCGGAAACACCACTAATTAATAACTGATCATTGTGCATGCACTGAGGATAAAAATATTAGATGGGAATAAGAAAATGATTAAAATAAAGACAATGTCGCTAATGGACAATATGCTTATTTTCTGAAATAAATGTTGTTGCTATTTTAGTTTACTCACGAAAGCTACTACCTAGTTACCTATACGATTATATGATTGCACAAGGCACTTAGCCCTTGCCAATCCTCTAAATCTTGATCTGGCTTTTCTCGACGAAATTGACTGTAGAGTGAGATGCCTTGTTGATCCTCTAAGATATCAACTTGAACACCTTTATCACGCAAAAGTGCTTCATTACCTGATGCATTGGTTATGTCGCCGACTACCACGCGATTTACTCCTCTCATATATAATAATGTTGCACAAACATCACAAGGGCTAAGGGTAGTAAATAATGAAGTTCGGCTAAAGTCTATCCTACCAGCATCGCGCATAGCTGAAGTTTCACCATGGTTGTAAGGGTGGTCTTCTTGAATAAGCGTATTATGGCCTTTACCTACAATATTTCTGGTCTTGTTATCAATAATAACCGCACCAATAGGGCAACCACCTTCATCATAACTTTTTTTCGCAAGCAATACGGCGATGCGCATAAAGTCGATATCGGTGAGTTCTAGAGTAAAATCACTACCCATCAAAGTAGATAAACTTTGGGTAGGCATATGTGCAATAGCATTTAGAACGGCTTCATTTTTATCTGTTTGTTCATTAAAAAGAGGCGTCATTTTTATCTCATATCAATAAAATAGTACAAAAGAGCGTAGCAGGTTACTTCCTAAAAGAAAGTGTCGTGATACCGTTAACCTTTCCTAAAAAAATCAACTATAGCACTGATTGATTCACTGGAAAAACATGAGTGAAAGCATATTGCCACGATGAAACATGATGTTAAATAATAATCAAGCTGGTAAGGCTAAGTGTAGAAAAGCAAACCAAAGTCGTTAAAATAATTGTGCCCTTCTTCCATAAAAGATACATCACTATTGACCTAATCATTGCCATCAAATCTAAATATTCAAAGTAAATGATAAAAAACAAATGAGGATTTTTGATGGAGACTAATGAAATTCTTTATTTGTTTTATCCTTATTTAATTCACATTTCCTTTGTAAACTAGATCAATACTTAGATGGAATCAAAGATTAAATAATGAAGAAACTAAAAGTATTTTGGACAAAAGCAAGCACTAAAACCCTGAGGATTTTAGTTCCTAATTTAGCTTTAAAAGTAGCAAAAAATGCTCTATTTAAACCGAAGAAACAGCCTTCTAATTGGCCAAAGCATGTTAAGAAATTTGACGTTAAAACACGTTATGGGCAACTAAATGCGTACCGATATGGTGAAGGTAAATGTATTTGGTTAGTACACGGATGGTCTGGCAGTGCCTTTGATTTTTGGCCGCTGATGCAAAAACTTGCTGAGCGAGGTTATTCAACAATATGTTTTGATTTCCCAGCCCACGGCAATAGCCAAGGAAAATTTAGTAATTTACAACAAATGATTAAGGTATTTGATGATGTTTCTGCTAATCTTTTTGCACCAAACATGGTTATCGCTCATGGTATTGGCGCATCAGCAATAGCTAACAGTAAATGGTTCAAAAGTTATAATAAAGATCTTTTATTGATATCCCCTATTTTAGATATCTATCAATTTCTGCAAAACCGAGCATACCATTCAGGGTTTGATGAAAAGTTATTAAATCAATCCATTAGTGATATCTCTAAACGAGAAAGAATGCCTATAGCAGAGCTTTGCACAATATCTAAACTTAACGCTTTTGAAGGCCAACTTAAAATCATTCATGATACTCAAGATGACCTTGCTCCCTTTACTATGATTGAAAAGTTCACTTTGTCATCAAAAACAACTTTAGTAACGACGAACAAGCTTGGACACAAAAAAATATTACACTCGAGAAAAGTCCTCAATGTAATAGAGTCATTTGAATTATCACCGAACAAGGACGATCTGTTGTTATCTAATGTTAGCTGATAGGGACATAACGAAAGCCAGCACCATAAGTTGTTTCAATAATATTATTTTCAATATTAAGTGAACGAACCTTCTTTCGGATATTTTTAATATGACTATCAATAGCTCTATCTGAAATATCCCGTTCATTTTTATAAGCAAGCTCAATTATTTGCTCTCTAGAGTATATTCTGCCTGGTTTTTGCATAAGTAGATTAAGTAAAGAAAACTCTAAATTTGTTAACTTGGTTTCTTTATTATTAAACTTTAAAAAGAAACCATTTTTATCTAATTTCAATCCTGATGTTTCTTGATTATTTAGGATACCTGAGCGCTTTAAAATTGCTTGAATACGAAGCATCAACTCTTTAGCGCTAAAAGGCTTACAAACATAATCATCAACACCAGCTTGCAAGCCAGAAATCCTGTCATTCTCTGTTTTTTTAGCCGTTAACATAATGATTGGTATATCAGAAAACTCTCTGATTTCTTTACAGCACTGAACGCCATCTTTAACGGGAAGCATTACATCTAAAAGAATAATATCGGGCAACTCTTCTTTTACCGTCTCGATAACCATTTCACCGGAATTTAAGACAATAGGCTTGTAGCCCTCACGGATAATATACTTGGCCACTTGCGCAGCAATCTCTCTCTCATCTTCAACAACTAGAACTTTTACCATAACCTGCTATTTCAATATCCTTTACTGATTAATTTTGGAAAAAACAATATTTACCTGAGAAAGAAAAAATTAAAACTCCCCTTTCGCAATGTCTAATTTTTAGCTTATGTTCTTTAAATTGAATAATCACTATTTCTAAAGCTTAAAGTAGCAGAATTACTATAAAAACTCTGTAAATATATTAAATGACTAAAATTGTCATCCTGTATATCTGGGCTACATTGGGTTAGCGGCCATTATCACCTGAAGTTAGTAGCTATGTTTGGCCACATTAAGTTATGACTTTGCTATGTAGGCTATCTACAACCGTTACATTTACTGATAATCACGAGTCTTATCCGAATCTTTATTATAGAAGCTATATGAGAACTTTATTCCTAACTAATAATACCGATAAAATTTTCACTCCCGATGATTTTCCCTCGTGGATCGTCACCAATCACGAGAATTCTTGAGCAGGGTTTTCTGGGCTGTAGCTAGATTGAGATAAATTAATTGAAACTTTTACGTCAAAAGTAGTGATAAAATTATAAAAAACGTCACAAAAAATAAGGAAATTTAAAAATCTAAAGCTATGTCTTGAATGATCACTTATAGCCAAAAGCGATCCTTGGATATTCGCTAATTTGCAATTTATCAAACTTCAGTTATGCTTCTCCCACATCTGATACACTATAGGTTTGGGCAACTATGCTTATGATGAAACAAAACTTAACACTAAAGCATTATTGGTGTCTAAAATTATGGAATTCCCATACAAGTAAAGGTTAACAAAATGAGAATAACACAATTTATACTAGCTGCGACCGTTTCTATATTTCTCGCTTCAAACTTGGCGTATGGGAAACAAGACTTACCTGAAAATGTCCGTATTCAAACTCAAAAACGCATAGACCTTGGCTATCATCTTAGTACTGTAATTGGTGTTATTGATAAAAACGGTACAAGATTTTACAGCTTTGGTCAGATGTCTCTTTCAGACAAAACAGAGCCTGATGAAAATTCAATTTTCGAAATTGCTTCTGTCACCAAAACATTTACGGCAACATTGCTAGCTGATCTTGAGACAAAAGGGAAAATGAGCATACATGACGCTATTGCGGATCATATTCCTCAGTTTGAAAATGTATTCGGCGCACCTGAACCGCCAATAAAATTGCTCGACTTAATCAACCACACTGCCGGACTACCTAGAAACCCAACGAACACTGACAATGAAGATAATAACCGATACGCAAACTATTCGGTCGGTAATCTGAATGATTTCCTTTCAACACTTTCCCTCAAAGCTAAACCCACGGGTCGAATGTATACCAACACA
>CAJXYE010000007.1 GCA_913063325.1 uncultured Colwellia sp. | reverse complement strand
CCTTCGGACAGCGTTTGTTGGTCATTTTTACGGCGTTATCGCCTTTTTATGTGGAACAACCACATTACAAAGGCTCTACCTTGTATAAATACCCAATAAACTGCTGCAAAACAATCTCGAAAGACCAATAGCCCCTGCTCTATCTTGGTAATGCTATCAAGTATAACTGGCATAACTCATAACAAATATTTTTCTGAGTTATGCCAATAATGATTGCTAGTAATTAATGGAAGTTTAAGTGATGCGTAGTATTTATATTGCTTTTTTAATGTTGGTTATTTTCTCTATTAGCCCCGCTGTGCAGGCAATTGACACTATTGTCTACCCTTGGGATTATGATGAAGAGAGATTTAAAGAACACACCTATTATCTAGCATTACTTAAACTTGCCCTTGAAAATTCTAAAGAGGAGTTTGGTGAATATCAGCTTGAGAAATCAGAACAGCCTATGTATCAAGGTAGGGCACTAGTTGAGATAAAATATAACCGTAATTTGAGTGTCACTTGGACAATGACATCGAAGCAGCGAGAGCAAGAACTAAGCGCTATTCGGATCCCAATATTAAGAGGGTTAGGCGGCTACCGTATTTTTCTAATAAAGCAGGGGAAACAAGAAAAGTTCTCTCAAGTTAAAAGTGCCAAACAGCTGAAAAAACTCTTTGCCGGGCAGGGACGTGATTGGCCTGATTCAGCTGTTTTAGTCGATAATGATTATCGGTTAATCACAGGGCCTGGACATTCGACACTATTTAATATGCTGCAGTTTGGCAGGTTTGATTATATGCCGCGCGCATTACATGAACCATGGAATGAAGTGGAGATGTTTGAAGGCTTGCAAGTCGAATCTTCACTGGCGCTTCATTACCCGTCACCTTATTACTTTTTTGTTAGTTTTGACAATCCAAAACTTAAAAGTCGAATAGAAAAGGGCTTAATAAATGCTGAAAAAGATGGCAGCTTCAAAAGGTTATTTGATAGTCATCCGGTGACAAAAAGCATGTTGGCAGCAGCACAGCTAGAGAAGCGAAAAATTTTCAAACTGAAAAATGCTTTCATGTCCCAAGAAACTCAGCAAGTGGTAGAGAAATTTTCATTATTTAACTTTCCCAAAGGCAAAGTGATAAATAAAGGCGATAAAACAATTTATTGAGTAACTTTTATCATCCAGAGTTGAGGTTATGTATATCAGAACATAACGGTTGCAACTTTGTGAATACTCTAGTTGTTTAATTCACCTAATACTCTCGAAAAGTCAAACTGATAGTCCGTTAAGTCTGATTGATGAGACAATGAAAATTGGAGAAAATCGACTTTGTCCCAATCAGGGGCATTAAGTAATACTTGATAATCGTCAATGTTATTTCTATCGATTAATTGCAACTGATAAGAGGTGGCATTAGCGCTAATAGCAAAGGCTGGTTTACCCTTGTTATAATCGTATATTTTAACTAATGCCCAAGCTGCTTGCATAAAGTGGCCGCCGACACTGGCAGTGTAGCGATTTTCTTTGATTGCTTGTAGCGCTTCTAAAGTCCAATCAAAACCGCCAATAAATAAGTTTTGGTTGATTGTCTTGCCTTGTGCATTGGCCACATCGGCTATGCCAAGTGCCATTATGTCAGCAGCAGTCCAAATTACTTGGATATCTTTATATCGCCTTAATAGACCAATAAACATATCGCTCGCTATGTCTCTTTCCCAGCGACCATTAACAATTTGGGCTAGAGAAAAATCGGTATCTTGCTCTAGCTCCTCAACTAAACCAGCATTACGTTCACTAGATTGACCACTCATATCTCCGGATATACCGATTACATTTAAGCTCTTGGTAACTGCAAGGTTTTGCTTACTTGCTTTGAATAATGTACTCGCAAGCAGCTGGCCAGCTTTTTTGTTGTCATGATAAATTTCACCTAGCCAAAACTTAAAATATTGTTGAGGGACACCTAATTTGTTTTGTAAATCAGGGAAAACCGTTCTTTCTAGGGTGATGAAAGGAATTTTAGCTTGCTCTAGCTTAGTAAAACTATCAAAAGCTGTACCATCATAGGGCATGAAAATCACATAATCAGGCTTGGTATCTTGGCTTATTATATTATTGATTAATTCTTTTTGTAGTAGGCGGTGACCGCCACTTTGAACGATGTCAAAAGAGATATTGAGGTCGCTAGCTGCTGCTAAAGCAACCTCATTAACTTGATCCCAAAAGTCATTGCCCTGCATAGATGGGTTTATAAAGGTAACTTTCAATGCTGCTGCAGGGAATGTCAGTAATAGGAATGATATGACAATAAGTTTATTCATTACACTGAAAAGACCATATTATCGGCTGGAGTCGTAAGTATAGCTTATTGCTTTGAATACCTAGTTGGCTGGCTTCTTTTAATTAAGTACCTTTAAGCTGGCTAATTATCTTTTTCTCGATATCCATTAATAAATCAAGTAAGTCAGCAACACCGATAAAGTGACCAAAACAGCCTTGATTATGAAGTTTATTTGTTTCCCCTTTCTTGAGGTGGTCAATAATTGCGCCACGCCATTTAGTTGGTTTGGCAGGTTCTTTAAGGTTGAATTGAAAAACGTTAAGGTGTGATGAGGCATTTCTGATATGCCTGAAAAACTCAAAAATCTCAGAGCCGTCGTTATATTGTTTTACTGACTCGTAGGCTGTATTGGCCAACATACTGCAACATGCTGCTATATGTTTGCTTTTATTTATATTGCCAGAAAGTCCTTGTTGTCTTAATTGATAAGGAGCTAGGTGCTTGTTTTCAGAAAACGCACCGGGAAAGCTTAACATTTGTTTGGGATCTTTATAAATATCGATATGCTCTTCAAAGATAACAGGGCATCCACAGAGTGAAATAGAAAAACTGGAAACGAGATCATGAAAGTACAGATCTTTTCTAAATTCGTGTGATTCAACCGCTACTTTCATTTCCCTACATCCTATTTTGTCAAAGCTACAATTCAAATGAAGTATAAGGATAAAAATAAAAGTGTAAATAAGATTGGTACATATTTAATGTGCTTTTATTATATACAGTAAGGGATAATAACTCCCTAGCTATCGTTTTTATGCATATATTATTATTTTTTAGTGCGTTTAAACCACCATAAAAATTAAATTGTATATAATGAATTTATGAGAATATTTAAAGCTGTTTTTTTTATTGCTTATTGCTTGTCATTTTTTGCACAAGCCTCAACAATAAAAGTGTGTATAGATCATTATCCACCTTTGCAAATTTTGTCTGAGCAGCCTAAGGGCGAAAGTATTGCAGCATTAAAAGAGTTAGCAAAATTACTGGGTCATAAGCTCGAGTTTATACCTGGGCCCAATTTTGCTCGCTGTTTGCGGATGTTAGAGCTAGGGCAAGTTGATGTTTTAGCTGGGTTAGTCGATGATCCTAGTAGACATAACTTTGCTCATTTTGTTCCTTACCAAGCTGATGATGGTTATATATTTGTTAGTCGTATTGATTCACCAGATATCGTGAATTTTGATGATTTGTCAAAACATCTTGTTGGTATAACAAAAAACACTAAGTACTTTAAGCAATTGGAAACTGAACAAGCGATTAAAAAAGTGTTAATTAAGGACATTAGCAGTGGCTTAAAAATGTTACTGAGAAAGCGTATTGATGTCATTGTTACCTCAAAAACAATATTGCAAAGCACTCAAAATGAGTTAGGTGATATTGACATTGATAGTAAAATTAAGATAAATCCTTATCGTTATCACACCCAGAGGAATCTCTGTTTTGCGCTCAGTAAAAAAAGTAAACTGACCTTTACTGCTAATGACCTGCTAAAGATCCAACAGGCTGCTCGACAACAAGTATTCTCTAAGGTCATTGAAGAGTTTATTCTACAAAACCCTGAATTGTATTCAACTGCTAAACAATAACCTCATGATTAACAATCAACGAGGGAATTTTTTGATATCAATGCATTGTGTAGTGATGATTATTGAGTGACTGTTTTATAGCCACAGGTAAAAAGACAAGCTTTAGCACATTACCAAAATATTGGTTTGAGTAAACGAGAGCTACAAGTGATTACGTTGGTGGTTAATGCTCTATCAATCATTACATTTACATGTCAGGTTTATTACTAACCCCACCTGAAGATCCCATCTTAATAAAGTCTATAGCAAAGTAAATGATGCAGGATCCATTGAGAATTTACCTAATAGCAGAATAGTTTTTGGGCGAATTAATCCTTTGTGAGGTACTTTGTCGCTACTAAAAGCTATCAATAGGCTTGGCATAACCCCGATAGCTCTGGGTGTTAAATTAATCAGATTACTCTAATAAGCTTATGTTGATGGAGACCCGTCTCGTGTATCAGCAGGGAACTTCAAAGTAAACTCTGTGCCTTTACCTAAATTACTGACACAATTAATCGTTCCCTTTAATGATTGTGTTACTAGGTTGAAAACAATATGCATGCCTAAACCACTACTTCCCTTATCACGTCGAGTGGTAAAAAATGGTTCAAAGACCTTATCCTTATCTGCCTCTTTTATGCCACAACCGGAGTCTTTATAATTTAATACAAGGAATTGCTCTGTTGTTGTTATTTCAATATCAATATTTCTTGTCTCGGTATTTTCAAAGGCATGGGTTATTGAATTCATTACTAGATTAGTAATGATTTGTGTTAAAACACTAGGATCTCCCCAAAGCGCAATCTCATCATTACAGGTTAAAGTTAAATGACATTTTTTATTTTTTAATTCTGACTGAAGGCTACTGAGTATTATATTGGTATATTTTTTTACTTCATATAAATAAAGATTTGTATTGGAATGATCAACGGCAACGAGTTTAAAGTTGGTAACTAAATTCGCGGAGCGCTGTAAATTATTACTGATTAATTCGGCACTAAGTTTTGCTTCTGCGAGGTAATTGCTGAGCTCTTTACGTGATACTAGATTGAGTTCAAAATGCTTAGCAAGCTTATCCGTGGTTTCTACTAAATGTGATACCGCTGTTATCGATATGCCTAAGGGGGTATTTATTTCATGTGCTACGCCTGCAACAAGGCCTCCTATGGCTGCCATTTTTTCAGATTCAATCAAGGATGTTTGCGCAATATTTAACTTATTCAGTGAGTCTTGTAATGCTATATTCTTTTTCTCTAACATTGATGGACTAGGTAAGTTGAGAAAGAAAGGCAATACCAGCCAAATGATAATACCGGTAGCAACAGAGGTTGTTGCAGTTATTGCTTTAACTATTGCTGATACACCATATATGGGTTCCCATATAACAATGGCACTGACGAGGTGAGACGTTCCACAGGCTAGAAATATAACCGAACCTGCCAGTAAAAAGAACCAAGGGTATGGTAAGTCCTGGCGTTTCTTAACAAACACAATAACGGCGGCGGTAATGGAAAAATAAGCAAGAGCCGTTAATACATCTGAAATAACAGACGTCCAGAGAATATCTGCTCGCCACAAATAACACATACCGTGGGGCATAAAGTCATTGCTATCAAAAAATGTCGATGTTGTCATGGCTAAACCTAAGAAATACTTGTTAAAGCTAATTTTAGTAGATAACCGTTAAAAATATTATTTTTATCACTGATATAATTAATTAAGTAGATTTGAAAACTAAGGAAACTGCGGTAAGTAAACACTTTAACCTGCCAGTTAGTATTCTTTAATAGCTTAAATTGTTTTAAAGGTTTAAATAAAACTTGAAAAATAGTCGTTAGTAGTTTTAAATGAAAGCGCTTACATGCTGTTTTGTTCAACGTTTATTATGATGTGGAATCCGTAATTTTATTGTTGTTTCAGCTTGGCTGTATGCCATAGACCTACAGGGTGTAGTATTGAGAATATGCAATTTTTTAATGATCATATTGAACATTATTTAATGCTTGTTTTCGAAGTCAAAAAGTCAATTTGCTGAAAACGAGTTTTTAAAATTATTCAACTATTTATCAAGGCCGAACGGTAGTAGAATTTTAACTAACCGAAATGTGAATGCTACTTGGCCAATGAACTCGCACCAGTGCGAGAAAGTTGTAACCCCTATTGAAGATATAAAGCTAAAATTTAGGTGAGATAATTATGAATAACGTTGTTCGTAAAGTAATCATTGTTGGCGGCGGAACCGCTGGTTGGTTAACTGCAGGAGTGATTGCTGCGGAGCATAACGCTAAGTCTGAATCAGGTTTACAAGTGACATTAATAGAGTCACCTGAGGTTAACACCGTTGGTGTAGGTGAGGGTACTTGGCCTACCATGCGAGAAACCTTAGATAAAATTGGCATAGATGAAACTGATTTATTTAGAGAATGTGAAGCCTCCTTTAAACAAGGTGCAAAATTTTCTAAATGGGTTACCGGTGCACAAGACGATTATTATTATCATCCATTGGTGTTACCACAGGGCTATACCAAAACAGATCTTGTTTTCCCATGGCAGAAACATCGAGCCGAAATATCATTTGCTGATGCCGTTAGTTATCAAGGTCACATCTGTGAGCAAGGCCGTGCACCTAAACTTATTTCAACACCTGAATATGCCGGTATAGCTAATTATGCTTATCACCTTAACGCGGTTAAGTTAGGTCAGTTCTTGCAAAAACACTGTATTGAAAAGTTAGGCGTTAACCATATTATTGACCATGTAACAGCCATAAATTCAGCTGACAATGGTGATGTTGCATCAGTCACCACCAAAGAGAGTGGTGATATTGCTGGCGATTTATTCATTGACTGCTCTGGGTTATCTTCAATAATATTGGGCAAGCACTTTAAAATCCCCTTTATTAGCAAAAAGCACATATTGTTTAATGATACTGCCTTGGCAGTACAAGTGCCTTACGCTGACGAGAATAGTCCTATTGCTTCACATACTATATCAACAGCGCAAAGCTGTGGCTGGATTTGGGATATAGGGTTACCTTCAAGACGAGGGGTTGGTTATGCCTACTCAAGTGAACATACTAATGAAAAAGATGCTGAACTAGAACTGCGTGCTTATATTGAGTCCTCTATTGGCAAAGCTGAAACAGATAAGCTTAACGTTAGAAAAATAAGCTTTAACCCAGGGCATAGAGAAAAGTTCTGGCATAAAAACTGTGTTGCTATTGGTATGGCATCAGGTTTTTTAGAGCCTCTGGAGGCTTCTGCTCTAGTCTTAGTTGAGCTAGCAGCTGCCAAAATCAGTAAGGAAATGCCAGCAACTCGCGAAACCATGGACATAGTTGCTAAGCGATATAATAAACAGTTTTTGTATCGCTGGGAGCGTATTATCGCGTTTTTAAAGCTGCATTATGTATTAACCCAAAGAACAGACTCTGCTTATTGGCGAGACAACTGTAATGTAGAAACTATCCCAGAAAGCCTAAAAGAATTATTAGCTTTATGGAAACATCAACCACCAGGGCCGCAAGATTTCCATCATGTTGATGAGGTCTTTCCCTCTTCAAGTTGGCAATATGTGCTCTATGGTATGGGCTTTGAAACACAAGAAAATCAAGTGTCTCGAAAGTTTGTTAACGACGAAATAGCAAATCAATTTTTTAATGAAAATGCCGAGCTTACAAAAAAATACCTATCGATATTGCCCAGCAATAGAGAGCTGATTAATAAAATAAAAGAATATGGTATGCAGAAGATTTAGATCTTTTAAGACAGATGACCTTGTAGATAAACATTCTAAGACCAAGCACATTAATTAATGTGCTTGGTCTTTTTTATAAGATTTAAGGCGTAAAGCGTAGAGGACTATATCGTTGAACGACAATAGTCGTTTAAGAAGCTTTGATGTGAAGGTAAACCAGCAATAGCCTTATCAATGGTTTGCCTGATATCCCCTAAGAACCTTTCGAGTTCGTGTTGTTTCATAATAGCGGCAATTTGATGGTATTGCTCAGGATAAATACCTTGGCCTAACATGACTTGTACCCATGAATCAACGCGGAATAATTCCCCTTCAGTAGTAAAAACACGACCTGTTTCTTTGAATAAATCTAACCTTTGTTTGAGTGATTCAGGTATTTCCATATTTTTACAATACTGCCAAAACGGGGTGTCTTCTCGCTGCGTGGCATGGTAATGCAAAATAATAAAATCCCTGATATGTTCTAGTTCAGAGGTGAGTTGTTGATTATATTCGTTAACAGTAGCAGGTGTGATCCCTTCGAAAGGAAAGAGTCGAATTAACCGTAAAACACCTGACATGATCAAATGGATACTGGTTGATTCCAATGGCTCTAAGAAGCCACTCGATAAACCTAAGGCAACACAATTTTTATTCCAACCTTTTCTTCTACGGCCAGTCTTAAACTTAATGACTCTGGGTTGGTTAATTGCCTCACCTTCAATATTATCCATCAATAAGTTTTTAGCCTCTTCATCAGCTAAGTACTTACTGCAAAATACTAAACCATTACCGACTCTATGCTGTAATGGGATACGCCACTGCCAGCCACTTTCATGGGCGATAGAGCGGGTATAAGGCAAAGGTGCTGATACAGACTTTGTTTGTACCGCTACAGCACTATCGCACGGTAACCAGTGTGACCAATCTTCGTAACCTGTATGTAACGCTTTTTCGATAAGTAAACCAACAAAACCTGTGCAATCAATAAATAACTGACCTTCAATAACGTTACCGTTATCAAGTGCTAATGATGTGATGTCACCTGTTTTACAGTCTTTGCTTACCTCAGTAATTTTACCTTCTATGCGCTTAACACCATGAGCCTCGGCAAATGTACGTAAAAACTTGGCATACAGCGTTGCATCTAAATGATAAGAGTAATTTAAGCCGCCTTTTGAAAGTGAAAATTTTTCAGCTTTAGCTGCTTGAATTTCAGGTGAATAATGATCAAAGTCAAACTCAATGTTGTTTTGTTTGCCATGCAACCAAAAATGCTGAAATTCTCCAGCCCAACATTCTTTTCCTACACGACCAAAGCCATGCATATATTCATCATCACCCTTTTCCCATTTTTCAAAATTTATACCTAACTTAAACGTTGCATGTGTTGCTTTCATGAAGGCTTGCTCATTGATACCGAGTAAGCGATGAAATGCAGTAAGGGTAGGAATGGCAGCTTCACCAACTCCGACAGTGCCTATTTGATCTGATTCTACTAAGGTGATATCAAAACTTTTACCTAACAATTTTGATAAAGAGGCTGCAGCCATCCAACCAGCAGTTCCGCCACCAGCAATAACTACTTTAGTAATTTTTTGATTATTCATTTACACCTCAAAATATACACTGACGTAACTGTCTAAACAGAGTGTCCAGAAAAGTTATTGATTATTACTTGTTGATTGTTGATTGTTTTTGAAGTCGACTAATCGCTGGATATTGTCCAAAGAAGCCGTAATGAAATAAGCGACTCTTAGTAGACCAGAGCTATTCAGCTCAGTTAGTGCATCGCCACTGAGCTGAGCAAGCTTTTCTTCGTTAAGGGTATAATTACCTTGAAGAGAAATTTTTTCACCATTATTCAACTCGATTTTTAAAGCCAGAGGTTCAATTAAGTCATGTTTTAAGAAAGATTTAAACATTTGCTGACTTAACTGTGAACCATCATGCAGTGTTTTTAGTGATTGGTTTACTTGTTGTAAGTAAGGACTCGCTTGACCATCAGCTAAAAATATTGGCTCGCCATTTTCTTTGTTTACTCTCGGGCTGTCCATATCAATGGCAACTATTGGCTGTTTAACTTTTTCGCCATTTTGTTCTTTTTCTTCATAACATATAGTAAATGGGCCTTTGTTCATCATCGCAGGGATGTAACTGGCTTGCCAACCGTTATTAATATAAAGATTCTCACCAGCAACTAAGCCCAGTAATACCACACTTTGAAACTGTCCGGTATCTGGGTTTTTAATAAATAGAATAGGGTAGTCACGTTGTGCTGCTTTCATTTCGGTTGGGAATATTAAGGCACTGTTCGTATTTTCTGAAAACTCATCGTTAAAATGGGTAATAACTTTAATGTCTTTGTGGTTTTTATTATCGAGAATGTCGTGATTCGCCATGGAGAGTCCTATAGATGAGTGCTTGTTTAATGTAGGTTTTTTATTTGTTTTTTGAAAGTCTTTTTTATCAAAAACTTATTTTTAAATAAATGTTTTAAAAAAGAACCTGGGAGAGTAGGTCACTTTATAAAACACTATCTAGGAGCTGTTAGCTCTGTATTACTTGCTAACTTTACTTGATATGTGTTTTTTTAGTGCTGATTTTTTATTTTCTAAATAAAAATAAACCGCCAAATTTTCAGGCTTAGCGGTTTATTTATCGGTAACTTTTAACGCTTAATATTTAGTTAAAAGTTTATCTTTTATGAGTTAGAAAGTGTAACGAAGACCTAACTCATAACGCGCACTCCACTCTTCAGCAAACGTTACCTGGTTACTTGTACGACCGTGTCTACGTGGGTCTTCACCTGTAATGTTAATGCCTGCAAATGACATCGAGAACTGGTCGGTTACTTGATAACCAACACTGAAATCAATTTGTGAGTACTCTTCAGTAAACTCAGGTTCATTCTCATAGATTGCTGCATTATTTAAAAACTCATCACGCCAGTTATAAGCGATACGTGCTGAGAAATCGTCCATTTCATATAACAATACTAAGTTAGCGGTATCACTTAAACCAAGTAAAGCAAACTGCTCAGCAGTGCTTGCTAAGTCAAAACCGATATCACCATTAACTAGGGTATAGTTTGCTTGGAAACCAAAACCACTGTCGCCAAAGAAATGCTGAACAGCGAACTCCATACCATCTATCACCGCACTTTTGTTGTTCGTTGGTGACTGTGATAAAAAGCTCATTGCTGGGTCATCGCTATTTGCGTAAACATCAACTAATGCTTCATAATCGTTATCAGTATGACCGTTATCATAGATATTTTCACCTAAGATAGTGGCTGCAACTTGTGAGAATAACGTTGTTTCGTTAACGGATATACCTGCAGCGTTTAAATCTTCAATAGCTTTAAGAGCTCTTGGGCCGCCACTTGGGTCACCTAAACCGTAATAATCACCAACAAGTGGTCCATTACCGATAAACTTATCAACATCTTTTCTAAAGTAACCAGCAGAAACATAACTTGTATCATCAAAATACCATTCCATTGAAATATCAATGTTAGTTGACTCTAATGGTACAAGTGAAGCGTTACCACTATTTGCCGAGCCAGTAGTACCATTAAGTACTGTAGGTGCATTTGGACCACCGGTAATACTTGTAGCATTACTCAGTTGACCATAGGTAGGGCGAGCAATTGTCTGACTAAATGATGCGCGGGCTTTAACATTTTCTACAATATCAATATCAAAATCGATGTTAGGTAGAAGGTGGCTGTAAGAGTTTGACGTGCTAAATAAGGTAGCATTTTCATTAGCGCCTTGATCGACAGTAAAATCGTTATTACTTACCCAGCGTACTGCTGTTGGCGCAGCAAGGTTAGCTGTAGAGGTAGATTTTGTATCTTCATAACGTAGGCCTACTGAAACATTGTAAGGCATATCAGCGATGTAACCAGCGTAAGAAGCTTTTACATAAGCAGCGGTAACATCTTCTTGTATGCGACGGTCTGTTCCCGTTGCAGTATCACGAGCTAAATCTAAGCCGTAAACAGGTGCAAAATGATTGGCTAAAGCAATAGCATCGCCACGGAAAGCTTGTGTCCAACCAGCAGTTTTATAGTCATCTAAAGAATCATTAAAATCGATAGCGTCCAACATTGATGCAGGAACTTCCCCAGGGTTACTTACACCCCAATCACCCATGGATTGGTTAGTGCTTGATTGTACTGAGTGGTTATCCATTTCTCTTGATTCAACACCAAAATCAATTTGACCATCTTCAAACTCCCAGGTACCGTCAATACGAATTTGAGTAATATCATTGGTATTGTAGGCATGTGATTTTTGATAAATAGAAGTACCAACATCACTCACATCAAAAGCATTATTACAGTTTAAGCCAATACGAGGGTCACAATCGTCAAAACCAACATGGATTTCAGGGAAGCCTGTGGCGCCATAAGTCGCGCCTTGTTGTGCTAATACGTTAGAGCCTATACCCACAGTAACATCATTACCGTAGCTTGATAATGGTGACGTTTCAGAAGAAGAATCGTTGTAATCAAACGCTAATACTAGATCATCACTAACTTCCCACTGCAAGTTTAAGCCAATAGCTTTATCTTCGGTAAGTGAGCTACGATATTTTTGCTTTACTGCGATATCGCGAGGTGCTTGTTCGCGTTTATCTTCTGCATAATGTAAAGGAGAAGGGTTTAAACCATCAGTAAAAGTGATGTCACTTTTATAATCTGACATCCAAATTGATAATTCGGTACCTTGTTGCTCTTGCTCTAACTTAGAGTAAGTATAATCAAACGTTGCGGTGACAGAATCGATAGGGCGATATTGTAATGTCAATAGTGCGTTAGTACGTTCGCGTTGTCTATCCCATAGGCGGTAACCAAGGTCTGAAGGCAGTGCATAATTTTCACCAATACCAGGTGCATTATTTAACTGAGTCGGAGCGCCAGGAGAAGTACTAGGTACCATATCAGGAACTGTTCCGTCATATACACCGTTACGCCATTGTGCAACAACGGCTTGTGTTGCACTACTATCACGTTGAGAGAAACTCCCCGTCAGAGAAGCACCAAACATTTCGTCTTCATCTGTCCAGCTTAATAAACCCGAAAGTTCAGGTGTTACTTGATCACTGTAATCACGAACACCATCTCTTACCGAGGTATCCATCATTGCTTTACCACCAATGCTGGCAACAAAACCTGGGTTATCAAGCGGCTTAGCGGTATTAATGTTAATGGTTGCACCAATACCACCACTGGCAGCAGCAGCATTTGCTGTTTTATATATTTCTACTGACTTAACTGCATCAGAAGCAAGGTTTTGGAAATCAAATGCACGGTTATCAGAAGCGCCGCCACCATCAGGTAAGGTAGTTGAAGCCATAAAGCGACCATTTAAGGTAACCATATTATACTGAGGACCGAAACCACGAACCGTTACTCTGCTACCTTCGCCATTTGAACGGTCAATTGAAACACCGGTAATACGTTGTAAAGATTCTGCTAAGTTAGTATCAGGGAACTTACCGATATCTTCTGCTGAAATTGCATCAACAACACCGGTAGCATCGCGTTTTAAACGAGTTGACTCTTTAATGCTAGAGCGCATGCCTGTTACTTCGATAACTTCGACATTATCCTTTATAGCAGCTTCTTCTGCTGATATTGCTGGTAGCGCAGTTACGCCAAGTATCAGTGACAAGCTTGTTGCAATTCTTGTTTTAGTAAATGTTTTCTGACTCATGTTACATCCCCAGTTTAATGGATAGCTTTATAATTATATGTATAGGTTGAGCGTCTTCATTAATATCATCAGAATACAGTAGGTCGGTGTGCTTTGACAAATTGTAATTCAATGTAATATGTAAGCGCTTACATAAAGGTAAGTGATTAATAAAAGTAGGTCAATAAATATTTAAAACTAAATTAAAGTTTATACACTAAACGTACTTTTTTCACTCAGGAAGATAGTTGTAACAATTATTTTAATTCTATTTATAACAATAGTTTAGTTGTTTAATGTAATGGGAGTACTAAAATTTGATTGAAAATAATTCCAATCAAAGTATATTTGTAAGCGCTTACATTGCGTGACGGTATACGATACAAATAGGTAATTACTAACTTTGCAGTCTTTGAATGTAAGTGTAACTTTCAGTAACTGTGGTGGCTTGAAAATGATAAAAAAAATAAAACAACATCAACAGAATTTAGGTCTGAGCTTAGGTGAAAAAGTAGGTTATGCCTGTGGTGATGTTGCCTCAAATTTTTATTGGCGTGTCTTTGATGTATTTCTCTTTATATTCTATACCGATGTTTTTGGTCTTTCAGCCGCTGCTGTAGGTACCATGATGTTAGTGACTCGACTCATTGATGCTTTTTCTGATCCCTTGATGGGAGCAATTGCCGATAGAACCAAAACAAAGTTTGGTAAGTTCAGACCTTATTTACTTTGGGGCATCATCCCTATGGTCGCCGCAGGGGTACTTACTTTTACTGTGCCTGATGTCAGTGACGGCAATAAACTCATTTGGGCCTACGGTACTTACATATTTATGATGTTAGCTTACACCTTTATTAATGTGCCTTATGGCGCTTTACTTGGCGTGGTGACATCGGATACTCAGCAAAGAACGACGCTCACCAGTTTTCGTTTTATTGGCGCTTTTTCAGGGGGCAGTATTGTTGCCTATATGACACCTGAATTAGTGGCTTACTTAGGACAAGGCAATGAAGCACTTGGTTGGCAATATACTATGCTGGTCTATGGTTTAATCGCAGCAGTGCTCTTTACTATTACCTTCTTATCTACCACGGAGCGTGTATCGCCACCGGCCAATCAAAAAACACCAGTAATGCAGGACTTAAAAGACTTAACACAAAATAAACCATGGAAAGTTTTATTTGTCTTAGCGCTCATCATCATGATGACTATCTCATTAAGAGGCAGTACTGGTACTTTTTATTTTAAATATTATGTTGAGCGGCCTGATCTTATTGGCAGTTTTGCCATGGTTTATATGATTGCTTTAGCTATTGGTGCTGCGTCGACGCCACTACTGACTAAGTTTGTTGATAAACGTCGTTTATTAATGATTTTAATGACACTTGTCGCGGCACTCTCTTTGGTTTTTTACTTTGTGCCAAAAGACAACATTACCTTGATGTTTGCCTTGCAAATAATGATTGGTTTAGCACTAGGCCCTAAATCCCCCTTGGTTTTTTCTATGTATGCCGATACCGCTGATTTTTCGCAGTGGCGCACGGGGAGAAGGGCAACGGCAATGATATTTTCAGCAGCTGCTTTTGCGCAAAAGTTAGGCGGCGCTTTAGCCGGCGCTATGATTGGCTGGACGCTAGCTTCATTAGGTTATATTGCCAACCAAGTGCAAACGGGTACATCGCAAGAGGGCATTGTCTTGTTAATGACGGTGGTCCCGGCAATCTTTGCGGCTATTGCCGTACCGTTAATTTATTTTTACCCATTGGATGATGAAAAATTGAAAAAGCTGCAGACTGAATTACAAACTCAGCAAGATATTGAGCAACAAAAAGCGGTACAACAAAGCACAGCACAACAAAAAATAGCACAACAAGAAAAGCAGAATGTTAGTGGCGGTCAAGCTGATTCAACAGGAGCTGTTAATGTCTAAATTTTCTTCAGCGAAGCAGCCTTTAATTTCTATAGACAATACTGATAACAGTTTCAGTAAAGTTAAACTTACCAGTCCAACAAAGCTTCCTAATGCTACGGGGTTTCTATGGAATAACGCCATGGTAATGCAGGTAAATTGTCGCGGTTATGTTAATTCACAGTTTATGCAACCTGAGCCCGCTAAGTATTCTTATGCGCCAAATATGGAAGCGAAAAGTTTTATTCAGCCAGAGCATAGTTACTTTACGCATCATCCAGGGCGTTTTTTCTACCTAAAAGATGAAGACAGTGGTGAGATAATTTCTCTGCCTTATGAGCCTATGCGAGTTGAGCTAGATAAGTTTTCTTTTGAGTTAGGCAATAGTGATATTACTTGGTCAATTGAGCATAGTGGCTTGCAGATAAGTATTAAAGTTAATTTAACAAAAGATGATTTAGTTGAATGCTGGTTTTTTTCAATCTGTAATTTAACTGAAACGACAAGAAGTATTAGCATTTATCCGTATTTCTCTATTGGATATATGTCATGGATGAATCAATCAGCGACTTATGACGAAGGACTAAATGCCATTGTCGCGACCAGTGTTACTCCTTACCAAAAAGTTGAAGATTATTTTAAAAATGCGCAGCTAAAAGATAAAACCTTCTTTCTAAGCGATACCATTCCGACGGCTTGGCATACTAATCAAAAAGCTTTTGAAGGTGAGGGTGGCTTACATAACCCTAGTGCTTTGCAGTCAGAACGATTAGAAAATGTTGAAGCGCGTTATGAAACACCTGTTGCCGTGATGCAGTTTCAACAGCAGTTATTGCCTAGTGAACGTAAAACTTTGCAATTTTTATTTGGTCCAGCAAAAGATGAAGTTGAAATCGCTAATATCAAAGAAAAGTACTTGGGGCATCAACAACGTAGTAAGGCTATAAATGATTATCAAGAATATATTGCTCAGGGAAAAGCTTGTTTAACCCTTGCCAGTAACACAAGAAATAGTGCTTTTAATGACTTTTTCAATCACTGGTTACCTAGGCAGATGTTTTATCATGGTGACGTTAACCGCTTAAGTACCGATCCGCAAACACGTAATTATATTCAAGATAATATGGGCATGGCTTTTATTGATACACAAGTCACTCGTCAAGCCTATATGCGAGCGGTGTCTCAACAAAGCATAAATGGTGCTATGCCAGAAGGTGTACTGCTACACGAAAATGCTGAGCTGAAATATATTAATCAAATACCCCATGCCGATCACGGTGTTTGGCTGCCTATTTGTTTGACTGTTTATTTAAATGAGACGGCAGATGTTAGCTTACTTAGTGAAATGATCCCTTTTTCTGACTCAACAGAGCAGCAGTCTTTTACGCGACATATTGAATTAGCGTTAGATTATTTAATCAATGCCACCGACCATCGCGGTTTAAGCTTTATTGAACAAGGTGATTGGTGTGATCCGATGAATATGGTCGGTTATCAAGGAAAGGGGGTTTCTTCTTGGTTATCTTTAGCGACATCCTATGCATTAACTTCTTGGTGCAATCTTTGTGATGAGTACGATATTAGTATTAACATACAAAAGTACGATGAATACCGCTTTGCCGCCAAAGCAATAAATAAAGCGGTTAATGAACACCTCTGGCATGGAGAGTGGTTTGCGCGCGGTATAACAGACAGTGGCCGTGTTTTTGGTACCAATGAAGATGAAGAAGGCAAGATATTTTTAAATCCGCAAAGCTGGGCCATGCTCAGTGGTGCTGCAAATGAAGAGCAACAAAAGCATATGATTGTCGCCATTACTGAGCAGTTAACAACACCTCAAGGTGTGATGATGCTGGCGCCAAGCTATACCAGTATGGTGGAAGATATTGGTCGAATCACCCAAAAGCATCCCGGCGTTTCAGAAAATGGCTCTGTTTATAATCATGCGGCAATATTTTATATTTATGCGCTATATCAGGCAGGGCAAAATAATATTGCTTTTGATTTGCTTTGTAAAATGTTGCCCTCTCTTGAAAGTGCAGAAAAAACTGGGCAGTTGCCTGTCTATGTACCTAATTATTATCGTGGTGCCTATCATCAATTTCCACAGCAAGCGGGTCGCTCTAGCCATTTATTTAATACCGGCACCATTTCTTGGTTATATCGCTGCTTAGTGGAAGAGCTTTGTGGCTTAAAAGGCTGTGCAAGCGGTTTGCAAATCAGTCCCAAGCTGCCAGCTAGCTTAAAAAACCTATCAGGACAACGTCTGTTTAGGGGCGTCGTTATCAACTTCAATATTGAACAGGCAAGCGATATTATTAACATGGAAGTATTACTTGATAAACAAATTGTCACTGGAAATGTATTGACAAATTTACAGTCAGGGCAAGAGTATCAACTTCAGGTGAGGGTAGCGGCGCATGGTTAATATTGACAGAGATACGCCACGGCTATTTATTGTCATGGGGGTTAGTGGTAGCGGAAAGTCGAGTTTAGCTAAGGAAATGGCTGATGAACTTTCATTAACTTTTCTTGATGCTGATGATTTTCATAGCGAGCAAGCCAAAAAACATATGGCAAACAACAAACCATTAACCGATGAAATGCGGGCACCTTGGCTTGCAGCAATCATTGCGCATTTAAATTCATTATATCAGCAAGGAAAATCAGTAGCGCTGGCCTATTCAGGTTTAAAGTCAGCGCATCGGCAACTTTTTAGAGAGCTGTCTTTTGTTTGTCATTTTTTCTATTTAGATGGTGATAAGGCTGTTATTTCAAAGCGAATATCTCAGCGTGAAAGTCACTTTTTTTCAGCAAAATTATTGGATAGCCAATTTGCAGCTATGGAGCCACCTTTGCTCAGTGAACAAGATGTCAGCACCATAAATATAGAGCGGCCCTATTTGTCGGTTTTTGATGAAATAAATAAACTCGCTTACTCAATTATTAGAGAAGTAATTACTACAAAAGTAACTACTCATAATCAATTATCAGGAAAGTAAATAATGTCTAACTATTTTAAATTTATAATACCATTCTTAGTCTTTTATTCTATCAATGTATCAGCCCTTGAAGCGCTAAAATCACCAACGAAAATGACTATTGATGGTATTGCCGATGAATCTGCTTGGCAGTTAGCGACTTGGCAGCCAATTGACCAATTAATCTTGGGAAGCATGCCAAGTAAGGAAGATTTTTCCGGGCGGTTTAAAGTCATGTGGGATGCAGAGCAATTATATTTATTGGTAGAAATTACCGATGATATTTTATTTGATCAACACGCAGATCCGCGTCATTTGTATTGGGATGATGATTGTTTAGAAATCTTTATTGATGAGGATGCCTCGGGTGGTAATCACCAGTTTAACTATAATGCCTTTGCTTATCATGTTGCTTTGGATAATCAGTCGGTAGATATGGGCGAAAAAAATACCGATGGCTCTGATAACTTTGTTTTATTAAATGACCATATTGATAGTGTCTGGCGACGTAGTGAAAAATCACCTAATAAAGTTATCTGGGAAATGGCTGTTCGTGTTTATGACGATAGCTTTTCTTTGCAAACGCCGACTCACACAAACAGGCAAAAGGATAAGTCCCAGCCAGTTAAATTATCTTTGGGTAAAAAGCTCGGTTTTATGTTGGCTTATTGTGATAACGATGGCAGTAAAGAGCGTGAACATTTTATGGGCTCGGTTGATATTAAAGCGGTAAATGGCAGTAAGAACTTAGGTTATATCACTGCAGATGTTTTCCAAAAATTAACCTTGATTAAGTAGCATGATCGAATAGCTTAATCATGCTTGTTCAAGGTGCCACTTTACTTTTATTGTAAAAAACCACAAAAAACACTGTTTTTATAAACTTATAAAAAACATGTTGTTACGTTAAGTTACAAGTTTAAATATAGGTATACATAAAGTTGAACGTTCAAATTCGAGCTATTTTTTAAGTAGAGACGAACCCCTTAATTGTTATTGCTAAGTTGAACAAGCTCGCAAAGGGTAATAATGATTATAAAAATATACAGCCTGATTATTGAGCCTTATATAGGCAACTTAATATAGCGAATAAGTTAGGCGGAAATATTAAAGGGGATTAAGAACATGCAAAACAAAATAGGCACTATGTGCGCAAAAAATTCACGCGCTAATTCAGACGTAAATTCAAGAAAAAATAAAAGTACCTTTAAGCACTCAATCATAGCATCGGCCATTCTAGGTTTAAGTTCTGCTTCTGTTTATGCTGCCGAAGCAGATGAAAAAAACAAAGCGGAAACAAAAAAAGAGGCTATTGAGGTCATTGAAGTTAAAGGCCAACGTGGTAATTTAATTTCAGCACAAAACATGAAAATGAATGCCGATACGGTAATGGATGCTATTTCTTCAGAAGATATTGGCTCTATGCCAGACAGAAGTGTATTAGAAGCTATTTCTCGTATGCCGGGTGTTGCCATTGAAAGGTTTGCGGCAGCAGATGATCCAGATCACTTTGGTGTTGAAGGCGGTGGTGTTGTTGTTCGTGGTTTAAATCAAGTTCGAAGCGAGTTTAATGGTCGAGATAGCTTTTCTGCTGATTCGGGTCGTGGATTAAGCTTTGAAGATGTATCTCCTGAGCTAATGGGCTCAGTCGAACTTTATAAAAACCAAACCGCCGATTTGATTGAAGGTGGTATCGCCGGTACGGTAAACCTTAATACCCGTAAAGCATTTGATGCCGATGGTCGCGTTTTTGCTTTTTCAGCTGATGCCACTTATACCGATTTACGTGAAGAAACTGCGCCTACCTTTTCAGCATTGTATAGTGATATTTGGGATACTGATTCGGGACGTTTTGGCTTTTTAATTAATGCGTCTTCTTCTGAGATAAAAGTAGAATCTCATGCTGCACAAGTGGGTCGTTATAGACAGCAAGAGCAAATAAATGGCCAAGATACCTTCGTGCCTGAATCAGCTCGTGTCAGCATAAAAAAAGATGATAGTGATCGTACCGGTTTTACCAGTTCATTGCAGTGGGAAAGCCCAGATAAAACCATATTATTAACGGGTGAATATATACGTTCAGAAGCGACTCTTGCTTGGAATGAAAATGTCATTGAAATTGCTGATGACCAAAATCCGATGATTCCAGTTGAAGGGACTACCTTTGAGTATGATGAAAGTGGTTATTATGAAAGCGGTACTATTACATCGAATGCTGGCTGGCGTGGAGACGGCTCTCCGCAACTTTATGGTATGCAGCATGCTATGGTCACGCGAGTACGTGATGAAGAATCGATTGTTAATGACTTTAGCTTTAACGCTAAATTTACCCCAAACGATAGTCTAGCACTTAACTTCGATATTCAATATGTTGATGCAACTATGGAAATTGAAGATGTGTCAGTCGCCAGTGCTACCCGTGCCGTTGTCGGTATGGATCTTCGAGGAAGCGGTTTACCTAAAATCAGCCTTCATCACCCAGCTTATAATGGCCAAGCTGATTATGTAGCATCAGCACCTTTTACTGATCCTGAGGTAAATTTTTGGCGTAATGCTATGGATCATGTTTCAGATAATGAAGGCGAGGAATTTGCCACACGTTTAGATGCAGAATATACCTTTGATAACGGTATCGTTAAATCAATTGAAGTAGGTGCCCGTTATTCAAACCGTGAACAAACAACAAGACAATCAACCTATAACTGGGGCGTTTTATCTGAAGGTTGGGCTGGCGGCAATACTTGGTTTTCTGATACGGATGTGCCTTATGATGAAGTTAGCTTTGATAATTTAGGAAGAGGTAAGGTATTAACTGCAGAAGGAGGTAATAACTTTTTATTCCCGTCTTTAGCAATGGTACAAGACTATCAAGGATTAAATGAAGCGTTAGAGGGAACTAGAGCTGTTGATTGGGGTTGGACTCCTCTTGCAGACCGAAGTAGTAATTCAATAGGTAATTTTGAAGCCTCAGAAGTTAACCAAACAGAAGAAACGAGCACCGCAGCGTACCTGAAGTTTAATTTTGAAGGTGATATTGGCGGTTATGACTATAGTGCCAATATTGGTGTTAGGTACGTAAAACTAGAAAATGACACTCATGGTGCTATCACTTACCCAGATGATGTTCCAAGAGAAAGTGGAGAAGGAGAACCACAAGACGAAAATCACTTTTTAGTGCCAGATCAAGCTGCTTTTGGTAACAAAGCGACGAATGAATTGGTCGCCTCCAATGAGTATACTAATGTACTACCTAGTCTTAACTTTAAATTGAATTTAACCGATGAGTTGTTAGTTAGATTTGGATTTTCTGAGGCTATTTCTCTGCCTTCATTAGGCAACTTACGTAATTATGTTGGCATCTCAGGTCAAGACGCGATCAGAATCTATGATACATCAGTACCAGAAGGTGAAGAGCCAGTACTCATTTCTAAAGAATATGAACGTTATACGGCAAGTACGGGTAACCCATACCTCAAACCAATGGAGTCATATAACTATGATTTATCATTAGAGTGGTATTTTTCTGAAGCAGGCTCGTTAACGACTACAGTGTTTTATAAAGACTTATCTAATTATTTCATCAATGGCGTCTCATTACGCGATTACACAAATAATGGCGTCACTCAAGAAGTACAAGTTTCGGGTGCGACTAATGGTGATGAAGGAACTATAAAAGGTATAGAGGTTGCGTACCAACAATTTTTTGATACTTTACCAGGAGCCTTTAGTGGTTTAGGTATTCAATTAAACTATACCCATATTGATGAGGAAGGTTCACCAAACTCTGGTTTGAATGATTCTAGCTCAAACTCAGATTCTGCAGGCGATTTTGCCTGGGATAATATGCCGCTAGAAGGTTTATCAGAGCAAAATGCTAATGCTGCGCTATTGTACGAAAAGTTTGGCATCTCAGCGCGTATTGCTTATAACTGGCGTTCAGATTATTTGCTAACTACCCGTGATGTTATCACTACATTACCTATTTATAATGAAGCAAATGGTCAATTGGATGCTTCAATATTTTGGGAGGTAAGTGATAACTGGAAGTTAGGTTTACAAGGCACCAACATCAGTAACAGTATTACTGAAACAACAATGCAGATTAATGAAGAAGGTGATAGAAAAACGCGTTCTTGGTTCAGCAATGATACTCGTTATAGTTTAGTGGTACGTGCTAGTTTCTAGCTAGTTGGTTAAATGTGGGGCAGCTATTAGCAAGTAGCGCCCCCTAAATTTTCGAGGGAATTGATGGCATCGACACTTATCAACCCCTTTTGCCGTCCCTATTGTTCCCTGATGTTAGGGGCGGCTTTTTTCTTTATTTTCTGCATTTATACATTCTTTTCTGGGAGACAGTTATGAATCAAGCAACAGCAAATCAACAAAAAAAAATTAACAACATAGTTATTGTTGGTGGTGGTACCGCTGGCTGGATGACGGCAGCGACCTTAGCAAAAGTATTAGGCAAAAATTATTGCGATATCCGCTTGATTGAATCAGACCAAATTGGCACAGTTTCAGTAGGCGAAGCAACTATTCCACAAATATCGTTATTTAACAAAATCCTCGGCATAGACGAAAATGACTTTGTTAAGAAAACCCAAGCGACCTTTAAGCTAGGCATTGAATTTGTTGATTGGACTAAAAAGGGCGGCGGTTATATGCACCCCTTTGGCGATCATGGTACTGCTATGGATGCCATCCAATTTCATCATTATTGGCTTAAAATGCATCAGCAAGGTAAAAGCCCTGATCTCGAACAATACTCCTTAGCTGCTGTTGCGGCACGACAAGGAAAGTTTATGCGTCCTCAAAATATGGGTAATTCTCCACTGTCACAAATTAATTATGCTTTTCATTTTGATGCCACTCTCTATGCCGATTACTTACGAGATTTTGCTGTCGAACGTGGCGTAATACGAAGCGAAGGTAAAGTTATTGATGTTTCATTGAGAGACAGTGATGGCTTTATTGATAGCTTATTATTGGAAAGTGGTGAGCGAGTAGCAGGGGATCTGTTTATAGATTGCACCGGTTTTAAAGCCTTGCTGATAGAAGGTGCGATGAAAACAGGTTTCATTGATTGGAGTGATGTACTGCCATGTGATACGGCGGTAGCTATGCCCTGTAAGGCTAAAGAAACAGATGTGTTATACCCATTCACTCAAGCTAAAGCACAAAAATCTGGCTGGATTTGGCGAATACCTCTGCAGCACAGAGTGGGTAATGGCTATGTCTACCCAAGTAAATTTGTTAGCGATGAAGAGGCGGTAAATATATTAACAGCGCAAATGGAAGGTGAGCCTATCGGCAAACCGAATTTTTTACGTTGGACAACAGGTGTACGTAAAAAAAGTTGGAACAAAAACTGTGTTGCCATTGGTCTATCAGCAGGTTTTGTTGAACCGCTAGAATCGACTGGACTGCATTTAATACAATCATCGATAGCTAAGCTGATGAGTTTATTTCCGCATCAAGGTTTTGACCAAACAGATATTGATACCTACAATGCACAGACAAAAACTGATCTTGAATATATCCGAGACTTCATTGTTCTCCACTATAAAGCAACGGATAGAGATGATTCAGAGTTCTGGCGTTATTGCCAAAATATGAAGGTTTCAGATCGCTTGCAAGCCAAAATGGATCTATATCAAAAAAATGGACGGATTTTTCGTCAAGACAATGAACTGTTTAATGAAACCTCTTGGCTAGCTGTTATGCATGGACAAGGATTAAATCCTCAGGGATATCACCCGTTAGTTGATATTTTATCTGAAGAAGAAATTGCACGAAGGTTAGAGCATATCTATTCTGTCATTCAAAAATCAGTAGATACTATGCCTATGCAAAAAGACTTTATTGCTAAGTACTGCAAGGCATAGCTAAGTGCTCTGCTAAATAGTTAGCAGAGTACTTAACCTAGTAAAATGTTACCAACAAGAATATTTACTTGCTAAAAATATCAGTAAATATTATGTTATAACGACGAAATGAAAGCGCTTACATTTTGTCGTTAATCCCAAAATATGAAGTTAAAAGGTTAGTTAATGAAAACTATATTTATGAACGTTAGGCCAAAAAGTACAATGCTTGTTTCTGCAGTACTTGCTCTAAGTACCGCGGTTAGTGGTTGTGTTAATGACAATGAAACCACTATTGCCCAAGAAGATGCTCTGCAGGGCCAGCCACAATCTGATGAGCGTTTGGTAAGTGTTGAGCAAGATGTTGAAACGCTATTGTCAAAAATGACCTTAGCTGAAAAAGTCTCTTTGGCTCATGCCAGTGGTAAGTTCCATGTTAATGCCATTGAACGCGTTGGCATTCCTGAAATGTGGTTATCTGATGGCCCACATGGTGTACGTCATCAAATAGAACGTCATACTTGGGCATCGGCTGATTGGACCGATGATCACTCTACCTATTTACCTCACCTTACCTCAGTTGCGGCGAGTTGGGATGTTGAGATTGCTCGTTTGCATGGTCAAGTATTAGGTGCAGAAGCACGTGACAGGAAAAAAGACTTTATCTTAGGTCCTGGTGTGAACTTAGCGCGCCTGCCTTTGTACGGCCGAAACTTCGAATATATGGGCGAAGACCCAATTTTAGCGGCAAAATTAGTAGTACCACAAATCAAAGCTATTCAAGCCAATGATGTTGCAGCTACCGTTAAACATTATGCATTGAATACCCAAGAATTAAACCGCACCGGCGTCAATGCCAAGCCTGATGAACGTACGCTTAGAGAAGTTTATTTACCTGCCTTTGAAGCGGCAGTTAAAGAAGGCGGCGTGCTTGGTATGATGGGCTCATATAATGAGTATTTTGGCACTAATGCGAATCAAAGCAAACATTTAGTTATGGATATATTAAAAGGTGAGTGGGGCTATAAAGGCGTGTTACTTACTGATTGGCATGTTGATATTAATACCTATGACGCTGCGGTAAATGGCTTAGATTTAGAAATGGGTACTAATGTTGATGATTATCAAGACTACTTTTTAGCTAAACCTTTTTTGCATATGATTGAAGCTGGAAAGATTCCAGAATCAGTTGCTGATGAAAAAGCTAGACGTATTTTAAGAGTACAACATACCATAGGAATGTATGACGAAAACCGTTTACCTGGGGCTAGAAATACTAAAGCCCACCAAGTGGCTGCACGTAAAATTGCCACTGAAGGCGTGGTGTTATTGAAAAATGATACGGTGGGTGAACAATCAGTTTTACCGCTTGATAAAAATAAAATCAAAAATATTTTAGTACTTGGTCCTAATACGGATAAAGCACATGGCACGGGTGGTGGCTCTTCAGAAGTAAAATCTTTATATGAAGTGACGCCATTACAAGGCTTAAAAGCAAAATTTGGCGAAGATGTAAATATCACGGTAATGAGAGCTCGCAGCAGTGAGTTAGCTGCTATTGCCAGTGATTATGTTGAGAGTCGTCATTGGACAGGAACTCCTGCATGGAATGTATCCTACTTTAAAGAGTCGAGCCGTGAAAATATAACTGATAAGGCTTGGATAGTTGATTCTAAATTTAAAGCTAAAGACACAAGCATAACTCAGCACATAACTATGACGGCAAAGATCAAGCCGTTAACTACCGGTTTGCATCAGTTAAATGTTGAGACCTTAGGGAATTTTCAATTAAAAATTAATAATGACACTGTCATTACTCACCAAGCTAGTGCTCATCAAGTTAATACAGAGCAAGCAAGTACCGCTGAATTAACCCATGGTATCGAATTAAAAGCGGGAGAGTCTTACTCTTTTGAAATCCAATATGATGGCAATCAACACTTCACCTTAGGTTGGAATGCGCCAGGTGAATTATTTAGCAGTGAAGCAGAGTATGTTGCTGCAGCAAAAGCAGCTGATGCAGTTATCTATTTTGGTGGTTTGAGTCACGGTGATGATAGAGAGTCAATCGATAGACCTGATATGAAACTCCCTAACTCACAAGATGAGATTATTAGTAAGCTACTTGCTGCGAATGAGAAAACCGTAATATTCCTCGTTGCTGGCTCAGCTGTTGAAATGCCTTGGGCAGAGCAAGCTAATGCCATCGTTTGGGGTTGGTATGGCGGTATGGAGGCAGGTCATGCTTTTGCTGATATCTTAACCGGTGATGTTAACCCAAGTGGTAAAATGCCAATTACTTTACCAGCACGTTTAGAGGATACTGCTCCGATTGCTTTAAATGACTATAACGCTATTGAAAGTTTATACACAGAAGGCGTATTTATAGGTTATCGTTGGTTTGAACAACAAAATATCAAGCCTAGTTTTGCCTTTGGTCATGGTCTTTCATATACCAACTTTGCTTTAACTGATATAGCTTTATCGGCATCAAACATCACTGCGGTCGACAATATTACTGTAACAGCAATGGTTAAGAATACCGGTAAAGTCGCTGGCGCTGAAGTAGTGCAATTATATCTACATGATGTTGAGTCAAGTGTTGATAGACCAGCAAAAGAGCTGAAAGGTTTTGCTAAAGTCTTTTTAGCACCAGGAGAAAGCAAGCAAGTCAGTATTACACTTACTAAACGCGATTTATCTTTTTGGGATATCAGCAGAAATGATTGGTTAGCCGAAGCTGGTGAGTTTGAAGTATTACTTGGTACTTCACTTGATCAAATCAAATTGAAGAAACGTTTTACCTACCAACAATAAATATAACGTCTGGCTAAGTGTATTTTCGCTTAGCCAGAGTGTTTATTCACAATAGCGCAAAGCTACCGTTTAACAGCTAATTGCTTACCCGTAAAAACTAATGCCAATGTAAACCCACTGGAGATACTCAATGAAACTAGCCAAGCTCTTTTTATATTCTGTTATGGTCGTTTCATTACCTGCGTGCACAGGAAATGTTACCACTGAAGTTGTTAGTGATGCCACTAAAGACAAAAAACACCTTAAAAATGAGATAAGTGGGTTTATTACTGTTTCAAGAGCTGGCTACCAAGATAAGTTACATGGCTTTTGGCTAGGGCAAAGTATTGCTAACTGGACTGGCTTAGTGACTGAAATGGATAAGGTAGGTACAACTGCCACTATGCCGTTTTATACCGATGCAGATTGGGGTAGTAAGGATTTACCTGCCATTTGGGGAGAAGGTGTACCTCATAGTGATACCATCGATTTTTTCTTTGTTGAAAAGGGCCAGCCTTGGGGAGCTGATGATGATACCGATATTGAATACATGTATCAGTACTTACATGAATCACAGCAAACGAGTCTGTTGAGCGCAGAGCAAGTCAGAACAGGTTGGTTAACGCATACTTACTCGGAAGAGGATGCGCCGCTTTTCAAAAAATTTCCTGATTCGAAAGCGGTTAAAGAGAACTTTTTATGGGAAGCTAATGAACAAGCTAGAATACTCATGGCGCAGGGCATGTTACCGCCTGAAACCAGTGATCCGAAAAATAATAGTAAATACATGATGATTGATGCCCAACTGACTACAGAAATATTTGGTTTGTTGGCACCAGTAAGATCTGATGTTGCATTAAAAATGGCACATTTGCCTATTAGGGTATCTGCAAAAGGTGATGCTCAGTGGATTTCTCAGTTTTATATCACCATGCATTCTTTAGCATCGAAAGTAGATAAATCACTTACTATGCAGCAGCAAACTCAGTGGCTAGCTGAGCAGGCAAGGCTCATTTTACCAGAGCAATCTACACCAGCAAAAATGTATGATTTTATCCATAATGCTTATCAGCAAAACTCAAATAAAGATGATTGGGAAAAGACCCGTGATGCAGTTTATCAGCGTTATCAAGTTAACAATGCCGATGGTTATGTTTATAAAGACCCCTTTGAAGCCGGCATTAACTTTGCTGCCAGCTTAGTGAGTTTATTTTATGGTGAAGGTGATATTGTTCGCACCATTCAAATAGGCACCTTGACTGGCTGGGATTCAGATAACCCAACGGCGACTTGGGGCGGACTATTAGGCTTTATGATTGGTAAAGACGGTGTAGCACAAGCCTTTGGCCAGGATAATTTATCAGAAAGTTATTGGATTCACCGTACGCGCAGAAACTTTCCAGATCATACTCCTGATCAATTAGGTGAAGATACTTTTACCATGATGGTGCAAAGAGCTATTAAAGTGATTGACCAAGTAGTGGTTGAGCAAATGCGGGGTAAAGTAGATATTGAAAACAATGTTTGGCTAATCCCTGATACAAAAGGCTAGACTAGGTTAACTCCCCATATATATTGAATGAAATTACGGAGGTTTTGGAACAATATGAAAAAACTAATGCTTTGTTTAATGATGACAAGTTTTCTAATCGGCTGTACGAGTAATGTTAAGCAAGCAGACAATAACACCTCTACTGTTCAACAATCTCAAGAGCAATTATTACGGGAAGCTTACCAAAGTAGTATTGATCAAAGTAAACGAGAGTATTTTGTTTATTTACCTAAAGGATATCACTCTAAGCCAGATAAAAAATGGCCGGTGATGCTGTTTTTACACGGTAATGGTGAGCGCGGCAATGGCCAAGATGAATTAGACTTTGTTTTGATGCAAGGACCTTTACATGAGGCTTGGATACAGAAAAAAGATTTACCTTTTATTATTATTTCACCGCAACTGCATATGTTTGGCTTTGATAAAAAGGGCATTAGCTATATTGATAATCGCTCAAAAGGTAATATTCCCAAAAGGTTAGATCAAGGTGTACCAAAACGCAGTGCAGCATTTGAAACTAATACAGATATTCAAAGAATGGCTTCACTAACAGATATGAGTGACGTTGCACCTTTATTACCTCAAGGTTGGGAACTGCTTGAGACTGATTTGATTGCTATGTTGGATAGCGTACAAAACAAGTATCGAGTCAACGCTGATAAAACCTATTTGTCGGGGTTAAGTTATGGCGGTTTTGGCACTTGGTATCTGGCAAGTAAACACCCAGAGCGATTTGCAGCTATAGCACCTGTAGTCGGCTGGGGACATCCTAGCTTGATGGCGCCAATAGCAAAGCATAAGTTAGCTGTTTGGCAATTTGCCGGCGGTAGAGATAGTGCGGTTAATATTCAGTATTTTTATGCAGGATTAACTAAGCTCGAAAAGTTAGGTCATAACAATGTGCGTTTTACTGTGCATGAAGATAAAGGTCATGATGCTTGGACACGTATTTACTCAGGTGATGATCTTTATCAATGGCTATTATCCCATCAGTTGAGTGATTTACTTAAATAAGATGACAGCATTTATTAAAGCAACAATTTTATTATTGACTGCATTGTTTGTTTCCTTCGACCCACTTGCTGAAACAGTTGTTAAGAAAGGAAATAAGACAATCACAGTGATGTCGTTAAACATCTATGGCTGGAAAACCATGCCACAGCACAGTGATGATTATGCGCAACTCGTTAACAAGCATAAAGTTGATGTTTTAGGTATTCAAGAAGGTGTTGAAGACTGGCAGCTTAAGCATAATGAACTTAACAACAAGCTACCGACAGATTATCAGCGTGCTATCACCTTAGCTAAATCCTTAGGGCAATGTTGGCAACATAAATTTCAAATATTTATTAATCGTTGTCTGGGAAATAGCTTTATCGAATCAGGCCGATTCGACTTAACTGATGGTCCAAACGCCACCAGAACGGGTGAATATGCAGTGATAGAAAAACTAAATAACCGTTATCTGCTAGTCAATGTTCATTGGGATCATGAAAGTGTTGAAACTAGGGGAGCCAATGCTGGAGAAACCGCTGCTCAGCTAAATGCAATGAAGCCCTACCCGAAAATATTATTGGGTGACTTTAATACTCGTTGTGATAGTCGCGAGGTCGCATTAGTGCAGTCAAATGCTAAGATGACCTTGCTTAAAAACGCTGGTATTGATTGTCTTTTTGTTAAGGGTCTTACCGGCAAGGCAAAAAAGATAAGTGCTTACCCTTCAGATCATCCTGCTATCGTCGCTACTTTGATAACAGAAAAAGAATAACTTCATGATACCCATAAGGTATTTATAAAAGAGAAGATTACTTTCCTATGCCTTACTTAGCTATTTTTATTGTCAATTTTCTGCTGTTATTGGCTTCTTATACTCTAACGGCACAAACGATTACTACAGAGGTTGAAGCAAAGGTTACTCAAGCGATTAAGCAAGCAGTTAAGCATACATCTAAGTCACTAATTGTTCGTTATAACCAAAGTTCGCTGTTTGATGATAATGAAAAATATTATGGCAGTTTATTGAAGTTGGCGTTAGAGGAAACTCTAGATGATTTTGGTCCTTACCAATTGGTTCCCGTGAATATTAATATGGTTCAACAACGCAGCATTAATATGCTTAGTTCTGAGCAGAATATTGATGTGCTGTGGGCTATGACCTCAAAAAAACGAGAGCAAATATTACAAGCGATATATGTTCCCTTATTAAAAGGGTTGATGGGCTCTCGGGTTTTTTTAATACGTGATGGTGATCAAAATATCTTTTCTGACATTAATTCACTGTCAGAGTTAAATACTTTACTTGCTGGGCAAGGTCTTAACTGGCCAGATACAGAAATTTTGCGTGCTAATAATATTCCTACTGTTGATGCACTGACAAGATCACTACACACTATGTTAGCAAGGCGACGCTTTGATTATATCCCTCGGGCAATAACCGAGGTGCGTAAAGAGTTGGCACAGTACCCAATGTTGGCTCTGGAAAGCCATTTGATACTGCAATACACCGCACCGTTATATTTTTTTGTTAACAAAAAAAACTCAGCACTGGCTAATCGGCTACAAGTTGGTTTAACGCGTGCGATTAATAAAGGTAAATTTGATCAATTATTTTATCGCCTAAAGGCTCCACCAAGACTTATGGCTCAGCTTAATATTGGAAATAGGGCTGTTTTTAAACTTGAAAATCCATTGTTGAGTGAAAAAACCAAACAGCTTCAAAGCAAGAAAAACTTATGGCTCTCGCTTGATCCATAAGCTAATTACATAAGATTTTTAGCTTATCTCATCAATATTTTTCTTAGGCGCCTTTATTATATTGAGGTCACTTTAGTGATGTCGATCTCGTTTTGTAACCAGGACAATGCTTGTTGCCAACCTAATTCCAAACCTGAGAATGTTTTTACATTTAACTGATCAACAATACGTCTACCGGCAATTTCTTTACTGGATTGCCTACCTTGCTCGCTATAATTAACCACAGCAATCGCCATTATATGTTCGTTAGAGCCCATAATGAATTGTGCGCCTAGGCTATAAGAGTAATTATTAATTTTATTGATTAATACACCATAGTCACCGTTGAATATACAGGCCAGAAAGTTATCATATTCTTCAACCATTTCTATGGATACTCCAACGCCTTCGTCAATAATTAATTCGGCAATGCTGTCGCTGATAATGTTTATATCAGCGAAACTTATTCTATGTTTACGCATACTGCTACCTCAACTCCGTTTGTTATGTCTCTGTTGATTGTAAGCGCTTTCAATTATTTATCTATTAAATGTTAAATAATTCGCTAAATAATTGCTTAATAACAAGATAAAGCTAATTTAAGTTGATTTATCAACTATTTTTAAAGCTGATGTTTAAAGACTATATTTATTTTACTCTGACAATTTAGTTGATAACTTTTCTGGGCGTGCCGGCTAATAATATTCAGGGTGAAAGCTTGTCGACATTGGATGTTGATATCAATATCATCAGTGAGACTTGTTCGTTTTTTAGCAATTAAGTCCACTGAATTCATTGCTTCTCCTTGACCATTAAAGCGTAAACCTTCAATGCCATGACGGCCAAGTTCGTTGATGCGCCAAGTAATTTCATTTTTTGGCGCATTGATGCGAAGTCCAATGGCATGTTTAATCAAATAATTAATCGGTGCAAGTCCCGACCAGCCGATAAAATCAGGCTTGGCTTTACGACCTTGTTTAATTTCTAGTGGCGTATAGTTCTCCCAAGCGGTATTGGTGTCTAGGAAAACCTGCGTAGTATTATCAAGGTGATTCATAGCTATTTCACGTGCTAGGGTAAACTCATTATTTACTTCAAGGCCCTGAATTACCATGGTATTTGTTGGAACCCAGATAGCTCCCGCCCAATAGTCACCGTTAAATCCAACTTCATCTGCCGGGTGAGTAGGTACCCTATGTTTGGTATTAAAAGACTTGGGATCGTTAAGGTGGACTATTAACTTTGCCAATTGCTCTTGATTAGGGATTTTACCTAACATAGTCCAAAATGCGGCTATGGTGCGCATAGTCATACGTTTGTTATCTTTGCCCCAATCATAATAAAAACCCGTTTTGTCGTCCCAAAGTTTTTCATTGATAAACTTTGCATAGTCATCAGCTCGAGCAATATACTTTTGGGCATCAGCACTTTTACCTAATGCTGTCGCCATTTCAGCCAACCAAAGATCAAAAATAACCATCTCAGCGGCGACATCGATACCAGCAAGCATTTGTTCATTGCGTGGCGAGTCATCCATTGCAGCCTTATCGGTAAGGTATAAACCAGATTCGGCATGATAAATTTTACTAAAACTTTCGCGGTATTTTTGTAGCGGTAAATACACATCGGCGAGTCGTTGTTTGTTGTTGGTGATTCTATAAGACTCAAGTTCCGCCCAAGGCAGAATAGGGTGGTTTAGGTTGCCTTCGGTGCCTGGCTCAGACCAGCCAATAACGCCCAAATGGCCATCTTTCTCGCCAACCTCACGAACTATTTCACCATCACTCATTTGGGTACGGTAAAAATTATCTAAACCATCAATGCTTGGAAAAATATGATGAGCGTAGTTGCCCCACATGGTTGAAAAACTCATGTCCCATAAAAATATATTGTCGTTAAAGGCTTCATCGATAAAATTTGAAACAAAAGGACTAGTTGTTTGCGGTTTTTTAAAGTGTTCAAAACCAATTTGCCAAGCACGATAATAAAAATCAATATATTCGGGTTTAGCATCGAAAATAGGTTTAGGTAGCCTATCTTTATTTTGGCTAAAGCTTGGTATTTCTTGTCCTGAATACTGCTTCTTAGCATAGAATTTACCTTGTTCAGCAAAAGTCGCAGTGCTGTATAAGGAAGCTGTGCAAAGTGTCATAGCAATAAATGCTGTGATGGTGTGCTTTAAATTCATAAATTTTTAATCCTAGTTGTTAACCCCAGTTTTGAATGATTTCTTTTAAATAAAGGCCATTTTTTGTGAAGTCTTTATCTGACCAAGGACCTGATGTTGAAGCGCTTGGTTTAAATATTGAAGCGCCTTCCTCTTTTTTTGAAAGTGACCAACTGCAATGTGATAGTTGGTTTTTTCTCATAAAGGCCAGCCATTTCTCTGTTTCTTGATAATCAACATCACCAGTGCCGTCTGCTGAAACGCTACCCCACTCAGAAACAAATAACGCTAGGCCAGCATCAAGTGCTACTTGAGCTTTAGCGCGCAGTTCATCCTTGTGAGTACCGGCATAAAAGTGCAAGGTATAAGCTAAGTTACTAAAACCTGTTATTGGATCCTTTGCGCTAATATCTACATCTTGTGACCATGACTGGCTGCCGATGAGAATAACATTGTCACTATCAATGGCTCTGATCGCTGAAATCACCTTGAGTGAGTAGGGTTTAATGACACTATGCCAGTCAGTCTCTTGTAAAGGCTCGTTATATATTTCATAGATTATATTAGGCAAGTGACCATATTTCCTCGCAATGTGCTGGAAGAACTCTATGGCTTTTTTGGTATGATTTTCAGCATGATGAGAATGCCAATCTACGATGATATACAGTCCGTTTTCAACGGCTGCTTCAATAACCCTCTCAACTCGTTTTAAATTGTCTTCGGGGTGAGTTAAGTAACTGCCTTTAAAGTCTGCGCCCATAGCTGCCCTCACAATGGAAGCTTGCCACTGTTGGCTGATATTATTGATAACATTTTTTTGATAAAAATCTTCTCCTGCCCAACCATTATTGCTCCAATATAAACTTGGCCCAGCTAAAGAAATTTCTTGTTTCTGTTGATTGACCAATTGACCATCTTTAATCGATAATTGACCATGCTCAGCCACCGCAGACTTAGCTACCGCAGAAATGTTGCTTGCTGATTTTACAATTTGTGGAGCAATAGTTACTTGGCTAGCAAAGGTGATAAAAGAGCAAATAAGCAGGCTGAGTAGGGGAATAAATAATTGGAATTGGAGAGGTTTTTCAACGGCAGGCGCAGTTGCTTTGTGGTTATTATTGTTACTTATCAACATGGAGAGTTACAAGGTTATTAATTATGCAGAGAGCATAAAATATTTGATTAAGCGCTTCGCCCAATCATTTACCATAAGCGACATTTGAACGTTCAACTATCGGTAATACCTATGATTGAACTATTTTTAGTAGAGAAGTCGCTGGTTTTTGGATCAAAATGTCCGCCTACATAAAGTGCAGAGGGACATTTTATAGCTGTTAAAGGTTAGGTGATTTTTAGGGCAGGTTTGGTGCTACGAGAATATTTTTTTCAGGCCCCCAGCTATACTCGGCACGGTTATAAGTACTGAACGAGCCTGCATCATCCCAGAAGGTTGCCGCAATGCCATGCTCTGTGGCGAAATTCACATGAGCTTCTATATATTTTAAACGATCAGCTTCATCACAGACATTTTCAGGTGCAGTAAAGTCAAAGTGTGCAACACCAAATTCATTAACGGTCACCGGGATATCGTGTTCAACTGACCAGTTGTGAGCTTTTTGATAAATATCACTTAACTCAGCGATATCTGTTGCTGTGCCCCAGCGTCTTAGACATTGACCTGCAAATGGCCAGGGATCATATGCATGGAAGTTACCAATCAAATAATCATCATCTGTATCAGGGATTTCCGTTGCCAATAAAGAGTCAATTGGGGTGAAACCATTGCCAGAAAATACCACTAAACGTGTAGGGTTTGTACGGCGAATGATATCAAGTACTCGAACGTTTATTTCATCAACATTATCAATAGTTAATCCTGTTGGCTCATTTAAGATTTCAAATAGCAACTTAGCTGATTTATGTTTGAAACGTTCGACGATTTGTAGCCAAATAGCGTCTAATCGATTACGATTTCTTTGGCTTGTATAGTTATCCTTGAACCAACTTTCATGATGGGCATTTAGAATGACATAAAGGTCTTGCTTTAGCGCCCAATCAACTATAGTTTCGACTCTATCCATTTCTGCAGAATCTATTTCATATGGAGCTGAGGACTCTGTACGGCCATGCCAAGTAACGGGAATTCTGATATGTTTGAAACCTGCTTCTTTAAAATCAATTATGAATTTCTCTTCTGCCGCAGGTGCCCAAGAATCTTCTGATGGCGCGTCTAAGGTATTACCTAAGTTGATGCCTATGCCCATGTCACTAACGGCTACTTCTGGGCTGATCGGGTTAGCATCTATAACCACCTCAACATCAGGCAGTTTTAAAGGCTCTTCTTCAGGTATAACTACTGGAGGAATAAAGCTGCCATCATCTACTTTAAAGTTGATGGTATCTACATTGAATGGACCAGAATTGATGGTTAGGCGTAAAGTATGAGCGCCTTCTGTGGCATTAAATAAGGCAATATCGTGGTTTTCAAAAACTTGCCAGCCGCCAGTTTTATCGACACTATCAGTAGCAATTAATTTATCATCAATAAATATGGAGTAATTGCCACCACCCAGCTCTGAAGCAACAGTAGTTGTTAGGATATAATCTCCCGCCGTGAGGGTGATATCGTATTCTAACCATTCACCAGCCTCGGTATAGCTGATGATAAAACCACTGCCATCGATCATTTCTTCAATATCTACATTGTCATTACGAAAAGCATTACCTTCGTTACCTTCCGTGGTATCTAAAAAGCGCACATAATCTTCTGCTTCTATTAATAAGGCCGTTGCAACAGGTAGTTCTGGGGTAATAATATCGGGTGTTTTATTGGTATCAGTGACCTCTGGCTCTGTTGACGATGGTCCGCCACATGCGCTTAATATTAATAAGCTACCTAAAAAAAAAGTTTTATTTATTGTTTTGGCGCCTGTTTGAAAAAGAGTAAAACTAGAGCGTAAATTCAGCATCATTATACTTACCTGTAAATATTTTAAATTTGATTGTTATTATTTTTAATTGCTTTTAAGTATTGACTCATCAGCAACATGGTTAACCTTTGGGGTCTTATTAACTCCAGAGCTAGTAAGTTAATTCTTGTTTTGTCGAAATAAATTCAAAGAACTTCAACATCGAAAATAACAATAAAATGTTGCTTTTCAGAAGTCGTCTCAACTTGAGATAAGTACAATAACTGTACGTTCAACTTTATGTTAATGAAGGTTGTACTGATTAAGTAGCTAATAAAATTTGATTTATTTAAGTGTTAATAAAGCGCTGTAACTAATTATGGGAGGTAGGGAAATTTACAGTGGCTACATATAGTTAATGTTTTTTATTAATTTGAATAATGTGTACCTAGAATGGATAAATTATCTTTCTTTTCGAAATTGTGAAGGCGTTTTCCCTGTGTCTATTTTAAATAATCGATTAAAGCTGCTTTTACTGTTGTAGCCGGCAAGAAAGGCAAGATCAATTATCGATTGCTCATCCATCTCAGGATCAACAAGGTAGGAGCATATCTCCTTTAAACGATAGCTATTAATGTATTCAAAAAAGTTAACGTTAAACTCTCGATTGATTAAATTAGAAAGTAGCTTAGGTGATAGAGACACTTGTTGGGCTAAATTATCAATTTTTAGCTGGCTGTTTAAATAGGGCCGTTGTTTTTCCATGTGCTTACAGACGCGGGCAACTTGTTCAGGTGAATAAGTATTAGGCTTATCTGCTTTAGTTAAATCTGTATTAGCAGTATCAGCTTTAGTAATGCCATCGAGCGTTTCTTTACTTACCCTTAGAATATTGCGAGGGTCTGATAAAGCAAAAAATAACAAAGTAGATATGAGTAATAATTGGCCATAATTCTCTAAAACCCCCATTAAATTGAAATCGATTAAAGTAACCGCTGACGTGTCAAAAATTGCCGTAACAAAGGTATAAATGAGCAAGTAACTTTCAGACCACAATCTTAAAATAATAAAACCAATGACTAAGATTTTAAGCCAAGCATAATTGACTGACTCAGGATTAGAGTAGGCTATTGAAAGGTGATTTTGGTAGTGACGTATGGTGAAAAAGGCCCAGAAACCAAAAACTGCCCGGCCAATATTACGTAGATGTTCATAGTATTGACTGTAGTTTGAACTCAAAAAAAGCAAAAAGTCGGCTCCCTGTTCGGATTCAAATTGAATGTTAACAACAACTAGCACCACCATGTAGATAAATAAGGGCAGTAATAACAGCAAATCACGCTTTTTAAAGTGAAGTTGTTGGAATATAGCCGAGCGCACATAGAGTAATAACAACGGCCCTTCTAGCCAAAGAGCCAGCTCTAAAGTTGCAAATATAGCCGGTGTATTTTCAACAGACCAGTGGTGAAATGCTTCACCGTATAAAGCTAATGTATAGGTAGAAATACACGCTTGGGATAATAAAAAAAAGCCTAAGAAAAAATGGCTTGAGTCAGATTTACGGCGACTAAACAGCGTCATCAGTGCAAACAAAAAGCAGACGTAAGCAACCACTAACAATACGATGTCGTGGCTATTAAATAGCACTGTTGTCATTTACGCTTTCTCGAAGAAATAAATAGGATAGATACAGTTCAATTATTGTTCTCGCTGCTCTCTTCTATATTGCGTTGGTGTCATGCCGACCACTTTTTTAAAGAAGGTATTAAACGTTGCTTTGCTGTTAAATCCTGCCTGAGCCATTATTTCTAACATGGTGATTTTGGAATTCTCCTCTTTTGTGAGTAATATTTTGGACTCTTCTATGCGGTAACTATTGATGAATTCAAAGAAGTTTTTTTCAAAGTGCCTATTAATGACTTGTGATAACTGTCGTGGTGGCATAAACGTTTGTGTAGCAAGGTTATCTAAGGTGAGCAGGTGATTTAAATATGGTTTATGCTCTTCCATATAGAGTGTTAGCGCACTGACTTGAGCAGGGTCTATTGACTGTTTTTCTGGGGTGGTCACGATTGAGCTATCAATACCGTGAAAGAGGTTTGATACCCCTAAGCTAAAAAATATTAGAAAGCTGATTAAAAACATCACCATGAAATTAGAAAGTTGGCCAATGACAGGGTAATTAATAGCAAAATGCAGGTCTATTGAGGTCATGTAACCAATAGTCACCAATACAGCCTGTACTTTAATGATTAGAAAGCCAATAACTAAAATTTTGAGCCAAGTAAGATCGACATCTTCAATATCAGCAAAGTTATTTTTGATTTGTCTTTGGTAATGGCGCAGTTCAAGTAAGCACAATACCCCACAAAATGTTCTAAAACATTCTCTGAACAAATTGATAAAACGAGTATGAAATGGCTCAGCCTCTATTTGGTAACCATTTAGAATCGCTATTTTAGTAGTACTATCAATCATGTACCAGTTACTGGTTTCATAAAAAAGGTAAAGAACAAAAGGTAATAGATATAAAAGGTTGATTCTTTTAAAGCTAAAGTCTTTATAAATAAGAGAGCGAACGTAGAAGAGTAGTAATACGGCTTCTAGCCAATAAGCTAAGCCAAAAACATAAAAAACATTAGGTGAGAACTCGATGGAAAATTGGCGAAATGCTTCGCCAAAATTAATCAGGGTATCAAGTGGTATTGCCGCATAGGACAATAGGAACAAGGCTAATAATACGTTGCTTTGCTTTTTGCCTTTTTTTATTAGTAGTAAAAAAAAGGCAAATAAAACACATTGATAGATAGTGAAAAGCAATGCTAAGTCAAGTGTATTAAAAAGAACAGTACTCATACTACGTCCGTCTTCTCTAATTATTTTTATTTTAATAATTAACTTATAGAAACTCACTTAATAAAGCAAATGCTAACCACTTATATAAGGATAATTAGTCATCTAAATGACTGATTGTGCTAAAGTTGCTTAATATATCCATCCAAGCCTTTTTTAGATAAAGCTACTGCATCTAGAGAGCTTAATCCATTCGGATACTCTTCTTGCTCAACAACTATCCACTTGGTGCCACCTACATTAATATTTGCTGTTAATAGGTTTAGCCAGTCAATGGTATCTTGACCGATAATAGGTAGTTTGCCTTTTACACCTTCAGGAATACGTACTTTGTAGTGGGTGGTAAGTGTTCTATTAGGGTATTTATTTACGTACTCTACAGCATCTTTTCCTGCATAGGTTGTCCAGCCAACATCTTGCTGTAATACCACCGAATCAGCAGTGTTCATTGCTAGGTAGTCCCAGTAAGTAGTACCTTGAAAGTCATTAAATTCGTGGTCGTGGTTGTGAAAGCCAGTCTTAATATTATAAGGAGCTAATTTTTTATCTAGCTGATTAAGTAACTTAACGACTTCTTTAATACCTTGTGGATGCCATGCTCGTTCATCCCAACCGATAATTAAGGTATCAAGGTTTAGCTGTTGATAAAAAGTGACCGTTTTGTCGAAGTTACTTGGGTTGAGTTGTTCAAAAGAAACATGTGCACCACTTGCTTGTAAATTAATAGAGTCTAAGAAGTTCTTTAAGCCTTTCGCATCATTTTTATAAGGCCCAAATTCACCAGCAAATTCGACCCCCTCAAAGCCCATACCCGCTAAGGTTTTTAGAGTGCCCTTGAAGTCTTTACCAATAACATCTTTAACAGACCAAAGTTGTACACTGAGTTTAGGTACTTTATTCATAGTATTCCCATTTACGCTTCTATCCACAGTATGAGCATTAACATTGCTTAGCAAGGGCAGTAATATCATAATCGACATTGCTTTTTTAAATAATTTTTTTAGTTTCATAACTCTCTCTTTTATTTATTTAACGTATCTTTTTAAATAATGTATTTAAACTCACTTTTTAAAATATCTCTTTAAATTCGTTTAGCATTCATTTCTTTTACACAGTAATCTACGGCGCGCACTGTTAAGGCCATAAAAGTTAAGCTGGGATTTTGCACTGCCGAAGAACAAAAACTTGCGCCATCGGTAACAAATAGGTTTGGAATGTCATGGCTTTGATTGTAAGCATTTAAAATAGAGTTTTTTGGATCTCGTCCCATTCGGGCAGTACCAAGTTCATGAATTGCTAAACCAGGTGGACCGTTCATTACTTGGCTTGATACGTTCTTTAAACCGACGGCTTTAAGCATTTTTTCTGCTTGCTGTGCGGCATCAATCATCATATTGGTTTCGTTATCACTAAATTGGCAATCAAATTCAATTTGTGGCATGCCCCATTTATCTTTCAGTGTTGGATGGAAGCGCATTTGGTTTTCAAAACGCGGTAACATTTCACCTTGAGCGTACAAGCCAAAACGCCATTTCCCCGCTTGCTTTAACTTGTTTTTATAGTCAGCACCAAGGCCATCTTGGTGCTGTAAACTTTGCCAACCCTCACGGTATGCGCTTCCTGCAAGAGCGTAACCTCTTAAAAAATTACGGCTGGCATCAGGTTTGTAATAAAAATTTGGCATCATCAAACCGGTTGGTCGTCTGCCTCTGTCAATTTCATCTTCAAAACCTTCAATGTCACCACTAGCACCGGCATTATAGTTATGATCCATTAAATAATGCCCTAAAACGCCGGAGCTATTGGCAATACCATTAGGAAACTTCTTTGAGGTCGAGTTCATTAATATCTGTGTTGAGCCTATAGTAGAGGCACAAACAAAAACAACTTTAGCAAAGTATTCTCGCTCAGTTAAATCATCATTATCAATAACACGTACACCTTTTACGCGATTGGTTTTTTCATCATAAATTAGGCTGTGTACCACACTATTAGGGGCTATGTGTAAATTGTTAGTAGCTGCCGCAGCAGGTAGTGTAGAGCTTTGTGTTGAAAAGTAACCACCAAAAGAGCAGCCTGCATGGCACTCATTTCTTGCTTGGCATTTCACCCGTCCTTGCGATAAGTGTAATTTTGTCGGTTTAGTTAAATGTGCAGTTCGCCCCATAATCAATGGTCTTTGTGGGTAGAGTTCAGCAAACTTGGCTTGCAGTGCCTTTTCTGGTGAATTCATCTCAAACGGTGGTAAAAACTCTCCATCAGGTAAATTTTCTAAGTTATCTAATGAGCCACTAATGCCTGCATGCTTTTCTACATGAGAATACCATTTTTCGATATCTTGAGAGCGTATTGGCCAATCGTTACCAAAGCCATCACTTTTATTGGCGTTAAAGTCATATTCACCCAATCGGTACGATTGACGGTGCCATAATAATGATTTCCCACCCAATTGATTGGCCCTTATCCAAGTAAAATTGGTGCCTTTTTCCGTGGTATAAGGTAAGTCTTTATCATTACCAAAAAAATGTTTAGTTGCATCGGTAAAGGCGTAACACTGTTGCTGAATTTGATGTTGCTCTTTAACTAATAAGTTATCAACTTTAGTGCGCAGTGGTTGTTGCCAGGGTGCTTTATTCTCACCAATATAGTCTTTTCTATGTTCTACAACACGACCGCGCTCAATCATCAAGGTTTTAAGGCCTCGCTCACAGAACTCTTTGGCGGCCCAGCCACCCGAAATACCTGAGCCAATGACAATAGCGTCATAGACTTCTTTGGTGTTATTAATGTATAAATTTTCAGTCATCTTTACCTCAAATCCTATTGCTAAAACGCTGTCGTAGTGAAAAATTAATAATATAGGCCTTGTGAACCCCAGTTTGCATCAGAACCTTTATAAGGGATTGACCCCTTATAACCGCCAGGTACAGCCAGATAACGCAACTCTTGTGATGCACCAACTTCAGAGGTGTAATAGCCGAAGCAAATTAATTGTTTTAAGGCTTTAAAGTCGGCTCGTTGTTTTTTATCAAAATTAGCTTTTCCCTGATCAAGTTCGGTTAATAATTTAAATTGCTGATCTTGGCTAAGTTCTGTAAACGAACGTGAGAAATTCTTTTTGGCAACATCATTTATCAGGATTAATAGCTGTTTTATTTTCGTTTGTTTAGCTTTCCCGTAACAATGAAATAACTGGTTATCAATAAAGCCGTGAGTATTGACCTCAGCAGCACCTAAAGTATCGGTTTTAGGGATAACAATGGCACAAATATCTTTTAACTGTTTTAGTTGGCTTAAGGGAAAAATTTTGCCATCAGATAAAAGGTCACTGCCCACTATTACTGGCTTTAGTGAATGTTCCATAGCAACAGCGAGTGAGTTACCACTTACTAATGCAGTTGCCACAGTCCCACCGACGAGAAAAGATAAACCACGTAAAAACTTACGACGTGATTCATTAGCCATATTGCTTTCTTCAATACAGCTTACTTCAATATAAGGCTCTTCATTGTAATGTTCTTTCATCGTATTTCCTTTACTCATGAATCAGTGGCGACTAGTTTTGTTGCACTGCGTTTATTCATATAAAAATATAATAAAGCAAAGGCAAAGATTAATACCACAGGGAATAGTGTTAAATTTTCCAGTACACTTTGACCTGCCAATAATTCTGCCTCTAAAGCATTAGTCGTTACACTCGTTGCTTGTACTCTAGCACTATCTATCCACTGACCTATCACGGGGTTCCACAGACTCACTGCAAACATGCCCGCACCACCAATTAGCGATAAACCTAATGCACCAGTTTCTGGTACATATTCGGCAATAAAACCTATCATGGTTGGCCAAAAGTAAGTCACGCCTATGGCAAATAAAATAGCGGAGAAATAAACTGCACTACCAGTGGCGATACTCATACTATAAATACCAGCAGTGGCAATAACGGCTGATGAAAGTAAGACACCTACAGGGTTTAATCGATGAATAACAGGGCCGGCAAAATAGCGACCAACAGCCATTAAACCTGTGATCATGGCCATTATCAGCATAGGCGATGCACCTGATGCGGCTAATATTCTGTCAATCCATTGTTGAGTACCAAGCTCAGTGGTTGCGGTTAAGGTCATGCACAGTACCATAAAGATAAATAATGGCGTTGATAGGGCTTTAATATTACTTAATGTCGATGTGGTTATTGTTTTATGCAGTTGTGGAAATTGTTGTCTAATGACCATAAAACCATAAATCAGCGTAGGGAGTAACATCACGGCTATTTGTAGTTTCCAGCCTAGGCCTGCATCGGTCATAAACTTAGAAGTTATTGCACCAATAACAATGCCACCGGGGAACCAAACATGAAAACGGTTAAGCATGGTGGTTTTATTATCTTTATATATTTTCGCAATCAACGGATTACAGCCTGCTTCTACTGAGCCATTAGCAAAGCCAATAAAGAAGCTAGAAACCAGTAAGCCCCAAAAGTCAGTAGCCGTTATGGTTAATATTAACCCCGCGAGGTGGCAAATAAAGGCGGTAATCAGTAATTTTTTTGCCCCAAGCTGGTTATATAAAAACCCGCCAATCATCATGGCGACAGGAAAGCCTAAGAATGCCATAGAGTTAACCCAGCCTAGCTGACTATCACTCAGGCCAAAGTCATCACTTAACTGACTCAATATGCCAGCGCGAATAGCAAAAGTCATCGCTGTGACGGTTAGTGCTAGGCAACATGCTCTAAATAGCAGAGATGAACTGTTTGTTGTTTTTGTCATGTTCGCTCTTCCTCTTGGTTAATATTGAATGGTAAATGTTACAGCCCTAAAAGCTGTTTATTAATAGTGTTATCACTGGTTACCGCGGCAAAATCATCAAAGGCTTTATCGGTCGGGTTAATAAGGTGTTTATTGATAAAAACTGCGCCTTCTTTTGCGCCATCTTCGGGGTGTTTTATGCAACACTCCCACTCTAAAACAGCCCAACCTTGGTAACCGTATTGAGTAAGTTTACTGAAAATAGCATTAAAATTAATTTGGCCATCACCTAGAGAACGAAAGCGACCGGGGCGGTCTTGCCAGGATTGATATCCTCCATACACACCAGAGCGACCTGAAGCATTAAACTCAGCATCTTTCACATGAAAGGCTTTTATCCTGTGATGATAAATATCAATAAAGGCTAAATAATCAAGTTGCTGTAAGACAAAGTGGCTTGGGTCGTAAAGAATATTTGCTCTCGGATGATTATCTACGGCTTCAAGAAAACGTTCAAAGCTGGCGCCATCATGCAAATCTTCACCGGGGTGAAGCTCAAAACAAACATCGACTTCGGCCAGCTCAAAAGCATCTAATATAGGTAACCAGCGCTTGGCTAACTCTGCAAAACCTAACTCAACTAAACCTGGGGGACGTTGTGGCCAAGGGTAGAAAGTATGCCAAAGTAAAGCACCAGAAAAAGTGGCATGTGCTTTTAAACCAAGACGGCTACTTGCCTTTGCAGCAAACTTTAATTGCTCAATAGCCCAATCAGTTCGTGCGTCAGGGTTATTGCGAACATGCTCAGGAGCAAAACCATCAAACATTTGATCATAAGCAGGGTTAACTGCCACAAGCTGACCTTGTAAATGCGTAGAAAGTTCGCTTATCTGTAAACCAGCCTTGTTCACTATGGCGGTAATCTCATCACAGTATTCTTGGCTTTGGGCAGCTTTAGCAAGATCAATTAACTTTGGATCGGTTGGTAATTGAATACCTTTATAACCTAGACTTGCTGCCCAGTGACAAAGAGAGCTTAGATCATTAAATGGTGATTCATCACTCATGAATTGGGCAAGAAAAATGGCAGGGCCTTTAATTTTATTCATCATTCGCTTCCTTGTTGTCCCTGGTAATCTCATTGATCGTTCTTGGTTTAATATCTGCTGGATTTAAAGAGAAGTTATGCCATTTAAATTCCGATTGACTGGCGGCAACTACATTTTCAATAAATGCCATACCTCTGATAGCTTCATCAATGCCGGGGATACCACAGCTCGCGTTAACATTATCTTTAGCATTAGTACTGTTAGCCACAGTATTGTCATCATGATGCTGTCGAATTTGCTTAGCAAACTGCAGATATATATTGGCAAAAGCTTCCAAATACCCTTCAGGATGTCCTGCGGGAGTACGCATACAAGCTAAGGTTTCCTCGGCCATCTGACCAACCCCCGTTCTTATTAATTGGGAAGCTTGGTCTGAAAATTTTAACCACAAACTGTTTGGCTCGAGTTGTGACCATTCAATGCTGGCATGTTCGCCATAAACTCTCAGTTTAAGACTATTTTCTTCACCAACACAGACTTGGCTGGCAAGTAAGATTCCATGTGCGCCTGAATCAAAGCGCAACATAACTGTGCCGTCATCATCTAATAACCTATTTTCAACATTGATGGTTAACTCTGCACATAATGAGGTGATTTTAAGACCTGTGACATATTCGGCTAAATTAGCTGCATGAATGCCAATATCTGCCATACAGCAACTAATACCGGCTTTATTTGGGTCTAATCGCCAAGATGCTTGTTTACTGTTTTCATCATCTTTAGATGCTAACCAACCTTGTGGATATTCAACAATAATCTTTTTAATTTGTCCCAGCTGTCCCTGTTTAAGACGATGTCTGGCCTCTTTAATCATGGGGTAACCGGTATAGGTATGGGTTAGACCGTAAAGTAAACCAGTCTTTTCAATAATAGACTTTAGCTCTATTGCTTGATCCAAGGTCAAGGTCGCTGGTTTATCACTAATCACATGAAAGCCATACTCAAGCGCAAGTTTGGCGACAGGAAAATGCAGATGGTTGGGTGTTACGATAGCAACCAACTCCATGCGTTCTGCTCGGTCTAACCTTGCTTCTCGTGCAAACATTTCTTCATAAGAGGCATAGCAACGTTCATCAGAAAGAAAGAGCGTTTTACCGAATGCTTTTGCTTTCTCAGGATTTGAACTAAATGCTCCACAGACTAATTCAATTTTCCCATCCATTTGTGCAGCTAGTCGATGAATGCCTCCAATGAAGGCACCTTCACCACCACCAACCATACCTAGACGAACTTTTTTTGGTCGAACACTATTCATATTGCTACTCAACTGACTATGAAAAACTAACGAAGATAAGCTTGGTTGGATAATTTTGATTGAATTCAGTATATCGACCACAAACCATAATGGTTAATATAAAATCGGTTGTTGATGCAACAAAATCGGCGTTTACTTATTTATAGTTCTTGCTACTATCAAGGCATATTTCTTTATTATGTAATCACTATGCTCAAAGACACGCTGTTAAATCAAGTTAGTGTTAAACAAGTTCTTACTATGTTTGATATGTTGCCTGATATCATTTTTTGGATAAAAGATACCCAGACTAGGGTGGTTTACGCTAATCAAATGTTTGTTGAACACCTTGGTTATAAAAACCTTGAGCAAGTTTTGGGAAAGTCAGATAGTGATTTATCTCCCAACCATATAGCAAAACAATTTATTGCTGATGATCAAAAAGTGATGTCTGGTGAAACGGTTACTGACCGCTTGGAAATGAATATCAACAAATCAGGTGAACTTGCTTGGTTTTCTACCTCCAAACGACCACTGCTTGATGAAAATTCTGAAATCATTGGCTCATATGGAGTGACCCGACATTTACAAAAAACAGTGAAAACCTTATCGGGTATCGATGAATTAAAAGTTCCAGTGCAATACATAAGGGATAATTTTCATATCGAACTCTCAATTGAGAAACTAGCACAAGTGGCACACTTGTCGGTTAGTGCATTAGAAAGGCGTTTTAAAAAATACTTGGCCAAAACCCCTAAGCAATTTATTCGTCAGATCCGTTTAGATAATGCCAGACGATTATTGGTCGAAACAAAGCTACCTATTGCCCAAATAGCCTATCAATCGGGGTTCTCTGATCACAGTTATTTTAGTCGGCACTTTAAGTTGATGTTTGATGAGTTACCGTCTGAGCTGAGACAGCAGCGCTTGTCTTCAGATACACCTTCTGTGATACCTTCGGAGACGTCTTCTGCATAAGTAGCTTGAGTGAAGGTAAATGTTTTTCAATAAGCGCTACTATTTGTTAGTGAATTTTATTAAAATTAGCCAATATATTGAAAGGTAGCTGTTATTTATGAAATTTAGTCCACTTGTACAAGAGTTAATTGATTCACTAAAGTGTTTACCGGGTGTTGGTGCTAAGTCCGCACAGCGCATGGCCTTTCAATTACTTGAACGTAATCGCCGTGGAGGCAGTAAACTTGCGAGTACGTTGGCAAGAGCGATGACGGATATTGGTCACTGTCAACAATGTCGAAATTTTACCGAAGAAGACTTATGTGAAATTTGTCAGAGCCCAAAACGTCAACTTGCGACTACTTTATGTATTGTTGAAACACCTGGTGATGTTATTGCGATTGAGCAAACAGGTGAATTCTTTGGCAAGTATTTTGTTTTGATGGGGCATTTATCTCCCATAGACGGTATTGGTCCGGACGATTTAGGTTTAGATATTCTGGCTAAGCAGTTTTCGTGTGGGCATTTTACTGAGGTTATCTTAGCGACAAACCCTACGGTAGAAGGGGAGGCTACAGCGCATTATATTGCTGAGCTTGCTCAACAATATCAAATCAATATTTCTCGCATTGCTCATGGTGTACCGGTAGGGGGAGAATTAGAGTATGTTGATGGTAATACTTTATCTCATGCTTTATCGGGTAGGAAAAGCTACGAGGTTTAATACTTTCATCCGGAGAAGGCCGAAGCACGCCTTAACCGCCGGTAAATTTAACTTTAAAACCTGCCTTTTCTAAAACCTGCTGTATTACGTCACGTTTGTCACCTTGAACCTCAATGGTTTCATTAACGACTGAGCCACCCGTACCGCAGGTTTTCTTTAGCTTTTTAGCTAATTCTTTTAATGCTTTAGCATCTAAGCCTAAACCACTAATAACAATCACACCTTTGCCTTTTCGGCCTTTTGTTTCACGTCTTACTCGGGCAAAACCGTCACTTGGGGTAATATTCTTTTGTTTTTGTTGGCTAATGCGGCCAGAGTCTGTCGAATAGACTAATGAGTCGTCACTTGCAGGCGCTGAGTTATCAGACTCAATAGGTGCCTTACCAAAAGCGGCGGCTAAATCACTTAAACTCGATAAATTATTTTTCATAAATCACTCGGTACCGTTAAATTAGTTAAACAAATGGCAGACAAAATAAAACCACGACTTATTTGCATAAGCGTGGTTTTATTATATCAAGGCTACTTCAAGCTGAAAACAGCTTGTTACCTATATATTATCGTTAGCAGCTTCTATAGCTTGCTTTCTAACTCTGGTAACGCATCAAATAAGTCAGCAACAATACCGTAATCTGCAACTTGGAAGATTGGCGCTTCTGGGTCTTTGTTGATAGCAACAATGACTTTTGAGTCTTTCATCCCTGCTAAATGTTGAATTGCACCACTAATACCAACAGCGATATATAAATCAGGGGCAACAATTTTACCTGTTTGACCAACTTGCATGTCATTAGGAACAAAGCCAGCATCAACAGCTGCACGAGATGCGCCAATGGCAGCACCAAGCTTGTCTGCAATACCGTCAAGTAACTTAAAGTTATCGCCGTTTTGCATGCCACGACCACCAGAAATAACAACGCTTGCAGCACCTAAGTCAGGACGTTCAGAAACAGTAAGTTCATCACTTACATGACTAGAGATACCCGCATCAGTTACGGTACCTAAAGTAACTACTTCAGCGTTACCATCAGTTGCTACGCTATCAAAACCGGTAGTACGTACAGTGATAACTTTTTTGCTATCTAAACTTTGTACTGTCGCAATCGCGTTACCTGCGTAAATTGGACGTACAAAAGTATCGCTACTTTCAACGTCAATAATGTCAGATATTTGCGCAACATCTAATAAAGCAGCAACTCTCGGCATAAAGTTTTTGCCGGTAGTTAGTGCAGTTGCTAGGATATGTTCATAATCGCTAGCTAACTCAGTCACTAATAAACTGATGTTTTCAGCAAGCTGATGTTCATAAACGGCATTATCAGCGGCTAATACTTTACTCACGCCATTTACTTTTGCGGCAGCATCAACAACATTTTGACAATTAAAGCCAACGACTAGCAAGGTAATATCACCACCAATTTTTTGCGCGGCAGCTACTGTTTTTAGAGTCTCAGCTTTTAACGCGCTGTTGTCGTGTTCTGCAATTACTAAAATACTCATGAGATCACCTTGGCTTCATTTTTCAATTTTTCAACTAATTCATCAATGCTTTCTACTATGATACCTGCTTGGCGTTCTGCTGGAGGAGTCACTTTTAATAATTTAGTACGAGCGCTTAAATCAATGCCAAAATCTGCAGCAGGTTTTACCACTAAAGGTTTGCGTTTAGCTTTCATTATATTAGGTAATGAAGCATAACGCGGTTCATTTAGACGTAAATCAGTGGTAACAATCGCTGGTAAGTTAAGGGCAACCGTTTGTAAACCGCCATCTACTTCACGGGTAACATTAACTTTATCGCCATCTACTTTTACTTCTGAAGCAAAAGTACCTTGTGGCATACCTGTTAATGCAGCAAGCATTTGACCCGTTTGATTATTGTCACTATCAATAGACTGTTTGCCTAAAATAACCAGTTGCGGTTGTTCTTCTTCAACAATTTTTTGTAATAACTTAGCAATATTCAATGCATCTAAGCTTTCATCAGTTTCAATTTGAATAGCGCGATCGGCGCCTAGAGCTAATGCAGTACGTAATTGCTCTTGGCAAGATTTATCACCGATAGAAATTGCAATTATCTCTGTTGCTGTACCGGCTTCTTTAAGACGTACAGCTTCTTCAACAGCTATTTCACAAAAAGGGTTTATCGCCATTTTTGTATTGGCAAGATCTACATTGGAATTGTCGGCTTTTACCCGAACTTTGACGTTATAGTCAATAACACGTTTTATCGGAACTAGTACTTTCATCGCTGCCTCTGAGAAGGTTTGTTAATTTACAATATATAGTTAAAAGATACGCTTGGTTGACGTAAACGTCAACGTAATCTTGGTGAAAACTTTTAAACTAAGATACAATCTAATTAAATGCTCATATCAGTGCCTTGCTTGGGCATCTGTTATAAGATACTATCAAACACTTGTTTGAATATCAAACGCATGTTTTAAACTTACCGAAATATTTTAAAATATAAATATAATAATACTGGGAGATCTTATGGAACGCGAATCGATGGAATTTGATGTAGTCATTGTTGGCGCTGGCCCCGCAGGTTTATCAACGGCTTGTCGATTAATGCAACTAGCACAAGAGAAACAACAAGAATTAATGGTTTGTGTTGTTGAGAAAGGCTCTGAAGTCGGTGCTCATATTCTCTCTGGTGCTGTATTTGAACCAAGATCTTTAAATGAATTATTTCCAGACTGGCAAGAAAAAAATGCACCATTAACCACTAAGGTTACTTCAGATGATATTTATTTATTAAATAGTGAAGATTCAGGTATAAAAGTACCTAATTTCTCTGTGCCTAAAACGATGCATAATGACGGTAACTATATCGTTAGCATGGGTAATGTATGTCGCTGGTTAGCGGAGCAAGCTGAAGAATTAGGCGTTGAAATTTTCCCTGGCTTCCCAGCACAAAGTGTTATTTATAATGACGATGGCAGTGTTGGCGGCGTTATTACTGGTGATATGGGCTTAGATGCGGAAGGTAAAGAGAAAGACTCATTTATGCCAGGTATGGAGTTACGTGCTAAGTACACAGTATTTGCTGAAGGTTGTCGAGGCCATCTAGGTAAAGAGCTAATTGAAAAGTTTTCCTTAGATAAAGAAAGCTCTCCACAACATTATGGTTTAGGTTTCAAAGAAATCTGGGACATAGCACCAGAGAATCATCAAGAAGGTTTAGTCGTTCATACCGCGGGTTGGCCATTGGACAAAGATACTACCGGTGGTGGTTACCTTTACCATGCGGAAAATAACCAAGTTTTTGTTGGTCTAATTGTCGATTTAAATTATAGCAACCCACATTTAAGCCCATTTGATGAGTTCCAACGTTATAAACATCATCCAAAAATCAGTCAGTACCTTGAAGGTGGTAAGCGTGTTTCTTATGGCGCACGTGCTATGGCAAAGGGTGGCTTTAACTCTCTACCTAAAATGACTATGCCGGGCGCTTTATTGGTTGGCTGTGATGCCGGTACCATTAACTTTGCTAAAATAAAAGGTAATCATACGGCAATGAAATCGGGTATGTTAGCGGCAGAGGCTATTGCTCAAGCATTGATTGGCGGTGAAGGTATTGCAGCAGAAGGTAAACAAGATTTAACGAGCTTTACTGAGCTTTACAAAGATTCTTGGTTATATGATGAGTTATATAATACTCGTAACTTTGGGCCAGCAATGCATAAATTTGGCACCATGTTAGGTGGCGCTTATAACATGGTAGATCAGAACTTCTTTGGCGGTAAATTACCGTTTAACTTTAAAGATGATACTGTAGATTATGCTCAGCTAAAACCTGCTGCAGAGATGCCGGTAATTAATTATGCTAAACCGGATAACAAGTTAAGCTTTGATAAATTATCTTCAGTCTTTTTGTCAAATACCAACCATGAAGAAGAGCAGCCTTGTCATTTAAAGCTTAAAGATGCTGATATTCCGATTCGAGTTAATTTAACTAAATATAATGAGCCTGCGCAGCGTTATTGCCCTGCAGGCGTATATGAAGTAGAGCAAACCGAAGAAGGGGACAAGTTTGTTATTAATGCACAAAACTGCATTCACTGTAAAACCTGTGACATTAAAGATCCGAGTCAAAATATTACTTGGGTAACGCCTGAAGGTACGGGTGGACCAAACTACCCAAATATGTAATTTATAATATGTATTAGGTATTAATTATTTATTGTCTTTAAAAATCCAATACGCTCTAGTTAGTGTATTGGATTTTTTATTTGTAGAGTAAGTCAGATCATGTAATTGCTAGGCTAGTTATAATAGCTGAGAAGGGGGAAGTTTTTTTACTAGTTCGATGTTTCGATAAGATTAAAATCTTTTAATGCAGGTATGGCTTGATGAAGTTGTGCTTCTAGTTCATCTAAATAAGTCAGTTGCTGACAAAAAACAGCTACTTTTTTATCTAATGCTTTTGCTCTTTGGGTTACTTCTAACTCTAAGCCTTTGCTGATGTTGGTTAACCGTTTATCATAAGTGGTTATACGTGTTTCACCACCGTACTCATTACTGTTGTCCTCGACAAGAATCGATTGGCCAACGGCTTCTAATATCGAGCCAATAGAGGTTGAGATCATTGCTTCAATTTCTTGTTCAAACTCTCCTGTGAGCATTTCATCAAAATCATTTAAGTCTTGCGGGGCAATGTAGTAATTATTCGCACTTTGATTAAAGCGCGCGCGTATGCGCCATTTTAGTTCATCAAATTTCGCCTGTACTTTTTGCTGTGAAGCACTATTTTCTCCGGTTAGGGCGGCAACTACTTCGTTAACTGCCTTTAGCCCAATATCAACCCCTTCTATAGCGATAGATACTATTTCAGGAACTTGCTGACGAATACCTCCACTAAAGCTATTTAGGAGTTGCTGTTGCTCTTTAGATAAAGCAACCTCTCTGCCGCCAATAAAGAGTTGCTTGGTATTATTGATTTGTACTTGGGTTTTACCTTTATCAACAATACGGATGTGCTTAGGGTCAATAATGACCCCATAATTTAGATTAATAGAGCACTGTTGCGCATAGGCTTGTTGATAAAAAGGTAAGAGTGTTAATGAGAATAAACTCATTTTTAGTCTAGATTTGTTAGCTATAGCCATTAAGTATTCACAATAGCGTCAATTTTTATTTTTCTTTCACGGTAAATCATCTTACTTGGTCCATATTCACGGCGAGACCTGTCGTTAAAGTCACCAACAATTAGCTCAACGCCATGGTAAAGTTTCTCTGTCGCTTCAATATAAACACTGGCCATGTATTCTTGAAGGCTGGCTTCAACTACTTCTTTTTCATTTAATAATTCACCCATTTTATTAGCGTGGTATTGATAAGTAGGTACTACCTTGGCTAATAATTCTGGTTTTGCTTTTTCTTTTGGTAATTTTTTTAATTTATTTATTGCTGCTTGTAATTCATTGGTTTTATCTGATTCTATTTTTAGTAACTCTTCTAGTTGGTGAATTTCATCGTTAAATTTCAGTATTTTATGCTCAAAATTAATAACTGTATTACTACCTGCTGTTGCACCAATCATACCGGCATGAACTGAAGTGCCTACTTTTGTGTATCCACCAATAAGTTTTCCGCTAGCTTGTTCACTTTTCCCTACCCACAATCTGCCATTTATATCTAAAATACTATGTAATAACTGGTTTTCAATACGAACATCTTTACCACTAGTAATTTGGGCATATTGACCATATTTTGCATAAATACTGCCTTTGGCATTTATATTTACACTCATGGTAATATCGGTAATATGCGTTTTTTCAATATCATGTTTCCGACCAATTATACCACCGGATATGGTTATGTCGCCACCAGACTCTAGTGTTGCTGATTCGACAAAACCTCCAACGGTGATATCTCCTGAAGCGATTACTTTCATGCCTTCAGTGACGTCTCCGTCAATAATAACACTGCCGGTAAAGTTGATATTACCAGTGGCAACGGTGACATTTTTAATCTTATAAACCTCATCAACTTCCATACCGTTATTAATGAGTTTAGGTAAACCAACTTTTTCAGATACTAGGACATTGTTATTCTTAGGACTTAGATTGGTACCTTCACCAACGATCAACTCTATATCATGACCAGGCTCCGGCGATAAAGGTGTCGCAGTGACAGTGTAACCTTGTATGCCTTGTGTTAGGGGGACTTTCTGAGCAAGAGGGTCTCCGACCTTTACGCAAATAATGTCACCTAAATCACGCATATCGACACTACCATCTTCTCGTTTTTTAGGTTTTAATATTCGCGATTGAGCGCTTTCAACAAGTGGTTTTATCAGGGCATCTTTACCATTTTTTGCTAACTTTCCCGTGGCAATTTGCATGTCAACTTGACAGTTTGGTGCTTCTTTAGCGGCAAGTTGGGCAAGCTCAATTAAATGCTCTTTACTAAAACCCTTTTTTACACCTGCTTCTTGTGCTGCGGTTAAAATAGCCTTTGCGGATAGATGTTTACCACCTTGTGCACTTGTTATTTCAGCACTGGCGCCCATTTCATCTGTTTCGATTGTAATATTAATCTTTGCATCAACGCGTTCAAGAACTTGATAGGTAATTGTTCTACCGGCTTTCTTATCTTGTAGGGGTTTTAAAACATCATTTAATTCAGCAACAGCATTTTTAATATTACCGTTATTAATACGAAGTTTTATAAATTCTGAAGCACCAATAAGATCTTTAATACTCGACGTTGATATGGTGTCGCCACCTTTGATAGGCTCTAGGACTAAATCAATATTATTTTTTTTATTACAGACTAAACTGGCTGTGGTCATTGCAATGGCTCCCCCTAATCGTTAAGTACTGCTGAGCCAAGTAACGGTTAGGTGCTGTTCTTGTATTTTATAATTATTATGAGTATGTAATTTTAAACGTTGTTACATATAGTGATTTTGATGAATTTTAATAAAGCTACTGGTACCTTCTTTTGAGTAATCTATTTTATACTCAATGCCATCAAGTGCTTGCACAAACAAAAGTGTTTTTTCTTCACCAAATAATTCTGCAGAAGCAATATCGACAATATCTTGGTAAGCTTTTTTAGCGATGGAACGTTTTTGAGGAACTTCACCTTTATATATGCCGATACCACGATGACTAATAATAACAACGGACTTTTCACCATTGACTATAAGTAGGTCGAATTTTTTTACCTTATGAATGACAGTATTTCTGCCGCTGGTTATAAAATTTTTCTCTATCAAAATAAGCTCCTGATATTAATTTATGTTTCTAATTTTTATTAGTCTTAATATATAAATATTTTCTATACTAAGCAATGAATAAGCAGACAGTTATCTGCTTATATTTATATTCTAGCTCATAATTTTGTTAATTTTATCTCTTTAATGGAACTCACTTATCAGGAAAGGCTCTTTCTACTATATAATTAGGTTTTGTTGTTGATTTTTTCTGATACCGGCGGAGTAAATCTAAACCAATCGCTGCGACAAATTGTTGAAATTGAAGTCTATTGTAAGGTAATAATAAGCACTGAGTTTTAATGTTATCCATACTACCCCAAGCAAACCAAACTGTACCAACAGGTTTATCATCACTACCACCATTAGGCCCTGCAACTCCAGAAACAGCAATAGTAAGATCCGCGTTAGACTTTGTTAGTGAGCCTTTTGCCATAGCAACAACCACCGCTTCACTAACTGCACCTTCTTTCTCAAAGATACTCTTGGGCACATCTAGCATAGTGGTTTTCATTTGGTTACTGTAGGTGACAAAGCCAGCTTCAAAAACAGCTGATGAACCACTGACCTCTGTTAATTTACTGGCAATTAGACCACCGCTACAAGATTCTGCCGTGGTGACTTTTAGATTATGTTGCTGCAATTGATTAATAAGGTGCTCTGCAAGGGGTTTGGGTTTTCCTTTGATCTCACCGATCATATGATCGCCAAGCGCATTAATAAGCTTCTCTTTCCATGGTGATTTGAGCGCTAAACCTTGCTCTGTTTTAATTGTTAGTTTGACTTCAAGTAACGGCATACCTGCCCGAAAGCCTAATTCGATACCTTCAGGCCAGTTAGGTAATTGTTCATTAATTATCTTTTGTAGACTCGACTCTCCAATACCAAAAACCTGTAATCGAGTAATATCCGTAATCAAATTTAGTGGTAAACCTGCGGAGATAATCGGTATTATTTGTTCTGTAAGCATTACTTTTAGTTCATGAGGAACACCAGGCGTACAGTAAATATCACAATCTTTATACCGCACTGAAAAACCAACAGCACTACCATTTTTGTTGGCAATTATTTGGCAACCGTTAGGTAATATAGCCTGCTTTAGGTTGGGAGCATTTAACTCTGCGCCTCGTTGTTGACACCAATGGGTTAAATGAACAAGCGCTTCTGGGTGCTGAGTTAACTCTTCTCCTATGGAAAGGGCTAGGGCTTGTGCGGTTAAGTCATCGACTGTTGGCCCTAAACCACCATTGATAATTAATATGTCACTTGTGTTTGCCATGTACGTTATTTCATCAACAAGTAACGCTAAATCATCGGCGACAGTAACCTTGCGATTAACACTTAGCCCAATGTCTTTTAGCACTTGTGCCATCATGGCTGAATTACTGTCAACAATATCTCCAGTCATCAATTCATTTCCAGTTAATAACAGCTGTACTTTTGGGCCTGACATAATTTTATTTCCTGATGCTTTTATATGTCGATAAATTTAAACCTTTTTTGCTGAACTTACATCTAATATTTTTGTAAGCCTAATAAAATGAATAATAAGGAAGAAACATGAGTAAAGTAGTGAAAAATAGTTTATTAAGTCTAGTGACTTTTACCTCACTGATTTGTTTGAGCTTGCAAGTATCAGCACAAGTTAATGAAGAAATTGAAAAAACCTTTCCCGTAACCAGTCAAACGGACTTTAGCCTAAATAATATTAATGGCGCTGTAACAATTAATAGCTGGTCTGAAGATAGCATTAAAGTGTTGGTCAATATTAGTGCAAAGAACCAGGAATCACGTGATGATTTGACCATTAACATGATTCACAAAAGTCAGAAAGTAACGGTAAGTAGTGATTATAAAGATAATAGTTATAACCAAAATAAACAAGGAGCTAAAGTTGATTACCAAGTATGGTTGCCGGCAGATTCAAACTTATCTGATATTGAGCTTATTAACGGTAATTTGATTATTCGAGATATCAGTGGAAAAATTGCAGCCCAAGTGGTCAATGGCTCTATCAAGGCGAGTGGTTTGAGTGGCAATAGTCAAATCAGTTCAGTTAATGGCAGCGTGGATGTTCTCTACAGCCTTAATGCGACTAATGTTAATAACATCGACGTTGAAACTGTTAATGGTAGTATTAAATTGTACCTTCCTGAGCATATCAATGCTGCTATTACTGCAGATACTATGCATGGGAGCATTAACACTGAGTTTGGCTTAGAAGCTAAAAAGAATAGTTTTTTTGGCAAGAACCTACGCGGGGAAATTGGAAATGGTGGGAGTCTAGTTAACTTAGATAGTGTCAACGGCAGTATTAACATACTAAAAAGTGAATAGTTAAAGAAAACTTTCACACATTAATACTGTTTACTATTAAGATAACCACAAATTTATTTAAATAAATTTGTGGTTTTTTTATGCCTAAGTCATAACTTTAAATTCTAATTCCACATAGCGAAATTTTAGGGAAATTATAGTGAGCATAACAAGTTACCCCAGAGCATTACTCTTTGGTCGTTGGTATCGAAATGATATTGATGAACAAGGCAATGAAACTGTTGAGTATTCTCAACTTAGCAGTGATGGTAGTTTTGAATTTACCTTTATGACTATGGGTATAAAAGGCGAAATTATTGAGGAAATTACCGAACTGGGTGATTGGGGCCTTGTTGGTGACATTCACTTCACAATGACTAAAAACGAGCTTATAGATGGAGATATGTATGCGGCTGACTTAAATAATGATGATAATTATCAGGCGTATAAGGTATTAAAGCTAGATCATAAAGTTTTCCATTATCAGCATAGGCTAACGAATGAAGAATATATCATGAGACGGGTTGTTGATAACCTCGGTCATTGTTAGAATGTTCGACAAGAATTTACTGATTTACCTTAATATTAGTTAAGTTAAAACCAAATAAGCATTAGAGATAGTTAATGAAGCGAATAAAAGCAGCAAGTTTAATTACCGCAGTAAAAACTCCTTATACAGAAAAAGGAGAGGTTTGTTTAAAAACCTATGATTTATTAATAAAACAACAAATTGCTGCTGGTGTAGACGGCATAGTTGTTGGTGGTACTACCGGTGAAGGGCACTTACTTAGCTGGGAAGAGCATTTAATGCTCATTGCTCATTGTGTACATAATTTTGGTGAAAAATTAATTATTGTTGGTAATACTGGCAGTAATAATACGCGTGAAGCCATAAAAGCCACTGAGAATGGTTTTGCTATTGGTATGGACGCAGCATTACAAATCAATCCTTATTATGGTCGTACATCTCTTAAAGGCGTTAGTGAACACTTTAAACGTGTACTTGATATTGGTCCTGCATTTATCTATAACGTACCTGGTAGAACCGGACAAGATTTAACACCAGAAGTAATTGAACCTTTATCAAAACATAAAAACTTTATTGGTGTGAAGGAATGTGGTGGCAACGATCGTATTGCTTATTATGAAAAACAAGGTATAGCTTGTTGGTCGGGTAATGATGATGAAAGTTACGTTGGTCGTCATGAACATGGCTCTCACGGTGTTATCTCTGTTACCTCTAATATCATTCCAGGCTTAATGCGCCAATTAATGGATAAAGCTGATTTAGAAGAAACGGCTAAACTCAATGATAGTTTACAAGGGCTAATGCAATGGTTATTTTGTGAGCCTAATCCTATTGCCATTAATACGGCTTTAATGATGACAGACGCTGTAGCTAAAAACTTCCGCCTACCTTATCAAGCGCTTACTTTGGAGCAGCGTGAAGTTGGTTTTAAATTATTAAAAGCCGTCGCTAAAAAAGATTTGGTTGGTGATAGTTTGTCTTTACTTGAAGATAGTGACTTTAACTACTGTATTTAAGTTAAGAATTAGGTATTGAAAACTCTAAAGCCTCGGTGATAACTGGGGCTTTAATGTTTCTGGTAACTCAAAAAATCGCTCTTGTTTATTTTGTTCTTGATCGTTCATCGATGATAGCGGACAGGTAAAGCGTAAACTTACAGCACACAATTGTAAATTTGACTGTTCATCTGTATTAGCTCTGCCATGCAACCTGTCGCCAACTACGGGCATACCAATACTTGCCGCATGAATACGTATTTGATGTTTTCTGCCACTGTCAATTTTCACCTTGATGAGCGAACGATCTTCAAGGCTATCATAAGCTAAGCAGGTAAAAGTACTTAGAGCACTTTTTCCGTCAACATCGATTGCTATGATTTCTGGCTGCGGCCTTTTACTGTGTTCACCGTGAACAATGATCTGGTAATGCTTTTCTAGCTGATGATGTTCAAACATATTTGATAATGCCCGTGCAGCTTTTTTACTGTGGGCGATAAGAATCAAACCTGTCGCAGCTCTATCTAATCGATGTACGATAAAAGCAGGGCGTTCATTAGGTAAATTTTGCTGAGCGAAACGAGCGATGGTGCAATGGTCACTCCATTTTGACCCTTGTGACAACATACCATAAGGTTTATACCAGGCACTGTAGTCAACTAAGTCTTCTATTAATAAGGCCTGAGGAACAGGTGCTGAAAGTACTTCGCTATTGTAATAAAAATGTAGCTCATCACCAAAGGCCAATTGCTTTTTAACACGACGAAGTCGTTGTGTTTGTTTTTTATTTTTAGCCGGTGTTAACCATAACGCGCCTTTGCTGATAGCTTGCTTTAACTCAGTTTTTGACAGCGTAATATTTTGCTCATGAGCATAGCTTTCTAAAATGGCAATAGCAGTATTGTTAATTTGTTCACTAATACTTTTATCCGTGATACTTTCTTCAGTGAAAAGAATATGCCACTCAAACTTTTGATGACTATGATGTTGACTTGGCTCTTCACCTTGGCAATCGGAATCGATTTTATCTATTGGCATGTTGTAAATGGCTAACGGGGGCTTTGTCGTTATTTTACTAGGTTTATTGACTTAGCAAAGCTAAAATATGCATTGATAACAATAAAACCCTATACATGACCTTAAATTGAAGACAATGAGAGTAACTATGATACGTGATTTAGTGATTTTCCCTGAAGATGAAATTGGCAATACCCTTTGGCAGATGCAAGAAAATGGCGAAGATTTAAAAAGTGAGCGTGAAATTGAATTCTCAGTATTATTTCCTGAACAGGAGTTAGCGCTTAAATTTGGTCAGTTATTATTAGAAAACAATCAAAAACTGTCTTTTACGCCATCAGAAGCACATCCCGATTTACCTTGGGAAATTACCGCTTACCCACAAATGTCAGTGACCCATGAAAATATCATTAGCTATCAAGAGTTGTTGGAGTCAAGTTCAGCACCATTGAAAGGGCAGTTTGATGGCGTTTACTTTGTCGGATAGCGTCAATAACGTTAAAGACACACGCTTAAAAAGCGGTTACGTTAATGTACTTTATTCATATTGACGTAACCGGTTGTTGGTTTAATCATTAATAAATTTGGAAGACTATGAGCATAGATCTTAAACAGTTCGCAGCGCTACAAAAGGCCAGTAAAGACTCATTTTTCGAGCAAAAAAAACTGCTTAAACAAGTGATGTCAGGAAAAACCGTTCCGTGTAGCACTTGCAAACAACCCTTAACACTTTATACGCCTGAGCAAGGTGAACTCACCGGTATTCGTTGTGCAAAAGGTTGTACCGATATCGCATTAGACTTTGCTTAGTTAATACTTTGTTTCGTTAAGACCGTGTCTAGTTGATACTTTACTTAAGCAATAGCTGGCTATTGGGATTGAAAGCAACGATGTTATTGGATATTTAGCCCTTATAAAAAAGTAGCGATATCAGCTAAGCTCTTTTTCACCTGAGCATGCGCAGGAACGGTAGCATCTTCACTTGGGTAACCAGCAATAAGTAACATATAAGCACGTTCATTATCTCCCCGTTTGCAAACCTTGTTTAAAAAAGACATCGGCTTTGGCGTATGAGTCAAGGTAACTAAGCCGGCATTATGGAGTGCGGTAATCAATATACCGGTAGCAATCCCTACTGACTCATGAACGTAGTAATTAGTGTTTTTATCTTTCTCACTAATGCCACCTTTTTTCTGACTAAAAATAGCGATTAACCAAGGTGCATGCTCTAAATAAGGTTTATTAGCATCAGTACCTAACTCTTTTAAAGCACCTAACCATTCCTCTCCCGCGCGTCCTTCATAAAACCCTCGTTCATGATGCTCTGCTTGCTCTCTAATTTGTTTTTTTATGTCAGCTGAACTCACAGCAACAAAGTGCCAAGGTTGATGATTTGCACCACTTGGAGCTGTTCCTGCTGCCTTTAAGCAGTTTTCAATCACTTGTTTATCAACAGCCCTATCACTAAAACTTCGTACAGAATGACGACGTTTAACTGCATCATAAAAATCTTGTGATCGGGTAAGCATTTCAGCTTCGGGATATTCAATGAAATCTGATAGGGGAGAGCAGTCATGTTGTTGCATAAGCAAGATGTCCTTTATTATTGTTATTGATTAAATCGGCTTGTGGTAACAATATTTTAACATTGAAAAAAAGGCAATAAAAAACCGACAGTAAATGTCGGCTTTGAGTTTCTCGAATTAAATTATATATAAAAATAATCAGAGTATCTTGAAGCTGATAGAGTCAAGTTCGAGAAGAAAGCACGGAGCTGACGAATGTCAGTGAGTACTTTCGACAAAGAACTTGGCTTTAACAGCAAAAAGATTAGCCAATAAAAGCACGAGCGTTACGGAACATACGAACCCAAGGTGAATCTTCACCCCAGCTATCTGGATGCCAAGAGTTAGCAACGGTTCTAAATACACGCTCAGGATGTGGCATCATAATCGTTACACGACCATCGGTAGTGGTCAATGCTGTAATACCATCAACTGAGCCATTCGGGTTCGCTGGGTAAGTTTCAGTCACATCACCGTAGTTATTAATATAACGCATAGATACTGTGCCTGAGTTATTTGCAGCATCAATTGCTTCATCTGAACTAAACTCAGCATGACCTTCACCGTGTGAAACTGCGATAGGCATGCGTGAGCCTTCCATGCCTTTAAATAATACTGAAGGACTCTCTTGAATTTCAACTAATGAGAAACGTGCTTCAAAACGTTCTGATTTGTTTTGTACAAAGTGAGGCCAGTGCTCAGAGCCAGGAATGATGTCTTTTAAGTTAGACAACATTTGACAACCGTTACACACACCTAAGGTGAAAGTAGTTTCACGTTCAAAGAATGTTTTGAACATTTCACGTGCATTGGCATTAAATAAGATTGATTTTGCCCAACCTTCACCAGCACCTAATACATCACCGTAAGAGAAACCACCACAAGCAACTAAGCCGTTAAAGTCAGCTAAATCAGTGCGACCAGATAAAATGTCAGACATGTGAACATCAATAGCAACAAAGCCCGCTCTATCAAAGGCTGCAGCCATCTCAACGTGTGAGTTAACACCTTGCTCACGTAAAATCGCAACACGTGGGTTTGCTATGCCGTTACTTGAATTCTGTGCATCTTTAACAATTAAATCAGCAACAATGTCTTCATTGATATCAAAAGTAAGTTCAGCATTTAAACCAGGATCTTCTGTATCAAATTTAACATCATGCTCTTGTTGTGCACACTCAGGGTTATCACGAAGTGACTGCATTCTGTAGGTCGTTTGAGCCCAGACAGTACGGTAGTAGGTACGAGAGTTTTCAAGTACTACTTCATCGTCACGAGTAAAGCGGATAGTATCTTCGTTATTTAAACGACCAATATCAGTACAACAATCTAAAATACCGTGTTCAGCTAAAACAGCATGAATAGCATCAACATCGCTTTCACGAATTTGAATCACGCCGCCAAGCTCTTCATTAAATAATGTTGCTAAGTCATCACTTGCGCTAGTTGAAAGCTTAGTGATATCAATATCAACACCAGTATGACCAGCAAAAGCCATTTCAGTAACGGTAGTAAATAAACCACCATCTGAAATATCATGATAAGCAATAACTTTTTCATCACGTACCAATGTTTGCATCGCGTTGAAGAAGCCTTTTAATACTTCAGGGCTGTCAACATCTGGCGTTTCATTACCAAGCTGTTTATAAACTTGCGCTAAACATGAACCACCTAAACGTTTCTTGCCTTTTGATAAATCAATGGCTACTAGACGAGTGTCGCCTTTATCAGTGCGAAGCTCAGGCGTTACTGTTTTACGAATATCTTCAACAACACCAAATGCAGTGATAATTAAAGACATCGGCGAGGTCACAGACTTCTCTGTACCATTCTCGTCCCATTTTGTTTTCATCGACATTGAGTCTTTGCCAACAGGGATAGTTAAACCAAGGGCTGGACAAAGTTCTTCACCAATAGCTTTAACAGCCTCGTAAAGACCAGCATCTTCACCAGGGTGACCTGCTGGAGACATCCAGTTTGCAGATAGCTTAATACGGTTTAAATCACCAATATCAGTACCGGCAATGTTTGTTAGTGATTCAGCTACAGCTAAACGAGCAGAAGCGCCAAAGTTTAATAAAGCAACCGGTGTACGCTCACCTAATGACATGGCTTCGCCGTGGTATGAATCAAGCGCAGATGCAGTAACACCACAATCGGCAACAGGAACCTGCCAAGGACCAACCATTTGGTCGCGGTTAACCATACCGGTTACGCTTCGATCACCAATAGTGATTAGGAAGGTTTTTTCTGCAACTGTCGGTAAACTTAAAATTCTATCTGCAGCATCAGTTAATGTCACCGTACTTAAATCTAAAGAATCACCTTCAGCTGTCGCTGTCTTAACGTCTTTATAAATTTTAGGTGTTTTACCTAAAAGAACGTCAAGTGGTAAATCAATTGGCGTATTGAGTTTTTCATCGTTAGCGAAATGTTCATCAGTAACGGTTAAGTGTAATTCTTCAGTGGCACGACCTACAACAGCATATGGTGCACGTTCACGGGCACATATTTGTTCAAAGGCCGCTAAGTTGTGGTCTGATACCGCAATAACATAACGTTCTTGAGATTCGTTACACCAGATTTCATGAGGCGCCATGCTACGCTCGTCATTTGGCACGTTACGAAGTTCAAAAACACCACCACGGCCGCCATCAGCAACTAATTCTGGGAAAGCATTTGATAAACCACCTGCACCAACATCATGGATGAAAGCAATTGGGTTTTCTTCGCCTAACTGCCAACACTTATCGATAACTTCCTGACAACGACGTTCCATTTCTGGATTCTCACGTTGTACAGAAGCAAAATCTAAGCTTTCAGCTGATTGACCAGAAGCCATTGATGAAGCAGCACCGCCACCTAAACCAATGTTCATTGCTGGGCCACCTAAAGCGATAAGGTTAGCACCTACGATGATTTCACGTTTTTGTACATGCTCATCACGGATATTACCTAAACCACCAGCAAGCATAATTGGCTTGTGATAACCACGTACTTCTTTACCGTTAAACGAGTTAACTTCTTCTTCATAGGTACGGAAGTAACCTAAAATTGCAGGGCGACCAAATTCATTGTTAAATGCTGCGCCACCTAATGGACCTTCCATCATGATGTCGAAAGCAGTAACAATGCGGCTTGGTTTGCCAAAATCTGTTTCCCAAGGTTGAACAAACTCAGGAATACGTAAGTTAGATACAGAGAAACCAACTAAACCCGCTTTAGGTTTTGAGCCAATACCTGTTGCGCCTTCATCACGGATTTCACCACCAGAGCCTGTTGCAGCACCAGGGTAAGGAGAAATAGCAGTAGGGTGGTTATGAGTTTCAACTTTCATCAAGATTTGAATATCTTCATGGTTATAACCGTAAACGTTCGTTTGTGGGTTAGGGAAGAAACGTCCGCCTTTATTACCGACCATTACCGCAGCGTTATCTTTATAAGCACTTAGTACATAGTCAGGATTAACTTCATGGGTATTACGGATCATTTTAAATAATGATTTTTCTTGTTTAACGCCGTCAATAGTCCAGTCAGCATTGAATATTTTATGACGACAATGCTCAGAGTTTGCTTGAGCAAACATGTAAAGTTCAATGTCGTGTGGGTTGCGACCTAACTTAGTGAAGTTTTCAAATAAGTAATTCACTTCATCTTCAGCTAAAGCTAAACCTAACTCTATATTAGCGTTAACTAGCGCTGCTTTTCCGCCTGATTCGATATCAATAGCGGTTAATTCACCTGGCTCACTGCTGGCGAAAAGTAAACTTGCCTGTGCGAAGTCGTTAAATACACTTTCCATCATACGGTCATGTAATAACGCGTTTAATTGTACTTCTTGCTCAGTTGTTAATGTTGCATCGCTTTTTAGTGATACATAATAAGCAATACCGCGCTCTAAACGAACAACTTTGGCTAAGCCACAGTTGTGAGCGATATCAGTAGATTTTGATGACCAAGGAGAAATGGTGCCCGGACGAGGAGTCACTAGAAGAAATAAGCCTGCTGGCTGATGTTCTTCAATAGTTGGACCGTAAGTCAGTAATTGCTGTAAAACATTCTCTTCGCTTGCGCTTAATTCTTCATTAAGTTGTGCGAAATGGGCAAATTCAGCATAAATGTCATTTACAGGCAGTTGTAACTGTTCACATTGAGCTAATAATTTTTCAACTCTGAAGTCAGAAAGTGCTGGAGCGCCACGAAGGTTTTTAATTAACGTAGTCTTAGGCATCGTCATAAAGTAATTCACCAAGTTTTATGTAGGGTTTTGATTAGACTTTTATTGCTTAAAATAAACTAACAAAGCTAACCGAAAATTTCGCGCGTATTATAGTTGATATTCCCGCTTTTGTTAATGGAAAAAGTCAAGTAATAACTTAACACAAGTGTCAGGTAAAAAATGCTTGGCTAATAGCGTAATACACGACACAATTGAGGTCATGACTAAATATTATTCTTTTTCAATAAAATCTAATGTCACTAGTAAGTTAGTGACTAAGTTTACCTCGTTACTCTTGGTTATTTTTACCACGGCACTATTAAGTGCTTGTAATAAGGAGGATGACTCTTCAAATTTATCTCGTATTTTAGCGAGAGGGTACATCAATGTAGGCACTATTTTCGGCCCGACAAACTATTACACCACAGCAAATGGCTTTGCTGGTTTTGAATACGAGTTAGCAAAAAAATATGCAGATTCACTTAATGTTGAATTACGTATTGTCCCCATGTATAGCCTAGATGAACTTTTTATTAAATTAAATACCGGTGAAGTTGATTTACTCGCGGCGGGATTATCAATTACTGATAAGCGCTTACAACGTTTCAGATTTGCGCCAAGTTATGAAACGATTAGCCAAAAGCTTGTTTTTAAACAAGGCAATGTAAGACCTAGAAAAGTGGAAGATCTAACAGGTAAGTTAATGGTCACGTCAGGCTCCAGTTATGTAGAGAACCTTGAAAATCTAAAACAAACACATAGTGAACTGACTTGGCGAGAAACAACTGAGTTTGATAGTGAAGAGCTACTGAGAAAAGTATTAAGTGGTGAAATAGATTACACGATTATTGATAGTAATAGTTTAGCTATTAACCGTCGTTACCACCCCGAGATAAGTATTGGTTTTAGTATTGATAAACCGGAGCCTTTAGCATGGGTGGTTAGTAAAAATAGCGCAGATGATATCTTAGCAAGTTTGGTGGAATTTTTTGGTATCGTTCATCATGATGGTACTTTGTTGGCTCTAGATGATAAATATTACGGCCATATAGAAAAGTTTAACTATGTAGAAACCCGTACCTTTATTAAAGCAGTAGCAGGGACATTACCTAAGTTTCAACCGTTATTTGAAAAGTATGCGCAAGAGCTTGATTGGCGTTTATTAGCTGCCATTAGCTATCAAGAATCACATTGGAATCCCACGGCACGTTCATATACTGGTGTTCGCGGCATGATGATGTTGACGTTAGCAACGGCGAAACAAATGGGTATTAAAAGTCGTTTAGACACAGAGCAAAGTATTCGAGGCGGGGCGAAGTACTTCAAACGCATGATTGCTATGATGCCGGATAGAATACCAACGCCAGACCGTATCTGGTTTGCGCTAGCTTCCTATAATATTGGCTTTGGTCATTTAAATGATGCGAGAATTATTACTCAACGACAAGGCGGCGACCCTGATCGTTGGGTCGAAGTTAAAACACGTTTACCGCTATTACAGCAAAAAAAGTATTATAAAAACACTAAATATGGTTATGCTCGAGGAGAAGAGCCAGTACATTATGTTGACAATATTCGTCGCTATTACGATACATTACGTTGGTTAGACGACAAAGCAAAAGAGCAGGCTATTGCATTAAAACTAGCGCAAGAAAAATTAGATGCTTCAGAGTTAATGAGTAAGGAAGAAATGAGTAAAACACTTATAGGTGAATCATCAGAGCAAGCTATGTCTCAGGAAAATCCTAAGGTAATAGTTTTAAAAGAGGATGAAGAGGAAAGCGAAAGCGTTCAATAAAAGTAACAGTGCTTCTAACTCAGAGGCTTTTTATTTTTCAATGTCATAAAACTGTCACTATGACCACTTATAGTGACAGACTATAATAAACAAACTATTAGGTGTTATGAATATGAAAAAATCGTTAAAAAATAATCAACGTAGAAAACAGTTAAGTCGTCAACATCATAAAGTGATTTCGCGTAGGCAGTCTCATTTTAGTCAAGTTATAAATGAGCAACTTGAATCGCAGAACACTAGTCAGGCTAATCAATAATCACGTCCTCAGAAGTCATCAATTGTTTATCTGCATCGCTTAAATAAAAAAGCTATGTTGACTCATAGTCAACTTATGCTTACTTAATTTACATAGCTAAATTGATTAGGCCAACGGTTAGGTTATCCCTACTATTTTGCGCCATTGCTCGATATATCATGTCGTGACAGACATCTTTACCGGTCGAAAACTCCGATAAGTAGTGACTAATTTCTTGCCCCGTTAAATAGTCATGCAAACCGTCTGTTGATAGCATGATGGTATCACCATTTTTTATCTCAACAGTCACAGTATCAACAGATATTTTCTCCCGAACGCCAATGGCTTGTGAAAGTAAGTTTTTAGCCTTGGAGTTTTTTGCTGATGCAGCACTTATAGCGCCTTTATCAATTAATTCTTGCAGCATGGTATGGTCAACAGTTTCTTGCATTAATACTTTACCTTTTAGGGTGTATGCGCGCGAGTCACCAACCCAGCCAAGGTGGCATTTATTATTCTCTATTACCATTAAAACGCCGGTAGTCCCCATTCCTTGTTGGCTCATGGTGTTTTTTGCTTGCTTAAGAATGTTTAGATTAGCCGTATTAAGCTGTTCTGTGATCCAAGTCAGCCAATTGGCTTGATTAGTTATGGATACTTTTCCCCAAGCGTGTTTGACATGCTCAACTAACATGGCGCTAGCAACTTCACCGGCATTGTGTCCGCCCATACCGTCAGCAATGAGCATCCAAGCAACATCTAGCTCTTGATGAACGCCGTAACTAATCGCATCTTCGTTATTGTCTCGAATCGCGCCCTGGTGACAAAGGGATTTAATGTGATAATTCATGCGGGTTAACTGTTTATACCTTTATTTTTATGCAAGCTTAGCTACTTAATTTATTCGTATGTAGGTGCTTTAATTTTTAATTTGTAGTGACTTTAAAATCACGTTTAAGTGCACTCGTTAATGCCAGCTTAAATTCAGCCATAGACTGGTAACGTTTATCAATATCTTTATGCATGGCTTTATTACAAATACGAATAGCACTTGTAGGTAAATTGGCATTGTATTGATTGACAGCTTTCGCTTTCGCTTTGGTAATTTGATAAGCGACTGTGGCAATAGACTCACCTTCAAAAGGTAAGTGGCCACAAAGTAATTGGTAGAAAGTCACACCTAAGCTGAATATGTCGCTACGGCCATCTACTTTTAAGCCAAGTATCTGTTCTGGAGACATATAGTATGGACTCCCCATAATAATGCCTGTACGTGTTTTACTGTTATCACTGACGTAGGCTATGCCAAAGTCAGTCACGGTAACTTTTAGTAAATCATCATCGTAAATAATATTTGCTGGTTTGATGTCTCGATGCACAACATTTTGGTTATGGGCATATTCTAAGGCATCTGTTATCTGAATTAATAATTGATAAACCAAAGGCGTAGGTAGTAATTGTTCCGGTTGGGTAAATAATGACAAAGGTGCGCCAGTAAGTAAATCCATGGCGATGTAACCTAAATGATTATCTTCACCAACATCATAAATCGTGACTATATTTGCATGGCTTAACCCTCCAGCAGTTTGTGCCTCTCTAAAGAATCGCTGCTTAGCTTCACCAAACTCAGGAGAGTCTACGTCGTCACTCAATTGTAGTGTTTTTATTGCGACATGACGGTTTATTTTAGGATCTACACCTTGATAAACAATGCCCATTGCCCCTTTTCCTAAAATACCTTCTACTTGATAGCGACCAAAGCTATCAACACTCGGATGATTACTCATTGTATTTTGATTTCGAATTGAGTTATCAACGATTTTTAGTGTTTGTTCATATTCATTTTTTACTGTTGATGAGAGAGGGCTTTCCCGTAAGGTCCTATTTTGATTTATTAATGGCGTAGGTCGGTGACTATTGTTCAAAGGGGCTTGATAATTCAATGCAACTAAAAATAGCTTATATTCTTTTTGATATAAAAAGAGCAATAGCCAAGTACCTATTATTGTCATTATTATTGGGGTGACTTCAAGCCACTGTTGCTGGTTAAACATCACATATTGAAAAATAAATAGGAGCAACATATAACTAAGTACACAGACTAATTGTTGTTTTGAGGATAACTGGCGTATGAACCAAATTAAAGCGATGCCTAAAAATAAGAGCAGCCACGTAAATATAATAACTAATAGGCTTTGATATAAAAAATCTTGTTGAAGCAATTTGTTGAATATTGGTTTGAGTATTTTCTCATTAGAGCCTTGATTATCAGTAACTATGATGACTTTGTATTCATCGTGAGTATTAGAAGTTGAATCATGTCGCTGAATATACAGACTTAACGGCAGTAATTTAGATGAATTAGAGACAGATGTCTTCTGATTTGTTTTATCGGCAGAGAGTGATTTTTCTGAAATAAATATTTCACCAAAAAAGCCTAAGGGTAATTTTTGGATCGCTGAAGAGGAGTCTTGGTTTAGTAAACTTAATTGCCAGTTTTGTTTGATAAGTAATTCGGTGGCGGGATTTAACTGTCTAAATACTTCCCCTGGTAAGGTGAGATACGTTTTCCCTTGTTGGTGCCATAGCAAAGGCATACTGTTTCGTTCATTTTGCAGAAAAGGCGTATAAGTAAAATATGGTGAGCGTAAGATGTCTTTATTAGGTTTAGATGCAAAGCGTAGCCAATTGAGCAACGAGGTAAAAACCATTGTGGTGTGAGGTTTTAACAATGCCCCCGAGGTGATTTGTTCAGAGTCGATTATAATTTTATTTCTACGTGGTGTTAATTGTAGGTACTGAGTAAGTTTCTCCATAAATATTGGAGATTGTTTCCCCAAAAAGACTAGCTGACTATTGGGATGATATGATAAAAGTGTCGTGAACGATGTTATGTCCGACTCATTAAATGGCGATTGTAACGTTAAAATATCGGCGGATTTTAATATCTTACTTTCTTGTGGCGATACACTGCTTTCTTTAAACTGATTTAGCCAATGCATATTCAACTGATTTAATGAATTTAGACCGCCAATAGAAACATACCAAAAGCTAAAACCCCAGAATAATAGCAGTAGATAAAACCAACCCGTATGATAAATGGGCAGAATACGTTTGATCATGTGAAGTAATACCAAGTCCATTAAGTTAGTTCCCATTCAGAGCTTGCCAGCTGTTTGAGAACAAATAGAATTTTTTGCGTATAGTTATTCTATATGAAAGAAATTCTGTGCAGTTATCATATCGCTGGAAAGCTCCCAAAGGGCGAGTTTAAAAGGCTCATATGCAGCGTTATTGATTTTGATAAGGGAATAACCATTACCTTCAATCAATGCCTTGCCTCTAAGTCTTTTAACTCTCGCTGAGGGGGAATAAACTTATTGGAATTGGTATAAACCTTTAGCTTTTCTTTATTATTATTATTTTGCTGTTTTTAGCAGGCCTATTAATACCTTAATATGCCTGTCATATCAAATTTAAGCAGGCTAATCAGAGTGTTTTAGTTCATAATTTAACTATCGATAAGTTTTTCACTGAGTGATTCCTTTAACTCTTGCTCAAGTGTTTGGTAACTTAATTCAATGGCTTGGAATAAGGCCTCTACTTTATCTTGAACGGGCTCAGGCTCCTTAACATATTGATTAAAGTCCTTGGTATGCTGTAATAATGCTTTAGCACTTAGGTTTGCTGACATACCCTGAATTTTATGGCTAATTTCATGTTGTAGAGTATTATCTTTTTGAGTGATACTCTTTGTTAATTCATTGAGTTGTTTAGGTGTTTCCTCTAAAAATAATTCAACAAGTTTCTGCTGAATCACCTTATTGTTATTTAAGCGTTTACTAAACTCTTGCCTGTGCCAAGTGACCTGTTGTTCTGCCTCTGTCGTATCAGTTATTACTGGCTCTTCATCAGATACGTTAATCTCAGCTATCACTTCTAAAGGAATAGCCGGAGGGAGGGCAAGTTCATTTTTATTTGCTACTTCAAAGTACTGAGATAGCTTGGCTTTAATTTTTATCGGATCGATAGGTTTACTTAAATAATCGGTCATGCCAGCGGCTAAACATTTCTCTCTGTCACCTTTCATTGCATTGGCGGTCATGGCTATAATTGTTATGGTTTTATTATCCTCACCGGCCTCACCATTACGGATGGCCGCTGTAGCTTGATAGCCATCCATCTGGGGCATTTGGCAATCCATCAATATTATATCGTAAGGTACTCCTGTCTCAGTTGCTTGTATATGAGCTAATGCTTCTAAGCCATTAACAGCAACGTCCGGAATAATGTCAAATTCAGCGAGAATATGACGTGCTACTTCTTGATTAATACGGTTATCTTCTACTAATAGTAATCGGCATCGGCTGAAATTATTATTGTTTATATCCACATCTATGGGTTCAATTTCTTGTAGGTAATGGTGAGTTATCAATGGAGAGTCCTGTAATAATGAGTCAGAGTCAGAGTCAGATAAGCATAAACTCAAGGTTTTAAACAAATCTTTTGTAATGGCTGGTTTAGGAAAGTAAGCAGCAAAGCCTAGACCTTTAAAGTAGTTGGCATCGCCACGGGCAGCCATAGAGGTCATCATTACTAACTTTATATCTTTTAAGTTTTGATGACTTTTAACGCTTTTAGCTAGCTCAGCGCCATTCATTTGAGGCATGTACATATCAAGAAAAGCCATTTTTATGTCGCTCTGACTTTTATTTACTCTATTACTTTCGAGTAAAGCTAAAGCAGATAAGCCGCCATCGGCTTCATACACTACGGCGCCCCAGTGCTCTAGTTGCGCCTTTAAGACTAATCTATTGGTAGTATTATCATCAACAATTAAAATAGCCACATCATTAATATCTACGTTAGGTATGACAGTTTGTGCTTGCTCACTTCTTGCTAAATTAATGCTAAAAGAGAAGGTAGAGCCTTGTCCTAAAACGCTGGTAACTATAATGTCGCCATTCATTAATTGGCAAAGCTGCTTACAAATAGCAAGGCCTAATCCCGTACCACCATATTTTCTGGTGGTAGAAGCGTCTACTTGCCTAAAAGACTGGAACAAGGTTGATATTTTATCTTGTGGGATCCCTATACCAGTATCAGTAATACTACATTCTAAAGTTAGCTGACCGTCATTCTCTTCCAGTATTGCCTTAATGACAATTTCACCTTTTTCGGTAAATTTAATCGCATTACCGGTTAAATTATTAAGAATTTGTCTAATACGACCTGGATCACCTTTTACATGACTTTGCTGAATGCCTCTATTATCAAGAATTATTTCAATATCTTTTTCTTGGCTTTTTAAAGCAAGCGATTCACTAAACTCCCCAAGTAAGGTTCTTAAGTCAAAATCAATTATCTCCAAATCTAACTTTCCTGCTTCGACTTTAGAAAAGTCCAGAATATCATTTATCAAACTAAGTAATGCCTCAGCGCTTGAGTTTGCTAATGAAACTCGGTGCATTTGCTCTTCACTTAAGTCATTTCTAAGTAGAAGCCCGAGCATACCAAGGATTCCATTCATCGGTGTACGGATCTCATGGCTCATACTGGCAAGAAATTCAGCTTTATGTCGAGCGGTGTCCTCGGCTAGTTCTTTGGCTGCAATATGCTCTTGTTCAACCAGTATTCGTTCAGTTATATCAATATTTACACCAGTCATTTGCACAGCATTACCTTGGCGATCAAGCTTAATAAGAGCCATCGCCTTTATATGTTTTATACTGCCCGAGGGTGTTTTTATTCTAAATTCATAATTTAAATCAGAGTGCTGTTCTATAGCATTCTTTATTGCTAGAACTGCTGCATCACGATCCTCAGGATGAACGGCATTTTGCCAATCAACAAGTTGACTGGTAAATTCTTGTGGCGATATTGCATATATTTTATGCATCCACTTGTCCCAGGTAAGGTTGTCATTTTTTATGTCATACTGCCAAATGCCGATACCTGCGGCATCCGTCGCTAAGTTTACCCTCTCGTTGACTTCCATGAGTGCATGTTGGTGTTGCTCTTGCTCTAACTCCAGCTGTGCCTCTTTTGATATATCGCGGATAATTCCGGTAAAGACCACGCCCTCTTCACTGGAAACTTTTGATATTGACAAATGAATAGGGAAAACTTCTCCCGATTTTTTCAAAGCAGTTAGTTTTCTGCCAACACCCATAATATGAGCAATGCCTGACTGTGCATACTTGTCTAGGTAACCATCATGCTTAGTACTTTCTCGAGCAACCATCATCATATTGATGTTTTTGTTCAGAACTTCAGCTTCGCTATAGCCAAACATTTTTTGTGCAGCCTGATTGAACGAAATAATCCGACCTTGTTCGTTGATGGTAATAAAGCCTTCTGCTGCACTAGAGAAAATAGCATTTATTTGTTCCGAGCTTTGTTTGGCTAATAAGGCTGAATGCTCTTGCTCATGTAAAGCAAACTGCATTTGGGTAAATAAATTACTAAAGCTTCGTGCAAGTACTCCAATTTCTGTATCACTCTGGGTTGGTAGGGCACTTAACTGATTTGATTTCTCATAGTTTTCTAAACTATGAGTAATTTGCTGTAATGGTGTAGCAATACGTTTTGCTGCAATAGTTGCTATGGCTAGGGCTATAAGCGCTAATGAACTACCCAGTAATAAGCTGCGCATCCTATAAGCTGATAGTGTTTGCTCTATATCCGTGCTGTCTTTTAATATCAACAAGTTAAGTAGGTGAATGTTATCAAAACGTTTTAAATTTATCTGTTGAAAATGGCCATGATATTTATGATCATTAATAGTGACGCTATTGAGAGGAAACGTGAGTAATTGTTCACTGATAGCTATTTTTAACTGAGGGAATTCGTCTTGTATTAAGTACCTTTGCTGTAAATCAAAACCAAAGGTTTTATTGTTGTCAGGATGAGAAACAAAATCACCTGCTTCGTTGGTTAAGTAAAATGAGAGTTGGCTCAACTCTTTTGTTTTTAAGTGCTCAATAAAGTTACCAAAATCTAAATTAATAATAATTAGACCAAATATTTCACCTGAGCTTTGATCATATATAGGTGTGGCTACCCTTAAAACTGCTCTGTTAGGCTGCTCAATTTTACCATTATTTTTTGCTAACTCTATTTTTGAAAAGTAGACTTGCCCGGGATCTTTGTCAATAGTTGCTTTGAAGTAGGGTCTGGTTAACTTTTGCTGTAAACGAGATGTTGGTATAACGATGCTTTGCTTATCGTTACGAACATTAACTAATTCTTGGCCATTATTGGCAACACCGATATAACGAATTTGATAATCGAACTCTTTATTTATGAGAAACTCACTGAATATTTGTTCTATTCTATTTTTCCATAATTGATAATTATGTGTATCATTTTTTTTGAGTGACTCTATCATGCCCTGAATTGGGGGAGTTCTACTCAAAAATAAAATATCAGAATTAGCTTGGCTGTAGAGTTGCTCAATTATGGGGTCTACTAGGTTACTTTCTATGGCAACCTCGCTTTTTGCTTGTTGGGTTAATAAGCGTTGTGTTTCAAAATAGAATAAAAAACTCACCAGAGTAGAGACACTTAATACTAAAACAAAAGCAGCAATAGGTATTTGCATGCTAATGGAGTGTCGGGCATGGCCAACATCTAATAACTTATCTTGTAATGCTTGTTTAGCTTGTTTAGCTTTTTTATCTAGTTTATCTAGTTTAGCTTGGGCTGTTGATTGAGTGCTACTTTGGGTTACCCCATTTATTGATGTTGCTTTTAAATCAAAAAGTAAACCCAAAAAAGCGCAGCCATAAGCAATGATTTTTAAGCTATGGGCAATGTTAAAGTGGTTATCAAATAGGGCGGTGGAGCCAAAGGCCATATGCAGTTGGGTGGTAACTTCAGGGATAACACTTAGCAATAAACCATACTTAGCTATTGAAGGAAATTGTTTGTATAAGTTGATAAATAGACTACCAGCAAAAATAAAAAGTCCTAACGGTAATACATCATATGGACGAGTAATTAAGGCTTGTTTAAACATGGTTTGTGGTAAATGACTACTATTAGCGGCAATGTGTACGGATAGATAAGCAAAACTTAAAAAACAAAGTCCAATAGCTGCTAGTATTTTAAAATCTTTTTTGCTGTAGTTTTTGGTATCTTTATCATTTGGTTCATTTATAACTGCTTGTTTTTTTCTGGCGTAAAGTACAAAACAAATTAAGGTGCCAATAATCATAATCGTGGCATTGAATATACGTGACAAAGCCCAAGTAAAAGGAATGAAATCAGTATTTGCAGCTTCTGCTGAAATAATTCTGGTTGCAGCTAGTGTGTGAAATGCATCAACTGAGCCTGCACAAAAAATTGCCATGCCCATTATAGGAATGGCAATGTCTCGATGAATTCGATAGTGCACCAGTGCTAAAACAAAAGTCAGCAGCGCTAATACTACCGCTGACCACTCTAACAATGTGTGCTGAATAGCCCCAGAAAGAGCATAAAATAGATGGTTAGCGACTATGGGCTCACTGCTATTAAGTGGCATAATAAGGGAAGCGAAGCTAAAGCCGAGCAGGTTAAATGTTATGGGCAGTAGGCAAAGTACAATAACGGTGACTAAAAAAAACTTCTTTGTTTTAGTCAATTGTGGGACTTGATATGGTGGTAAAGGTTCAGTTGATGATTTTTTAGTCGCTGACTTATCTGTAGATAATTGTTCGGTATCATTAGCAATATAAGCCGACATATATGTCTTTCCATGAACCAGTGATGATTTAAGTGCTTATTAGATTTTTAGTGGCAGAGTTGAAATGAGAAACACATAAAGACAAAATAAACAGCGATACTTATAAGTTAGCACAGCAGCGAGTATTCGCCATCAATTGGCGGTTGTTTTTGAAGGCGTTATCTCTATGGAACTTTGTATAGTCTCAATTAGACATTTTTAGCGGCCTGCTTAGCTTGTTTTTTTTCTTTTCTACGGCGCTTGAAAAATGCTGATAATAGTTGGCTGCAATCTTCTTGCATTACACCAGAATTGACTACTATTTGGTGGTTTAATTGTGGGCTATTTGTTAAGTTTAAAGCACTACCAGCGGCACCTGTTTTCAGATCAGCACTAGCATAAACCAAGCGCTTTATTCGACTATGCACTAATAAACCCGCGCACATAGGGCAGGGCTCAAGGGTGACATATAAAGTACAGTCAAGCAGACGGTAGTTATTAAGATATGCTCCTGCTTCTCTAATGGCATTCATTTCCGCATGGCTTGAGGGATCGTTTAGCATAATCGACTGATTAAAACCTTCAGCTATAACCTTTCCTTGATGAACAACCACAGCACCTACCGGTATTTCATCATGCTGCTCTGCTTGTTGTGCCAATTCAAAGGCTCTTTGCATAAAAGCTTTATCAAGCTGCGCTTGCTCAGGGCTAACTTCTTCATGGTTAATGTGTTCATCATGATCTTCTACATAACTAGCTTGTGCTGACTTTACGTTAGGTGAATAGGACTCGGTCATAAAAAGATTTCCAATAAGTCATTCAAATATCTTTGCCCCGTTGTAGTGACATGCCAATATTCATCATTCCTTATGACTTCATTTTCCATGAGGCCTTTATTTTTAGCCAGAGTAAGCTGTGGTAGTACTGTCTCTATACCCAAGCCTGTGCTCGTTTGGAAATGTTTTATACTAAAAGTACTGTGCAGCCTTAGTTGATTCATCATGAACTCAAAAGGGCGTTCTTTTTCATCAACTTCTGATAATTGGTCTAAGTAATCACGGCTGGTATCTAAATAACCTTTAGGGTGTTTTACTTTAATCGTTCTCATTATTTTCTGCGTTCGACTATCCGTTATTTTCCCATGAGCTCCACAGCCAATGCCAAGGTAATCACCATATTGCCAATAATTTAAATTATGCTGGCATTGGTAGCCGGGTTTAGCGTAAGCAGAAATTTCATACTGCTGATAACCTGCATCATTAAGTAGTTTTACGCCCTGGTCTTGAATTTCCCATAAAATATCATCTACAGGTAACTTCGGCGGTTTAGAATGAAAAATGGTATTGGGCTCAATGGTTAACTGGTACCAAGAAATATGATTAGGATTGAGGCTGATAGCTGTTTTTAAATCATCAAGGGCATCATCGACTGATTGGTTGGGTAAACCATGCATTAAGTCTAAATTAAAACTTGTCATGCCACTTTCTGTTGCTAGTTTTGCCGCTGTCTTCGCTTGGCCACTATCATGAATTCGGCCAAGTTTAATTAATTTATCAGAGGAAAAACTTTGTACACCGATAGAAAGTCTATTAACACCTGCATCGAAAAAACCAATAAACTTATCGGCTTCAACAGTACCAGGATTTGCCTCTAGGGTAATTTCTATATCATCTTCATGAGAAAAACGACTAAGGGTTTGTTTTATTATGCTTTTAATTGAGTCGGCAGAAAATAAACTTGGCGTTCCACCACCAATAAATATTGAGTGTAAAGCTCGCTCGCTTAATGCAAAACGTTCAATATCGGCATCTAGATCGGCAATCAAGGCTGTCACATAATCTTGCTCGGGAATTGCACTTTTAACGGCATGGGAATTAAAGTCACAATATGGACATTTTTCCACACACCATGGAATATGAATATAAAGCGAAAGAGGTTGGTTTTCTAAGGTATCTAACATAGTTAAAAGGCTCAATTCACGTTAGGTTGCAGTCATAGCTAGTTTTTCAACTAACTTTGTCAATGCCTGACCACGGTGGCTTAATTTATTCTTCACTTCACGTGATAATTGCGCGGAAGACATTTGTAAATCGTTTTGCCAAAATACAGGATCATAACCAAAGCCTTGTTCACCTAATTTCTCTCTGCTGATAGTCCCTTGCCATACTCCGTGACAAATAATTGGAGTTGGGTCATTTTCATGTTTCATGTAAACCAACACACAGTGAAAACGAGCCGTTCTTTGCTCATCAGGTGTATTAGCTAACGCAGCTAATAACTTGTTGGTATTGTCATCATCAGTTACCTGACCTTCTGTGATATCTGCCGCGTATCTCGCTGAATAGACACCGGGTGCACCATTAAGCGCATCTACTTCCAGACCTGAGTCATCAGCAATAGCGGGTAAACCGGTGATTTTTGCCGCATGACGGGCTTTAATGATGGCATTTTCTACAAAGGTAGTGCCTGTTTCTGCAACTTCAGGCACATCAAACTCACTTTGCGGTACTATTTCGATCGATTGCTCAGCCAATAAATGGGCTAATTCTTTAACTTTACCTTGATTTCCAGTGGCTAGTACAACTTTTGACATGAGGATTACCTGTGAGTGTTTCTAATTTTATTAACGGGGCTCTAATCGCGCTATTCTATCTTATATACGGGTATTTCGCTAAAAATTATCAATAAAAAAAGAGCCTGTGAGGGCTCTTTGATACTTAGAAAATAACCATAAAAGCTTAGGGGCTGTTGATCTTTCAGGGTTAAAGTTTATTCAATTTAAAACGGATTTAATCGCGACGCGAGCTTTGTATCATAGTCATTCTATTAAAAAAGTGAGCAACAATGAGTAAATTTGTTTTAAATGAACCCTAAAGGGCAGCACTTGTTTGAAATTTAGTCTACGTTATCGTCTGTTCGAGTAGCCAGCTACACGTCACATACTCTGCCTGGCCTAAATACCAAACAAGTTACTGTAAAAGTAATCTCGAAAGATCAACAGACCCTAATCAACATAAAAAATTTGTGAAAATTTTAATTGCTGCTTTTCTTTGCCATCGTTAATCATTATATCGAAATGTAGTGTTTCTTCATTGTTGTAGTTAACCTGGGCAAGATAATAAATAGCATTACCCTCTTTAACTTCTTTAAAATCCAAGTCCTTAAACTGACCTAAGTTATTTTTGGCTTTACCGGTAATACTAACCGTTTTAGCAGGAATACCTTTTTGGCTGTTATCCAAGACTGAAATATTGATTAAGCCATTGTAACGACTACGTGTAATACCATAGACTTTAGCAATTTCAGGGGTGAAAAATGTTGAGCCAATAGCCATATAATGTACATTCATCGAGCCTAATTTTTTCATGTTCTCAGCGCTAACACTGGTCATCATAAACAAGCTAAGGCTGAGCGCGATAAATAGTTTAATGATTGAAATTTTCATGTTGTTCTCCAAAAAAATTGCAGAGGATTTGGAACTGTTCTATTCATTCCTATATTATAGAACAGACCCAACAAAAGGTAAGTTACCTTGAAATATATAGGGAGAGTTCGCTTTATAGCGCGGCCCAATACGGTAATGAGCTTGAAAGTAAGATATTAATGACATTCATCAATAAAAAAGCGACCAACATAGATAAATCTAATCCACCCATATTCGGAATTATTTTACGAATAGGGTTTAAAAAAGGTTCTGTTAATTGGCTAAGTACCATTAATGTCGAGTTATAGCCCTGAACAACCCAACTCATTATGGCCATGATAATCATAATAACAAACAGTAGAAATCCAGCTTGTTTTAATAACACTAATAAACCAATGTAAAAGGCTAACACACCTAAACCTTCACCTGAAAGTGCTGCGAGAGTTACAAACTTTAACGTAGCGACGACATAAGCAATTAATACTGTTGCTAAGTCTAAACCACCTAAACCCGGAACGATTTTGCGTAAGGGTACCACCAGCGGGTTGCTTACTTTGACAATAAATTGGCTTAATGGGTTATAAAAGTCAGCTTTAACCCATTGTAGCCATACACGAATGATCAAAATCATTAACAACGCGTCGAAGGCGAATCTAAGCAAATAAATAAGTGCTTCCATGGAGTTTCCTTTAATTAATTTTAAGTTTAAACAGTGAAATGAATTATTTAGCCATCTCTTCAGCACGAGCAATAGCGGCATTCATGGCATTTTTTACCATTTCTTCCATACCATCGTGTTTAAATTGCTCTATTGCAGCATGTGTTGCGCCGCCTTTTGAAGTGACATTGGCGCGTAAAGTGCTGATGTCATCATCATCATTGTGCGCTACCATCTGTGCAGCCCCAAGCGCGGTTTGTTGAACTAACATACGACTTTCTTGGGCAGAAAAGCCTAAACTCTGTGCTTGTTTTTCCATCGCTTCCATGAATAAGAAGAAGTACGCAGGCGCAGAGCCAGCAACAGCAATAATATCGTTAATCTGGTCTTCGGTGTCGAGCCAAATTATCTTGCCTACTGCGCTCATTAGTTTTTCAGCAATAGATTTTTGCTCAATGCTTACTTCGTTTGAAGCAAATAGACCACTCATACCTAAACCTAGTTGAGAAGGGGTATTGGGCATTACCCGTACTAAAGCAGGCAAAGCTTTGTTACTGCCTTGAACTAGCGGTTGTTGAACTTGTTCAACGGTTCGGCCTGCAGCCACTGAAATAAAGAGCTTACCTGTAATATCAATTTCTTGACTTATTCTTTGACAAACTTCACTGATAAAGTGTGGTTTAACACACAGTACAATCACGTCAGCAAAGTCACTGGCCTTATTATTATCATCGGTTTGTAAAACGCCAAATTCTTGTGCTAGCTTGAGCCTTTTCTCTTCAGATGGATTCGCTACCATGATGTTTTTAGCTAAAACACCAGAGTTGACTAAGCCAATAATAATCGCTCGTGCCATATTGCCAGCACCAATAAAGGAAATTTTGTTCATAAAGATAGTCCTACAAGTTAATTTTTGATTGTTCGAGCGCCAAAAATGGCAGTACCAATTCTCACCATGGTTGAGCCATGGGCTATAGCCTCATCTAAATCATTAGACATACCAAGAGAGAGAGTATCAACGCTGGGGTATTGTTTTTTTAGTTCAATAAATAATTGCTGCATTTGCTCATAACAGGCTTTAGATGCATTTTTTTCTGGTACAGCCATTAAACCACGTAAAATAAGTTTATCACAATTATCAACTACGCTAGCGAGAGAAAAAACTTGCTCAATAGTTATACCTGACTTTGAATCTTCATTGCTAATATTCACTTGTAAACAAATGTTTAGCGGAGTATTGTGACAATTATCATCATTGAGGTGTTGATTAAGGCGCAGTGCAATTTTTTCTCTGTCAACACTATGAACCCAAGAAAAGTTACTGGCGATTAATTTCGTTTTATTTGATTGTATTGGGCCAATAAAATGCCAATTTATATCCGAAAGCTGATCAAGCAGTTCAATTTTTTCTACCGCTTCTTGTAAGTAGTTTTCACCAAAGTCATGTTGGCCAGCGAGATAAGCTTGCTCAATCAGTGATGCCGGCTTTGTTTTACTGACAGCGAGTAGTGATACTGGAGATGGTTGCTCTAATAATGGCTTCGACAATTTTATTAGTGGAATTAATCGACCATTTTGTTGGCAAGCTTGTTGAATTTGCGCTTTAATTTTATCAATATTATTTTTAATATTTATCATGTGAAATTATAGTGAACTGTTTTAACTTAGCTTATTTTCTAGCTAGTATAACCTATTACATTATTAAATAATTACCGATAAAAGATAATATTATTATTGTTTATCAACCTATAAAAAGAGGCTCTTATGGATATTACCGAACTACTTGCATTTAGTGTGCAACATAACGCATCAGATTTACATTTATCAACGGGTACTCCGCCGTCTATTCGTGTTGATGGTGATGTACGTAAACTCAATATACCAGCCTTTGATGCTAAAGATGTTAACGCTTTAGTGTATGACATCATGAATGATCGTCAGCGTAAAGAATATGAAGAAAATTTAGAGGTTGATTTCTCTTTTGAAGTGCCTAATTTAGCACGCTTCAGGGTGAATGCTTTTAACCAAAATCGTGGCCCAGCGGCAGTGTTTCGTACTATTCCAAGTAAAATTCTTTCCCTTGATGACTTAGGCTGCCCTGATATATTTCGTGAAATTTCAGACACGCCACGCGGTTTAGTTTTAGTGACTGGGCCGACAGGCTCTGGTAAGTCAACAACGCTAGCAGCCATGGTTGATTATATTAACGATCACAAACACGATCATATTTTAACTATTGAAGACCCAATAGAATTTGTCCATGAGAATAAAAAATGTCTTATCAACCAACGAGAAGTACATCGCGATACCTTAAGTTTTTCAGCAGCATTACGGTCAGCTTTACGTGAAGACCCTGATGTTATTCTTGTTGGTGAAATGCGAGATTTAGAAACCATTCGCTTAGCGATGACGGCAGCAGAAACGGGTCACTTAGTTTTTGGCACCTTGCATACCACCTCGGCACCAAAAACTATTGACCGTATTATTGATGTCTTTCCTGGCGAAGAAAAATCAATGGTTCGATCTATGTTATCAGAGTCACTTCGCGCAGTAATCTCACAATGCTTAATTAAAAAAGTGGGTGGTGGGCGAGTAGCTGCTCATGAAATTATGATTGGTGTGCCTGCGATTCGTAACCTGATCCGCGAAGATAAAATTGCGCAAATGTATTCAGCTATTCAAACCGGTATGCAACATGGCATGCAAACGATGGATCAATGTCTGCAAAATTTGGTTAACCGAGGCATGATCACCAAACAAGATGCGATGGAAAAAGCGGTTGATAAAAATCAATTTTCAGGTTTTTAACAATGGGTGTTTTTAAGTTAATCGCTGAATTAGATAGAGGATATTAAATGAGACTTCATGAATTATTAGAAAGGATGGTAAAACAAGACGCCTCTGATATGTTTGTTACGGCTAAACTGGCAGTAAGCGCAAAAATTAATGGCGAGTTACAGCCCATTGATGATGTGGTATTAACTGCTGAAGAATCATTGGCGCTAGTGTATGACGCCATGAATGAGAAGCAAAAGAAGCAATTTAATAACGAAAAAGAATGTAACTTTGCTATTGAAATAGAAGGCATTGGCCGTTTTCGTATTTCTGCTTTTTGGCAACGAGATATGGCCGGTATGGTTTGTCGACGTATTGTCACAGAAATTCCGGATGTTGACGACCTTGGTTTACCGGCTATTTTAAAAGATGTTGTTATGTCTAAACGTGGCTTAGTGCTATTTGTTGGTGGTACAGGTACAGGTAAGTCTACCTCTATGGCATCATTGATAGGTTATCGAAATCGTAACTCACCAGGTCATATTTTAACTATTGAAGACCCGGTAGAATTTGTTCATGAGCACGGAAAAAGTATGATCACTCAACGAGAAGTAGGTTTAGATACTGAATCGTTTGATGCGGCACTGCAAAGCTCATTACGTCAGGCACCAGACGTTATTTTAATTGGGGAAATCAGAAACCAAGAGATAATGGAGCACGCCTTAAGTTTTGCTGAAACAGGTCATTTATGTATTGCTACTTTGCATGCTAATAATGCGAACCAAGCCATTGACCGTATTATGCATTTAGTTCCTGCGGACCAACATGGTAAATTGTTATTTGATTTAGCGCTAAATTTACGTGGTATTATTGCTCAGCAACTTGTACCGACAAAAGATGGCCATAGCCGTGTTGCAGCCATTGAAATTTTACTCAACTCACCTTTTATCAGTGAACTAATAAAAAAAGGTGATGTGGGCAGTATTAAAGAAGTGATGGAAAAGTCAAATGAGTTGGGTATGCAAACTTTTGACCAAGCATTATTTAAGCATTATCAGCAGGGTGTGATTACTTATGCAGATGCATTGCATCATGCCGATTCGCCAAATGATCTACGTCTAATGATTAAATTGCGTAGTAATGATCAAGGTGGGACGGGGAGATTATCCGGCGTAACATTAGATGGGTTTGAGCCTGACGAAAATTAATCGATAGTAGATAGTCAATGTTCAAAGCTGATAATGACGCTTAATAATCATTATCAGCTTTTTAGTTTCTAGCTTTCAAAAAACAAAGCAAAAATTGAATCTATTAAAAGCAAGAGGTAAAGTTATAAAAGGCAATGAAATGTCGGTTCATTAATGCTTTTTATTTTGGCTGTGAACTATTACCTACATAATAGAAAATTGTCCAAGTTGTTGAAAAAAACCCTGAACTGGGTACTAAATGTGTTGAAAAGGTAACCTTCTCATTTGGCTTAGCGCCATGATTAGCAAAGCTTGCTTTCATTCCGTCATCATGTGCTCTATTACTTTCTTCTAAAGCCCATTCTTCACCTAAACACTCCTGAGTAATCTCTTTAGCATTTCGGTAATATTTTTGAGCGGTTTCTTCATCAGGGGCAACTAATCGGCATGAGTAGGTATGCTGCTTTCCACCCCACGAAAAGACTTGGCAGTTTTCACCAAATAGTTGATATTTTGCTCGCCAAATGTTGCTCGCCCTACCAGATGTTTTGATTTCTTTTAGTGATTCAAAGTCAGTGTAATAAGCACTTTTAAGTAAATCTAGTTTGGTACATACATTAGTGGTGGGCATAATGTTTTCTGCAATTTTTGTGTTTTGATTAACACAACTTGCCAAAAGTATGCTGGAAAGGATAAGGGTATACTTTGTATATGATTTCATAAAACTATATCAGCCTGACGTAAAATTTTAAGGTGAAAATCTTCTATTGCCGATGTTACAGAATTTTAATACATTTGCCTAGTTCACCTTTCAGTATACTTTTAATGATTTATACAATATGCAACATACAGTTAAGGTAAGTTCATTAACATAACTTAGCTAAAAGAAGTTATGTTTTTGTCAGTTTAATAGCTTAAAATAATGCCAATTTTTCCCCCATTAACATCTTTAGACTATTCCTCATGATGCCTATCTCACCTTTGAACAAAAATACCTTAGCACTTATTCAAGCTAAAATTGATAACAAAACTAAGCCCTTAGGTGCCCTTGGTGCATTAGAGCCATTAGCTTTACAACTTGCATTGATCACTGAGCAAAGGCGTCAAAAAAAATCTAGTATTGATAGTTATAGTTCAGATGATGATAGTGTTAATCAAATCAGTATAAAAGCGCCTGTTATGTTAGTTTTTGCAGGCGATCATGGTATTAATGAAGAGAGTGTTAGCATTGCGCCCAGTGCAGTAACTAGACAAATGGTGCTTAACTTTTTACATGGTGGAGCTGCTATAAATTGTTTTTGCCAAAGTAATGATATTGCCTTAACGGTTATTGATTGCGGCATATTACAGTCTATCAGTCATGATGAGCTTCCTTTATTGGCCGACGATAAAGTCAATAAAGTTGAACTTATTGAGCAACGACTTGGCGCAGGAACCCATAATTTTTCAGAAAAACCCGCTATGTCTATCACTCAGGTCGAGCAGGGCTTCGAGCATGCAAAACAGCTAATTAAGACAAAAGTTGAGCAAGGTGTGGAGTTATTACTATTAGGTGAAATGGGCATTGCCAATACCAGCTCTGCCGCCGCATTAATGTCAGCATTAACTTCATTTAGTGTTGATGAGTGTGTGGGTCGAGGTACCGGCATTACCGATGAACAATTAGATAAAAAAGTAGCGCTTATTGAAAAAGCATTACAAAGAATTAGCTCACTTGACAGCGATACTCTTAATTTAACTCAAAAAGAAGTTTTAATGCTCCTAGCTGAGTTAGGCGGTTTTGAAATAGTACAAATGGTTTCCGCTATATTGTCAGCAGCATCGCTGAGTATACCCGTAGTTATTGATGGTTTTATTGTCACTGTCGCTGCGCTAGTGGCGCACCGCTTAAATAAAAATGTCGCCAATTACCTTATTTTCTCTCACGTATCTCAAGAAAAGGCACATCAATCTTTACTTGAGGAGCTGATGGCAGCACAAACAGTTAGCGACATTAGCTCTCAGCCGTTATTGAGCTTAGGACTTCGCTTGGGAGAAGGTACTGGTGCAGCACTTTCCTTGCCATTGATAAAAGCGTCAGCCAGTTTTTACAATAATATGGCCAGCTTTGAAAGTGCTGGAGTGACAGTATGATTGCAGAGGCAAGAGAGTCGTTAAAAGAGAAGGTGAAAACTCAACTGAATTTATTTTATTTGGCGTTAAGCTTTTTTACCCGTTTACCTGTCCCCAAAACAATGCATTACTCAGAGTCATTGTTAAATAAAGCAAACAGATACTTCTCTCTAGTGGGATTAGTCACAGGGTTACTACTGGCGTTAAGTTACCTTACTTTTAGTACCTTTTTACCCGCCAATATTTCTATATTGTTAATGATGGGGGTCAGTTTACTGTTAACAGGCGCTTTTCATGAAGATGGTTTAGCTGATATGGCTGATGGCATAGGCGGGGCATTCACCATAGAAAAGCGATTGACTATTATGAAGGATAGCCGTATCGGTACTTATGGTGCGGTTACCTTAATCATTACTTTATTATTAAAATTTACACTATTGGTAGAGCTCGCTAATCAAGATAGTAATCACTTACTTTTAGCTATTGTACTGGCAGAAATGTTATCTAGAGCGATTGCTGGTAGCTTAATTTCAGCTATGCCCTATGTCAGTGATATTGAGCAAAGTAAAAGTAAACCCTTAGCGCAAGCTCAATCTTTTTCAGAATTAGCAACTTTACTATTAATAGGTGTCGCGCCACTGATTTTTTATTCAAGTGAAGTCATCTTTTCTTTACTGAGTATTTTATTTATTTTTCGCTGGCTATTTAAACAGTGGCTTATGTCAAAAATTGGCGGGTTTACCGGGGACTGTTTAGGTGCGGGACAGCAGATTTCTGAGCTGATTATTTATCTGACGCTCGTTTCCTACCTCAGTAATAATACTTATACAGGACTCAATTTTAGCGGAGTTTCAGGGTGATTCATTTTGTTTTAGGCGGTGCTCGATCAGGTAAGTCAAGATTTGCAGAGCAACAAACAAGCGCGTTAGCCGAAATTAAGGATAAGCAGCTGGTATATATTGCCACGGCAACCGTTATTGATACAGAGATGGACAGTAGGATCAGTAAACATCAATATGATAGAGGTGATAACTGGCAATTAATTGAATGTCCATTAGCCCTTGCTGAACAGCTTACTGATCTTGATAAAAATAGTGTTTATTTACTCGATTGTTTGACCCTGTGGTTAAATAATCAACTTTATGCTGTTGATGAAGCCAGTAGACCTGAGCAAAGTCAGCACTTGCAAACCCAAATCGATAAGTTAATTGTCAGTTTGATGTCTAGCACCGGTGATCTCGTTATTGTCAGTAATGAGATTGGCTTAGGTGTGATCCCTATGGGTGAATCTACTCGTTTATACGTTGATTATTGTGGTTGGTTAAATCAAAAGGTTGCAGAAGTTGCCGATAAAGTGACTTTGGTTACCGCAGGTATTCCCCTTCGTATTAAAAATACTGATGAGTAATAAAATGGTTTTTCATGCTTGAAATTGACTTAATAAGACATGTTAAAGTCAAGGGTAAACCTGCTTTATATGGCTGTACTGATGTGACGCCGAACATGGTAGAAAATGCACGTTTACTTGAGCGCTTAGTTTCCCAACAACAAACCAATAAGGCTTATCACAGTATTGTTTGCTCACCTTTAAAACGATGTCAGCTGCTAGCTAAAGAGTTTTCAGCTAGGTGTAACTTACCGTTAGAGATATCACTCGATTTACATGAAATGAATTTCGGTTGCTTTGATGGTGTTGCCTTCGATGATCTTTATTTCAACGAGACCTCTGCTAAAACTGAGCAATACGGTGAAATCGAAACTGAGCTGTGTTGGTCACAACTTGAAGCCTTTTTACAAACACCTGCTGACATAGTATTACCCGATGCGGAAGCATTATCAGATTTCTATCACCGAGTGAAAAACGCTTGGCACAGACTAATAGAACAGCAGGTTATAGTTTTATCGCAGCAAAGAGAATTACATACACCTAGACGGATTTTAGTTGTTGTGCACGGCGGCGTTATTCGTATGATCTTAGCGCATATATTACAGCTAGATTGGCAAAAATCTAGCTGGCATCAGAAACTAAAGATTGGTCATGGCAGTATGTCTCGTATTGTTATTAGTCAGCCTTATCAAGATGATCAACTAAACCAACAAGTGACTAGCATTGCTATGCCATTTCTTGAGGACTTATAAAGTGAAAACTAAGAAAAATAACGCCCAGGTTACGCAAAGCTCTTTTGAGATAGCGCAATCAGGTAAAAGTAATACCTTGATGATACAGGGAACAACATCTGATGCGGGGAAAACGACTTTAGTGGCAGGCTTATGCCGTGTGTTTTCTGATTTGCACGTTAAAGTGGCACCTTTTAAGCCGCAAAATATGGCGCTGAATAGTGCTGTTACTCCTTGTGGTGGTGAAATTGGTCGAGCACAAGCGCTGCAAGCTAAAGCCGCTCGCTTAGCGTTAGATGTAGATTTCAATCCTATATTATTAAAACCTAATAGCGATACAGGCGCGCAAGTTATTGTTCACGGTAAAGCACTTAAGCATAAAACATCGTCAAATATGGAGGCCAGTGAGTACCAAGATTACAAAAAAGTGGCTATGCAAGCTGTACTTAGCTCGCATCAGCGGTTAATTCAGCAATATGATTTAGTCATCGTTGAAGGGGCAGGCAGTCCTGCAGAAATAAATTTACGCGAAGGTGATATTGCCAATATGGGCTTTGCTGAAGCGGTTGATTGCCCGGTTTTAATTATCGCCGATATTGATAAAGGTGGTGTTTTTGCACAATTAGTAGGCACCTTAATGTTGTTGTCGCAATCAGAGCAAGATAGAGTGGTTGGTTTTGTCATTAACCGCTTTCGCGGTGATATTAAACTACTTGAATCCGGGCTTACTTGGTTAGAACAAAAAACCAACAAACCCGTGTTAGGGGTTTTGCCCTATTTACATGGTTTAGATATTTCCTCTGAGGATGCGTTAGTAACCAAGCAAACATCAGTTGAAGGCACATCAACTTCAACAAAGGTACGTATTGTCGTTTTAGTCTATCCACATATGAGCAATCATACTGATTTTGATGCCCTACGCCATCATGAGAATATTGATTGCCAGTTTCTGTTTGCAAAAGGCTCAGAGGGTGAGACTTGTCCTGAAAAAATAGCGATTCCTGCTTGTGATTTGATTATTCTGCCCGGCAGTAAAAATGTTCGTAGCGATCTTGGTTTTTTACGTCAACGAGGTTGGCATGATGATATTGCTAAGCATTTGCGTTATCAAGGTAAGGTGATCGGCATCTGCGGTGGTTATCAAATGTTAGGTGAATTGATTGATGATCCTGAAGGATTAGAAGGACAATCAGGCATAAGCAAAGGGCTCAGTTATTTTGCTATGAAGACAGTGTTAAAGGCTGAAAAAACCTTGATTAATGTTTCAGGCCTTTTAGAGCTAGCTCAGCAGAGTGTAGAGATTAAGGGCTATGAAATTCATGCAGGGCAAAGTACTTTTCTTGATAAAGGGACTAAATCGCCGCACTTGCTTAGCATACAGGGCGAGAAGCAGGGGTTATTAAGTGATGATGGACAAATAGCAGGCTGCTATTTACATGGGCTGTTTGACCAACCTGAAGCTTTACAGCTCTTTATGCACTGGTTGGGTTATGAGGTAAGTAAAGCGCCGAGTGTTGAAGCACTTGAAGAGCAAGCGATTGAGCGAGTGAGTAAAGCCTGCCTCACACACCTTGATATGGTAAAAATAAAACAAATAGTAACAAATTGGTACAAATAACCACAATTACATAGTGGGTATTGTCTGTTGCATTGATCTAAATCAATTCTTCGTTATTTCTACTTGATAAAATGCACATACCCAAGCTACTTCAAGATTATCGATTCAGGACGCTTGAGCGACTCATAATCAAGGCGCGTATTTTATTAATGGTTATTCCCTTAATCAGATACGCTACGATGGATATGAGTTGCTCAATCGCCCCCGTAGGGCGGGTTTAGAAACGTTTTATCCATCGTTATTGATTTCGACAAGGGATAACCATTCTCTTCAATCAATGCCTTGTCTAAAGACGTTTCTAATTCCAGCTGAATCCTACATCTTGAAGTAGCTTGGGTATATATTGATAAAGTTACTCGATAATAAGGTAACGAACTAAATAGCGAATAAAGTAACTAAGGAGTGACTTTTATGTCGAACTTACAAAATCCCCTTACAACCAATAGCGATAATCTAACTGGTAAGCCAATCGTTTACTCTTGCTCGGGTTGCTCGAACCTCGCACAAATGGCGCATAATATATCATTAACTCTTGATGGTGACGGCATTGCGGAGATGTCTTGTATTTCAGGTGTTGTTGGTAATGTAAAACCTATCATGGACTTAGCTAATTCTGGTCGACCCATCATTGCCATTGATGGTTGTGATCTAGGCTGTACAAAAGCGTGTTTGGATAAAAGCGGTATAAAAACAGATCATTACTTTAAAATTAGTGATCTCGGTTTTGATAAACGTGATAAATGGAATGACTCGCTTACCGAAAATACTGTGGCCATGAAGAGTATTTATGATGGTTTAATCAAGGCCGGTATTAGTTTTACTCAATAATAGAGTAGTCGTTACTATACCCACCCCAATTGAAGATACTCGTTTCAGGAAACCAGAGCGATTCATAATCAAGATGGATTTTTTTATTAATGGTTGTTCCCTTAATTAAAAATTCAGCGCTGAGTATGATTTGCTCTGGTTCCCCCTATGGGCTGGTTTAGAAACGTTTTATGCTGCGTTAAATTAATTGAAAATAGAATGACTATTAAACAAATAATTTGCCTTGCCTAAAGGCGTTTCTAATTCCAGCTGAATCCAGCATCTTCAAGTCGGATGGGTATATACTTTCAATAAAAAAGCAGCTCAATATTATGAGCTGCTTTTTTGTTTCTAAATTACTTTAGGTAAAGTGACTAGGCATCTTTATCTAAAAAATGTGCATAGCTTGTATGTTTACCTAATACTGCTTGTGTGCCCTTTAAAGAGAAGCTATAGCCACATAACGAGAACTTGCCACGAAAGGCGAGGGCTTGTACTAATTCACTACTATCAAGAGGAGAGAAGCTGGCGAAATATTCACTACCATTTTCCACTGAAACCGCTAGAGGACGAATAGCAGAGCCTTTGTTAAAGGTAATACTCTGACAACTTTTATCACCACTTGCTGACAATAATGACCAAAGTTCGCCATCAGCAACTTGATCAGCTTGCCACTGAAGAATAATGCCTTGATATTCAGATAAATATAAATTGAAACTATCAGGCATAGCGAGTAAATGCTTTTTATTAGCAAGAATATTATTCACACTATTATGAGATAATACCTTGGGCTCACTCAAACCTGTATTAATAACACTTTCATCTTGTTGATTGATAGAGGTAAAAGCACTATTAACCAATACTACGATAAAAATTACAGCGACACTGGCGATAACACCAAGCTGTAATTTACGATTACTTAGAAATTTTAAGCGAATAAGTTCGCCAATATCGACTTGTTTATCGTTAACTTCAAAACCTGTTGGGGCATTGGTGGTAATGTTTGGCTCTGCAGCTGGTTCATTAATATAAAGCTGCTCACTAACGCCATCAGTAATTAATGTTGGTTCAATGCGTTGACTATGAGCTTTCATCACAACAGGCGCTTTGATATAGCTACTTAGATCAATAGGACCGAAATAGCCCAAGATATAATTATTGTGAGCTTTTTGATTTTTACTTGGGTAGGTAAGCAAAAGCGCAGTACTTAAGGCGGGTAATATCAATAAATAATAACTGCTGCTATTCTCAATGAAGACACTTAGCAGACCGGTGAGTAAAAAAAGGCCACCAGGGACTAATTGCCATTTTTTGTTTAGTTTTGCATCATGTAAACGACGTTTAGTACTATAGGTCAGTACAGCTGTAAGAATTAATAAAACAACAATGATTACCGCCAAGTAGCTGGAAAAAATTGCAGAGAAAAAGATGAAACTCAAAAGAGAAAATAGTGCAGATGCAAAATATCGATTGCGATCATCCGACCCTTTTAGACAAAAAACTGCTTGTAAAAATGGCACAAAAACTCCAATAAAAAGGTAGATTAAATTACGTACGTTTTGTTAATATCGTAACTGATATTTGATGATGTTGTCAGGGCTCACTCACACGATAAGCAGGTAAGTTGATTTCTTCGATTTTCAAACCACAAAGCGTAAGACAACCTTGGTTGTTTGACTCGCCATCGCCGCTAAAATCAAAATCAAAAATGCTATAAATACAAAGGCCATACTTTTTAGTGAATTTTACTCTACTTGAGCGCCTAGCCAGTGAAATAAATTGTAAACCACCATCTTTACAGTATCTATTCACATGACGTTTAGCTGCTTCTGATACCTGCCTTAGGTAAACAAAATACCAGCAAAATAAGCAAAAGAGTAATAAATAATAAATATTTTCCATTAGTGCTAATACCTCTGTTTAACTAAATAATTTTCCAATTGCTTGTGCAAGCTCTGGAGAGCGTTTATCACTGCGAATACATTGAAAAGCGATAGGCCTTACCGAAGGAATGGCGACTAAATCTTTAAATATGCTAGAAAATAGTGTTAAGTCATTGCTTTTGAGTAAGTGTTCAAAATAACACATAAGCAGAACGTCATCAGCTAGTGCTAACCAGCAACGACCGGATAAGCTGATGAGTATATCGGTTGCAACTTCTTGCTGATTTAATATTTGGGAAACAACGGCTCTTACATGAACATGTTGACTGTTAGCTGAAAGTGCTCGTAATAACAATGTCACCTTTGAAGTATTTTCTTTATGCTCTAAAGCTGCTTTTAATGATTTTACCAGAGCATCAATTAAAACTACCGGGAATTGCTCATTCTCTAAGGCACTACACACAGGTGATAATACTTCAATTGGTAGGTAAGGTAATGCTTCGAGTAGCAGTCCATCGTGGTTGTCTTGTTTTATTCTGGCGACAAAATCGGTAATACCTTGCACACCAACATTTTGCCAATTATGCCAGTCAGTGCCTTTATTCGTATTATCAATAAGGTATTGCTTGAAAGGTAAAAAATATTCACTTGGTTGCTGCTTCAAATCCACTTTAATTTTGCTGTTTAAGCTGGCTAATTTATATTGTGCAGGAGTAAATAAATAAGGGTTGCTACTCAGTAACTCTTCTTGTTTTTTTGATGTTTCTTGCGTTAAATCAGCACCTAGGGCTTCTACAATGATCGCGATAAAGTGATTTCTGGCACCTTGATTTAACAAACCGCGTTCATCTAAGGGTAACTTTAGTAACCAGAGGTAGGGTTGTGAAGATTGTTTTTGCCAAAAGGCAATAGCAATACAAGCATGCCCTTGTACGGGTGTTGGGTAGGGGAGTTGATTTAACTCGACCTTTTCAAATTGCTCTTTGGGTAACTTACTGACCAAGCGACCAATATCATAAAGGCGATATTGTGAACCTGAAAGTTTAAGTAATTCTGAAAGGGTTTCTATATGTTTTTCTGGTGTTATGTCAGTCATAAAATCGAAAATATTGCCGCTTGTTATAGCGCCATATTATAAGGATAATGCCGACATTAACATAGTAAAATAATCGACCATAAGTAATATAGCGCTGATGATGAAAAAACACATTGAACATACAGCACAATTGTTGGAAGAATTGAGCAAAGAGTTACAAAGGTTAAACCTTTGGCAAGAACAGAAACCTAGCCCTCTAGAGCTTTCAAGTAGTGCTCCGTTTTGTTGTGATACGTTGACTTTTGAGCAATGGTTACAATTTATATTCATTGATAAAATCAGTGAGATGATTAATCAAGGTAAAAGACTACCGACTAAAATAGCGTTAACGCCTATGGCTGAAGTGTCTTTTAAACACTTATCTGCTCAAGGCGAATCTTTGCTGGTGATTATTAAAAAAATAGATGAAACATTAACTGCACAGGGTGAGTAACTGATGAGTAATATTGAAAACACAAGCTCTTCTGAGAATTTAGATAATATAGTCGTAAAAGAAAGCGATATAGAAAAGCCTATATTGACTATTTTATATCAAGATGAATACATGGTTGCTGTTGATAAACCTGCAGGTCTGTTTGTTCATCGAAGCTTTATGGATAAGGATGAAATCTATTTTGCTTTGCAATTAGTACGTGATCAAATTGGGCAATATGTTTACCCCGTTCATCGGTTAGATAGACCTACCTCTGGCGTTTTACTTTTTGCATTAACTAAAGCGGTTGCCACAATATTAAGTGAAGCTTTTGCTAATAAAAGCAGCCAAGCTGATGCAGTAGCTAATATGGCTATTGGAGAAGGGGAGGGTTGTGATTTGGCTATGGTAAAAACCTATTATGCTTTGGTTCGTGGCCATGTATCCGTTACTGTAACAGATGAAATTACATCATCAGTACTAGCACCTCCAGCAGAAGGTAGGACTGATCCAGCAAGAGGTTTTATCGATTATCCACTGAAAGAGAAACTAGATAAGTTAGGCGATAAAAATGTCAGTCGTGATAAACCCGCTCAGTCAGCGCAAAGTTATTATCGGGTGATAGAGCAAGCGAGTTTACCTATTAAAGTAGGTAAGTTTGACACTGTTCGCTATTCTTTAGTTGAAGTACAGCCAGTTACCGGAAGACGCCATCAAATTCGACGTCATTTAGCACATCTACGTCACCCTATTATCGGTGATATCAACTATGGTGATAACAAGCAAAATCCATTTTTTATTGAACACTTTGCTTTTAAACGTTTAATGCTTATTGCTAAATCATTAGAGTTTAATCATCCTATCACCAATAAAAGAATGAAAATATCGGCCTCATTTGATGGCCAGTGGCATCAAGTATTTACAAAGTTACAGTGGCCACAGCGCTAAGTTTATTGAATGAATATCCGTTTGGTACCTATTCAGGAACAGTTCAATACTAGTTCAACCAGTCCAAACTGGATTGATAGCTCAAAAATTATTTGTTATAAAAAGCGATAGCGTTTACTTGGGGTAATTATCTCTGGCAAGGGGATATCCCAAGTTTCTACGGGAACCTTAGTTACCAACTGGCAGTCATGAGCAAGTCCTATTGGATAAAGCTTAGTTTGCTGCCAATGAGCGAGACTTCGATCATAAAATCCCCCCCCCATGCCTAATCTTGCACCGGAATCGTCAAACGCTACCAGTGGCGTACAAATAATATCAAGTTGCTCTAAAGGACAAACTTTAGTGACATCCAATTTAGGCTCTAAAATGCCATAGGCATTATTGATCAGTTCAGTCTTTGGTTGGTAGAGTAAAAACAGTAAATTCCCTGTGCTAAAAGGATGTACAACGGGTAAATAAACCAGCTTTTTGTTCTGCCAACACCAGTCTATAAAACTACTTGTTGATAGTTCGCCATCATTAGTTAAGTAAATAGCAATGCGTGATGCTTGTTGAATTTTTGTATGACGAGATAAACTTTCTGTTAACGCTAAGCCTGCTTTTTTTTGCTCATCGATAGAGAGTGCATTGCGGCATTGCCTTATAGTTGTTCGAAGCTGTGAACGTGTTTCCATAGAGATAATCTTTGTTTTTAATTGATAATCAAAATTATTGTATAAAAAAAGCTGGCAGATTGCTCTGCCAGCTTAATACTATTTTTGTAACTTGTAACTTGTAACTCTTACTAATTACCTATGTGTTTCAGAAATACCTTCGTGCGTACCCGTAACTGAAATTTCTTCTTCAATTTTCTCTTCTAAATCATGGCTGCTCTCACCTTCAGCGCCATGCATCCATTCAACTAATTTACCTGCTGAAAGGTAGATGATTAAACCGGTGATTAAGGCGCCAATACCAACACCCATAAATATGTTTGCGGCATTATTGACCATTTCTTCACCTTCACCAACAAATGAACCAATAAATGCAGCTAACCAGTTAGATAAGGCGGTAAAGAAGAACCATATACCCATCAATAGCGAGGTAAATTTAAGTGGTGCTAATTTAGTTACCATAGACAAACCAATAGGTGATAAACATAATTCACCCAAAGTATGGAATAGGTAAGCGAATACTAAGAACAACATGCTTACTTTCACCGCGACATCGCCGCCTTGAACCATAGTAGCCCATAACATCACGAAGAAACCTAGTGCTAAAAATAACATCGCCAGGGCGAATTTCTTCGGTGAGGTCGGCTCGTTTGAACCCATTTTAACCCAAGTCGAAGCAACAAAAGGTGCTAGAAGAATAATGAACATAGCGTTTAATGATTGAAATGATGAAGCGGCAATTTCAAAACCAAAAATAGTACGATCGGTGAAGTCAGAGGCATAAATGGTAAATAAACCACCGGCTTGTTCAAAACCCGCCCAGAAAATTACCGAGAACATGCTCATAATCAAAATAACTTTCATGCGATCGATATCTTGAGAGGTTAACGGTGCATCGGCTACTTGCTCACCTTTAGTACGTTTAGCTGATGGCTCAACACCGATATCACCTAAATATTTATTCGCTAAGGTTAGTTGTAAAGTTAAACCAATTAACATACCACAACCGGCTAAGATAAAGCCGTAATGCCAGTTAACAGTTTCGCCAAGCACACCAACAGTAATAGGAGCTAAGAAGGCACCTAAGTTGATACCCATATAGAAAATAGTGAAAGCGCCGTCACGTCTGTGATCGCCATCTTCATAAAGCTCACCTACTAAACTTGATACGTTGGCTTTAAATAAACCGTTACCAATTATAATAAGTGCTAAACCGATATAAAATACCGTTTCTTCCATGCCGACAATCATCGACTTAGGGATACCTAAGGTAAAGTAACCTAAGGAGAAGATAACACCGCCCCAAATAATAGCTTTACGTTGACCGATATAGTTATCGGCTAACCAACCACCTATTACCGGCGTTAAATAAACAGCCATGGTAAAGAAGCCATATAGCCTTAACGCTTCTTGGTTAGTCCAGCCAAAACCGCCATCTTGTGTTGAGGCAATAAGATACAATACCAATAAGGCACGCATACCGTAATAACCGAAACGTTCCCACATTTCAGTACCAAATAAAAGGAAAAGTCCTTTCGGGTGGCCAAACAGCGTACCCGCATTAGGTTGAGTCATATAATAATCCTAGATTTTATTTTTTATAATCATTAGCGTTAGTTTTTTACTGTAACATTTTAAGTTAATGTTTTTTAGTAAAGAGGGTGTTATACCTGCGTGAACAAATAAAGGCAAGCTTTGCTCTAAATCAATGGTTACCTTGCTTTGGAGGTTGTAGAGAAATGTTTCCTAGCACTTACTAACTTACAGTACAATAATACCCATGACTAGCTCGGTTAACATATTGTTTGCATCCCCATATACTGGTAAACTTCGTCGTCACTAAATTTAATGACAGAATTAAGGTTGTTGGAATTAGCTTCTTGATTTATTACTGTATGAAACAAGAAGATTTGGTTTAAATGTATTACTGCGTAGGCTATATAGGAATTTGTACAAAATGATAACACCCATCAAAAATTTTTTAAGAGGCTCTAAGCCTAACTCATTAAGTTTTCCGATTATTACCCTAGCTATAATGCTTACTTTTATTGTCGGGATAAGCTCAAATCAAGTCAATGCTCAGCAAGTATCACCTCAGCAAATAGAGCAATTTAAGAAGTTACCTAAGTCACAGCAACAGGCACTCGCCCAGTCAATGGGTGTTGACTTTTCGGCTATCGAGCAACAGTTAAACGGCTCTAGTAAAAGTAGTGGGCAGTCAGAAAATACTAAAACCTACCCACGTGATACTCAACCTGAGGAGGAGAAGCAAGAAATACTTAAAGAAAATAACGGGCTAAAACCTTTTGGTTATGATGTTTTTGCTAATGCACCACAAACATTTTCTCCTGTGATGGATATTGCCATACCAGCCGAATATATCATTGGCCCTGGTGATAAGCTCTCTATCCAAGTTTTTGGAAAAGAAACAAAAGAGCTTGAATTATCTGTTAATCGTGAAGGGCAAGTTATTCTGCCTTCATTAGGCCCTTTTACCGTATCGGGTTTATCATTTTACGACGTTAAGCATTTATTAACTGCGCGTATCAAAGAAAGAATAATTGGTGTTGATGTTGTTATTGGTATCGCTTCTCTTCGTTCTATGAGGGTTTTTGTTTTAGGAGATGCTCATAAGCCAGGTCCTTACACGTTAAGTTCATTATCAAGTATTACCCATGCTATTTTCGCTGCCGGTGGTATTAGTGATATTGGTAGCTTACGTAATATTCAGCTTAAACGTGCAGGTAAGTTAGTCAATACTCTAGATCTATATGACTTATTGATTAACGGTGACTCAAGTGGCGATGTCTTATTACAATCTGGCGATGTCGTTTATATTGCGTCTAAAGGTAATACTATCAAAGTTAAAGGGGAAGTTAGACGTCCCGCTATTTATGAATTAACGCAAGAAGCCACCTTTAAAGATATCTTGGCGATGTCAGGTGGTTTACTGCCAACAGCCTTCGCCAAAACCACCCAAGTTGAACGTTATAACCAAAGCTCCCTACGTACAGTCATTAATCTTGATCTAACAAGTACCAGTGATTTAGCACGCATAGTACAAGCGGGTGATGCAATACATGTAATGAAAGCAGCTGAGATGTTTGGGGAATCTATTACTGTGATTGGAGCTGTAGCTCGTCCAGGAAAATACCAATGGCAAGCAGGTCAGCGTATTACTGATGTTTTTCCAAGTATTCATTCTCATATATTACAGTCAGCCGACCTTAATTACTCCATTATTGTACGAGAGGTAGATATTGCCCGTAACATTGAAGTACTTCAATTTGATTTAGCTAAAGCTATTTCAACGCCAAACTCTAAAGATAACATGGTATTACAAAGCCATGATAAGGTATTCGTTTTCTCTAACACAGTAAAGGCAATTTACAAACAAATGGACTTCGATTCTCTCGCGTATACGCAAGAAGAGCTTTTCAAAAAAGAGCAGGAACTCGCTAAAGAAAAATTTGAAGAAAAGAAATTTTGGCTTAAATATGGTGATACGGATAAAGCCTCCCAACTTGATGATAATGCATCGGCTAAAAAGATTGAAAGATCTATTGCTCAGTTTAGTGGCGGTGAGATAAAAGAAGAGCTTGATATTAGGGATTTAGCGCTTTTCTCTCGTCAGCGTTTGTTAATGCCAATTATTGATAAATTGAAACGCCAAGGTAAGTCGGGGCAACCGATACAATTAATTGAAGCTGATGGCGAGGTTAAATACCCAGGAGTTTACCCTCTTGCTAAAAATGCAAGAATTGCCGATTTAGTTACTGCTGCAGGCGGCTTAACTGAATCGGCTTATGTGGCGCGTGCTGAACTGACACGAAATCAAATTATGAATCATGTGGCGCAGCAAAATTCCCTTACGTTGAATTTAAGTGCGGCACTTGCAGGAGATGAAAAAGAAAATGTCTTATTAAGCTCAAAAGATAGACTTAATATTCATCAAATTCCCGCATGGAGTGAAAATAATGTTGTTGAACTTAGAGGTGAATTTGTTTTTCCTGGCAAATATACTGTTCGCCGCGGTGAGAGTTTAGCAGACTTAATTGTTAAGGCAGGTGGTTTTACTCAGTTCGCTCATCAAGAAGGCTCTGTCTTTACTCGGGTACAATTACGTAAAATCGAGCAACAGAACTTGTTGAAACTGACCGCTGATTTGAGAATAGAAATGGCTTCTAAATCTATGTCAGACTCAAATTACTCTCAGGACTATGCAGAAGTGCAAAAAATGTTAGCTGATATGAATAATGTGCAGCCGGTAGGGCGTTTAGTGCTTGATTTGCCTAGGGTAATAAATAATGACGATTATGATGTATTACTTGAAAGCGGTGATGTGCTTTATGTGCCAACATTAAAAAATTCGATAAATGTTGTTGGTCAAGTACAAGTGACATCTTCACATATTTACGATAGTAATTTATCGGCAGATGATTATTTAGCGCAAAGCGGTGGTAGTAAAAAGCGTGCAGATGAAGGCAGGATTTATATCATCTCTGCAAATGGTAGTATTAAAATGATGGATAGTGGTAATTGGTTTACCAGTGATACGAGTAATAACTTAAAGCCAGGTGATACTATTGTTGTACCATTAAATGCTGAATATATGAATAACTTAGCACTATGGACTAGCGTCACCAGCATTATTTATAATTCAGCAGTAGCAATTGCCGCAATTAGTGGTATCTAGTAGTCTTAATTATTCAGGTCATGACAATTTTTCTTGTGGCCAGTACTAAAATTAATTAGCTAAATAATTTATTAGTAACCCAGTAAATAAAACACAATCAATGGACGTAGTATGTTGCACTCATTAAAAAACGTTAAGCTAGGCATTATAGGTTTAGGTTATGTCGGTTTACCCTTAGCCGTTGAGTTTGGTAAAAAATATCCAACCATGGGCTTTGATATAAACACCAAGCGAGTTAGAGAATTAAAGCAAGGCCATGATTTTACTTTAGAAGTCTCCGGTGAAGAGTTAGCTGACTCTAAGTTTATTTCATATTCATCAGATGTAGATGATTTAAAAGGCTGTAATGTTTATATCGTCACTGTACCCACTCCAATCGATAAAAATAAGCAGCCTGATTTAACACCATTGGTGAAAGCGAGTGCTATGCTTGCCAAGGTGATCAATAAAGATGATGTTATTATTTATGAATCGACTGTGTACCCAGGAGCAACAGAAGAAGTTTGTATCCCTGAGGTAGAACGTCATTCAGGTTTCGTGTTCAATGAAGATTTTTATGCAGGTTATAGCCCCGAACGTATAAATCCGGGTGATAAAGAACGCAGAGTCACTAATATCTTAAAAGTCACTTCGGGCTCAACTCCAGAAATTAGTGACTTTGTTGATAGCCTTTATAAATCGATTGTTACAGCAGGTACTTATCAAGCATCAAGTATCCAAGTTGCGGAAGCTGCAAAAGTCATTGAAAATACTCAACGGGATCTAAACATTGCTTTGATCAATGAGCTTGCTGTTATTTTTAACAAGTTAAATATTGATACTGAAGAGGTATTGAAAGCTGCAGGTACTAAGTGGAATTTTTTACCGTTTAGACCTGGCCTTGTTGGTGGTCATTGTATTAGTGTTGATCCCTATTACCTAACGCATAAAGCACAAGCTATTGGTTATAACCCCGAAGTTATTCTTGCTGGCCGCCGTATTAATGATGCTATGGGTGCATATGTTGTTTCACAGTTAATTAAGACAATGCTTAAAAGAAAACTTCCTGTTAATGGCGCTAATGTATTAGTGATGGGTTTTACTTTTAAAGAAAATTGTCCTGATGTTCGCAATACTGGCGTGATAGATATTTTAGCTGAATTGGCTGAGTTTGAGATCAATGTTGATGTTTACGACCCTTGGGTAAACCCCGAAGAAGCAAAGCATGAATATGATGTTGACTTAATTTCAGCACCGAAGGATGGGCATTACGATGCCGTTATCTTTGCAGTGGCTCATAATGAATTTAAAGCATTATCTGCTAGTGAGATTAAAGCCTTGATGAAAAGAGAGCATGTAATTTATGATTTAAAATATATGCTTGATGCTGATTTAGCTGATATTCGTCTATAATTTATTTTAGTGGCAATCCTAAAAGGGGCTGGTAATAAGCAAATATATCAATACTTAATAAAAGCAGAACTTATTCGATTCAAAGAATGTGTTCTGCTTTTTCATTCTATCCTCTTCCCATCTATTCTCTAGCAATTTTCTTGCTGTAATAAAATTGTCACATAACTGACTTATACTTTGCTTCATTATTATATTGTATTTTCTATATTCGATAAGCTACTTGATAGTTTATTGATGTTAAGGTTAATTAAGTGGCAACTCTCATTCGTTCAAACCGTAGTCGTGGGGTTAAAAATTCACTAGCAAAATGGTTAATTACCCTCGGTGGTATAAGTGTTTTGTTTACCCTAGTACTCATATTTATGTACTTGTTATATGTAGTTAAACCTATTTTCGAGTCAGCTAAAATTGAGTCAACAGTTAAGGTTAGTCTTGACTTGAAAAATGATGAAAAAATATTAGGTACTGGTGTTGATGAGCTACAAGAGTTGGCTTATCAAATCACATCATCTGGCAATATTGATTTTTATCATTTAAAAGCCAGCGACCCTAAAGGGAGTAATCAGTTTGCTGTTGGTGATAGCTCCCTTTCAGCATATTTACTTACCAGCGATGATTTCAACCAAGATAAAATTACTCGTGTGGTTAATTCTTTTTCGGCCAATAAGCTGCTTCATACTATTACTGGTAAAACTTTATTAATTCAGCCAAGTTTTTATGCTAAATATGCAAATGATAGCCGTGAAATAATCCCACAAGTCAATTATCCGCTAGGTCATGATTCACTCACTATTGATGAGGAACAATCACCGTTCTCTCAATTAGGCTTTGCAATGGATGATGAAAGAATCGTTTTTGTTGGTTTTACTCAAGACAAACGTCTAGTGAAGACTACTTTTATTGCTGAAGATGATTTTAGCTCTTCAAGTGATGGCGATGACGTTGAGTACGAAACGATTTTTCAACAAATAGAACTACCTACAGGTAGCGTTGATGAAATAAAAGTAACACCTGATCTAGGTTTAGCTTTTGTTCGTAGTGCTTCAACAGTCTATGTGTATTCGTTAAATGATGATGAAGAAGTCAGCCTTAAAGCGACGATAACGCCAACATTACACAATGATGATACTTACCTTACTTCAATGGCACTACTTTCAGGGAGCAGCTCTGTTTTATTGGGTGACAGTAGTGGACGGATCAGTCAATGGTTTGAAGTCGCAACGGAGTCTGGTCGAGAATTCAAGCAAATTAGAAGCTTCGAGACTAATGACAGCAATAATAAGAAAGTATCAAACGCGATAACGGCTATCTATACCGAGCAGTATAGAAAAAGTTTTTACACTATGACTGATAGCGGCATGGTTAATGTGTTTTATACCACGAGTTCTGCGCATCTATGGCAAGGTCAATTAGTTTCAAGTCAGCCTGAAGCATTTGCAATAGCGCCAAGAGCTAATGGCTTAATCGTTATAGGTCATGATGAAAGCAATAAAAATCAGAAAGTACTGCAAGCTTTTAGTGTACATAATGAGCATCCAGAAGTCACCTGGCAGGCGTTATGGCAAGAAGTTTGGTATGAAGGTTACCCAGAGCCAGATTATATATGGCAATCAACATCAGGGTCTGATGACTTTGAAGGTAAATTTTCTTTAGTGCCTATTTCTTTTGGAACAATTAAAGCCGCTTTATACGCGATGTTATTTGCTGTGCCTATCGCCTTAACTGCCGCGATATATACAGCTTACTTTATGACCCCTGGTATGCGTAAAAAGGTTAAACCCACCATTGAAATGATGGAAGCATTACCAACTGTTATTCTAGGTTTCTTAGCTGGTTTATGGTTAGCGCCATTGATGGAAGAGTATTTGCCAGCAATATTTCTGCTTTTTATCTTTCTACCATTGTCGACACTTATAACCGCATTTGCATGGTATAACCTACCAAATAACTTGAAAGACAAACTACCAGAAACATTAGCACCACTATTGCTCATACCGGTAATGATATTGGCTACTTATGCTGCATTTTCTTTATCAGGTGTACTTGAACTGACATTGTTCAATGGCGATATGCGCCAATACCTAACCAATGATCTAGGCATCAACTTTGATCAACGTAACGCTTTAGTTGTCGGCATTGCCATGGGATTTGCAGTTATTCCTACTATATTCTCTATGGCTGAAGATGCTATTTTCAGTGTGCCGGGTCATTTAACTAGCGGTTCATTAGCATTAGGGGCAACACAATGGCAAACATTAATCGGTGTGGTACTTCTAACTGCCAGTCCGGGTATATTTTCTGCCGTGATGATGGGTCTTGGTCGTGCTGTTGGTGAAACTATGATTGTCTTGATGGCAACTGGTAATACACCTATTTTAGATTGGAGTATCTTCCAGGGTATGAGAACACTTGCAGCAAACATTGCTGTAGAGATGCCAGAGTCGGAAGTGGGCAGCTCTCATTACCGTATTTTATTCTTGGCAGCGTTTGTACTCTTTATATTCACCTTTATCTTCAACACTGCAGCAGAGTTTGTTCGTCAACGATTACGCGAAAAATACAGTTCAATGTAGTTGTTAATATCGAATTTAGAATATACACAATAATTTTTATAGAGGTCAGTGGCTATTCAGCTTTAAGCTGTAGAGTTCAATTTTAAGGAAAATGTACGGAGTTGATGACTATCAATGAGTACATTTGACGCATAAATAGGGCTTTACAGCAACAAGATGAGAAGTCACTCACCAATAATGAGTTACTTTATGAATAAATGGTTTAAATCGGGTTCCCCCTGGATCTGGCTATCGGCAGGTGGCGTAAGTATCAGTTTAATTTCAGTGTTAGGTTTGCTTTGGCTTATTGCCTCACGAGGCTTATCTTACTTTTGGCCTAGTGAGCTTTATCAATTTGATCTCACCGACGAGCATGGCGCTAAGAGTGTTGTCATTGGTGAAATCTACGATAGAGAGCAAATCCCTGTAAGCCAATTAGCACATTTAAATTTGGCGCTTGACCCAGAACAAGAAGTATTAGAGCGTCTGTTAATTAAAACAGGTAACCGAGAGCTTGTTAGTTTAGATTTTCGTTGGTTGTTAAGTCATAATATTCAAAAGACGCAAACACCGAAAGACTTAGTTGTTGTTGAACGTCGTACTCACGGTAATTTTTACGGTTTCATTGAAAGTGTCGTTTTTGATGGTAATGAAGTCGATAAAAATAAGTTACCTGAATTATTAACGCGTGTTGATGATTTTCAAGACCAGATTGATGATTTACAAAAGTCTGATATCGGCGCTATCAACTATCAGTTAGAACGTTTGCGCTTAAAAACGCGTAAATATCAATTACAAGATAAACTGACGCCAAAGTTACAAGCAGAAATTGATAGTGAAATAGCTGCACTGAACCAAGACTACGCAATACTAGAAAAAGAGCTGATGGGATATCGAGAACAGATATCTCGTGATCATATCGTCATGCGTGCGATGGACGGTCAACTCGTTACAATTAACTTTGAATATATCCTTAAAGTTACCTTTAATAATCAGCTTAGCGTAATAGAAAAAACGGCAGTGTTTTTTAGTCAAATAGGCTCATTCCTTATTGAAGATCCACGCGAAGCCAATACTGAAGGTGGAGTGTTTCCTGCTATTTTTGGCACGGTACTTATGGTGTTATTAATGACAGTTATTGTTTCACCGTTTGGGGTAGTTGCTGCTATTTATTTACATGAGTATGCGGGTAAAAATGCATTTACTAAGCTGCTACGTATTGCTGTTATCAACTTAGCGGGTGTGCCGTCGATTGTTTACGGGGTCTTTGGTTTAGGTTTCTTTGTTTATATGGTGGGTGGCTCACTTGACCAATTATTTTATTCAGAAAACTTACCTAGCCCGACTTTTGGTACACCTGGCGTTTTATGGTCAGCACTAACACTGGCGATATTAACCTTACCAGTTGTTATCGTTTCTACCGAGGAAGGCTTATCACGTATTCCATCGGCGATGCGCCATGGTTCATTAGCGTTAGGTGCTACTAAGGCAGAGACCTTGTGGCGCATCATTTTACCTATTGCTAGCCCTGCTATTATGACAGGTATCATTTTAGCCATTGCCCGCGCAGCAGGCGAGGTAGCTCCATTAATGTTGGTTGGTGTTGTTAAAATGGCGCCTAATTTACCTTTAGATGGTAACTTTCCCTTCTTGCATTTAGATCGAAAGTTCATGCATTTAGGCTTTCATATATATGATGTCGGTTTTCAAAGCCCGAATGTTGAAGCGGCACGTCCGTTGGTTTTTGCAACTGCTTTACTCTTAGTGAGTATTATTGTTGCCTTGAATATGACCGCCGTTTCAATCCGAAATAAACTACGTGAAAGATATAAAATGTTAGAGCACTAATTTGCTCTGACAAGATTTAGTCATGAGTAACTTGAAGTTACTCATTGCAATAAGCAATTTGAAATTATTAAGTATCAATAAATAATTTTAAATTTGTAAATTATGATCAATGAAAAGTAATTAGAGAAACACCTATTATGATTTCTATCAGCCCAAAAGCGTTAACGCCTGGCTCAGACACGTCCTTTGAACAAAAGTTAGATTTAACAAATTTAACACCAGAGCAAGTTGCCTTAGATATTAATAAATTAAATTTATTTTATGGTAAAAAACAAGCGTTAAATAATATTACTATGTCCATTCCTAAAGGGCAGGTAACAGCGTTCATTGGCCCTAGTGGTTGTGGTAAATCAACGCTATTACGGTCTATCAATCGTATGAACGATTTAGTTGATAATTGCCACATAACGGGTGAAATAATCCTTCATGGAAATAACATCTATGACAAACATGTTGATGTTGCAGAGTTAAGACGAAAAGTCGGTATGGTATTTCAACGTCCTAATCCGTTTCCTAAAACTATTTATGAAAATGTAGTCTATGGTTTACGCATTATGGGTGAAAATAACCGTCGCAGACTTGATGATGCAGCAGAGAAATCACTACGAAGTGCAGCACTTTGGAATGAAGTAAAAGATAGATTGCACGAAAGTGCTTTAGGCTTATCAGGAGGTCAACAGCAGCGTTTAGTAATTGCTCGAGCTATTGCTATTCAACCTGAAGTATTGCTACTTGATGAGCCTACTTCTGCACTTGATCCTATTTCAACCTTGACCATTGAAGAGTTAATCAATGATCTGAAAAAACAATTTACAGTGGTAATCGTGACGCATAATATGCAACAAGCTGCCCGTGTATCAGATCAAACAGCATTTATGTATATGGGTGATTTAATTGAGTACAGTGATACCAATACTTTATTTACCACACCGATGAAGAAGAAAACAGAAGATTATATTACTGGCCGTTATGGTTAATAATCGATCAATAAAAACTAGCGATAAAATACAAGCACACACCTTTGGAAGGACATCCCATGGATAATTTACAGATTGGTCGTCATATTTCCGGCCAGTTCAATGAAGATTTAGAACGCGTTATTAACAATGTCATGCATATGGGCGGTTTAGTAGAGAAACAAGTAACTGATGCATTGGCAGCTGTCGAGCAAACTGATGTTGAGTTAGCTAAACAAGTTTTAAGTAATGATTATCAAGTGAATGCATATGAAGTAAGCATTGATGACGAGTGTACACGTATCATTGCCAAGCGCCAGCCAGCTGCAGGTGACTTACGCCTCATTATGGCGATTGTAAAAACTATTGCGGATCTTGAGAGAATAGGTGACGAAGCTGAGAAAATAGCCAGGGTTGCTCTTGAAAGTTTTTCATCGTCACAGCAAGATTTATTGGTAAACCTTGATAATTTAGGTCGAAGAGTTCTAGAGTTCTTGCAAGCTAGCCTTGATGCTTTTACTCGCATGGATTGTGAAACTGCCATTAAAATTCACCAAATGGATGACAAAATAAATCGTGAGTATGAAGCGCTGATGCGTCAATTGATGACCTATATGATGGAAGACCCTCGTTCAATCCCGCAAGTTATGACTGTTATTTGGTCTGCTCGTGCACTCGAGCGTATAGGCGATCGTTGTCAAAACATTTGTGAATACATCATTTATTTTGTAAAAGGTAAGGTTGTGCGCCATACGACAGCAGAAGATATGAAAAATTTATAAATTATCATTCATTAGAGCAAGGGCTTTAAAATACATAAAATTCAAATGATTAGCTAAGTCTATTACTCAGGCTTAGTAAAAATTAATTAGCGTCGCTGCGGTTAGCTGATATAGGCAATCATTAAAGCTCATATTAGCATTTAACATTAGAAGTTAAATGGGTTACTATCCGCGGCGAATTGCAATGACGAACGTTATACTGACTGGAAACACAATTATGGCCAGAAATACAATCTTAGGTGTATTTGCAAAATCACCGATAAAACCGTTAGAAAAACATATTCAAATAGTTGTTAAATGTAGTAAACAACTTATCCCTTTTTTTGAAGCATGTACTGCGCAGAATTGGAGTGAAGCGGCAAAAATCCGTCGTAAACTTTCCAAATTAGAGCAAGATGCGGATACTCTTAAACGTCAATTACGTCTAGAACTTCCCGGTGGTTTATTTATGCCAGTGGACAGAGCTGACTTACTTGAATTACTTACTCAACAAGACAAAATAGCAAATAAAGCAAAGGATATCGCTGGTCGTGTATTAGGGCGTAAGCTTGAAGTACCGGTTAGCTTACAAGCTGAGTTTTCTATTTATTTAGAACGTTGTATTGAAGCGACTGAAAAAGCAGCTGAAGCGATTAATGAATTAGATGATTTATTAGAAACAGGCTTTCGCGGCCGTGAAGTTGCTTTAGTTGAAAAAATGATTAATCAACTTGATGCTATTGAAGATGATACAGATGGTTTACAAATCATTTTACGTAAAAATTTATTAGCGATTGAAAAGGATTTGAATCCAGTTGATGTAATGTTCTTATATCAAATTATTGATTGGGTTGGTGACTTAGCCGACCTTGCTGAACGTGTAGGTGCACGTTTAGAAATTCTTCTAGCTAGAAAATAAGGCTTAACTGATGGAAATTATACTTAACTCAGGCGGCACTTTTGTAATCCTTGCTGCCGTTGTTGGCTTCTTCATGGCATGGGGCATTGGTGCCAATGACGTGGCGAATGCGATGGGAACCTCTGTAGGTTCAAAAGCATTAACAATTAAACAAGCCATTATCATTGCAATGGTATTTGAATTTGCGGGTGCTTACCTTGCTGGTGGCGAAGTTACTTCAACTATACGTAAAGGCATTATCGATGCTAGTTACTTTATTGATACGCCAGAGCTACTTGTTTACGGCATGATTTCAGCATTATTTGCTGCAGCTACTTGGTTATTAATAGCTTCAGCTTTAGGCTGGCCTGTATCTACTACACATTCAATTGTTGGCGCTATTGTCGGTTTTGCTGCTGTTGGCGTAAGTGCTGATGCAGTAGAGTGGGGCAAGGTAATTGGTATCGTCGGTAGTTGGATTATCACACCGCTCATATCAGGTATTATCGCCTTTATTATCTTTAACAGTGCGCAAAAACTGATTTTTGATACAGACAAACCATTGCAACAAGCAAAACGCTGGGTCCCTGCTTACATGTTTCTTGCCGGTTTTGTTCTATCACTGGTTACGATCAAAAAAGGTCTTAAACATATTGGCTTAGAAAATATTGATTTAGGCTTTATAAGTTTTGAAATTAAAGGTGCGGGTGGTTTCTACTTAGCCGCTATTGTTGCTGTTATCGTTGCTGTTATTGGTAAATTCTTTATTAGCCGCTTAAAGTTTGATGAGACGCTTGCTAAAGAAGCACACTACGCTAATGTAGAAAAGGTCTTTGCAGTACTGATGATTGTTACTGCGTGTGCTATGGCTTTTGCTCATGGTTCAAATGATGTTGCTAATGCTATTGGTCCATTAGCTGCCGTAGTAAGTATTGTTGAAAATGATGGACAGATTGCTGCTAAATCAGCGATTGCTTGGTGGATATTACCACTGGGTGGTTTTGGTATTGTTGCCGGTCTAGCCTTGTTTGGTCATAAAGTTATTGCAACCATAGGCCAAGGCATTACTCACTTAACACCAAGTCGTGGTTTTGCTGCTGAATTGGCTGCTGCAAGTACTGTAGTTATTGCTTCAGGCGCAGGACTACCAATCTCAACTACGCAAACCCTCGTTGGTGCTGTGCTAGGTGTGGGTATGGCACGCGGTATCGCTGCTATTAACTTAGGTGTTGTACGTAACATTGTAGTATCTTGGGTTATCACCTTACCTGTTGGTGCTGGTTTATCTATCATCTTCTTCTGGATTATGCAGGCAACGTTTAGTTAGTCGGTATTACCTAGAAAAAGTCATACCAAGTTGATTAAGTTCTTTCCCACTCAGCGAGAATTAAAAGGCTTAAAGGCAAGGCATTTATTGATGAGAATG
>CAJXYE010000006.1 GCA_913063325.1 uncultured Colwellia sp. | reverse complement strand
TATTTTCATAAGTTACTCCAAATAATTGTTTGAAGTAACTTAACTTGATAACTACTTATTGTTTAGATGCTCTTTGCCGGACGCTTACCTCTTATTAGGTCTGTTTCATGTTTAGTCTATTTTAAAAATAAATTTAATAAACTTTGAAATAATTTGAACTAAACTTCAAAGCAACACTCTTACTTAACAGTTATGTTATTCCCTTAGTGTTTCATGTTTATGCGCTCTCTCCTCTCTTTAAAAAGTAGTTGGGCGCTTTTTTTTGCCTGCAATTTAATAAACCCTACGTTTGGAATAACAACCATGTTATTCCACTCTTATTAAGTCTGTTTCATGCTTATGCGCTCTCTTCTCTTTAATAAGTAGTTGGGCGCTTTTTTTTTCCTGCAATTTAATAAACCCTACGTTTGGAATAACAACCATGTTATTCCACTCTTATTAGGTATGTTTCATGTTTTACGCATCCTCTTTATAGTCGGGTGCGTTTTTTTATCTGAGATTTGATGGAACCTACGTTTGGAATAACAACCATGTTATTCCACTCTTATTAGGTCTGTTTCATGCTTATGCGCTCTCCTCTCTTTAATAAGTAGTTGGGTGCGTTTTTTTGTCTAATATTTGATGAAACCTACACATAGAATAACAACCATGTTATTCCGCTCTTGTTAGGTCTGTTTCATGTTTATGCGCTCCCCTCTCTTTAATAAGTAGATGGGCGTTTTTTTTATCTGAGATTTGATGGATCCTACATTTAGAATAACAATCATGTTATTTCCGCTCTTATTAGATCTGTTTCATGTTTATGCACTATTTAAATTAAGTAGGGCTATTTTTTGATATTTCATAACCTTTGCACAAAATGACAAGATTATTCAGCCTCACATCGAAGCGTCTAATTCCGTTGTTCGAAAAGGTTAAAATACTTTAATAGCTAAGTGCTAAAAGTAACTTAAGAGATTTATCGAGAGGGATTTTTTACAAGGAGTAAGGGAGTGACAAATAAAATATTTAAAATAAAAGGAACTTTCTAGTAATTGCGACGTCTTAATCATTGAAACTTCCTTCCCTGGATTGCTTTCATTTGATTTAAGTTTTGTTTGTTTGGACAATTTACTTAGATAATCGGCGCGTCTATTTGACGCGCTTTTTTTATCGTTATTTTTCTACTTTCTTGTTTGTTCTTAGTAAAAAGCACACGCAGATTTAATACCAAATTGATTAAGTTCTTTCCCGCTCAGCGAGAATTAAAGGGTTTAGAGGCAAGGCATTGATTGTAGATAATGGTTATTCAGGAGAATGTGCTCCTGCATTCTCTAAGAAGCTACATCCGTGTAGCGTCCTTTTCAAAATCAATAAAGCAGCATATAAACCTTTTAAACTCGCCCTTTTGGGAGCTCATTGATAAACTGATAACATCACAAAATTAATGAAATATAGAATAACTATGTTTAACAAATTTTGTTTGTTCTAAGCTCATCAATGTAGCTCTGAGTAGGGAAGAAATTTAATCAAATTGGTATAACATTACTTTAAGCAAAGTAATCAGTTAAAAAATCATCAAAGTTAAGTTTATCAGCCGCTTCAATATCCGCTTGAGCTTTATGTGAAGCAGGTGTACTTTGATCAAAAAATTCTTGATCATAAAATTGATAATCACGAGCTTTCGCTTGTCGTTGATATTCACTCGCTTTATCTAAAGCATACTCAGATATGCACTGTTGCTTTATAGTTGCTATTAACTGCGCTGATGGCGTCAAACTAGCATCATTGATCTTAGCTTGCTCGCGGACAATGGCTTCACTGTATTTATTCGTTTGGTATGCCTTATCTAATAGCTGTGCAACTTGCTGCATCTGCTCAAACAATTCATTACCCCACTGAGGAATCGATTTAAGCTTAACTTCACCACAACAATTAGCATCACTAAGCATTAATTCAGGGTCTCGACCACGTAGTACCACGGCATCCATATTTCCTTCATGGAGTGTCTGGCGAGTACAATCAAACTCTTTATTATCGACAAAAGCACAGAAGGTTATAAATATATCTAAGAAGTGCACTTGCTCAAGGCTAATGCCTGTATCTGAAAAAGGATTTACATCAAGTGCTCTTACTTCAATGTATTCAACACCGCGTTCTCCTAAAGCAACTGAGGGTTTCTCACCTGGTTTAGCAACGCGTTTAGGGCGAATAGGCGCATATAGTTCATTTTCAATTTGTAGCACGTTATCGTTTAACTGCTGGTATTTGCCATCAACCTTAACGCCAATGCTAGCAAAATCTTTAGATTTGAGTTGAATCGCTTGTTGCACGCCATCAACGTAATCGGCCAAATTGTTATAACAAATTTTCAATGCTGATTGCTCTGAGCTTGTATAACCTAAATCACTCATACGCAGTGAAGTGGCGTGCTCAAGGTATAGCGCACCAAAAGGTGATTTTTTAAAAGGTAATTTATGTTCTTTCCCTTGTAAAAAAGATCCACATATAGCTGGAGAACTACCGTATAAGTATGGGATCAACCAACAGAAACGTTTGTAATTTCTTAGGATAGAAAAATAACGTTCCGAGATAAAGTCATCAAGAGGCAACGACTTATCACCCGATGACTGATGTAGCTTTTGTTGTACCTTCCAAAAGTCTTGTGAAAATGAAAAGTTAAAATGTATACCTGATATGACTTGCATCATAGAGCCATAACGATTTTTCAAACCTTGACGGTAAACTGTCTTCATTTTACCAATATTTGAACTGCCATATTGCGCCAAAGGTATCTGCTCTGCATCATTTACAAAACAGGGCATACTCATTGGCCATAACAACTCCCCTTCAATATTTTCAAAGGTATATTTTTGAATATCTTGTAATTGAGCAATCGCTTGCTCTGGGGAGTGGCTTACCGGTGTGATGAACTCAAGTAAGGTTTCTGAGTAATCTGTTGTTATCTGTCCATGCGTAAGCGCTGAACCAAGCTGGTGATAGTGCCCCTGCTCCGATAACTTGCCTTCTGGCAATATTCGTAATGCTTCTCGCTCTATACCGCGTCCAATACCTGCCACGGCAGCCAGATTTTCACTTTGGCTAAAAGCGCCAATATAATCAGTTAATGAGAGTGTCAAAATAATTCCTATAAATACTAATCAGTCTAACTATTAGCCTGACTTAGCATTTAGCGAGTAAAAGGTAAAACCCCTTATTGATACTCATATAAATAAGGGGCTTTTAACGGTTTTCAATGCCTTGTAATGGAAATTCAGCTTTATTTTTTATGCTAAACGCTATTACTTAGCCAATTCTAATTCCACAATTTCAATATCAAGTGCTTGTAATTGCGGTCTAACTACTTGACCGTCACCAACAACAATCCATTGCATAGGTTGTGATAATTCTTTTGCTGCAATCGCATTTAATTGTTTCAGGGTAATATTATTGATGATTTCACTTTGCTCTTTACCGTAATCCACAGGTAAATTAAATTGTAATATCTGTCTCAAAAAGCCACTTTTCTGACTCGGTGTTTCAAAGCTCAACGCCTCATTTTGTGAAATGGCTTGGCGCATAAAGGTAACTTCATCTGCTGTTAAACCATGTTGCTGGTAGTTTTTCAGCTCTGCTTCTATTTCAGCCATAGCATCATAAGTATGTTCTTTCTTAACACTAGCGCCAGCACTGAAGCTGCCTAATGTTTTACCTGCTGAAAAGTAACTTGATGCGCCATAGGTATAACCTTTATCTTCACGTAAGTTTAAATTAATACGACTATTAAATGCACTACCTAGTGGGTAGTTCATTAGTGTGGCCTTAAAGTACTCTCCGGTAGCGTCATAAGTCATAGCGCGGCGTGATAACTTGATTACCGACTGGCTTGCATTAGGTAAATCAACAAAATAAAGTTTCTTAGGTGTTACTTCTGGGAAGGTATAATCAGCGTTAATATTATATTCTTTACCTTGCCACGCCTTTAATGATGCTAACTTAGCTAATAAATCTGCTTTGTTAATATCCCCAACGACAACTAAACTTGCTTTAGTAGGCGAGAAGTAAGTTTGATAAAACCCCTTAATGTCATCAAGAGTAATCGCAGATACTGTCTCAATAGTGCCACTGTCAGCAATACCAAAACGATTTCCCTTACCATAGGTCACCTGTTTTGAAGCTTTGCTAGCGAGTGTACGAGCATCTTTATTGCCTTGTTCTAAACCTTGAATCAACTGATTCTTAACTCGATTAAAGTCATCTTCTGCAAATTCAGGCTTAAACATCATCTCATTCATTAACGCGAGTGTCGCATCAAGGTTTTTAACTAAGCTGTTTACCTTAATATAAGTATTTCGCCCCCCTGCGCCAATAGAAACATCACTACCTAGCTTAGCGAGTTCATTCGATAATTCTTCTTTACTACGAACAGTGGTGCCCTCATTCATCAAACTCGCCGTTAAACTCGCCAAACCTGCTTTTTCAGCCGAATCAAGTAAAATACCGCCATCAAGACTTAACAATAAACTTACCGTAGGTGTTTCACTGTTTTTAGTCGCGATAACCTCAATACCGTTATCAAACTTTTCACGCCATAAAGTAGGCACTGTAATTTGTGGGTTAGCACCCGACTTTGGCATGACACTACGATCAAAGGCGCTAGTATTCTTCATTATAGGAGTATCAAGTTGTGCCAATTTAGCGGGGTTACTAACATCAGGTAGAGTAAAGTTATTCACTTTGGCAACTAACGCTTCTTGACCCTCTGGTACTATTGATAATACCGCCGCACCTTTACCTTTAATATATTGCTTAAAAACACGCATAACATCGTCTTTTGTTACTTTATTATAACGAGCAACTTGTTGCTCAGTATAATTAGCATTGCCTAACATTGTTTGATAATGCGCTAAGTTAGACACCTTACCTGAAACACTTTGTAAACCATAAATGGTACCCGTTTCAATGCCCACTTTAGTTTTTAATAGATCATCTGCATTAACACCGCGCTGTTCAAATTCAACTAAGGTGTCATTAATCACTTGTTCAATTTTTGTTAGTGACAAACCTTGCTGAGGATTTGGCAAAGCATAGAAACTCATTTGACAGGCTAATTCTCTACACGGATGACTTGCACCCGCTTGTACGGCAACACTTGATTTTACTAAGTTCTTATAAAGTAACGAGGTAGGGCCACTACCTAGAATATTAGCAAGTACATCTAAGGCTGGCTCATCTTCATGCATACCGTAAACGGTAGGAAAACTGATATAAAGCAAGGGTAAAGAAACATTATCGCTAAAGGAGTAATAACGGTTTTCCTCAAGTGTCACTGGAGTTTTTGCGATATTATCTACTGCAGGACCCGCATTTAAATCACCAAAGTATTTATTCACCCAAGCAAGTGTTTGCGCTTCATCAATATCACCACCAATGGTAATGACCGCATTATTAGGTCCATACCAGCGAGAGAAAAATTCTTTTAGATCAGTCACCGTACCGCGGTCAAGATCTGTCATATAACCAATAGTCGGCCATGAGTAAGGATGTTCACGTGGGAAAATCATCTGATTAACGGTTTCATTCAATCGACCATACGGACGATTATCAACATTTTGACCACGTTCATTTTTGACAGTAGCACGCTGTACTTCAAATTTTTCAGCGGTGATCGCTTCTAATAAAAAGCCCATACGATCTGATTCAAGCCACAACATTTTTTCTAACTGGTTTTTAGGTACGGTTTCAAAGTAGTTGGTGCGGTCAGAATTTGTTGTGCCGTTTAAGTCACCGCCGCTTTGGGTGACCACTTTAAAGTGTTGTTCATCCGCAACATTTTGTGAGCCTTGAAACATCATGTGTTCAAAGAAATGGGCAAAACCTGACTTACCTAATTGTTCACGGGCTGAGCCAACATGATAGGTAACATCAACATGTACTAAAGGGTCTGAATTGTCTTGATGTAAAATCACCGTTAAGCCATTGGCTAGCTTGTACTTTTTAAAGGGGATGTTAATGATATCTTCTTGAACTGCTACCGTTTCAATCAAGCTTACGCCAGTAGGTAATTGTACTGATTCTTGACTACTGCAAGCAAATAATAATGCAGTAGCTGCAGCAATAGCGGTAATACGGAAACTTTTAATAAGCTTTTTTGAAGAGGGAGTTGGCACTTGTTTAAGCAAAATAACATCCTGTAAAAAGAGTAAAATTATGAAGATTGAATTATCATAGCAAACATAAAGACTAAGCGGCTAATTTAAATGTTTAAAACTATTACAGAACATGATGATTTCATTGTTGTTGATAAAGAAGCAGGGGTTAACTTTCATGATGAAGGCGATATTGGCTCAGGGCTATTTTCGCAGGTAAAAAATCAGTTGAAAAATGTAAGCGCTGATGCCGAACTTTACCCTGTGCATAGATTAGATAAAATGACCTCTGGTTTAGTCATCTTTGCTAAAACATTAGCTTGTGCACAAACTTTCGGGCAGCTATTTCAAGACCATTATATCGAAAAATATTACCTTGCGGTTAGCGATAAAAAACCCACTAAAAAACAAGGTTTGATTAAAGGTGACATGGCTAAAAGCCGTCGTGGCATGTTCAAGTTATTACGAACCATGGAAAACCCTGCTATTACCCAGTTTTTCTCATATAGCATTCCAAATAAGCAGCGTTTGTATCTACTTAAGCCTCATTCAGGTAAAACTCATCAGTTACGTGTTGCCCTAGCAAGTATAGGCTCACCCATTGTTGGGGACCCACTTTATTACAGCACATCACCAGCAGACAGAGGTTACTTGCATGCTTATGCACTCAAGTTTACTTATTTAGGTAATAACTTTGAGTTTACTTCTTTGCCTACTAATGGCGAATATTACTTAACGACAGAAATTGTTGAGCAATTTTTGGCATTAAAAAAGCCTTGGCAGTTAAACTGGCCAAGGCTTTAAGGCTTTGCTTTAGACTATAGCTAAAACTTTAACTTAGCTTTACAGCCACATGTTTGATATTTAGGCAAGGCAGAGTATGTGACGTGTAGTCTGCTACACGAACATACGGCTATTCCTACTTAACAGGCAGTGTAAACTTCAAACAGGTGTCGTTAAAGAGAATGCCAGAATACTAAGGCGATCGCTGTTGGACAAATAAACTTCATATATTTAAGACAGCACCAAGGCCAAGGCCAAGGCCTTGATGTCACTGTTCTCTTTTATAACGAATGCCAAAATACTAGAGCTATTGCTGTCGGACAAACAAACTTAGTATACCAAGGCCAAATCTTCCAAAACAGGCCATGTTCAACCTCTTCGTTGCCTTGTTTTATCTCTGCTAAAATATCACTTCTATGCCATATCCAAGTAGCAAATACACAACACAGCATGGCAATAATTGGCTGTCCATATTGGGTTGATAAAGTGGCGATAAAGTCTAACATCCACTCTAAATTCACCACAATGATAATACTTAGTACTAAAATACCTAAACCAATAAAGGTAGTCGCTTTTTCTCGTGGCATATCATGACGCTCTACCGCAAAAGATACCGGACCTTCAAGCATAGAGATAGAAGAAGTTAATGCTGCTATCGACATCAACACAAAAAAACCAAAAGCAACAAACAAACCAACAACGCCCATCCCCGAGAATAATGCAGGCAATACTGTAAAGACCAAATTAGAGCCTGAAATAAGACTGCCATCTTCGGCGAATATTGCAACACCTTGTGCTTGTGCTACATACATAGATGGAATGATTAATAAGCCAGCTAAAAAGGCAATAGACACATCAATTAAGGTCACTTGTGCGCCAAGCGTCACTAAGTTCTCTTTTTTAGCAATGTAAGAGCCATAAATTATCATGACACTGGTACCCAATGACAAAGAGAAAAACGCTTGTCCTAGTGCACTGATTAAAAGGTCAGGTTCTAATATACGAGAAATATCAGGATTTAAATAAGCATTAAACCCTTCTCTTGCTCCCTCAAGGGTAAAAACGTAAATAATGAGTAATATAAGTAAACCTATCAACATAGGCATAAGACGTTTTGACCACTTCTCAATACCCTGCTCAACACCACTGCGAATGATAAAAATAGTTAAGCTCATAAAAAGTGCGGTAAAAAGGATATTGCGAATTAGCGAGTGGTTTATCAACCAATCAGCAACACCAGTTAATCCACCAAGTCTTGCTAAAGGCTCAATTGCATAAGAGATCATCCAACCCGCAATAATGCCATAAAAACTTAAAATGAGAGCAGCACAAATAATACCGCCAAAGCCGACGATAAAACCAAAGCGTTTTTGCCAAGTATTACGGGCAATTTTCTGCATTGATGTTACGGCATTAGCTTGGCCATAACGGCCAATCAATAACTCTGCCATAAATGCAGGGTACGCTAAACAAAATGCCAACACTAAATAAACTAAGACAAAAGCAGCGCCACCATTGCTAGCTGTTTGGGTTGGAAACCCCCAAATATTGCCTAAACCAACAGCGGATCCTGCTGCTGCCATAATAAAACCGAAACGCGAGCTAAAGCCGCCTCTTGAACCTGCCATTTACTTCCCCAAAACATTTGCTAGCTATCTTTACAGTTATGCCTTTGAGTAACGCTATCATAACGTTCTCAAGGATAATATTATTTTTATAATGACTCATACTTTGATGAGGGCACTAATCTACGCAATTACTTCGAAGATGAACAGTGCCTAAGGTTAAATAAACAAAAAAGCCCTGTGTACAGCTTATTTTACGAGCTTTACACAGGGCTTTGTATTTTTTATTTGCTAAGCTTTGTTAACAAAAAGTTTGCTATAGCAATTATTCAGCTTCAGGGCGCATATGAGGGAATAAAATAACGTCTTTGATTGTTGGTGAATCAGTAAACAACATCACTAAACGATCGATACCAATACCTTCACCTGCCGTTGGCGGTAGTCCGTACTCTAAGGCATTGATATAGTCAGCATCATAATGCATCGCTTCATCATCGCCAGCATCTTTTTCTGCCACTTGTTTTTGGAAACGCTCAGCTTGGTCTTCCGCATCGTTAAGCTCAGAGAAACCATTAGCCAACTCACGGCCACCAACAAAGAATTCAAAACGGTCGGTGATGAATGAGTTTTCATCATTACGACGTGCCAGTGGTGAAACTTCCCACGGGTATTCTGTAATAAACGTTGGTTGGTCTAATAAATGCTCAGCAACTTCTTCAAATATTTCACAGATATACTTACCAGGACCCCAAACTTTAGAAGCACTGCTTTCTTTAACACCAACAGCTTTTGCCATTGCTTTAATTGCATCAAAGTTATTTTCTGGATCTCGTAATACAGCTTCATCAAGTGTTTCAGCGCCACGGTGATCTTTACCATACTGTAAAATAGCATCAACCATAGATAAACGTACAAACGGTTTGCCTAGGTCGTAGAATTTCTCTTCTACTACTTCGCCTTCAGAATTTTTAACTGTGTTACGAATAGTGGTAGTACCCAATACGTCTTGTGCAATTGTACGTAACATTTCTTCTGTAGTGTTCATCAAATCATGGTAATCAGCATAAGCTTGATAGAACTCAATCATAGTGAATTCAGGGTTATGACGTGTTGAAATACCTTCGTTACGGAAACTACGGTTAATTTCGAAAACACGATCAAAGCCGCCAACTACTAAACGCTTTAAGTTAAGCTCTGGCGCAATACGTAAATACATATCAAGATCAAAAGTATTATGATGGGTCATAAAAGGTTTAGCGGTAGCACCACCCGGTATGATTTGCAGCATAGGCGTTTCAACTTCCATAAAATCACGCTGCGTTAAAAAGTTACGAATGCCAGCAACAATTTTTGAACGAATTTTAAAAGTGTTACGGGTATCTTCATTGATAATTAAATCAACATAACGCTGACGATACTTAGTCTCTTGGTCTGATAATCCGTGAAACTTTTCTGGTAATGGGCGTAAAGACTTAGTTAACAGCGAGTACTGGTCCATATTCACGTAAAGATCACCTTTACCTGATTTATGTAAAATACCTTTAATACCAACAATGTCACCGATATCTAATGAGCCCCATTTAGCTCTAATTTCTTTCTGAACGGTTTTTTCAGCATAACCTTGAATACGACCAGACGAGTCTTGTATCACTAAAAATGGTCCACGCTTTGCCATAACACGACCAGCAATAGCATAAGTAACTTGTAATGCTTCAAGCTCTTCTTTGGTTTTTTCACCATGTTCAGCTTGAATATCAGCGGCTAAGTGTTCACGATTAAAATCGTTAGGGAAACCATTAGCAGAACAATTAGAGCGAATCTTTTCAAGTTTTACACGACGCTCAGCAATCAGTTTATTTTCATCTTGTGCTACGGGTGCATCACTGGCTTTAGTGGCTTTATCTGTCATTTTACTTCCAAAGTTATCTTAAGTTTTTCAATAATTTAATTGGTTTGAGCTTAGTGCTACAAACCAGACTTCAAACTGGCTTCTAGAAACTTATCTAAATCACCATCTAATACGGCTTGCTTGGGTTATACTGCTGCTATTTTCAATATCCTTGAAAATAGCTTCTACAAACCAGACTTCAAACTGGCTTCTAGAAACTTATCTAAATCACCATCTAATACGGCTTGGGTATTTCTATTTTCGACACCCGTTCTTAAATCTTTAATACGGCTATCATCTAATACGTAAGAGCGAATTTGACTGCCCCACCCTATATCTGATTTACCATCTTCTAAAACTTGCTTATCTGAATTTTGTTTTTGCATTTCCATTTCATACAATTTAGCTTTAAGCAGCTTCATTGCTGTCGCTCTATTTTTATGCTGAGAACGATCTGCCTGACAAGCAACTACAGCCCCTGTAGGCTCATGAGTAATACGAATGGCTGAATCGGTTTTATTTACATGCTGACCACCAGCGCCTGATGCTCGAAAAGTATCAATACGTAAATCTGCTGGATTGATATCAATTTCGATATTGTCATCAATTTCAGGGTAAATAAACGCTGAAGCAAATGAGGTATGACGACGACCTGAAGAATCAAATGGAGACTTGCGAACTAAACGATGAACCCCTGTTTCAGTACGCAACCAACCATAAGCGTATTCACCCGTGTACTTAATAGTACAGCCTTTAATGCCAGCAACATCACCATCAGTGACTTCAATCGCTTCAGTTTTATAACCGTGTGCTTCACCCCAACGCAAATACATGCGCATTAACATTTCTGCCCAATCTTGCGCTTCTGTACCGCCAGAGCCGGACTGAATATCTAAATAGGCATTGTTAGCATCTTGTTCGCCACAGAACATTCGTCGAAACTCTAATTTTTCTAATACTTTATCTAAAGCATCAGCTTCTACTTCGGCGTCATCAAATGTTTCTTGGTCAGACTCTTCTACTGCGAGTTCAACCAAATCTTCAATGTCAGTACAACCCGTTTCGAGTTCAACAATGGTATTAACGACCTCTTCTAAAGCACTTCGCTCTTTACCTAGGGCTTGAGCACGTTCAGGCTCATTCCAAATTTCAGGTTGTTCTAACTCACGAGAAACTTCAACTAAACGTTCAGCTTTAACATCGTAGTCAAAGGTACCCCCGAAGCATATTAGCGCGCTCACGGATTTCTTTTAATTTACTTAATATTGGGTTTGTTTCGAACATAAATCTTCAAAAATAAATTTAATTAGTAGCCTTTGTTAACAACAAACGACAAAGACAAATAGTCGCGCATTGTAACTCAATTTAAGGGGTAAATAAATGACTATAAATCGTAGATATTCCATAAATTTATTATTCAATTTAGAGGTTATTTTTTGATGTGGGTATATCCACTTAAATTGACACTAATTTAAGTGGATATTTACTTACAGAATACTTAAAAAGTTGAAATGTTAATTTAGGGTCTGTTGAACTTTTTAGGTTAAATTTTGTTCGAGATAAAAGCTTTTTACTCGCGGCGAGTAGTATGTAGCCTAGTCATTCTAAGCAAGTACTACTCAACAAAGAGTAAAACGCTTTTAGCCGAATCCTTCGGACAGCGCTTGTTGGACATTTTTACGGCGTTATCGCCTTTTTATGTGGAATAACCACATGACAAAGGCTCTGCCTTGTATAAATACCCAACAAAAAGCTGCAAAAACAATCTCGAAAATTCAACAGACCCTAGATATAATTAAAACTCATAAGCCGCTTTAAACTGCCACCCATAATCTTGCTCTGTATCTGCATTGTAAGCCAAATAAGCTAAACCGAGTTCGATGTCACTCTCTGTTTCAAAGACCACTCCGGCACTTAAAGTATTTACATAATCTGAAGAGTCATCTGCATTTGTTTCTTTGTTACGCTCAACCTCCGCTAAAAACGTCCAAGATTCATCAAGTTTAAAGGCATAGGCTAAGTTCACAGCCACTTCGTTTTCACTATCAATCTCTTCATAAATAAAATTGCCATGAATAAAATGCTGCTCATTAATTTGATAACTATAAAGTAAAGCAGTTTCATAACCGACTTCACTTTCTTCAACAATAACACCTGCGGCAATAGTGAATTGAGGCAGGAAACCTTGCTGTGTTACTAACATATAAGAAAGGCCTAACTCATACTCTACCGACATATCTGTTTCTAAAACCTCTTCAAGTTCATTAGCTCTATTGGCGGAAAATTCAGCTTGCAGTACATCACTAAAACCATATTCAAGTGAGAATCCGGCTTCAATATTAGTTGATATATCATGTTGATAGCTTGGGTTATTCAGAACTAAGTTCAACTGCCACTCCCCATCCTCTTGGGTATAAGCGGGCTCTACCAAAAAAGTGAATTCTTGTGTTTCATTTGCGGAACTACACAAAGCAGTTAATACGCTAAAGCAATAAAGTAAGCCTAAATAGTTTTTATTTAACATATGTAAAATAACCACATAGTCATTAAAGTTAAGATTAAAGTATAGATTAAAGTAAAGAGACTATTTATAAAAAGACTACGCATGGTTTACTAATTTCCCTAACAGTCATTGAAAATAACGATACATCACTGTCAGTATTCTCGTATTAGCTATATCAAAGCTAATATTGACTAAGCACTCTCTTGTGAATCGCTATTCTTTTATTTACTTAATAAAAATATGATCTCACACATACTAAAATACTAACGGAGTAACATAATAGGTTTAATAAAATAAAGTATGCATCCTATATGTTAATAGCTGACTGTGATGAGAGATAAAAAGTTATGACAACACCTCCGATAAACCGATCTTTAGGTATTTTCCCCAAATCTTGGAGTGAAGAATACGCAGGAAGAATTCCTGGCAACATTCCAATTTGGGTAGGTATACTGGCTGAGTTGACCGAGTTTGCTCTTTTCTTTGTTGCCTATTTTATTGCGAAATTTTATTATCCCGATATATTTTCCCAAGGTCCACAAAGCTTACATACCTCACTAGGTGTCGCTAATACCATAATATTATTAACCAGTAGTTATTTTATGGCCAAAGCGATGAGCTTTATTCGCATAGATAACATAATAAAATGTGAACGCTATTTGTGGCTTGCTTTTAGCTGTGGCTGTATCTATTTGATCATAAAAACATGGGAGTTCAATTGGAATAGCTTACAAGGGTTTGGCCCAAGCACCAATGAATTCTTTACCGTTTATTATTACATGACTTTCAACCATTTTATTCATGTTGGCTGGGCATCATGCGCCATTTTATGGGTAATCTTTAGGTTAAGAAATAACGCATATTCATCACAAGAGCATTCTGGCTTAGAAGCCTTGGCTGTGTATTGGCACATGATAGATTTAATGTGGATACTTATTTTCCCGTTAGTTTATGTACTTAGGTAGGAATTATGAAAACGATAAAAATGATGAAAAATTTAGGACAGTTAGAATATTTTTTAGTGGCTTTGATAGCAATAACCTTGTTTAACACCTTCTTAGGGGAAAAGTTTTCCTCTGCAACATTAGTGTGCATATTAATAGCACTGACAGTAACCTATAAAGGTTTTGTCGTTATAGATCACTTTATGGAACTAAAAGGTGCCAATAAGAATTTACGTTTTTTAATGAAATTATATTTTGTCATTTTTCCATCTTTAATTATTGTTAGTGCTTTTTACTAAAGATTAATAGGCAATACAGGCAAGTATAAAAATAATAGAGCCAAGAAGTACCTTTCGAACTAACAAACCAACAAAAATTACGATTACCTGATCTACATCTAGTTAGCTATTTCTATTGCGTTTACTATTCAGTTTATCTTAATAATTTTATTTGCCACTAAAGGAACACACATGCACACAGTTAAATCACTCGCTTTAGTATTTATTATCGCTCTAACCTTTTCAGGGTTTATGATTTCACTGCCAACATTGGCAAGTGAGCATAAACATGACAGCCATCACAATGCACAGCAAGAAATGTTGAAACTTAATCAAGGGGTAAAATGGCCTATCGACGCTAGCTTGCATACCGGTATGAGTAAAATTAAAAACGCAGTGGAAACTAACATATCCCCTATACACACCAAGCAATTTACTAGTCCTCAATATCAGGCATTAGCCAGTGAAATAAAAATACACTTAGTATATTTATTTGAAAACTGTAAGTTACCAACCAAAGCTGATGCACAACTACATATTTTGCTGTTCAAAGTAATGCAAGGTAGTGAACAAATGCATCAGGGAGATAACCAACGTGGAGGTGCAATTAAAATCATTAAAGCTTTGCAGCAATATCCTCAATATTTTGATGACAAGAATTGGCAAGTATTAAAGCACTAATACCAAGTCCATTAAATTAGTTCCACTCAGAGTTTGTCTGCGGTTTTAGAACAAATAGAATTTCTTTCATATAGGAATTTTATATGAAAGAAATTCTGTGCGGTTATCTAATTACTGGAAAGCTTCCCAAGGACGAGTACCTTATGAAAGGTAAAGGCTTACCTACTGCGTTATTGTTTGGATAAAAGAATAACCATTTTTCTTCTAAAAAAATTATTTCAGCTATACTTTCACGTTAATACATCCCATACACTGTTCCCAACGTTGATATTGCACCACACCTCTAATAGACATATCCCTAATAAAAGGATTTTATATTATGATATCTGAATTTAACTTAATTGAAGAAGCAGAAGACCTGTGGAGTTTTCTAGACCAAGCCGCTGTATGTATCCATTTAGTAGGCTCTGATGGCACCATCCATTTCGCTAACCAGAAAGAGCTTGATGCTTTGGGTTACACTGCAGCTGAATATATAGGTCACAATATTACTGAGTTTCATGAAGACCAAGATGTTATTCAAGATATTTTAATCCGCTTAACTAATGGTGAAACCTTACTTAGTTATGTCGCAAGGTTGAAGAAAAAAGATAACTCCATTCTTTATGTCAGTATTAATTCTAATGTTTATAAAAAAGAAAATAATTTTATCCATACCCGCTGTTTTACTTCTGAGATAAATGAAATCGCCTGGGATTGCTTGAAAAACACCCTCGATAATAGTTAAAAACACATGACGCATACACTAAACTTTTTAATCGTAGGCTTAATAGTGACGAGTATCGCTATTGCTTTACTAGCAAGACACCTATATCAAAAGACGCAAGAGAACCAAAAAAAACAACTACAGTTAAATGCTAAAGATCAAGAGATCGTACTCGCTTATGAGTCTTTCGCCTTATCAACAAAAGCGCTAACCTCGGCACGATTAAAAGCTATAGAAGCCGTACACGTTAAAGCAGAGTTTTTAGCCAATATGAGCCATGAAATCCGTACTCCTATGGCCGGAGTTTTAGGCATGGCTGAGCTATTACAAAAAAGTAAACTCGTGCCTCAGCAACAAGAATTAACCAACAATATTATAACATCGGCGACAAACCTGTTAAAAATTCTAAATGAGATTTTAGATCAATCTAAGCTTGATGCTGGCAAACTAGAGCTTGATCACAAGGATTTCCATTTACCGTCGTTCATAACGGATACCGTTGATTTATTCTTACCTCAAGTCAGCTCAAAGTTTTTAGAGCTAAAAGTTGAGTTAGCGCCAAACCTACCTTGTAGTGTAAATGCTGATTCTTTACGCATAAATCAAATTCTCTCTAACTTACTCAGTAATGCGGTTAAGTTTACTAACTCAGGGGCTATCCATGTAACCGTTGAGCATACACCTATGAACAATGGCGATATTTCATTACAGTTTTCAGTAACCGAAGCGGTATCGGCTTGTCAATTGATGAACAGAACAAGCTATTTTCACCCTTTACTCAGGCAGATAGCTCCACTAGCAGACGGTATGGCGGTACAGGTCTAGGACTCTCTATTTCAAAAAAATTAGTTGAGTTAATGGGTGGTGAAATTGGTATTGATAGTACCAAAGGTAAGGCAGCCTGTTTTGGTTTACTGTTTTATGTCAACCTGCCCATAAGAATGTACTTGCTAGAAAAAGTAATAATACTCAAAATGAGTGGATATCAAGTAGAAGTTTAAGATTGCTGCTAGTTGAAGATACTAAGATGTTACAACAACTTATGTTGGCAGTACTGGGAAACCTTACCCATAAAGTTGACATTGCAAACAATGGGGTGGAAGCCTTAAATCAACTTAAATCTGGAGACTTTGATCTGGTCTTAATGGATATTAGGGTGCCAATAATGGATGGTCTAGAAGCGACTAAAGTCATTAGATCTTGAGGTTGTGCTAAGGCGAGCATTCCAATAATTGCCTTAACTGCCGATATTGATAGCCAAAACATTAAACAGTACCTAGCAAATGGTATTGATGCAGTTTGTGCAAAACCTCTAGACCTCCCAGTACTGCTCACCGAGATTAACAGACTTATGGCTGAAGATGTACACAGCCCAAAAATTCCGCTAACGCAAACAGAATTAATTAATAGTGATAATAATTCATAAGCCGCTTTAATTTACTCACTTGAAATCAATACCGTATCTTCGCTTTGACTATCAGTTTCAAAAAACACTGGGTCAAGATATTTACATATTACGTAGAATAATCCGAACTTGCTATTTCGTTGAGCTCCTCAGGGGCGGTGTTGTTTTGAGACTTTGCTATACTTAGCTTTATAAGAATAAACTATGAGGTCATTCAATAGAATGCCTGATACAAGGAGCAATAACATACAATTTTATTAAGTGGAGTTTATTATGTTGAGACATTATTTTATTTCCAATGATCTTGATGAGTTGGAAAAAGTTGAAAATGAATTAGAGCAGCAAGGGTTCACAGAGCCACAAATTCATGTATTAAGTGAAAATGATGCTGATGTTGAAAATCATCATCTGCATGAAGTTGCTGCGGTATTAAAACAAGACGTTGTGCATTCTACCGAATTAGGAGCGATCGTTGGTGCAATAGGTGCTTGCACTTTCCTGCTGCTTACCTACCTACTAAACTGGCACCTATCGGCGGCTGGCTGGGTACCCTTTGTATTTTTAGCGATCATTATCTTAGGTTTTTGTACTTGGGAAGGTGGCTTTATTGGTATTCAAGAACCGAATGTAAACTTTAAACGTTTTCAAGAAATGCTACATAATGGTAAGCATATCTTGTTTGTTGATGTTGAACCTCGCCAAGAGCTAGCCTTAGCAAGCGTAATGAAAATACATCCGAACGTTTCTGTTTCAGGCTTTGGTGAGTCGACCCCTAATTGGGTTATTCGAGCACAAGATAACTTTAAACGCTTTATGAAAGTTATGCCTTAACTCCTATCATATCGGCGCTAACGAAATAATAAAAACCTTATATAAAGATTATATGAGGTTTTTATGCTTGCATGCTAAAAAAACTTATCATCTTAGTTATAGATAAATAATTTTTATCGTTTTATCTTTTTATCCTAACAATATGACCAAGCTTGTTATTTATATCTTCTATAGCATTGAAATATAGTGATGAACTACGGGAAATCATTGAGTTGCTATAGATGACTTGCTCAAGGTTGACTTGTTTTACATTTCGCTACTTTATCAAAACTAGTCTATGTTAATAATTGAGCAGGTCGATAAGAAACTATGATTGCTGTGTATATGAGTGCAACAGTTTTTACGAAAAAAGATGTTAGCTTAGCTTGATTTTTATCCTAAAGCGCGACAATAAATTTAATTTTTATTTAATACTTCTCTTCACTCATTCACATCAGCATTTTATCAATTAAGTGATTACTATCGAGTACTGCAACTTATATCAAAGGGTGCATTATGACGATAGCCATTGTTATTATTTTATTAGTTATAGCAACATTACTTTTTCATTTTATCAGCCCTTGGTGGTTCACTCCTTTGGCATCAAACTGGCAAGCGATTGATGACACCATTAATATTTCTCTTTGGGTGGTAGGTACTGTATTTGTTGCAGTAAGCCTATTCCTCGCATTTGTTGTTTTTAAATATCGTCATAATAAAGATAGGCGCGCCGACTACCAGCCAGAAAATAGCAAACTAGAAGGTTGGCTGACTGTTGTTACCACTATTGGTGTCGCAGCAATGTTAGCTCCTGGACTTGTTGTCTGGGGGGAGTTTATTACTGTTCCTAAAAATAGTGAAATCGTTGAAGTCGTTGGTCAACAATGGCATTGGAGTTATCGACTACCAGGTAAAGATGGCAAATTAGGGAAAACTTCAATCAAGTTAATCAGCGAAGACAACCCATTTGGACTTGATGTAAATGATATTTACGGCGCTGATGATTTACTAGTAAATAGCAACGTATTACACCTGCTTATTGATCAACCGGTAAAAGCGGTATTACGTTCAAAGGATGTTTTGCATAATTTTGCTGTGCCGCAATTTAGAGTGAAAATGGACTTAGTGCCTGGAGCCGTTACTTTTGTTTGGTTCACCCCAACTAAACTTGGACGCTACGAACTGCTGTGTGAAGAGCTCTGTGGCATTGCCCATTTTACCATGCGTGGCTATATTAAAGTCGACTCGGTCAGTGACTATCAAACTTGGCTGGCCAGTTTACCTACCTTTACCCAGACATTAGCTCGCGATACAGCCAATATAGAGCAAGGTAAACAACATTATGCTAGCTGTGTGTCATGTCACGGCATCGATGGACAAGGCAATGACGCGATGAATGCACCTAAATTAGCGGGGTTAAGTCGATGGTATCTGCATAGACAATTAAGTTATTTCAAACAAAAAATTAGAGGTCAAAATAACGCAGACCTATATGGTCAGCAAATGGCCGCCATGTCAGCTTTATTACCCGATGATAAAGCAATTGAAGACGTTAGTGCCTACATTAACTCCCTACAGTCTATTAAAAGCAAGCCAGTGACTACTGGCGATGCAATTAAGGGAAAATCGTTTTATAAAAACTGTGCCTATTGCCATGGTGAACATGCGCAAGGAAATTTTGCCATGAACGCGCCCAAATTAGCCGGCCAACATGCTTGGTATTTGAAACGCCAAATTAACGCTTATCAACAGGGCATTAGAGGGAAACATCCGGCGGATCTCTATGGTAAACAAATGATATTGATGTCAAAAAGTTTACATGACCAACGAGCGGTTAATGATGTGGTGAGTTATATCAATTCATTACCAAGCGTTAAATGAACTGAACGCTGAAATATATTAGGAGAATGATGTGACAAAAATGGAAAATGTAGCGATTGCTGATCAAGTAGATCATTCAAGCCACCCCAGTACTTTCATGGGCAAGTACATTTGGAGCCAAGACCATAAAGTTATAGCCATTCAATATTCGATCACGGCAATAGCGGTAGGTCTGGTGGCTTTAGTATTGTCTGGCATGATGCGTTTGCAACTTGGTTTTCCTAATGAGTTTTCATTTATTGATCCATCTTCTTATCTGCAATTTGTCACTATGCACGGCATGATCATGGTGATTTATTTGTTAACGGCATTGCTCTTAGGTGGTTTTGGTAACTATTTGATCCCGCTAATGATAGGGGCAAGAGACATGGTTTTCCCTTATTTGAATATGCTGAGTTATTGGACCTATTTACTGTCCGTTACGGTCTTAATTTCTAGCTTTCTTGTCAGTGGCGGCCCCACTGGCGCAGGTTGGACCTTGTATCCACCCCAGGCAATTTTAAGTGGTACTCCTGGTGCAGATGCGGGTATTTTGTTGATGTTGCTTTCTCTGGCTATTTTTATTGTCGCTTTTACTATGGGGGGATTAAATTATGTCACCACCATCTTACAGGCAAGAACTAATGGCATGACGTTAATGCGCATGCCTTTAACTCTTTGGGGTATTTTTGTCGCGACAATTTTGGGACTGTTAGCTTTTCCTGCGCTGCTAGTCAGTGCCATTATGATGATTTTTGATAAAGTGATCGGCACCAGCTTTTTTATGCCTGCCATTTTATCGTTAGGAGAAACATTAGATCATAGCGGTGGTAGTCCAATACTGTTTCAACATTTATTTTGGTTTTTTGGCCACCCAGAAGTATACATAGTGGCCTTACCTGCTTTTGGCATGGTTTCTGATGTTATATCCATACATGCTCGAAAAAATATTTTTGGCTATCGCATGATGGTTTGGGCCATTATCGCCATTGGTGGTTTGAGTTTTGTTGTTTGGGCACACCATATGTATGTTAGCGGTATGAATCCATACTTTGGCTTTTTCTTTGCCACCACGACACTTATTATTGCCATTCCAACGGCCTTGAAAGTTTACAACTGGCTGTTAACTTTATGGCGCGGAAATATCCATCTTACGGTGCCGATGCTATTTGCCATTGGCTTTATTTTTACTTTCACTCACGGTGGCTTAACAGGGCTGATGTTAGGCAATGTGGTAATAGATTTACCTTTGTCAGACACTTTTTTTGTTGTAGCTCATTTTCATATGGTAATGGGGGTATCACCGATAATGGTACTATTTGCTGCCATTTATCATTGGTTCCCACTATTAACCGGACGGTTTTTAAATAATAAATTGGGAAAATTTCACTTTTGGGGCACATTCTTAGGTACTTATGCTATCTATTTACCCATGCATTATTTAGGTTTTTTAGGAGTACCCCGTCGTTATTATGCTATGGGAGATACCGACTTTATTCCAGAATCTGCCCAGTCGCTTAATGCCGGTATTACTGTTTCAGCTATTATTGTTGGTCTAGTGCAAGTGGTTTTTATTATCAATGTCATTTGGAGTACCTTTAAAGGCAAGAAATCAGGCAGGAACCCTTGGCAAGCGACATCACTGGAATGGCAAACAGCACAATTTCCCCCAGGGCATGGTAATTGGGGTAAGAAAATACCTCAGGTTCACCGGTGGGCATACGATTATAGTGTGCCTAACGTTAAAGATGACTTTATTCCACAAAATGTCGCGCCTAAAGACGTTGAATATCTAGCTGATGAGAAAAATAATAATAACCCTAGGGAGAAGTAATGCACATTCTTAAGACATTGCGAGTAAAACCTTGGTTGCCAGCTGAGTTAGAGCCACAAACTAACCTACCCTCTGCGCTACTTAATAAAGAAAAATCCGCGAGTACCGCATTACAATTCTTCTTAGCGGTGATCACTGTGGTATTTCTATTATTTACCATCACCTTTTTGCAACGCACTCAATCTTTTGATTTTCAAGCATTATCGGGAGAGCCATGGTTACCGTTTACCAATGCTAACATTCTATGGCAAAACAGTGCTTATTTATTATTGGCAAGTATTAGTATTATTTTAGCGAAAAAATTTGCTGAGCAGCAGAGTCTCTATGCCATTATTATCTCATTAACAGCCACAACATTATTTACTTTACTGTTTATCAGTGGCCAAGTTCAGGTTTGGCAACAACTGAATCAGTCAGGTTTTTATATAACTACTAATCCCGCTAACAGCTATTACTTTTTACTTACCGGGGTTCATGCCTTACATATTGTTGGTGGCGTATTAGTATTCATGCGTTGTATTTGGCTATTCTATTTTAACCTCTCTTACCAACAGTTAGCTTCCCGCCTCAAGTTGTGTGCTCGGTATTGGCATTATTTATTTTTCATTTGGTTATTTCTATTTTGTTTATTAACCAGTGATGCAGATACTTTTAAAACGATTGCCTTAATTTGCGGCTTCTAGGGAGGATTTATGCCAAATGATGACCATCAAGAAGACCATAAAACTAACAATAAAGTAAGTAGTGCCTCTTCTTGGCAAAGCGTAGTGAACGATTGGAGCGCAGATAAACAGTCTTTTGACATGCCTTGGGGCAAGTTGATGATGTGGATATTTTTATTAAGCGATACCTTTATCTTTAGTATTTTTCTAACCAGTTATATGAATGTACGTATGTCAGCAACCGTTGCTTGGCCTAATCCAAGTGAAGTGTTTGCTTTAACTATTGCTGGTCACCACATCCCTTTAGTCTTAATCGCCATTATGACTTTCATTTTAATCACTAGCAGCGGCACTATGGCTATGGCGGTTAATTATGCCTACCAAGGAAATAAGAAAAAGACCGTCTATTTAATGTTAGCGACAGCATTATTAGGCGCCAGCTTTATTGGCATGCAAGCATTTGAATGGACCAAGTTAATCGTGGAAGAAGGCATACGTCCTTGGGGAAACCCAATGGGTGCAAATCAATTTGGCGCAGCATTTTTTATGATCACTGGATTTCATGGCTTACATGTCAGTGCTGGTGTTATTTATCTTACCGTTATTGCAAGGCGAATTAATCAAGGAAAATACGACGAAAAAGGGTATCACATTGTTGAAATCACTGGACTATATTGGCATTTTGTTGATTTGGTTTGGGTATTTATTTTTGCATTTTTCTATTTATGGTGAGGGAAATATGATGAAACAAAACACCAAAATAAAAATAGTTGCATCACAGCCTGAGCAGCATCCAATCAGTATGTACCTGAAAGTATGGCTATTACTTTTTGTCTTAAGTGCCTGTTCATACATGGTTGATTACTTTCAATTTCAAGGTCTGCTCAGGTGGACACTTATTTTAATTTTTATGTTTTTAAAAGCCGGCTTAATTATCATGGTGTTTATGCACTTAGCATGGGAGCGTATGGCAGTTAAGTTGCTTTTATTTTTACCCCCCATTGCTATTTTAATTTTTATTGCCCTGATGTCGAGTGAAGCTAATTATGTTTTTATCAGTCGAATTATTTCGTTTTTTAATCCTTGATTAAAAAATTACAGCCTCGCTGTTAAGGAGATCAAATGAAAAATAGCACTAACACTTCGTTGCAAGTATCTCAATTCGCTAGCTGGCCAGATTATCTCGCCTTATGTAAGCCTAAAGTAGTGTTGATGATATTAATCACTGCTATGGTTGGCATGTACCTAGCCAGTGCCCAGAATTTTGACCTTAAGTTAATAATAATCGCCACTATCGCCATAGGCTTTGCCGCTAGTGCCGCAGCAGTTATCAATCATGTAGTGGATGTTAACATTGATGCCAAAATGCAAAGAACTAAATGGCGACCTCTAGTAAAGCAACGCATTGGCAATAAGCAGGCACTGTTTTTTGCTGCTAGCTTGGTAACTAGCTCAATGTTTTTATTATTAAACTACATAAACTTGTTAACGGCATTACTTACCTTAATTGGCTTTATCGGTTATGCCTTGATATATACCTGCTTTTTAAAGCATAAAACACCACAAAACATTGTTTATGGTGGCTTTGCTGGCGCTATACCACCTTTGCTAGGTTGGACAAGTATTACCAATAATATAACACTAGAGCCATTATTATTGACTTTGATTATTTTTTTGTGGACGCCCGCTCATTTTTGGCCCTTAGCAATAGATAGGCTTGATGATTATCGACGAGCTAACGTACCCATGTTGCCCGTAGTTAAAGGAGTTAACCATACCAAGACTTGTGTTGTTATTTATACCCTAGCAACAATTATTGCTAGTTTATTACCTTATTACTTTCACTATTCTGGTGTGCTTTATTTGTCATTAGCTTTGTTGTTAGGGGGATGGTTTGGCTACTTTGCTATTCAATTAAAAATGGCCGTAGATAATCAATTAGCATTGAAAACATTTTATGTTTCAATTTATTATTTAATTGCGCTTTTTATTGCTTTATTACTCGACCGCCTCGTTGTTTACTGGTGGTAAAGGAAACATGAAAACCTTGTCTAATAATAAGTCTAATTGGCAACAAGCCTTGATATTACTACCTATATTAATTGTCGTGGTAGCAACGGTATATTTTTATCGTTTAACCACGGAAACAGGTTTCCAAACCAGTATTGAGTTGCCTAAAATACATGGAGTTATATTAAAAGAAGCGCAACTACTAACAAAAGTTCAATTATCCAACCATTTGGGGCAGGCTATTAATAATGACTATTTCATCGGAAAGTGGCACTTTATTACTTATGGTTATACTCAGTGCCCCGATATTTGTCCAACCACTTTATTCACTTTAACTCAGCTTGCTGACTTACTCAGCATAAGTAATGATAAGCTAGATACGCAATTTGATTTTTATACCATTGATCCTGATAGAGACTCCCAAGCAATACTTTCTCAGTATATTCATTATTTTTCAGAGAAGTTTGTTGCCCTTCGTGCACAAACCTCACAAGATGCCCAAAACTTTCAACAAAGCTTAGGTATAAAGGTTGAGATTACTCGCGCTTATGCAAATAGAACGGATCAGCATGTCATTAAAAACGAAGATCTAATTTCAGTATCAAAAGGTGAGCCGCTTTATCAGGTTAGCCATGGACTAACCATATTACTAATAAATCCAGAAGCTAAATTACAGGCGGTTTTTATGCCTGAAATTACCGAGCTTGGCATGAATAATTTTACCGCTGAGGTTCTGTATCGGGACTATTTAAAAGTTATCAAATATTATCAACAGCGCAGCTTACTCTGAGGGATAAAGTGAGATTTTTTAGTAGATTATACTAACTATACTTCGATGAATAAACTGGTAAGAATTGAGGTATTAAGAAAAATATAACTTCCTTACCCTTTACTGAAAATTAAAAAAGGAGCCTGTGAGCTCCTTAGTATTTTACAACTATTTATCTGCACTAAATAACCATTATTTTGTGGTGAATAAAAAACGCTCTAACACTTTTAATGCACAAACGATGTAAATAATTGCGCCAGAGATTAATAAAATACGTTGCGCTAAAATAGCATTAAAGCTCGAATCTGCTGCCATAGCGCTGTTTATAATGACTAATAGCGCAATAAATCCTGAGCTATAATATTTCGACATATTCGAGCCTGAAAAAATATGACGACCAAAAAATAACGTGGTAGCTAGCAACAGCATCAAATAAAAATAAAACTGTGGTACCCCAACAATCAACCAATAGAAAAACCAAGCAAACACACCACCGAGCAGGGTAGACAGCAACGAGTTCCTGCCCGCCTCTTTGCCTTGAGTGAGATCAGGCTTTAAAATAAATATCGCCGAAAAGATCATTACGAGTAAATAATCACTTAAGCCATAAGTAATAAATACTGCCGCAATTGGGAAAGCAACCAAAGTGCTCTTTAACGCAAGTTGTGCGGCAATTTTTGAATAAGCACTACTGTATTTCGGTTTTACTGGAAAGTGAGTAAAATCGGGATCAGGAAATACAAAATGAGCCAACCATAACATGGCAATAGTTAACCAACTTGAATAAACAAACCCTGCTGAAAATCCTATTGCTAAACCTTCATTGCTATTGGCAATCATAGGTAATACTAAAATGGCAATCATCGACATTAAGGTAAACCAAAACGAACCGCCACGGTTTAAATAATAATATAAATGAAATAACACCAAACCTAATATAATTAAATAAGCGATTGGGTACTGTAAAAAGAACAGCGAAAAAGCCAGCCCTAAGGCAAATGCCTGTAGCGTACTCATCATATTATTTAAGCTGGCTTTAACCGAAGGTTTTGGTAAAGGCATAGCCAAAATCATCGCAGTAAAAACTGGCATTAAAAAAGCTAACGGCCAATTAATACCATAAGCGAGAGCACAAGCAGTTGTGACGCCAAAAGCAAAACGCAATACTCGCATGCTTTTAACATCAGCATATATCGATGTAACGGCTTTTACCGCTTCTTCTTGTAGCTTAGGTTTTATGCTAGTAGACATAAGAAAGTATGCTTAATACTCTGATCCATGCCCAACCTAGGCTGTTAACAAACCAATTATCACCGGTATAAATTTGCACATCAGCTTGACCGCCTAAACGGCGTTTCCCCTTGGTACTGTCATCATCAAAGGTGATCATTACCGGAAAACGCTGTGCATCTCTAAGCCAGCCTGTTTTAGACTCAACCGTTGCTAGGCCGCCAACAGCACTAGTTGATGAAGTATCAACAGCAAAACCTATACTACTAATTGTTCCTTGATAAATAGTGCCAGGATTTACATCTAGCGCTATTTCAACTGAGTTACCAATAGCTAAATTGGCTAAGTTGTTTTCGCGTAAGTTAACTTGTACCCAAGCATTATCACCTTCAATAAAGGTCATGGCAGCAGCACCGGCTTTAGCATAGAAGCCAATATCTATTTGTAGATTGGTAATTCCGCCTTTTGAGGGGGCGATAACAACTGTTCGACTTAAATCCAGTTGTGCTTTTTTCAATTTTGCCATGGCAGAACGAATACGCGGGTTTGCATTACCTTCTTTACCTAACGATTGCTTGGCTTTATCTAAGTTTGCTTCGGCACTTATCACGCCGGCCTTACTTGCTTTGATAGCCGCTCGGGCTTTATCGCCATCAGAATGAGAGAGTACATTTTTTTGTTCCATTTCAAAAACACGAGCGCTTTGTGCTTTAACATGTTCAACGTTAGTTTCTGCTACTACCAATTGCGCTTGTGCAGTAACAACACTCGCCATACCGGCACCAATTTCTTGTCCAGCCAATTCCAGTGCTGCTTCAGCATTTTCAACGGCTAACTCGTAATCACTTGGGTCAATACGAAATAATATATCACCAGCAGTTACCACCTGGTCTTGTTTAACTAATACTTCAGTTACTCGCCCTGATACTTGTGGAACAATAGGTATTACGTAAGTTTGTACTCTTGCTTGATCAGACCATGGTGCATGCCGATCCGCAATGATGTACCAGATAAAAATCAAAGCGGTAATGACTAAAATATATTTAGTGATTTTACGTACTGGATCTTGTGTTACTTCTAGCTTAAGTTGTGCTGCTTTGTCGGCTTCTTGTTCTTTCATGTGATTTTATTATTCCATCATAAGGCGTAAGCTACTGAATGTTTACATAACATAATAGCAAAAGGTAAATTCAAGATTATGTTTTATTTGATATTATCATCGATATCTAGTGAACTACAGCTTCACTAACTCTTTGTTGAATCTTAAAATAATCTTACAATTAATATCAGGCTTTTATCATAACTGACTACTTGAATAAGCTTAAATAAAGGTGATAATAGCGTCTTAGGAAACTTCCCAAGCTAAAAGTAATTACCCAGTACGGAGACACAATGCCACTAGTAAAACTTTATAACAAACTGAGTCCTTTTCAACGGGTTATTACCGCCTTAGTATTAGGTATCTCAACAGGAATTTTTGTAGGTGAGCCTGCTGGAAACTTAGAAGTTTTAGGTGATATCTATATTCGCTTATTACAAATGACCGTTTTACCTTATGTGCTGGTATCGATCATTGGCGGACTTGGTAGGTTAGACAGTACCATGGCAAGTCGTATCGGTTTACGCGCCGTAAAAGTTATTCTTATTATGTGGTTGGCGGTAATGCTGACATTACTACTTTTGCCTTTAGCTTACCCTAACTGGCAAACAGCAGGTTTTTTCAGTACCAGTATGATTGCCGAGCCTGCTGCTTTTAACTTTGTTAATCTTTATATTCCAAGTAACATCTTTGCTTCGCTATCTGAAACCATAGTACCGGCAGTCGTGCTTTTCTCATTATTAATGGGGGTTGCGTTAATCCAAGTAAAAAATAAAGAAACTTTTTTAACACTTACCACCAATATTGGTGACAGTTTAATGAAAGTTGCCTCCTATGTTTCTAAATTAGCACCTTTAGGTATATTTGCGATTTCTGCTGCTGCTGCTGGCACTTTAGCGGTAGAAGAATTAGGTCGCCTACAAGTATTTTTATGGGTGTACATTATTGCTGCTGGATTACTCGCGTTTGTGCTTTTACCTTTGCTTATTCATTGGTCAACCCCTTTCACTTATCGAGAAGTAATGTCAACCGCTGGTGAAGCAGTAATAACCGCCGTTGCAACAGGAACTGTGTTAGTTGTATTACCTATGATTATTGAGCGTAGTAAAGCACTGCTCGCCAAGCATAATATGGATTGTGAAGAAACAGACTCAACCGTTGATGTACTGGTGCCTACCGCTTATAGTTTCCCTAGCGCCGGATCCTTACTCGGTTTAGGTTTTATCTTATTTTCAGCTTGGTATGTTGGCTCTCCTTTAGGTTTTGATGATTACATATCCTTTGTTGTTATGGGTGCATTAACTGCCTTTGGGAAAATGGCTATCGCGGTGCCATTTTTACTTAACTTCTTTGACTTGCCCGCAGACCAATTTCAGTTGTACTTATTAGGCAGTGTTGTCACTGCGCGTTTTGCTACAGGCCTTGCAGCACTTAATGGCTTTGTTGTTACCTTACTTGTTGCTTCTGCAGTATTGAAAAAACTTAAATGGCACGGCTTAATGCAAGCAATTGCCGTTCATTTAGCAATAACTTTTGGCGTAATGCTCGCGACAGGCTTTGCCTTAAAATCATTAATCCCTTATAAATATGAGGGCGTAAAAACCTTTGAATCAATGAAACCTATGAATATAAGTGCAGGTATTGAGCAATATAATGAACTCAGCCCTCTGTCTTATGTTGAACAGCAAAAACCTCGAATGGACGTTATCTTAGCTCGCAAAAGTATTCGCATCGGCTATTACGATGCCAGTTTGCCTTATGCGTTTAGAAATAAAGATAATCAAATGGTAGGTTTTGATGTAGAGCTACTCAATCAACTTGCTAAAGATCTAAATATCAACTTATCACTCATTCGCATTGAAGATAAAAATGATGAAGCTGAGTTACTGGTAGATGGTAGTATTGATATTATCATTGGTGGACATGCAATAACGCCACTACGCGCGTTAAAAGTCGCCTTTTCAGATTCTTATACTTACCATACTGCCGGTGTTTTAGTTAATGACGCCAAGCGCGATGATTTTTCTGACCTCTATACAATGAAATCAATGAAGAACTTAAAACTCGGTGTCGGAACGTCAAAGTATTATCAAAGCATGGTTAAAGCGCAATTTCCTAATGCTGAATTAACACAAATAACAAATATTAGGCAATTCCTCAAAGGAAAACATGAGGGCGTTGATGCCATAATCTACTCAACTGAAGCAGGCTCGGCTTGGGCAATGTTATACCCTAATTTTTCTGCGGTGATCCCTAAAGGTTTAAAACTCCGAGCACCAGTGGCTTTTGTCCTACCTAAAAGTCAGCTAGATTATGTTCAGTATATGAATACTTGGCTCAAACTGAAAAAAGAAAATGGCTTCCAGCAAAGAGTCTATGATTATTGGATTTTAGGAGAAAATCCTAAAGCGAAAAAACCTCGCTGGTCGGTAATGAAAGATGTATTAGGTTGGCTATAATACCAAGTTGATTAAGTTCTTTCCCACTCAGCGAGAATTAAAAGGCTTAAAGGCAAGGCATTGATTGAAGATAATAGTTATTCTATTGTCGAAATCAATAACGATGTATAAAGCGTTTCTAAACCAGCCAGCCTGGGACGTCTGAGCAAATAATGTTCATCGTTATGTAGTTCATTAAGGACGCTGCATGGATGCAGTTTAATAGAGAATGCAGGAGCATATTCTCCTGAATAACCATTAATAAAATACACGCCTTGATCATGAATCGCTCATACGTCCTGAAACGAGCATTTTGAAGTCGCTTGGGTATATATGTCTATCATAAGTTAATAATACTTCAAAAACGGTAACAATAAGTATTAACTGACCTTGATGTTATTTAAGTTAACCCCGCTACCCCGTAACATTGTCCAGTTAAGCATCCCTCTTCATCAAGTACCTGATAATTTACATCACGCAGTGCATAGGGTCTATATTCAACCTGCTGTTGAAAGCGTTGTGCAACACTGTAGTGAATGATAGGTAAATAAGTTGAGGGCAATTCGTTAACATTAATACGTACACTACGAGTGGCATGAGTAACTGAGTGACTATATCGATACAATTGGCCATGAATCTTGCCATTAATCAAGGGTTTAATTACCATATCGTCAAAATTAATTTCTTCATTAAAACCGGGGATTTTCAGTACTGAATAATCTAGGTCCTCAGCAGAAAGAACCGTTAGTTCATCACAAATATTATCTATCATAAACTGTAAACAAACATCTGATAAACCATCAAACCAATAACCCCCTCCAATATCACTATGATTACCAGAAAACCAAACTTCAGTTACCCGCTTGTCATGATTAAATAACGTTGGTTGCAACCATAAGCGCTTTTCATCAAGAGAGAGAATGTGCAGTGCTTTTTCAATATGTAGCGCTAAAATATCATTTTCAAAAACAATATCGCTGGCAGGAAAGGTTTCAGGATTTAAATCGAGTGAGCCTAATGTGGCAGCAACGGTGTCGAAAACACCTAAAAACTTCACCGGCATAGTTAAATGTGCAGCAAACATTCTGGCAATGGCTGCACCGCGACTAAAGCCAAAAATATAGACTTGACCGCCAAGAGTATAATGCTTCTGTAAATCAGCATGGGCTTCACTGAGAATATCATCCCTCTCACCGTAACTCGGTGCAATGGCAGCATTTATCGTTCGAACTAACCAGTTCCCCCTGTTCCCTATGCCACTATAATAAAAGCTGTGTTGATGAGGTAGAGCTGTTGAACCACCATTGTGTGGACTGAGTTTTCCGCCCAAAAGTGCATGTAACTTCAAAATATTACTAATACTGGCATCATCTTCAATGTCAGCGATATCTTCTGGGTTATTACAGGTACCATCAAAACAAAAAATAAGTTTTTTCATTTATTCCTCCTTGAAATTTCTTTATTAAAGGTTCCTGCCTCTGTTACTTACTTCGCTAAGCAAACGTTGCATTAGTTGATTATTATAGCGATGAACAATCTGCTGGCTTTTGAACAACTGCGGTAACTCAATAATCAAAACTAATAAGATCATAACCCCACCCAATAAAGGAAATAACGCGCTAAAATATAATAAACCACCACTTAACATCATCACTAGATTAAATAAACCTCGCTGCCATTTACCTAAATAAAAATGATGTAACCCCGCAAGAAAGGCCCAATTTAAGGTCGCATAGGTATCAGGATCTTTTACTTGAGCAATCTCTAAGGCGTAATACTGTTTTTTTTGTTCAGGGTTGAGAGCCGCTATTTGTAAACGTAATTGCTCTTCTTGCTGACGTAAACTTTCACTTGTCATAAATAGTCCTTTAGTTAGTCATTACTTGTTAGGCACAGGATCTTGGATCACTTGCACACAATCAGGATCATTACAGCGTCTGATCCGCTTAATGCCCATGCTTGACCCTTTAATAACGCCAAAGCGTTCAATGGCTTGGTAAGTATAATGAGAGCAAGTGGGGCTAAAATTACAGCTAAGCGCAAAGTGCTTAACTGAGCCTCCTGTCTTTTGATAAAGACGAATGGCTTTTAGCAAAACGCTCTTAACCACGGCTGCGGCCTAAGGTGATAATGACGGCTTCTCGAGACCAGAACAACCAAAAGCGTTTTTGTTCAATGACTTGAAAGGCTAACTGCCAGCCATCTGCAGCTTCTTGGTTTAATGTTGCTTCCAGCCTTTTAAGTGGCAAACCACTAGAGCCTAATAACAAAGTGCCGCAACCGCCTTCTGTTACATATAAAACCTTGTACTCATCATACTTATTCATTGTATTCCCTTGAAATTATTATCATTAAAACCAACAACTAAGGTATAAAAGCACTAGGGTAATAGCAAGTATTAATTTTTACTGCTTTAAGAGGACTTACACTCCAAATTATTCTTAGCCATTTCAACAAATTTATTAATACTTTATCGGCATGAGCACTAGTCAAGCTACCATTGAGGCTGGTAGAATCTAGCGCATTATATTTTTGAACATAAAAGAAGACATTGAGATGGGCAGAGCTTACCAAAACCGCAAATTATCTATGGCCAAAACCGCAGGGGCCAAAACTAAAGTTTACTCTAAGTACGGTAAAGCAATTTACGTTTGTGCTAAAACTGGTGGTATTGATCCTGATGGTAACCTAACTTTACGTGGCTTAATTGACCGTGCAAAGAAAGACCAAGTACCTACTCACGTTATTGACAATGCTCTTAAAAAAGCATCTGGTGCCGGTGGTGAAGATTTTGTTGAAGCACGTTACGAAGGCTTTGGCCCTGGTAACTGCATGGTAATCATCGATTGCTTAACAGATAACGGCAACCGTACCATTAAAGATGTTCGTCAATGCTTTACTAAGTCACATTCTAAAATTGGCTCTTCAGGTACTGTTTCTCACATGTTTGATCATCAAGCTGTTTTCGCCTTTAAAGGTGAAGATGATGAAAGTGTATTAGAAAACCTAATGATGGCTGATATCGATGTTACAGATGTTGAATTAGAAGATGGCATTATTACTGTGTATGCTCCGCATACTGAGTTCTTTAAAATTAAAACTGAATTTGCTAATTCAATGCCAGAGTTTGAATTAGAAGTTGAAGAAATCACTTGGGTTCCGCAAAACTACATTGATGTAGAAGGTGAAGAAGACTTAGCAAACTTTGAGAAGTTTATTGAAATGTTAGATGATTGTGATGACGTACAAAACGTTTATCATAATGCAGAAATTAAAGACTAAATAGTCGTTTAATAGTCAATAAAAAACCAGTACTTAGTACTGGTTTTTTTGTGCCTGTAATTAACAGGTGAGTTAATAAAAAGTAGCAATCGACTTAGCTTCTGGCATTTTACTGATGATATAACGGCAGCACTTTACCGCTTAGACTACCGCACCATTTCTTGCCGTTTTCAATAAATAAAATCTCACCATAACTGCCACGTTTAATGCTTGAGTCTATAGCGATAACACGACCCTACTTGGTTACAGCCGGGTTTCTATTGGTGGTACAACGGCAACACTTTCCCACTTAAACTACCGCGCCATTTCTTGCCGTTTTCAATAAATAAAATCTCACCATAACTGCCACGTTTAATGCTTGAATCAATAGCAATAACACGGCCTTGATAACGGGTTTCAATTTGTTTTTGAGAGGTGTGACCGACAATAAGATGTTTCACATCAAAATGTTTAAGTAATAAGTCAATTTCTGCAGAGGTTGCACCCTTGTCTTTGGCGCTAGAGGCTTTACCTCTGTCTGCTGCAAAATAACCACGGTACCAGATAGGTCCATTGGTTTTATGTAAGTACTTAGCCCAGCCCTCACGAGGCTTATCAAGCTCAGCTTTGATTAAGCTATCTTTAAATACAGTATTAATTTCTACTATGCTGCGTTTTTCTCCCGCTAAACTTGGATGAAATCCGCCGTGAGCGAAGAGCATGTCATTCATTTTTACCAATACCGGTTTACTGCGTAACCAGTTACCTATGATACTGTCTTTAGTAAATAACTTTTCGAACGGTTTATTTAATTGTTTAGCTGTTTCAATATATTTTGGGTGTAAATAGCGTAGGTCGCCATTAAGTACCATTACTTCGTGATTACCCAAAGTTAGATGGATATCACCACCGGCTTGTTGAGCTTGCTGTTCTAAATCATATAAAAACCATAGGATTTCAGTGACTTTATCGCCGCGATCAAAGATATCACCGGTGATAACAAAGTGGCCATCACCAAACGCCCAGTTTTTATTTTCGTCAATAATGTTGTTATTGGTTAATAACTCAATCATCAAGTCATACTTACCATGAAAATCACTTAAGGCTGCCACAGGGTAGTCACCCGAAAACTCAAGTACCTTATTCTCAACACTTGAAAAACCATGGACAACTGCTGGCATATTACAGGCATTCATCACCTTAGGAAAAGTACTTACCGAGACAGTCTGGCTTACTAGTTCACCTTGACATAACCAAGACGATTCAAGCTGTTGCTGGTCATTAACAAAAATATAAGGGCCATCATTTACTGCTGGTAATCTTGGCTCTAGTGCATCAGCCTTTGCTTTTTCATCGCTATTGGAAAGAGCAAAGGCTGCAACACTTGTTGCTGACATGATAAACGCAGTGAGAACAACAACTCGCGCGGAAATGGAAGGATAAGAAAACATAAAAACTCCAGACAAACAGTAAATAAACAAAGAGAAAAACAAATAAAAAGTCCACATCCCTGTGGGAATTTAACAACGGAGGCTAGTTTAGCTAACCCCCGTATTAACTCAGTTAAACGTTAACGCTTAACAATTAACTTTAGAAGCTAACTTGTGCACCTAGGTAAACAAAACGACCTACACCGGCATCGTATTCACTACCATAGTTACCACGACCGCCGTAGTAGAACTCACCTTTATCATCAAAGATATTGTTCACACCACCAAATACACGTAACGATGAATTATCATCCATTTCAATGTTATAAGACACTGATAAGTTGTGCTTGAAGTAAGAGCTGTAATCTTGGAAAGCTGGACGTTCAGGGTCTGTGATACAAGTCTCTTCACCCGCGGCACATCTTTCTACATTATCAGTCCAAGCATCTTCATTGGTAACACTACGTAATGCAGCACTCTTATAGGTAGTACTCCAACGAACACGAAGGTCATCTAGATACCAAGCAACAGAAGCTGCCGCTTTGTCATCGAACAAACCAACATATCCTGCATAGTCAGTAGTGAATGAACCATCATTACCTGTTTTAGTATTTGAATGCTCTAACAGGTGAGTCCAATCCATTTTAAGCTTCAAGCTACCAAAGGTATTCATGTCATAGGCATAAGCAACAGCGATATCGACACCACGAGTGGTTAAGTCATCAATGTTATAACTGCGTTGTACAATTTCAGTCAATTGCCCTTCACCATCACGCCTAATCACGTCACAAAACTCATTAGCATCACCAAGCGTTATGCTTGAGCCGTAACATTGATCAAGTAGGTCTTCGTTAGAGTATGAAGAAATAGCATCAGTAATGGTAATATCGTAATAATCAACAGCAATACTAAGACCATCGATAAATCTTGGCTCATAGGTAACACCAAAAGTTACCGTAGTACCTGTTTCTTCAAATAACTCAGGGTTACCCGAATCAGGAGAGTAACCATTGCTATCATCTTCAAATTCACCGTCTGCAGCAATTGTTGCTGCAATGCCTGGCTCTAAACGACAGTTATCATGACCAGCACCATTTGATGTTGCTGTAACGCCATCACAAATATCATCAAAGCGATCAAAATCACCTGCAGCTGGCTCATATAACTCATTTACACTTGGTGCGCGTTGTGACACAGCATAGTTACCGCGCACGTTTACGCCAGCACCCACTGACCACATAAAGCCTAATTTATAACTAGAGACTAATTCAACATTAGCAATATCATAATCTGACAAACGTAATGATGTTTCAAGTGATAAATGCTCAACGCCAGGTAGGTCACGTAATAACGGGAATGATGCTTCACCAAAAACTTCAGCAACACTGATACTACCTTTAAAGGCTGGAATTAAGTTCCACGTAACACCACCATAAGTTAAGGCGTCATCAGTTACCGCTTCTTGGGTATCTTTGCGGTACTCAAAACCAAACACAGTAGCAACTTGACCTGCTGGCATTTCAAATAAATCACCGGCGATATAACCCATTACGTTAACTTGTTCGTTATACACATTAAGCGTTGGATTAACACGAATGTAATTCGCCATTTCCGGCGTAATTGAGCCTTCACCAAATACATTTAACGGAACACAGCCTTCTGCACGCGCGGCTTCATCATTACACTGAATTGAACCATCTGCTGCATAACCAGCATCTAAAGCTTTTTTAGCTTTAAAAACATCAATTTCATTATTACGGTATTGAACTTGGTGGAACTTACCGTAACCGGCAGAGATATCCCAATCCCATTCGCCGTCAAATATAACACCCTGAAGACCTGCCCAAGCACGTACAGTTTCACGTTCGTTATCAGTAGATACTGGGCCTACCTCAGCATAACGTCGATCCCAGTAAATACGATCTTTATATTGACCGGCTGTTTCACGAATTTCTGCTGGAACATACGGATTATCAATAGGGATCCTACCTAGGTTTACTGTACCAGGTAGGCCTGTTTCTCTGTCGGTATAAGTCGCCGTTTCACTATCACCTGAGTCTTCTGGTGATTTATCATTGACGGTAAAGTTACCACTCCACTGTACTTGTGAATAAAAAGTAATATCGTCAGTAATATCAAAATCTACTTTAAATGCTGCTGAAACACGTTCACTTGGCACTTTTAATTGCACAAATTCACGTGAATTGATGCCAACTTTTTCTTCAAGGTACTTGTCATAAGGTGCTGAATGTAATGTTTGCCCTTCATACCAATGAATGGTGTCAAACTTACTTGATTCTTGGAAGATACCACCTAAAGTGCCATCACTACGACTACGCCAATCACTCATCGGTGTCTCGCTTAATGGCATATAACCATCCGCAGTTAAGATTTCGTTGCGCATGGTATCAGTATTATAATCAAATGATGCTTCTTGCGAGGCACGTTGACGGTCACCATATTTAAGACCATAGTCTTTATCATAGTTAGCACTAAAAAATAAATAACCGCGATCATCAGCAAATGAGCTACCGTAACTACCATCAAGGGTAAATTCTTTTGCACCGCCGTCAACGCTTTCACCACCACGGACTTTAAAATCAAAACCTTCTTTGCCTGTTTGGGTGATAATGTTAACTACACCAGAGACCGCATCAGCGCCGTAAGTAGAGCCTGCACCACCGGTGATAACTTCAACACGCTCTACCATACCTGATGGGATAGTACTTGTGCTAACAACGTTACCACTTTTTGAATTAGAAACTACGCGGCGACCATCGATTAACGTTAAAGTACGGTAGTCACCTAAGTTACGTAACTCAACCGTAGTTATACCTGTAGTTGATACACTTGATTGACTGGTAGAGTTGCTTGAGCCAAAAGAAAGTCCAGGCATATTGTCTACTAATATTTGTCCCATTTCGCCAAGACCGGTATCACCAATCGCTTCTTTACCCATGGTTACTAGTGGCGTTGATACGGTAAAACTATCGCGACGTAAACGTGAGCCTGTGACAATAATTTTCTCATCCGCTTCAACTTTTTGTGCTTCTGTTGCTGCGGTTTGTGCAACTGGTTTAGCTATTTCATTTTCAGCATCGGCTGCGAAAGTAGCTGGTGCAAATGTCAATGCTGAGCCAGCAATGGCTGTATATATAGCAGTTTGAATTGCGATGGTGATTGGGCTTTTATTCATCATTCATCTCTCTTAATGTTTTTGTTTATGTTTTGTTTCTTATGTTTTTAATATTATTTTTATAATTTGGGCTATCACTAAAAGCAAAAATTTAATAGCTGATAGAGATAAGTGGCTTACTTACAAAACTTGTCATGACAGATCAGCTCATAAGCAAAAACCACAAAAGCAAACACTCCAAGTTCAAGTAACTTTTTGTGAATAAAACCTAGGTTAAATTTAGCTTTTCTCTGTTTTAAGAAAATCCCTCAACTTATGCAATCTGTAGAAGGTCATTTGTACATCGATTTAATATCGATTATAAGAAAAAACATAAATAACAAATTAAAAACAAAGAGTTAGATAAATTACAAACAAGAACATTTTGAAGGCATTTTGGAACAAGAATAAAGAAGAAAATATAATTCTAGATAAATAAGTTACCTAACTTTAATAATTTTGTTAGCATGGATTAAGCCTATGGATAGGCTAAGTAAATTAGGAGGCGGAGATATTTCGATAATTCACTCAATTCATTAAACACATCCAGTTGAGCAAAAACAGTTCACACCTATGCGTAATAAGTCATTTAAAATTAGTCATTACCAGGTAATTCCCTCTGAATTTAGTATTCAAAAGAATGACGACGAAAAACAATCATTACAGCCTAAATTTATTGAAGTACTTGTCTATTTGGCACAACACCATGGTCGTGTTGTACCTAGAGATGAACTCATTGATCATATTTGGGGAGAAGACAGTTTTGTTGGTGAAAAAAGTTTAACCAATGCTATCTGGCATTTACGTAAGAAGCTCACCTGTGCAGAGGGCGAAGAAGAGATAATAAAAACCATTCGTAAAGCTGGCTATCAATTAATACCTGAGCCAACGTGGCAAACTCTGCCCTCAACAAGTAATGAAATATCTAAGCCTGAACTGGTAGAGAGTTCGATAAATTACTCGGTAGAGAGCTCTATTAAAGACCCTGAAGATAGCTCTTTATATCAAGAACAAGCGACACATTCCCCATCAGAAAATAACACTGAGAATAAAACCGAGCAAAGTAACAAAAAGACTAAAATAAGCAGTACCTATGTACTTATTGCTTTAATTTTTTCTTTGTTAGTACTGCTTTTTATTCAGCAATTACCTGATGATAAAAGCCCAAAAATAACGTCTATTACCAACCATCCCGGTAGTGAACTTTTCCCCTCGCCCTCTCCGGATGGCCGATATGTTGTTTATAGCCAAGTATTAACAAACCAAGCGACTAACCTGTTTATGAAGGATACTCATCAAATAGCGTTGCCGCCAAAACAGTTAACCTTTGATAATGCAAGAGAAGGGCACAGTGTATGGAGTAATGATGGCCAATATTTATATTTTTCTCGTAAAGATAAAGCAAAAAGAAGCTGCTATTACATACAATTAAAGGTTGCTAGCCAACAAGAAAAACAAGTAGCTACTTGCCCTATGCAAGGTGGCTATTATTATCTAGATATTTCGCCTGATGACAAAACACTTGCTGTTTATAATATGGGCGCATTAGCAAAAAGATCCGGCATATACTTTATAGATTTATCATCAAGCAATTATGAAATGACGCGGTTTTCATGCGATAGTGATTGCTCTTATAAAGACAGAGACATGGCTTTTTCCCCTGATGGAAAGTACATGGCTATATCACGACGAGCGAATCGCTTAAGTGAAAACATTTACCTTATTGACCTAGTAACTAAAACTACCGAGCAACTGACTTTTAATGAAGAGGATATAGTCGGTATGTCTTGGCAGGGTAACAGCGAAAAATTAGTTTTTGCGGCGCAACGCGCTGATAACCGCTTTGGTTATGTCATCGAGATTGCAAGTAAAGTGCTACAACCTTTAGATTTAGCTGACTTTAGTTACCCTAGTCTTGCGAAACAATCAAAGCAACTTTATTACCAAAAAAGAAAGGAAAAATCCTCCTTAGCGAGTTTACAACTTAACGACACCATAGCTAGTAGCCCTTTTCCTGTTTTACAGTCTAATTACACCTATGAATCAGCCGATTACAGTGAGATAAACGACTTGATCGTATTTTCATCTAATGAATCAGGTTTTGATGAATTATGGTCGGCAAAACCTGACGGTAGTGAGCGTAAACAGTTGACTAACTTAAGACAAACTATGCGTTATCCTAAATGGTCACATGACGGACAAAACGTGGCATTTTTAGCCCCTTTAACTGAGGAAAGTGGTGATGGCAATGGTATTTATATTTACTCAGTTAAAAATGAAAGAGTTACCTTACTGAAAAGTCCGTTTATTCGACATAGACGTCCCAGCTGGTCATTTGATGATAACGCAATAATTTCAGCTATTTCTGGCGACAAACATACCGATCTTTATAGTATCAACATTTTTGATGCTAGCACAAAACGTCTCACTTTTGATGGTGCACGATACGGCGTGATGATATCGAAGGACACTTTGCTTTATACCAAACTGGTTAGAGGCTTATGGCGTAAAGGTGCTAATAGTAAGTTGCATGGTGAAAGCGTAATAGACGGTGAAAATTTTAATATGCTGTACACATGGACTTATGCTAATGGCCATATTTATTATCAACTATCCTTTGACGATCATTATCAATTAGCAACGTTTGATCTCAACAATAACAGCCAAACCCCCTTGGTTAGGTTACCGTTGAACTCGATGCCAAGGAGTGACAGTATTTCTTATCTACCGGAAAAAGATAGTTTAATATTTACTCGTACTAGTTACCCGCAGGCGAATATAAAGATGATATCTATGGATGACTTACTTTAGCGATTGCTTTAGTAATAACGTTAATTCGTTAATTCGTTAATGATGAATATAAAAAAACCAGTCTTTGCGTTAAATCGCAGTGACTGGTTTTTATTTATGTTATAACAGGCTTACAACGTACAATTAGAGTGAAGCTAGCTACTTTCTGACTCGCTCTCATCAGTTGAATTACTCTGTTGCGCTGATTCCACTTCAATTTGTGATACTCGCTGCAAACCTCGAGGTAATTTGTTACCCCGACGACCACGTTCACCTTTATAATGTTCTATATCAACCGATTTCAAGGTAAGTTTGCGTTTACCTGCATGTATGGTAATCGCTGCGCCCTCAGGAATAATACAAAGTATGCTAACAAACTCTTCTCGTGACTTTGAACGCGCTGAAGGAATATTGATAATCTTATTACCTTTACCTTTACTCAGCACGGGTAAGTTTTTAACTGGAAAGACTAACATACGTCCTTCACTGGTAATGGTAAGACAATTATCATTATCAAAATCATTAATAGCTTGTGGCATCATTACTTTAGCCGCTTCTGGTAAGCTGATTAATGCTTTACCATTTTTATTTCGACTGACCATATCAGAAAAACTGCTAACAAATCCATAACCAGCATCACTGACTAACAAATACTTAGTCTCATCATCTGACATAATGCTATGGACAAAGGTTTTGCCTGCAGTGAGATTGAATCGTCCAGTTAATGGTTCGCCTTGAGAACGAGCCGTTGGCAAGGTATGGGCATCGGTAGTAAAGGCACGGCCATCAGAGCCAATAAATACCACAGGACGGTTACTTCGCCCTTTTGATGCACATAAATAATGATCACCCGCTTTATAACTTAAACTCTCGGGGTCAATATCATGACCTTTGGCACAACGAGCCCAGCCTTTATCAGATACCACAACCGTTACCGGCTCACTTGGCACTAGATCTTTTTCAGTCAGTGCTTTTGATTCACTACGCTCAACTAAATTAGAGCGGCGATCGTCGCCATATTCCTGTGCAGCGGCGAGAATTTCTTTTTTCATTAGCGTACTCATACGTGCTTTTGAATTAAGAATTTTCTCTAAGTAGTCTTGCTCAATACGTAATTCATCTTGCTCTGCTCGAATTTTTATCTCTTCAAGCTTTGCCAATTGGCGTAATTTAATCTCTAAAATAGAATGAGCTTGCGTGTCTGATAAGCCAAATCGGGACATCAATTCGGCTTTAGGATCATCAAAACCACGAATAATTTCGATGACTTCATCAATATTTAAATATGCGACCAATAAACCATCAAGAATATGCAGGCGAGCCAATACCTTATCTAAACGGTATTGCAAACGACGACGGACAGTTTCACGGCGATATTCTAACCATTCCGATAAGATGACCAATAAGTTTTTAACCGCTGGACGATTATCTAGACCTATCATGTTGATATTAACACGATAGCTTTTTTCTAAATCGGTACTGGCAAATAAATGCTGCATCAATTGTTCAACATCAACACGGTTAGAACGTGGCATTATCACCAATCGTACCGGATTTTCGTGATCAGACTCATCACGTAAATCAGCTACCATAGGCAGTTTTTTTGCCGTCATCTGTCCGGCAATTTGTTCTAAAATCTTACCACCCGATGCCTGATGTGGCAGTGCGGTAATAACGATATCGCCCTGCTCTACTTCATAAACAGCACGCATTCTTATGCTACCGCGACCCGTTTGATAAATTTTTTCAATATCAGCTTTCGGGGTAATAATTTCAGCGTCTGTTGGGTAATCAGGGCCTTTAACAAACTCGAGTAAATCACCCACTTCGGCTTTAGGGTTTTCAATTAAATGCACACAAGCCTGAGCAACTTCTCTGACGTTATGAGGCGGTATGTCTGTAGCCATACCCACCGCAATACCGGTAATACCGTTCAGTAAAATATGAGGTAGACGAGCAGGTAACGTTTTTGGCTCTTTCATTGTGCCATCAAAGTTTGGCTGCCAATCAACGGTGCCTTGCCCTAGTTCAGAGAGTAAAACCTCACTAAATTTTGATAATCGTGACTCGGTATAACGCATTGCTGCAAACGATTTAGGATCATCGGGTGCGCCCCAGTTTCCTTGCCCATCTACTAATGGATAACGATAAGAAAAAGGTTGTGCCATTAATACCATAGCTTCATAACAGGCACTATCACCATGAGGGTGAAACTTACCTAATACATCACCCACGGTACGCGCAGATTTTTTATATTTAGCCGTCGCAGATAAACCAAGCTCTGACATTGCATAAACTATACGTCTTTGCACTGGTTTTAAGCCATCACCAATATGTGGCAATGCTCGATCCATAATTACGTACATGGAGTAATTTAAATAAGCTTCTTCAGTAAAACGCCTTAATGGGACTTGTTCTACTCCATCAAGGCTATATTCGAGCGCATCTGACATGAATTAATTTTCCTGATATTACGGATCTAGTTATTTTTATTTTTTAGGTTCTGGTTAGAGTCTGTTGAACATTCACTTTCATCTCTGATAATTGAACAGAGCTATAAACGATAAGTTGAACAAACCCTAGGGTAGCTGACCATAAACTATAGCTTATCTGATTATGGACTTAGACAAAATAGGTAATGTAACAAAAGCATTAATAATACTTAGTCTATTAAAGGCTTTCTATTTAGGAAGAATTAAATATTGAGCGGAAGGGTTAAGGTTGAAGCAAATTAGTATTAACTCGTCTTTCTTGTACCGCGGCAATATTCTGATAACAAACTACGGTATCTCGACCTTGCTCTTTTGCTTGATACATAGCTAAGTCTGCACAATGTAATAAGTCATCAAAGCTCATATGACTACCTCTCATCGTTGCAACACCAATACTGATAGTTACTCTTCTTTGCAACATTAACGATGAAAAATCATATTGTGCAATTTTACTATTAATACGCATAGCAATCGCTTTTGCTTTGTTGCTGTCTGCAAAAGGTAATAAGGCGACAAACTCCTCCCCTCCTAGACGTGAAAATTCATCTCGAGAGCGCATTGTTTCTTTTACTAACTGTGACACTATTCTTAGGATTTCATCGCCAACATTATGACCAAAGTTATCATTAATTTTTTTAAAGTGATCTATATCCAACAATAGTACTGATAATTCCTCAGGTTGTTCAACAAAGCTCGATACCATTTTCTCGCCGTGTTCAAATAAAACACTACGATTGGCTAAGCCCGTTAACGGATCTATTCGGGTTAACTTAATAAGCTTATTACGTATTCTCAATTGTCTAAAAAAAAGTAATATAAAGACGATGGCAACACTAATAATTAGGGTAAAGTTATACTGTTGCGTCGCTTTTTCGCCCTCTACTTGTGCAACACGGCGAATTTTCAACTCATTTTGACTTTCCATCAAGCTATTATTGGCTTTTTTATTAGTCACTTCAAATGATTGCTCTAAAGAGTCAATCATCGCCAAGCGCTTATTTTTTCGATATACATAATACTTTTTTAGATAGGCTTTTTTTTCAAGATAAGCTAAATCATATTTATCTAACTTTGCATAATGATCTGCCAACATTAAATGCAGTTTTAAAAAGTTAGGCTGTGCTAATTGTACCTCAGAAATTTTTTCAGCTAACATAGCTGCAGGCTCTAGCAGAGCAACGATATCATTACTATTTATGTATCCAACATTCTTATCACTAATATGTTCTTTTAATAGTGCTTGAGCAACCAGAAGTAAATATTGCTCTGCAGCATTTAGTGAGACTTGAGCTGAGGTAAATTGGGCAAGTGCGGTGTCGACTTTATGGCGGTCAACAAGAGCCTCTTTTAGGTTACTGATTAAGACAAGCAAGTCTGGATCAATTGGTAATATACTGATAACAGGTGCATGTAACAGCCTGTTTCCATCACTTATACTCTCCCCTACGCTAAGTGGATTAGTTGACTCACTTGCCTGACAAAATGAAATAAAAGTCAATTGTAACAACAATACTATCAAAGCTGCTTGAGTGATCAATTTCATTAGCCACACACCTTGTTTCTTCCTGAGACTTTAGCTTGATAGAGTTGTTCATCAGCTCGTTTTATCAATTGAATTAAATCACTATCATCGGCAAGAGTGACAACACCAACACTAATAGTCACTTTTTCAAGGTTATTAAGCGGCCATGAGTACCCATCTATAGATGAGCGCATGCGCTCTGCTATTTCCAAGGCTGATTTCAACGATGTTTTAGGTAAACAGACCAAAAATTCTTCACCACCAAAACGACCAAAAGTATCACTTTTACGCATCATATTAGCGCCTAGAGTAGCTACCTGAGCTAAAACCTGATCACCAACACTATGACCTAAGCGGTCATTAATACCTTTAAAATGGTCAACATCTATCATCAATATGCTCAAATCAATTTTTGTTGTGGTTGCAAGTTTGAATGCCTTTTGAGATTTTGACATTAAACAACGTCTGTTAGCTGTCCCTGTGAGCGTATCAATTCTAGAAGCTACTTTAAGTTTGTGCTGACTTTGAATTAACTTAACGAGTACCCAAGCAAACGCTAAAGCGACCAAAGCACTAATAAGAAGATAAACTCGCTGCGCTTCATTCTCTAATTTTGCTTCATTTAAATTAGCTTCATAAAGTATTCTCTGATTGTCTAACACCTTATTTTGTTTATCTGCCTGCGCCGCCTCAAGCCTTAGGCGTACTTGGGTAATAGAACGATTATCTTCATTTTCATATAATTTATCGGTTAACGAGATGACCATAGACTTAAGGTTATAGGCCTGTTCAAACAGTTTTTTTTTGTGCAAAGTGGCTGCTTTGAGGTTAATTAGATTGACATAACTCTGTTTTTTAAGCTGAGGCATTTCCTCATGATTGGTAAATGATTTTTCAGCACTTGTTATACTTATCAGCGCTTCATCAAAGCGCTCTAATTCATATAAAACATTCGCTTCATTATAGTAAAACTGTAACTTGAAATCGTTCTTCTCTGTCAGCTGCAAATACTGCTTAGCCATTAATAAGTATTGATATGCAGCTTCGGCATTGGTGTCTTCTTTACTTAGATGAGCCCAAGCCATATTTGAATAAACACTAAACATACTATCACTTGGTGTATCTTTGTTTGATTCTGTTATTACCGTATTTAGAACATCTATAGCCTGTTGATAATCTTTGTTATAAATATGATTAATAGCAATATTATTTAAACTATTATGTGCAGCTAATAACATGCCTGCATTTTTAAAGTGAAAGTATGATTGTTTATAATAAGCCATCGACTGTTTATCTTGCAGAAGATAACTATAAATAATACCCAATTCAGTATTGGCCGTACCTTTGAGTTCTTCATCATCGGTTTGTCTTGCAATATCATAGGCATCATTTAACAAGACTAAAGAACGCTTATAATCATCGGTTAAGTAAGCTATAGCACCTAAGTTAATAAGCCCGGCAGCAATTTGCACTTTATTATGTAAAGACTCAGCAACTTCCAAGCCTTTTTTATACTCTTTAGTTGCCTGGCCAATATGCCCTAAACTCTCTAAAGCAAAACCTTTTAAGTATAATAATTCACTGATTAAAATGCTTGGACTAGCAAGCCTTTTAGCAATACTGAGCCCTTTATTTGCTGTTGATTTTGCTGCGCCATACCTATTTTGTTCAAGTTGTATTTCAGCGAGTAGCTTGAAGTAAACTAAATTTTGCTCAACAGTAAGTGAACCAAGTAAATCTTTATAAGACAATAATTTTTTGAGAGAGAGTACTAAGTCAGTTTTTTTTAGTTCTTTTACTTGCGCAGTAACTTGATTAAATTGTTTAAGATTAACTTGCACTTGCGCAACACTCAGTATTGGCAATAATAGACAGGTAATGCTGATAATAATTTGTATAGCTAGGGATATTTTTTTAGCAAAGCTCAACAAATCGTTATTCCTTAAAGAAGCAAATCAGCACTTGCCGATAAATGCGAGTTAAATAGTATAAAACGAATTGCCCTGAGAGTTAAACCGTAATTTTTACATATTGATACCCATCACACATGAAGGTGCTCGTGTCAGGACATCAAAGTGATTCATATTCAAGACGCATTTTTTATTAATGGTTACTCCCTTAAAAACAAATGCAACGCAGAAGATGATTTACTCTGATGTACCCAAAGGGCGAGTTTTAAAGGCTTACATACATCGTTATTGATTTTGAGAAGGACGCTACAAGGATGTAGCTTATTAGAGAATGCAGGAGCTTATTCTCCTGAACAACCATTCTCTTCAATCAATGCCTTGCCTCTAAGCCTTTAAATTCTCGCTGAAACCTGCATCTTCATGTGTGATGGGTATATTTTGTTTTTCTAACAAAACAGCTAGCAAGTATCATTAATATTAAGGCAATACACAGACAAGATAACAAACCAAACTGCTGATAAATAAGTCCTGAAAGTACAGTGCCAAGCAGCCTTCCCATAGCATTAGCCATGTAATAAAAGCCAACATCCATAGAGACTCCATCTTCCCTAGCAAGAGAGACAATTAGGTAACTATGTAATGACGAGTTAATCGCAAAGGCAACACCAAAGATAAAGAGGCCAATGATCAATACTTCATCATTTTGCGGATAAAAGTAAATAGCGAGACATAAAACCGATGTTACTAGCACCAGTATTACCGACCAAAGCGTTACTTTCTGGTGAGCTGAACTTTCTTCTGGGCCGCGAAAAATCTTTAAAATTTTTGGCGTATTAGCTTGAATGATGCCATAAAAAATAATCCAACAAGCGAGAAAAGCCCCTACGGTTTGATGCTGCCAATGCAACTGACTTGCCAAATAAACAGGTAAAGCAATGACAAACCAGACATCTCGACCGGCAAACAGACATAAACGCGCCGCGGATAAATAGTTTAGTGATACATTTTTTGAAAATAACTGACTAAACTTTGCCTTATAGCGAGTTTTACCTAATTCGCCACGCAACATAGGGTAAGTAATTACAGCGACAATAACTAACGCTACTGCCATTAATAATACCGAGACTTGAAAGTCAAAAGTAACAAGTAACAAGCCACCTAAAAAAAAGCCAACGCCTTTTAGGGTGTTTTTTGAGCCAGTAAGTAAAGCCACCCATTTAAAGAGTTTGCTTTGCGCTTGCTCGTTATCTAGATTACCAACGAGTAGCTTAATACTCGACTTAGCACTCATTTTATTTAGATCTTTAGCAATGCCTGACAGAGCCTGAGCAAACATAACATAGACAACAGTTAAGTACTCATTCGGTAGAGATAACATCAATAAAGCTAAAACCTGAATTACTATTCCCATTAACATGGTTTTGTTTAAACCAATACGCGCACCAAGCCAACCACCAACAAGGTTAGTAATAACACCAAAGACTTCATAAAAAACAAATAAAGTCGCAAGAGAAAAAGGGCTATAACCTAACTGATAAAAATACAACAATACCAACATGCGCAAAGCGCCATCGGTTAAGGTGAAAGCCCAATAATTAGCGGTAATCGCCATGTATTGCTTTACTGATTTTGGAAGAGTGCTGAGACTTAGTAAAATTTTACTCACCTTTTTGCTTATTAGTACTCTCTAGACTTAGGGCTATCAACTTCATTAGCTCCGCTGTACGGTTGGCATAACCCCATTCGTTGTCATACCATAAATACATTTTAAGCTGGCTATTATTAACCACCATAGTAGATAAGGCATCAACCACACAAGATCTCGCATCCGTTTTATAATCAACAGAAACTAAAGGTCTTTCTTCATAGCCAAGAATACCGTTAAGCTCACCTGCTGCTGCATCAGCCATTAACAGATTTATTTCTTCAACAGTAACATCGCGCTGCATTTCAAAGACACAATCAGTTAGTGAAGCATTGGCTAAAGGTACTCTAACCGCATGACCATTTAGTTTTCCTTTTAGCTCAGGAAAAATATCAGTAATGGCTTTTGCTGAGCCTGTTGTGGTTGGGATTAATGACTGACCACAAGCGCGTGCACGACGTAAATCTTTATGTGGTGCATCTAAAATGGTTTGTGTATTAGTTATATCGTGAATGGTAGTCATGCTGCCATGTTTTATACCAACATTGTCTTGTAGCACTTTAACCACAGGGGCTAAACAGTTGGTTGTACATGAAGCTGCGGTAACAATATTATGCTTATTCACCTGATATAACTGTTGATTAACGCCCATAACAATATTAACGATATCTTTATCTATAATATTGCCTGAGCTATCTTCAGCTAACTTCATCGGCGCGGTCACCAGAATTTTTTCTACCCCTTGAACAAAGTAAGCTTGTAACTTCGCTTTATCACGCATAACACCTGAGGCTTCAATAACAAGATCACAAGCTGACCAGTCTGTTTCAGCAATACTGTAATTCTGGCTTACCTTAAGTTTTTTGCTATCAATAACCATGAGTTCATCTTCTGCTGTTGCCTCATGTTGCCAGCGACCATGAATAGAATCAAAATTAAGTAAATGAGCTAATGTCGGGGCATCACCTGCGGGATCATTAATTTGGATAAACTCTACTTCAGGCCAATGCCACGAAGCTCTTAAAATTAATCGCCCCATACGACCAAAGCCGTTTATACCTATTTTTATTGTCATTTTGATAACTCTTATATTTCTTAGGTTGATAACAGCTAAATTAGCCATAAAAAAATCCTCTCTCAAGAGGATTTCCTAATTTCATTTTATTACATATGTATGACAGTTTGATGTCAGTAAACAGGTAATTACAACTTAGTTATTAATTACTTAGATAGAACACTATTGTCCTGAAAAGACGAGTCCTTTAACGGGTAGTAATAACGCTTGCATACGCAAGATAATAGCATGAACAATACCCACTGCATCAACCATATGTAAGTAGATAGACTCAGTAGTACTCAGTGTGCCACTGTTAATTAATTCATGATGATAGCTATAGGCATTGGCAATACATTTTGTTCCAGGTATGACGCCATCAAGCCCGCCTTCATATAAAGGCACTAACTTAACCGTAAGTGTGCCTGGTTTTGCCCTTTCTTGTATATCCAATAAAGTTTCAACGGCTCTTATTTGTCCTGTCGCAATAACACTCTGCACACTGGCCACTCTCATAGCTATGATAGTGAAAGGCTTGGACATACAGGTAATTTCTGCAAAAGTTCCCACCTTGATTACACCGGCGGTTAATTGGTTAAAGCCCGCTTGCACTGCCTCTCTGCCTGATGCCTCACCGCTAGAGGGGACAATCACACCAGCCGAACGGATCATAGGATTTATAAAGTCCCCAGGTTGCAGAGAAAATTGTTGTAGCTCTCCTTCAATATGGGCATAGAGTGTACGTTTTCCTTGTTCAACGTTGGCTTTATCTAAGGTTTCCATAGCGCTGGCTTTTTTAGCCGGTAGTATAGTATCTAAGACTCCTTGAGCTGCTGCTTGATTAGCAAGAGAAGCCGACAAAGAAGCCTTTTTCATTGCGACGGTATCAGCCAGTTTTTCAACTTCACTTTCGCTGATTATATTGCCTCCTTGGGAAGCAAGATTCCTTTTACGTTCATATTCATGTAGAGAACGCTGGTAGGTACTTTTATCCCTTTCGACAAGGCTTATGGCCACCGCATGTTGGGCGTAAGCAGTAACAAACTCAGCTTCAACTTGCCTAACTTGTGCTTTGGCACTTTCAATAGCCTCTATTTGAGATTCATCATACATGCTAAGTAGCGGTGTGCCGACTTTAACTATTTGATGGTTTTTCACAAACACATGCTGCACCCGGCCACTTTTCTCTGGCATTATCGATACAGTACGAAACATGGGCGTAGCGTTAGTTGTTGATGGGTGGTAATAAAAAATTAAAGTCACTAAGGATATCGCTAAAATAGCGCAAGCAGTTATTCCCCAGCGCAGCTCATACCACATGGTGAAGAAGGTAATTTCTTTTCCCCAGACTTTACCCTGACGATATTTTCTAAATAAATAATCTGGCAATATAGTGATAAGGGAACACAGTAAAATTTCTAACATTTAACTGTTCTCCTTAATAACATCTTCATCAGTATTGGGCTCTACTCTAACTTTTTTACTTGCTGCAATAGTCTCTAAAGACTTAGCAATTGATTTTAAAGGAGCTAAGAAGTCAGGTAATTCAACCACAGCTAACACTAATGCTGCAATCCAAAAAATATTATTATGAGTAAATAAAGCTAAAATAGTTAATATTGCAATCAGTTGTATCTGGGTATGATTTTTTCCATGAGCGATATGCTCAGGTATCGCGTGCAACTTAAAGTATAAAACACCTGCAATTAATATCATCGCGATAAGAATAACAGCCATAACGATCATTAAAGGATCACTGTCAGCGCCAGCCAAATATCCTGGTATATGCTCTGTATTCATATTCATTCCCTAATTATTGATTGATAACTTAAAACAAACTCATGTAAAAATTACACTTATGTTATAGCCAGATTACCTTTGCTTTGTAACCACTCTTTCCTATCAGGGCTGCGTTTTTTCGATAACAACATATCCATCAATTCCATCGTTTCACTATGCTCATCTTCGAGAGCCGTTAACTGGACTAAACGACGCGTATTAGGATCCATGGTAGTTTCACGTAACTGCGGCGGGTTCATTTCGCCCAAGCCCTTAAAGCGCTGTACGTTCACTTTGCCACGCTTTTTCTCGGCTTCAATTCTATCTAATATGCCATCTTTTTCCGCTTCGTCTAGAGCGTAATAAACTTCTTTACCGATATCAATTCGATATAAAGGTGGCATAGCAACATAAACATGACCCGCTTGTACTAAAGGTAAAAAGTGCTGAGTAAATAAAGCGCATAATAAGGTGGCAATATGTAGCCCGTCAGAATCGGCATCCGCTAAGATACAAATTTTTCCGTAACGTAATTCAGATAAATCATCTGAATCGGGGTCGATACCTAATGCAACGGAGATATCATGTACTTCTTGTGAAGCAAGGATTTGACCTGAGTCGACTTCCCAAGTATTTAGAATTTTACCTCGCAGTGGCATGATGGCTTGAAATTCACGATCTCGTGCTTGTTTGGCACTACCGCCAGCAGAGTCGCCTTCTACTAAAAACAGTTCTGTTCTCGCTAAATCTTGGCTGCCACAATCGGTTAATTTTCCAGGTAATGCTGGGCCAGAGGTGATTTTTTTACGTACTACTTTTTTACTAGCTCGCATTCTTTTTTGTGCATTACTGAGACAAAACTCTGCCAGTAATTCTGCTTTGTCTGTGTGCTCGTTTAGCCACAAACTAAAAGAATCTTTTACCACACCACTAACAAAAGCCGCACATTGACGTGAAGATAAACGCTCTTTGGTTTGCCCTGCAAATTGTGGGTCTTGCATCTTAATAGATAAGATATAACTACATTTATCCCAAATATCGTCAGGCGTTAATTTTACCCCGCGTGGTAAAATATTGCGGAATTCACAAAATTCTCGCATCGACTCAAGCAAGCCTTGGCGCATACCATTAACATGAGTACCACCAGAAACTGTAGGAATTAAATTGACATAACTCTCGCCTACGCTTTCACCGCCTTCAGTTAACCAAGTAACAGCCCATTCAGCCGCTTCGTGTTGTGAAGTAAAACTGCCAACAAAAGGCTGTTCTGGTAAAGAAACATAATCTTTTACGGAATCGATTAAGTAATCTGTCAGACCGGCTTCATAACACCATTCATATTTTTTATCTTCATTTTTGTCATGGAACTTAATCGTTAAGCCTGGGCATAATACTGCCTTAGCTTTAAGTAAATGCACTAACCGGCGAGCCGAAAACTTAGCACTGTCAAAGTATTTTGGATCTGGCCAAAACTTTACCCGCGTACCAGTATTCCGCTTACCAACCGTACCTGTTTCTCTTAGCTCTTCAACTTTATAGCCATGTTCAAAGGCCATTTCATAAACTTTACTGTCTCGTCTAACACTCACATCAACACGGGTAGATAAAGCATTGACGACTGAAATACCAACACCATGTAAACCACCTGAAAATTGATAGTTTTTATTGGAAAACTTACCTCCAGCATGCAACTTACAAAAAATAAGTTCAACGCCAGAAACCCCTTCTTCAGGGTGAATATCGGTAGGCATGCCTCGGCCGTCATCAATTATTTCTAACGATTGGTCTTTATCTAAAGTGACAATGATATTTTGTGCATGTCCGGCAAGTGCTTCATCGACAGAGTTATCGATGACTTCTTGCCCAATATGATTTGGACGAGAAGTGTCGGTATACATACCAGGACGATGGCGTACCGGATCTAAGCCACTAAGTACTTCAATGGAGTCGGCGTTGTATTGGTCAGTCATTTGAAACTCATTTTAATCACGGTTAAAAGGCTTAAGTATTTTTCGTATTAGCAATGACATATTAGATATGGCTAATTTCATTGTGGTTAATCAAGTTTTAAAAAGTCAAAAATTGTGGCTAAGCACTTATCAAAACCGATAAAGCTATGATCGCCCCCTTCTTGTACTATTAGTCGACAATGTTGATATTTTTCCACAGCTTGTTGGTAATTTAACACTTCGTCACCTGTTTGTACCATAACTAGGTAATTATTTTTTTGCTGGCAATGAATTGTTGGGCCGGTATGCTCTAGCGCCCTTAATTGCTGTATGTGCTCTTTAGTCACTTGATACACTTCCTCTGTATATGGGTTTACTTGCTCGCCCATATAATCATGCATTAGCTCATAAGGTTTTATTGCCGGATTCACTAACACCGATAAGAAGTTATATTTATCAGAGAGATAGCTAGCAAAATACCCCCCTAATGAAGATCCAATTAAATAACATTGACTATTTTCACAATGCTTTTCAATAAGTTGCTCTAGTTGAGCAATAGCATGGGCTGGTGTTGTAGCAAGTTGCGGACAGAAGAATTCAATGTCAGGATAGTACTTCCTTAAGTATTTACGGGTTTGTTCAGCTTTCAACGACAGTGGTGAAGAGTTAAAACCATGAATATAGATAACTTTTTTTTTCATCATTAATCTTTTTAAGTTAAAAAGCTATAATTAGCGCTAGGGTTTATAAAGCAACAACATCCGTGGTTAACTGCCCATCTGCATGTAAATAAAAAAGTCTATATCCAGGCCCTTTAGCTAAAGCTGCGACACCATCAACATTGGGATCAAATTGAATGGATGTAGCAGGACAAGTATATAATGTTACTATCTCAGGCTCCTTGCTTGATTTTGTTCTTAACGTTTTTTTCGAAAGTTTGCATACTTGCCTGGCTAAGGGATTTGTTAACTGCATAGCACCATGCACATGACCACAAGCGATCGCTTTTATATTGCTATATTCATTAATAACATGCCAAAAATCAGCCTTGTTTTGTAAACCGTGTTTATCAATAAAGTATCCCACATCAATAGGATGATGATGCATCATAAGTAATTGATGTTTACTTTGATCAATGACCGTTTTCAATTGTACTAATGCTTGTTGCCTAACATAACCTGCAGGTGTCGCACTTTTGCTATCAAGCAGTTGAACTTGCCAGTGGGAAATGGAAATGTCTTTATTCGGTAAAAACGGTGAACCGGCAAAGTACTTATCTAATAACTCTGGTTCATCATGATTACCTGCCAAATAATAAATAGGCACAGTAACATTACATGCATGCACACAGTCAACAAAGTTTTGATAGGATTGCTCTGTATGATCTTGGGTTAGATCACCAGTAAAAACGATCAAGTCAATTTCTAAATTGTCACAAAGACTTAACAAAACCTTTTTAAGATTTTCAAGTACATTATGACCGTGATGTAAGCCTGTTGGAGATGAAAATAAATGGCTATCAGTTATTTGTGCCAAGACGACAGGCTTGTTATTTAAGTGGTCTTTATCAGTTAAACTCATCAGTTAACAGCTCATACATTAGGAAGGTAAGTCAACATTCACTTGCCCTAAGCGCAAACATAAATGTAGCCATTCATTTAAAAACTGGTTAGTTTGCTGTTTTTCATCTTGTTGGTGCATTTGACTATTTGGATAACTATAGCGTGGTTTTACCTGTCTGATGTCTTGCGTGGAAAGGACTTCTGCCATTCTCGCATCATGATACAAGCGAATAGTCATACGAGGGTGAAGTGCGCTAGCAACAATACCAGGAACATTCTTAAAGGAAGTACTTAATACTTCTTGTTCAAAACTAACCACAGAGGTATATCGAGTCACTTCTTTTATCGTTACATTATAAGAAAGAAAGTCACTTATAAAAAAATGACGTGATTCCCCAAGTGCTGTTTTACTCGCTAATACTTTTAGCAGCAACATATAATTGTTAGCACACAGAGTCATCAAGCTAACTAAGTTAGGTTGATAGTTTTGTTTAGTCGCATTAGCCAATGCTCTGTTAGGAAAAAAACTCATGGGTACCTCTTAACCGTCATTTTAGCTGTAATAGTTTAACTAGGTAATGACTGATAGTTCATTGCCAACCATTGTAACCCTATAATAGTTGCTGCGTTAGTGATTTTACCTTGAGCTAATAACTCCATAGCCTGATGACGACTGACAAGGTGTAACAAAATATCTTCATTCTCTTCAGGCAAGCCATGAATAGCGCCATCATTTACTTTAGTACTGTCAAAATACCCTAAATACAGGTGAATGCATTCGCTCATGCCCCCAGGACTAGAAAGATATTGCATAATAGGCTGTAAATCACTTTTACAAAGAATGAGATCAGCTTCCTCTTTTGCCTCTCTAATCGCTACCTCTGTGGGACTTTCATTCTCATCAAACATGCCGGCTATGAATTCTAATAACCAAGGGCTATCATCTCCTCTTAGCGCGCCTGGTCTAAATTGCTCTATCAATAACACTTTATCTAATTTTGCGTCGTAAGGCATGACAACCACAGCATCACCACGTTCGAAAATTTCTCGTGTAATAATCTCACTGTACTTGCCTGAAAAAAGCTTATGTTGTAATGAGTATTCATTCATTTTAAAAAAGCCCTGATACCGATTAACAACGGAGTGCACAGCCACTTGTTCATTATTAAATTTCAACATAGATAACGGCTTATTATTATGACTTTCCATTCGCACCTCTTTTCAATAAAATAATTTGTTACACTAGTAAACAGTTATTTTATTTGGTTAATTTAAAAATCCATGTAGGATACCCTACCAGCGAACATCAATAAATAAAGAACAAGAGTAATATCAACTACATTAACTTATGTTCTTATTGTGAACAGTAATTTAATGACATTGGTATAATACCCAAGGAATTTCCTACTCATGAATAAAACACTAAGCACACTAATTATAGCGATAACGGCAGCCATTGGCAGCACACACGCCCAAGCTGATGATTTACTGACAGTATATCAACAAGCTTTATTAAACGATCCTGTGGTTCTTAAATCACAAGCTCAGTTTATGATAGTAAAAGAAGATATCGAGCAAGCCCGAGCAACTTTATTACCTCAAATTAACCTTTCTGGTGGTTATAATGCTGGCGAACAAGAATCTTACCAAACCCCTGATGACGCCCCTGCTTATGTAGGTACATCTGAGTTTTCTAGTTTAACTTATGGCGCAAATTTAAATATGCAGCTTTATCATCACGATAGCTGGTTGCGTTTAGGTAATGCCGAAAAAGCAGCACATCAAAGTGATTTAACCTATCAGGTTGCTAAGCAAGATTTAATTACCCGCGTCACTCAAGCTTATTTTGACTTGCTGAGCTCTAAAGATGATTTAGTTTTTGCCATAGCTGAGAAAGAAGCAATTGCGCGTCAACTTGAACAAACTAAGCAACGATTTTCCGTTGGTTTAACCGCAATTACTGATGTATATGAAGCACAAGCTGAATTTGATAATGCGGTTACCGAACAAATAAGAGCAGAAAACGCTATCTACCAAGCGGAAGAAGAATTACGAGTAATCACCAATACTTACCCTAAAAATGTAAGCGTATTAAACACTGAGCGTTTTAGTACGAGTACTCCAGTACCAAATAGCGCTGATGAGTGGCAAGTAACTGCTGAAGCTAAAAACCTAGATTTAATTACCGCTAAGGTAGGTATTGATATTGCGCAAGATAATATCGATATTGCTCGCTCTGGTCATTACCCTACATTGGATTTTGCAGCTAACTACAGCGGTAAAGATGATGAATCAACCTTTGACAGCTTTCCTACAATTGATGCACCTGGTGTAAATGGTTACTCACTTGGTGTGCAGTTAAATGTTCCAATTTATTCTGGTGGTGCGATTCAAAGTTCAGTACGTAAAGCACAAAGTAACTTTGTACTGGCCAGCCAAGACTTATCGTTAACACATCGTGGTGTGGTTCGTACCACTCGAAATGCTTACAACACAGTAATTGCCGCAATTTCAGCGATTAAAGCTTTTGAACAATCAGTACTGAGTGCCCAAAAAGCACTAGAAGCAACTGAAGCTGGTTTTGAAGTAGGTACTCGTACCATAGTTGATGTATTAGATAGTACACGTAACTTGTATAATGCTAAGCGTAACTTGTCATCAACACGTTATGCTTATATTCAAAACGTTTTAAAGTTGAAACGTGCTGCAGGTACGATTACTGATGAAGATATCAGTGCGATTAATTCAGGTTTAATGGTAGTCACTAACTAATCTGACTTATCACTCATTAATACATTAAAAAAGCCCTAAGCGAGCTATCGTTTAGGGCTTTTTTGTATCTAATTTTATCACTGTAGCGCTATGCTATAAAAGCGACTAAAGGGGGTTATATCCAAGTAACTTGAAGATGCTTGGGTATAGATTAGACTAGCGTTTTAAGAAAGTGGGTTAACTCTGTCGCTTCTCTTTTAACAGAGTAATGTTGCTCAACTCGCTCCCGGCCTGATTGCCCCATTTGAGCAAGCTTAGCTTCGTCACTTAGTAACATTGCCATTTTATCTTTTACTGCCGCTAAATCATTTACCGGTACAACGTAGCCATCAATTCCTTGACGAATAACTTCAGGCCATGCGCCAGCTTCGCTAGCAAGTACTGCTGCACCGCTACTCATAGCTTCAAGAATAGTTAAGCCGAAACCTTCATTTTCACTTAGCGCGACAACAAGAGATAAACTACTAAATATTTTTGGAATATCAGCAAAGTCTTGCTCTCCTACAAAAATAATACGATCAGACAGTCCTGCCTGAGCAATATTATCGCGTAAGGCTTGAGTAAATTTTTCATGCTTGGAGGCAACTCCTCCGACAATAACAGCGGTATAATCAGGATAGTCGTTTAATAAGGCAATACAGCTTTGTACAAAGAGGTGCACACCTTTTTGTTTTCTCACCCGACCAAGAATGGCAATACCGTGCTTACCTTTTGGCTGGGTTGACCTTAATAAGTCAAGCGCTTGCCATGTTTGTTGTTTATCTTCACTCGACGCATAAACATCAGTATTAACACCATGATAAATGATGGTACTTGGCGGGTTATCTAAATAGTTAGCTGAAGCTCTACACATAGCAATAACCGCATCCATACGTCTTGTTAGCCAACAAGTAAATCGGGCCCTTTTACGCTGCGCGGCAGAGCTAAACACGAGTTTTATTTTAGCTCTAAAAAGGTACTTTAATATTATGCCTTGGATCATTTCATCTACACGGCGAGCATGAAAAATACGAAATTTCCCATTAGATAAAGGCGATTGACACATTTTTACCACTTGCCAAAAACTAATCGCTAAGTTGGTATCAGTTAAGTTATTTCTCCCCATGACGCGCAATGGAATCATATGCCTTTGATAAGATACTACTTGCAACATTGTTGAGGTAATACCTGAAAAATTCCGTTTTGAATTTCCAATAATAAGTTCTATTTCTCTATTACTTATTTCTTGGTCAACCACTGCATCCATCAAAAAGTCTCAAAATACCAATTATTAATCTTATGGCCGCCATTCTACTGCAAAAACGGGCTAATGTCGTAAATAACTTCATTGCCCAAAACAAACTAACTTGCGTATAATCAAGCATAGTTAAAATAAGGTCAGATGAGAAAATACATTGAGCAAGAATAAAGTGTTACAGCCCAACTTTAAGTTGTCTTTTTTATTACCCAAGTACTGGTTAACTTGGCTTGGTGTTTTTATCCTGTACAGTATTTCCTGGTTACCCTTTAAATTACAATTAGCTATGGGCCGTACTTTAGGCCGATTAATATTTAAACTTGCTTCAAAACGAAAGCATGTTGCGCAAACAAATTTAAGATTGTGCTTTCCTGAAAAAAATGAAGATGAACTACAAAGTATTTTAAAGAAAAACTTTGAGAATACCGGCATAGCCTTATTTGAAACAGGTATGGGTTGGTGGTGGCCAAACTGGCGTGTAACTAGAAAAGTAAAAGTCACTGGCGCTCACCATATTTCTTCGGCACAAGCAGAAGGTAATGGTGTACTTGTCTTATCCATGCATAATTTAAGTTTAGAAATGTGTGCACGAGGCGCAGGGATCAGTAATCCTTTAGTTGCATTCTATCGTCCTCATAATAATCCATTAATGGAGTTTTTCCAGCATAGAGGTAGAGCACGTTCTAATAAATATATGGTAGGAAAACGTGATGTGAAAGGTTTACTCAAAGCCTTACATCAAAAAGAGGCTTGTGCCTATTTACCTGATCAGGATTATGGCCGTAATAAAAGCTTATTTGTTCCTTTTTTTGCGGTAAAAGAAACAGCGACAACAACGGGTACGCTTATTTTTTCCCGTAAGAAAAACACCAAAACTGTGATGATGATCCCACGTAGAAATAGCGACGATAGCGGTTACACGCTTGAGGTCTCTGCCCCGTTGGAAAACTTCCCAACCGATAATGATGAGCAAGATCTGATCAAAATCAACCAAGAATTGGAGAAAGCGATTCTCGTACAGCCCGAGCAATATATGTGGCTACACCGTCGCTTTAAGACAAGACCAAACCCTGAAGATGCTTCTCTGTACAAATAGTTGAAGGGCTATGCCATAGTGATAAAAGGATAACATCTATAGGCTGTTCTTTTATCCGCCCACATTTTCATCAAAATACGTTATCCAGAGAAAATTTGTATAATTATTATTCTTTGCGTAAAGTAAGTTAATATTAACTTTTTTAACATAATATACCCATCACACTTAGTGACGGCTATAAAACAAAGGTATTGATTAACCAATGAACTTTTGGCTGCGTAACCTTATCTTAGGTCTTTTTCTTACTGTACTTGCTTGGGCATTTTTTGCTAACCAAGACTTTTTGCTTTCTCTTGATGGCTCATTAGGAAAAGTTGATGATAGTTCAATACAAGGCACTGAAGCTGTTACTGACTCAAGCACGCAAAAACCTGAAAAAAAACCTTCAGAATATCAACAAGGTAGAAGCTCAACTAATGCCGCGGCAGTTGGCTTATCAAAATTCTATGCTAATTTACATGGCGATATGGATGGAAAAGGTCCTAAAGTTCGTAATAACATTGTTTACCTTCCTGATCCAAAAGGTGATTTAGTTAAGTTATTACAAGCCAGAGGAATGGTTGTTCGCCCTTATAAAAGAAATTGGCAAGGCAGTATTGAATCAAGACCTTTTAGGCGTGGTGAAACCCTCAATCAGAAGCTTGCTGAGTATACTGAAAAGGACGGTATCGACTTAATTTGGTGGTTAAACCGTGATTATGTAGTGAAAGATCCGTTTAGAATTGAAAAGGATATATTAAAAACCACCTTTCAAGTAGCTAAAGCCATAGAGGGGCACTTTGAATCCGGCCTTTCAATATTCTTTTGTAATCGTCAACGGGCCATTGTAGTGATTGAGAGTGCCCCTCAAGCTTTCTTAGATGAGGAGTGTATTCTACTTGCTAGCGCTAACCAGTATTAATAGAGTTGATTCATCATTCCTATTAATCAACTTTACTAATCAACTAGCCGTTTTTGCCAAATTTCACTAATCGCAACTTGCCCGGTAATGGTTGATTTATTGATTAATTGTCCTGCATTTTGCATTGTAGCTTGATGACCTAACGCTCTTAGCTTTTGATACATATGGCTCAATTGCTGCTGCTCTGCCTTCTCTAATAAATTCAACTTAAGTAAGCTTTTAAAAATACCTAAATTATCACAATAATTCATCAATTCACTGTACTCTTTTGCATGAGCAAGTACTAAAAACTGAGCCAGAAACTCAATATCAACTAATCCGCCTTTACCTTGCTTAATATCTAAATGAGATTCGTCTGATTTATCAAGGTGACTACGCATTTTTTCCCGCATGCTAACAATGTCACTTTTTAGTGTTAAGAATTCTCTAGGCCTTGATAAAACGTCTTGTCGAATAGTAACAAACTCTTTGTGAAGCTCTACATTACCAAAAATCATTCGAGCTCTTACTAGCGCTTGATGCTCCCAAGTCCATGCATCTTCATGCTGATAATTGGCAAAGGTATTTAAATGTACCACTAACAAACCTGAGTTACCTGATGGTCTCAAGCGCATATCTAACTCATATAAAATTCCACTATTCATACGGGTGTTAAAAATGTGCATAATACGTTGAGCTAATTTCATATAAAACTGACTTGCAGCTATTACCTTACTACCGTCAGCCTTACCTGTTGTCACTTCATCGGACTCACTTTGATGAACAAAAACTAAATCTAAATCAGAGCTGTATCCAAGTTCAACACCGCCCGTTTTACCGTAAGCAATAACACCAAAGCCTTTTTCCTTGCCGTGACCTAAACAGATTGTAGGCACACCAAAGCGATCACTAACTTGCTGCCAAGCAAGGTTTATCACTTCTGATAAAATGGCCTCTGCTAAAGAGGTTAAATGTTCACTTATTTTTGCTACCGGTAAGACATCGGCAATTTCAGCTGCAGCAATGCGTAATTGTTGAGATTGTTTAAACTGACGAAGTGCTTCCATTTGTGCTTCAAGATCTTCCTCTGGGATCCTTAACATACGTTCACGCAACTCTAGCGCATAAGACGAAAGTTGTGGCGGGTTATGCAGTAACTTGGGATCAATAAGCTCATCAAGTAAAATTGGATATTTAGCAATATAGTCGGTCACCCAACTACTGGCTTGGCATAAATGAATAAGTTGCTTTAACGCCCCTTCATTTTCAAAAAGTAGCTCTAAGTAAGCGGTACGTGTCACTATTTTACTAAAGACTTGCAATACTCTTGCTAGAACCTGTTCAGCCATTTCATTCTTTTGTAATCGGCATAAAAGTAATGGAATTAATTTATCTAATACCTGGCGGCCTCTGTTACCTAAACTACGTTTCCCCGTGTCCTCTCGAAAATCATGCAGTATCTGCCACACCTTGCTACTTTGCCAAGCAAGGGCTTCTTGGTCTAACCATGCGATAGATTCTTCATCACTCCAACGATTATGCCAAAGCGTAACCCAATGTTCATCTGCCGCTTGATGATTAGGGCTATCGAGCCCAATGAGTAAATCAAACTCTTGGTGAACGTTATTCATATGTTCGGCTAATATAGCTAAAAATTCAGGCCAGGTTTCAATGCCTAGCACAGCTATTACCCGCTGTTGGTCAAGTTCACTATCAGGTAATGTTTGCGTTTGCTTATCGGCTAATGCCTGAATTATATTTTCTACTCGACGTAAAAAACGATACGCGTTTTCTAACACTTGTTTATTCGCTTCATTAATTTCACCAGACTCAACCAGTTTTGGCAAAACAGTTAATAAACTGCGTTGCTGAAGCTCTTTTACCCGACCACCTCGAATGAGCTGGAACACTTGGACAATAAATTCAATTTCGCGAATACCGCCTGCGCCAAGTTTGATGTTATTGATTAATTGCTTGCGGCGAACCTCTTGCGCAATCATCATTTTCATACGTCGTAAGCTATCAATAACACTAAAATCAATGTAACGACGATAAACAAAAGGTCTGAGCATACTTGATAGCTGTTCATGGTATTTAGATTCACCAATAACTCTCGCTTTCAACATGGCATAACGCTCCCAATCACGCCCTTGTTCTTGGTAATAATCTTCCATGGCATTAAACGTTAAAACAAGTGGCCCACTGTCACCAAAAGGACGTAATCGCATATCGACACGATAGACAAAACCATCACAAGTGACTTGGTGTAGTGAAGCAATGAGTTTTTGTGCTAAGCGTGTGAAAAATTGCTGGTTATCAATACTACGGCGACAGCCATGAGTTTCACCACTTTCGGGATAAGTAAAAATTAAATCTATATCAGAGGAGAAGTTTAACTCTTTACCGCCGAGCTTCCCCATGCCATAAACCAATAGAACCTGATTTTCACCTTGCTCATTGGTAGGAGTACCCCATTTTTTCTGACAAAAATCAGTTAACCATTGTAAACTAGATAAAATAAGCTCATCGGCTAATGATGATAACCTCGCCAATGAAACATCGAGACTGATATCTAATAATAAGTCATCAATTGCTATCTTCACCATTTGTTGTAATCGAAAACGTCGAAGCGTACGGTGTAGCTGAGCTTCATTAGTACAGAGGGATAATTGCTCACTCAGAAGATTTCTATAATCGGGTAACACTTCTTTGCTAGGTAGTCTAAAAAGCTCTATAACGAGTTCAGGTGCTTGCAAAGCACTTTTTAAGATGAAATCACTCAGCGTTATCGCTTGTTTAAATAATTCAATTTGATCTTGAGACAAGTCATTACAAGCCTGAGCATGTTGATCAATAAAATGTTGCCAGCTAGTTTTTTGTTGCTGCAATAGGAGAGGAGAAAGAGATAATGTCACAAGTATTCCTTATGTAATATCAATTGCACTAACTAAGTCATCATTTTGAAATGCTCTAAATATCCAATAACATCGTTGCTTTCAATCCCAATAGCCAGCTATTGCTCAATCAAGCGCCTTGTTCTTGAAAATTTATTATCATTAAACTCTGAAACTTTAATTAATACAAATGATATAAACAAGCGTTTCTATAGACATAATATGTCGTTAATGGTATTAATTGACAATTGTCTATGCTTAGTCGCTAATATTAATTTATTTATTTCGATAACATAGCATTTTTGAGGAGATGATGGCAGAAATGCGCTTACTAAAAACACCTTTTTTATTACTCTTGATCATAATTACTACGCTTAGTTTAGTTGGCTGTGGCGATCCTGTAAAAGAGCAAATCGAACAGCAATTACCTATTACTGAGCAAAGAGTTACACAGTTAGGTGATGCTTTAAATAATGGCCAAATTCGTAATGCCAGCTTAATTAACCAATATGCAGATAAAGTAGCAGTTAATAAAGCCAGCTTAACGCCGCTAATTAATGAGTTTCGCAAAGACGCTTCGACTAATGGTCCTATGTATAAGGCGCTATTAGATAGAATTAATACCGTCAAAACTCAGCCACAAATGTTTGAGTCTTCTCAGGCGCGTTATAATGAATTACTAAATATTTACCAAGCCGCAGACCCTGTACTTTATTCTGACGCATTAAGTGATCCACTTAATGTATTAGCTGATATGTCAGATGGACAGCTACCTCGCATTAATTCGTTATCAAAATCACAAAGCCAACAAGCCAACAATGCTCAAGATTTTGGTACTGGTGAGCAGTTAATTGGTAACCCCGGTTACGGTAACTGGCAAACAGGTAGTAATGGCATGTCTTTTTGGGCCTGGTATGGCATGTACTCAATGATGGGTGATATGTTTGGTCGACGTACTTCTTACAGCGACTGGGGAAGAAATCGGAATTATAGTTATTACAATGACTACGGTAGAACACGCTACAGCTCGCCTGGCCAATTAAAAAAACAAACTTCGCTTGATACTCGTACTAAAAAATCTTTTAGTAATCGCGGGCAAAAGTTTACCAGTCCTTATAGTAAAAACCGAGCAGGCTCTTCAAGTTTATCTAGCCAGAGCAGAACAGCTCAAACGAGTGCTAATCGCTTTCGCACCAATAGTGTTAAAAAAAGTAGTTATGCCAGTAAACCTAAGAGTAAGAACTCTAGTTTTAGAAACTCAAAAACCAATACATCACGCGGCTTTAGACGCGGGAAGTAATGAATAAGTCGACTATAAAAAAAGAATAGGAACAGTAAAATTATGAACTCATTCATCGCACTCGCAGGTGTTAATCAAGACTTACTGGTTTATTTGGCCATTGATATATCTATAGCCATATTGTTATTAGGGGCTATGCGCTTCCTTTCAGGCATTACTGCCAAGGTAAATAGTACCGAGGAACTCGCCAAAGAAGATAATTTTGCTTTTGGTATCAGTGTTGCCGGTAGCGTATTCGCGCTAGGCATTGTACTTACCGGTGCCATTACCGGCGAAGCAGCAAGTAGCTATGCCATGGAAGCTATTGGTATGTTGGCATACGGCGGTTATGGTTTGATACTGATTAAAGTAGGTCGTATTATCCATGATAAAGTTGCTCTGCAACACATAGATAAAAATGCACTTATCATTGAACAAAACCTTACTATTGGCATTATTGATGCTGCAGGTGCTATTGCAACAGCGATAATCATTCGTGCTGTCTTACTTTGGGTAGACGGACTAGATTTGAGTACCTTTATCGCGATCACCAGTGGCTTTATTGTTGCTCAAACCATGTTAGTTATTGTTACTCGACTTCGTGAACAGCAATATGCTAAAAATAACCAAGAAGACTGCTTACAAGAAGCCTTAAGTAATGGTCAACTTGCTTTAGCTATTCGTTATAGCGGCCAAGTGATCAGCACAGCTTTAGCGGTTACTGCCGCCAGTCACTTCCTAACGTATAGCCCTGAGACATTAGTCGTTAACTTATTAGGCTGGTTAATTTTTGGTATCGTAATGACCTTACTTGTTGCTCTACTTACTGCTGTAGCTAAACGTATCGTACTTTGGGGAATTAACTTAGTTGAAGAAGTAGATCAACAGCATAACATTGGTGTTGCCAGTATTGAGATGGCAACCAGTATTGCTATCGCATTAATATTGACAGCCTTAATGGCATAACTCGTCACTAAAATTTACTGCCTGTGTTTTTCACGCAGGCAGTCACTATTAACAAAACGCACATCACACGTTAATTAAACCCTTTCCTCAAGAATCACTAAGTATCTAATACTAGCCACTATGCCACAAAACACTTTATCTCAAGACCCTTTGCTTCAAAAGCCTTTACCTCAAGACTCTTTACCTAAAGGACAGCCTCACCTACTTGATGATATTTTACTCATATTAACTATGGCTGTACTTGCTGGCTGTGGTCTCATTTATGAGTATTTATTATCTCATTATGCCGGTCGGGTTTTAGGGGTTATGGAAAGTACCATCTACACCATGATCGGTTTAATGATAGTTTCGATGGGTTTGGGTGCTTTTGCTGCCAGAAATGTTCGTTGTGCTTTTAATGGCTTTGTTTGGCTTGAGCTTATTATTGCCTTGATTGGCAGTTGTGCCATTTTAATTATTGGCGGCTTAATCGCTATAACGCAAATATTTCCACAACTAATAGCTGATATGCTCTCCCTTCCACCCGATATGAAACCCACAGGTGGACTATTTCAGCAATTAAGCTGGCTCGCATTTAATAGCCCTTACTTTTTCGGCGTTGTTTTAGGCTTCTTTATTGGTATGGAGATCCCTTTAATTGCTCGCATTAGGGAACATATTCACCAGCAACACCTGGAAAATAATTTGGGCACCATCTATGGTGCCGATTATGTTGGCGCAGGTATTGGTGCGGCAATTTGGGTTGTTTTTTTGTTAAGTATCGATATCAGTAAAGCCGCAGCACTCACTGCCAGTTTAAACCTTATTGCCGGTGCTTTTTTTATTTTACGGTACTGGAAGCAACTTACCTGGCGTAAAACCTTTGTCGCTTTACATTGTGTTTTAGCCCTCATCATTGTTTTAATGTTTAACTATGGAAATCAGTGGCTTAATCAAATGAATAGCCTTCTCTATCTTGATAAAGTTGTTCACACCGATAAAACCCGTTATCAACAATTAACATTTACTGAGCGTCATATGGGACTTGAGCAAGATAATATAATCAATTTCTACTTGAACGGTCGATTACAATTTTCATCCATTGATGAACATATTTATCATGATTACCTGGTAGCCCCTGTTATGACTGGCTCAGCAAGGCATGACAATATTTTAATTATTGGCGGTGGTGACGGCTTAGCCTTACGGGATGTTTTAAGGTACGAGCCTAAAAACGTGACCTTAATCGATTTAGATGGTGAATTGATAGATATATTTAAGCAACCAAAAAACTTAGTAAACCCGCGTTTAGCGCGTCAAATTCTACATCTCAATAAGCAAAGTTTGCAGGACGAACGTGTCACTATTGTTGCCGCCGATGCTTTTATTGCTATTAATCAATTATTAAAAGAACGCCAAGTTTTCGATGCTATTATTGTGGATCTTCCCGATCCAAGCCACCCTGATCTTAATAAGCTCTATTCAGTCAACTTTTACGCTCGACTTAATTTGTTACTGTCTGGCGATGGTTTAATCGCTATTCAATCAACAAGTCCTTATCACGCGAAAGACTCATTTATTGCGATAGGCAATACCTTAGCAGCAGCTAACTTTCCACATGTGCAGCAATACCACGATAATGTGCCAAGTTTTGGCGAATGGGGATGGACAATTGCTTCTAAGAGCGGCGCTAGCCCATTAACAAGATTAAACAAACTAACTAAGCTTCCAATAGCGCATCAATGGTTAAATTTAGCTATATTAAAGGCTGCTTTTATTTTCCCTAATGATTTTTATCAAAACAAAGAGAGTATTGGCATTAATATATTAGGCAGCCATACCATTTATCAATTACATCAAAAAGCTTGGCAAGATCAGCAAGACTTACATTAAGTACTTGAATTAAATGTTAATAGCCCTTGTGTAAATAGGAGTAAATAAGCACTTACTCAGTAATGGAATAAGCACTTACTCAGTAATGGAATAAGCACTATTTTTTAAAATTGTACAATTAGTTTATAAAAACAGCTTGACATAATATGTCAAGCTGCTAAATTTAACTCAGACGACATAATATGTCATCTACTTTACCACTAAAGAAAGGAAGGATAGGAAATACATGAATATTCATACTATAGCCGATCACTTAAATAGCTTGGCAGATAATTCAGACACAGGAATGAGCTTTGATTGCCAACCCATATCTGGCGAAGTTGACGTCCTGCAAATTAGTATTTTGGGCCGTGAAGAGTTACCGGTATTTGTTTCGGTAACAGAAGATCAAATTATTTGCATCAGCTACTTATGGGGAACAGAAGAAGTTAAGCCTGAATGTATTAACATGATGCATGAAAGCATGTTAGAAATGAATATCCCTATGCCCTTGTCATCATTCTCAAAAATTGGTGATAAATATGTAGTCTTTGGCGCTTTATCTATTAGTTCAAGTTTTGATGATGTCGAACATGAATTAGCAGTATTAAGCAACAATGCCATCGAAGTGATTGATGATATGAGTGATTACTTACTTTAGTTGATTTAAGTTTAACAACTAATTAAGCGTCATTTAATAATCCTAATTAGGAATAAGTGGAGTTAATAATGAGTATATTTAAAAAAATTATGACCGCAATTCGCGGCGGTGCATCAGAAGCTGGTGAAGCAATAATTGATGCGAATGCTACCCGTATTTTTGAACAAGAAATTCGTGATGCAGGAAATCATCTGACCAAAGCAAAACGTGATTTAACTGGCGTTATGGCAGAGCAAATGGCTGCAAAACGTGAGATTGATCGTTTAACGCGTGAAATTACAGAACATGAAGGTTATGTAGCACAAGCCCTTGAAAAAGGTGACGAAACATTGGCACTAGCTGTAGCCGAAAAAATTGCTACTTTAGAAGGTACTTTAGCTGACCAGCAACAAGCCCACGATAGTTTCAGTGGTAGCGCTGATCGTTTAAAAGAATTAGTTAAGAAAAGTGAACGTCAAGTTGCTGAGCATAAACGTCAACTTTCTATGGTTAAAACTACTGAAAGTGTGCAAAAAGCCACGTCAGCCATTACCGACAATTTTTCATCAAGCAATTCTAAGTTATTAAGTGCAAAAGATTCATTAGAGCGCATTAAAGCTAAGCAACAAAAGTTTGATGACAAAATGAAGGCAGCTGAATTACTTGACTCTGAAGACTCAGACTCTTCATTGCAAGCACAATTAAAAGCTGCTGGTATTGGTTCGCAAGACAATAGTGCTAATTCAGTATTAGAACGTTTAAAAGCAAAACAAAAGTAATCAGAGTTAAGCCTGCTAACTAATTAACGGGCTTATAACTGAACGCTTACAGAGTAAAATAAGCTCTCAGGCACTGTTTTATATCAACTTAGTAAAGTTGTATTAAGCCAGTGCCTGTTCTACTTTAGGTAATTCTATGAGTTTTTTTAAAAAGATATTTAATAAGTCATCTAACGAGCCAAGAAAATTAACGCACGTTGATCAATTATTGGTAGGCGATATTATTGTTTTAACCGATAGTTTTGCTTTACCTGAGTCATTACGTGGCCAAGATTTTCAAGTTAAAGCTGTTAATAGTTATGAGTTTGAACATAAGGTACAGACTGAATGGGCTCTGCTTGGTACTAACGCCCTAGAAATATTTTTATCATTGGAAGTTGATGATGTCACTGAGCTTAAATTATCATTAAAAATTCAACATGAAGATGTTGAGGCTTTATTTGATTTAGACCGTTTTTCCGAGATATTTGATGAGCCAGGAGAAGCCTTTCTAGATAAGAAATCTGACTCTGCAATCACCAGTATGTGGAGTAGCGAGCAATATCAGCAAAGTGTCTTCGCTAAAGTTGGCTTTTTTCATCGTAAAGATCACCGCAGTGAAAAACTATCGGCCTATGAAGGCAAAGATAGCGGTGAGCAATTTGAATTATATAGCCTGTATAATGAAGATCAGAGTAAAGGTGTTGATGTAGAGGTTTGGCAAGATGGCGATACTGAAGTCTGCTTAACTTTATTTAGACCACTTAGTGATATCACTGATATGTACCCCGCAAGTTAATCACAAAAGTATTCCACAACGAATACTCAAACTACAAATTCGGAAACGATTATGGCGAGAAAAATCCCCGAGAAATGGCAATCCTCAGTTAAAGCGATTAAAGCTGTGCAAGTTGCTTTTGATATGGACGAAAAAATCCAGCTCTCTATTCGAAAACAAGCACTCGACGCAGGTTTAAGTCCGTCAGATCAAATCCGTGATATTTTAGGTCTACCCATTAACAAAAGACCTAAACGTCCTCGTTTAACTGTTAGCTTAGCGCCAAGTGACTATCAGATTCTTGCAGAGAAATATCAATTACACGCTGATGATCAACTAGAAATTAAAAAGAAGCTTATGGATGACTTAATTGCTCACATAACATCTGGCCCAAACGCTTAAAATTAACCGTGATATCAACAGCTATTATCAAAGTGCAACACTTTCTAAGGTTATTTTTTGTGCCATACTTGCAAAGAATTAAGGGAAATAATAACGTCACTTGGGATATCACTATGTTAAAAAAAATAACAGCTACTAGCACTCACGGCCTGTGCTAATACTGATAAAGTTGATGCAAATATTACCTCATTAACCAATATGGTTGATGCCTTATCAACTCAAGTTGCTGATTTAAAAACACAGCAAGAATCTACAGCAGCGGATGTCCAAGCAGCTAATGCCGCCAATGCACGTATAGATAATGTTGTAGCTTCATATAAGAAATAATATTTAGCCGGATATTAGATATTTTATATTCCAAACTATTTAACCTACTTCATCAACTCAATAACTAAGCCCTGTGGCTTTTCAATAATGGGTAGTAGCTGGCGCCAATATTCACGGTCAGTACCAACAAATCGCTGCATCGCTTTAGTAACGATTACATTACCTTGAGTTTCTTCAATATCTGTTAGCGGTTGATGTATTTCTATTAGTTGTTTATCACCATTTTCATATGACATCTTTACTGGTTGATTAACAACTCTCACCCCTGTATTAACAGGTACATTATCATAAAGCCACTTAATATCATCATCATACAACCGAATGCAACCTGAGCTAGCACGCATACCAATACCAAAACGTTTGTTAGACCCATGGATTAAGTATTCACTAGTCCCTAACCGTAATGCATATTTTCCAAAAGGATTATTTGGGCCTGCAGCAACTTCCTTAGCCAAATATTTACCATGTTCAGCAAAGTGACGGTCTTGCATTTCTTGCGTTGGTCGCCAGATAGGGTCTTTTCTTTTTTCACTTATCACTGTACTAGTTAACGGTGTCGACAACCCTTGTCGACCAATCCCCACAGGAAATACATGTACTTTATTTTCCTCGGGAGAAAAGTAATACAATCGTAATTCAGGTAGGTTTATGACTATTCCTGTTCGCGTAATAAAGGGTAATATCATTTGATTAGGAATAATTATCTCAGCGCCAATTTTAAGTAAAGATGGGGCATGCTTCGGATTAGCGGCAAGTAATGCTAAAAAACCAACATCGTATTGCTCTGCGATTTGCTGGAAAGAATCTCCTTTAACAATGGTATGCCTCTTAGGCTCACCAATAAGTCTTTTATTCAGCCCTCCCATATCATAAACACTCGCCATTAAAGGCGTACACATGCCCAGTAAGATAAAAAGCGTTAATAAAGTAGAGAGTAGTATTTTATTCAGGTTCATGATGACTATGACCAATAGGGTTTCATTGTGAGTGCTTTTGATTTGGATTGTTCGAGCGCTGTAATTAAGTTTTCACTTTTATTAGTTAACCATAGCGCTAGTTTTGTTTCTGGCTTGGGTAAGTGCACTAGTTGTTGCTGTAATATAGTCAACGATTGCAACTCACTAATACCTTGCTTAATATCCAGCCAAGGCATATTGAATCGCTTAATCTGGTCGCTTTGTGGTTCCGTAAACAAACAACTAAACCAACTTGAAGTTACCAGTGCCCTAATCAATAAACCATGCGCAGTTAAATACCGCTCAATAGGCAATGAACACTGTGGTTGTTTCAATTGACTTAGCTCATAACATATTGCTTTAGTGCTATTGTTTAAATGATTAGCGGCAAAATCAACTAACGAAGGATAATTACAAACTGTTGATGTATTACCACTATGCCTTTTAAGTAATAAAGATAGTAAATTTACTTGTAGGTTGTTAAAACGCTCGCTATGTAATAACGCTAATACTTTTGATTCACTAGGATAGCGAATTTGAGTCAATTGCAATTTGGTTATTAACTCTTGATTAACCGAGGTTTCTTTTTGATATGAGCTTTTTTTGCTAGTCAATGATTGAATATAACGAGCATTGTCGACCCATGTGATTGTTCTAATAAAGTAGCTAAGCTCAGCGCGCAGCGCTATTTCATCATCTGTTAATATTTCATTAAAGAGCCAAAAACCTTGCCTAAGTAGAACAAGGAATTCGCTTACTTTATTAAGTTTATTTAACCGCTCTACTGAGCTAGCATCAACATAGCGGTCAACACAGAGTTGTAATTGAGTTAGAGAGTACTCTATGCCATGGGTGAAAGCATTATCTAGTCGGCTGTCTTTTGGTATCTCAATCATCGAAAGGGATATTTGCTCAACAATAGCACTCTCATTAGCTACTTTAACATCTACATCAGACCCTGATGTAGTACTCTCATGATATAAAGCATAACCCCGAGCAGCTTTTGTTAACTGTCCCGGTCGTAACAATAATTGACTAAATAAAAGCTTAGTTAACACAAATAATGCTTGAGTATCACCACTAACTAGCTCTAACTCGATCTCATAAATTCGCGGTTTATCCGCATAATTCTGACAAGCAATTTCACCACAATCAAAAGCGATTTCGACTTGAGCATTGTCTACATTAACAAGCCAGGTATGACGAGTAAAATTGGTAGAGAATAGTTCCACAATCTGTTGCTGTAATTGCTTAATATTAGTTTGGGGCTGCCAAACAGTATGAGGAAATAAAGCAACAATAGGTTTTTCGTCATCTATGTCGACATTATATTCAGGCCTTTGATGCAAACCTGCAATGATGGTTCCTGAAGTCTTCACCGTTTGTTCAAAGTTCTCATTTTCACCGAAACATTTAGTACCTCGGGTACGTAAAGCAACTCTACTTTTGCGTAGGGCCAGATCAGGAGTATCGAAATAGTGATTACTCAATTGCTTCTCTTGGTGAGCAAAGGTTAATTTATGCTCTGAAAGTAGCTCACTTACCTTTGTCTTAATCTGCTCTGAGGTAACCAATTCATGGTTTTCAAGCAGGGAGTACTTTAATTCAATTTCTGTAACCATTATGCCCTAATTAAGTCATTTTACTTATCATCGACAAGCATACCGTTAGTACATCAATATGCCAATAGGACTGTCCGCTTATTTTTACTTGAAATATATATAGAATAGGACCTGTAACAAGCCCTGTACCATGAAAAAAATCCCTGTGCTACGAAGGTTTTACTCGTGTGTTGTAAAGCGACTTACATATAGCCAAATAACAAAAGTTAAATTTTCTCTAGTTATAAGATAACCTTTGTGAGTAATGATGTCATTCTTAGCTTGCCATCACAGCACCAAACACATAATATCTTGTCTTCCTTGATATATTTACTACATTGGTTTTTCTATGAATAACGTTATTAATGTCATAGCTTTTATTGCTATTACTTTATCTAGCTCGCTTTCTTTATCAGTTCAAGCTGCAGAAAACAATTATAAGCAGGGCTATATCTCTGATGAATTATTCATATATATGCATGCTGGCCCTGGTACTAACTTTAGAATTCTAGGCACTGTTGTCGCTGGCTCTGAGATTAAGATTACTGGCGAAGTAGATAATGGTTACAGTGAAATAATAGATAATAAAGAACGCGCTACTTGGGTTGAAAGTAAATATGTAACCACTCAAGCAGGACTTCGATTTGTTGTTGATAAGCTCAATGAAGAAATATCGACTAGTAGTAACTTTACTAGTCAGCTCGATGGTGAAGTAAATGACTTAAAGAGCAAAGTTAATTTATTAACTAATGATAAAAAAGAACTATCAATTGAGCTTAAAAAATTAACCGATACCTTAGTACAAACACAAGCAAAAATAAAAGATCAAGATACTGATATTAAAAAACAATGGTTTTTCACTGGCGCATTAGTATTGGGTATAGGGTTAATCTTAGGCTTAATCTTACCAAGATTCTTTGCTCGCCGTCGTGGTTCAATGGAAAGCTGGTCATAAATTAATAACCTGCTTTAAGTACCTCAAAACTCAATTTGAGGTACTACTAACTAATCAGTTAATGCCTTCTAATCTGCCAAGTTTAAATATTGTTGAGCAATTTCACTTGCTGGAACCTTACTGAGAATATCTGCTTCACTTAACTTAAGGTCACTTTTTAATACCTTATCAATCGCCTCTGCTAATGCTTTTGGGTCTCGTCTTGCTACTAAAAAATCACTTAATGGGCCCGTTAATATTTCATCAGGTCCATGTGGACAGTCAGTACTTACTACTTTTGTATTAACAGCCAAGGCCTCTAATAATACGGTAGGCAAGCCTTCATAATCTGAGCTAAGCACTAGAGCTTCTGCTCTTTTTATCCAGTTATATGGGTTGGCTTGAAAGCCGGGTAAAATAAGACGCTTTGCCACCCCATATTTCTCAGCTAATTTAAGCGCTTTATCAGGTTTATTACACAATAATACTAGCTTAACGTCTGTTGTGATCAGAGCCAATGCCGAAAATAAAATGTCATGTCGTTTTTGCTTTGCTAACCTACCAACATGAATTATGTAGGGCTCGGTTGGTATAGAACTATTTCCAATCAATGACTTTTGTAGAATATCTTCAATATCAAAAGGGTTATAGATGGTACGAATAGTCTTAGGTTGTATTATTCCGCCTTCAGTCACTTCCCTTTCAATTCCTTTTGACACTGATATTAAGTTTTCATCAGAGAGATTTTTTTTCGCATTAAGTAAATACCAATAAGCAAACGGACCTAGTTTTTTTTGTCGTTTCAACTCTTCTTCAACACTGTTATGGATAATATAGTAAACAGAGGAAATATTGCTTCTAGCTAGTAAGTTATTACTACGATCTAGATTAGATAAAATTAAATCAAAAGCACTCGACTGCAATTGATATTCAGCAAACCACGCTTCTAGTTTTATCACGCTTGTGTTTATCTGCCAAAACCGATCTACTTTTGAAGCTTTATGATCAAATAAGTAACAGACTTTAATGCCATCTGGGATAGCATAATCACAACGATTACTTAATGATAAAATAGTGAGATTATGCCCTTGGCAGACTAATTCAGTCGCTAAGCTAATCATCACTCGCTCTGCGCCCCCACCAGTTAAGCTATCTATTACTATGGCGATATTTTTCATTTACTCACATCCTGAGTACAAGTATCTTTAACCGAATAAAAAAGCAAAGCGATATCATCGACAATGACCTCTAACGCTTTCACTGGTGCTTGCTTTTCCATATTATTCACCAGCATTTGGCTCATTTCATCATCGAAAATTAATAGGGCTTGTTGAACTAAACTATCAGGAGTAGATGCAGCACATAGTACTAAATTATTATGATGACATAACTTTAAACGCGCAGGCTGATCCGGCGATACTGGTGCTGCTACGCAAATTTTATGCAAAGCAATACATTGCAGTAAGGTATCACCGGCACTGACCACACAACCTTTCGCGTTCGATAATAAAGTAATAAAATCTTTATTTTCAATATTTTTTAAGGTGATGATATCCTTATCTTCAGGCAGATTATTTGGATAGTTACTACCAAAGATAACAATAAATTTCATCTTAATATCACGTGCAAGCGATTGTTGATAAAACGCTTTTGCTGCTTGATAATAAATATCTGCGGCAAATGAGTCTGCAATTTTATGTCCGCCAGAGCCAGCATTAAAAACAAAGTAATGGTCTTTAATTAAACCATAACCTCTTAAGAGAGACTCTTGATCTTCAGTGCTGATCAGCTCAAAAACAGGGCCAATATTTTTTGGTGTTTTTTTATTAAATAATGCAAGCTTGGCTCGCTGCCAATAGCTAATTGGTTTTATACTGTAGTCAGGTTGAGCCACCCAATGAATATCAGTATGTAATAAACGATTCAGTTTTAAACCACGACTTCGCTTTTTGTTATGCTGAGAGATGAAAGCGACCTTTGCTCCTACCTCTTTTGCTTTTTTAAAGTTTTTTGCCCTTCCCGATGCATCAAAAATGATTAAATCAGGAGTTACTTCTCCAATAATATCATTTACTCTTGATGCATGTTTTGTTGGTGACCCTTTGCAGGTATGAACCGTATAAGGACAATCGTTTAAATAAAAAACCTGTTCATTTAAAATAAAGTGTATGTTGATATTGGGCCAGCGAAAGAGAAGTGCTTTAGCAATAATCATAGAGCGCATGTATTCTCCAATACCAGACGGTGAAGAAACAGGAATAAATAGTACGCTGTTAGGTTCCATTAAAGCACAATACCTAAAAAGTAGGTGATAAGTAATAACAAGCATTTTACCTGAAAACATATGAGTCATCTAACACCTATTACTGTTTTTTTTTGTTATCTGAATCAAACAGTAGATGAGTTAATAAGCCAATACTGCTACAATCTCCACAATTTTTTCCCCGCAGTCTCTCTCTGCCTATTTAACTGCAATTTTTTAGGAAGTTTTAATGTTCTTAAAGCCTCATTTGGCCGCTTTTTTCGTCTTTATTTTAACTACCCTTTTCAACCAAAGTGTTGCCGCTCCTTGGGTTGAACCTAATGATCTTGCTTTAAGAAGTGACATTCAGCTACTTGCAGATATTGGCGTTATTACCGCGCCAGTAACGACATATCCATTAATGTGGAATGCCATTAAAGATGACTTGATGTCAGCTAAGACCTATTTACTTAATGATGAGCAACGTCAAGCGCTTGAGCATGTTAGGTTTAGCTTTAAATATGCATCGACTAAGCAAAACACCACTAAAAAAACCATTTATTTAGCTAGTAGCGCTAATCGATTTACTAGTTATGGTAATGATAATTTCGACCAAGGTAACATTGAATTATCTGATGAATTTTTTGTTGGCAATTTAGCAGGTAAGTTACAAGTTAATTATCGAATTGGCTTAGATGACAATCCAGAATTAAACCAAGGTAGCGATGCAAACCTTGACGGTAGTTATTTAGCCTACAAATTAGGTAACTGGGTATTAAGTGCAGGAGCCATTGAGCGTTGGTGGGGGCCAGGTATAGATACTAATTTAATCATGACAACGAACTCAAGGCCATTACCTGCTATATCAATCACCCGTGATAACTCTGCAGCTTTTGAAACGCCTTGGTTAAGCTGGGTCGGGCCATGGACACTAACCACACAAATGGCGCAATTAGAAGAAAGCCGCGAGGTACCTAATGCTTTGATGTGGAGTACTCGTGGAACATTCCGTCCCCTTCGAGGTTTAGAGCTTGGCGCTTCTTGGTCACTTCAATGGGCCGGAGATGGTCAACCTAGCTCAGTTGGTGATTTTTTTAAAGCTATTACCGGAGGTCAAGAGTGTGCTAACGGTGAGCCTACTTGCGATCCAAGCAACCTTACTCAATATGGAAACCATATAGCTGGTTTTGATGCTCGCTGGTCAGATACGTTTTTTGATGTACCGTATGCACTCTATGGTCAAAGAGTAGGTGAAGATTCACCTGATGGTGGCTTAATTACCGATAAAGCTGATTTATTTGGTTTTGAAACGCGTTTTACCCTATTTAATCAACGTATCATGGCCAATTTAGAATACACAGATACACAGGTGTCTTGTGGAGGCAGGGATTCGACTAATTTGAATTGTTATTATGAACATAGTATCTATGAATCAGGGTATCGTCATTATCGCCGTACTATCGGCTCAACTTATGATAATGATGCACAAAGCCTAGTTGCAACCTTTTTAATTCAAACAACGGCTGGTAATAGTTGGCAATTGAAATTTAGAAAAGTACAGCTAAACACTGATAATATTGATAAATATCCTGACGATATCAACCTAGGCAACCCTGTTTCTAAAGTCGCCGAAGAAGTTTTACAATTTGATGGCCAATATAAATTCATCGCCCTTGATTCTCGCTTTACCCTTGGCATGATAGTGACCAACTCAACGTTTGCTAACAATAATAATGCATTAAGTGATGAAGTAGAAAATGAAGATGGCACCGAATTTGATGCTTATATAAAATGGGAATATCGCTTTTAATAGTTTTGAATGTATTTACTGTTAATTACTGCGTTCAACCTGCTAAGTAAATAATAATTAACAGCTAATTAAAAAGAATATAAATGATGATATACTTCATCATTCGATAATTAAAATATATAACAAGAAGCGAACAGCCAATGAAAACGACCAAAACTTACGCGCCTCGCTGGTATAATACCTATGCCATTCACTTCTTCCGTCTAGTTATTACCCGAATATTACCTGTTTCTTGGTTTAGAGCGCCACTTCCTGCACTAAAAGACCGCCAAGCTGTCGATGGTTTCTTCCAACTAGAAATTGTTAGCCACTGTTGGGGATATTCTAATATGCTCACCTATCAGTTGAGCTCTTTTGTTAATTTCCCGCCCACCAAATGTGCCCTTACTGTTACTGTTTTTTACGCTAAAGAAGATACTAAAAGCCAAGCTGTTATAGATTTTTTCAATACAAAAAAGGTTGAAAACATCACTTGGAATTTCCAAGCTCTGTCTAAAGGTAAATTGTTTAGACGTGGCATCGGTAGAAATATGGCTGCACGTGCCACGAATGCCGATTGGTTATGGTTTACCGACTGCGACATTATTTTTCATGAAAACTGCTTAGATTCCTTAGCTGAACAATTGCAAGGTAAGCAAGAGTGCTTGTATTACCCTCAGCAAGAACGAACCACAGAAATGTTAGCGCAAGACGATCCTATGTTACGTCAAGATAGCGAACCTCAAATAGTCGATATTAATGCTGACGGTTTTAGTTTGCATTCACGTGATAAAGCAAAAGGCGCTTTTCAAGTTGTTCACGGTGATGTTGCTCGCGCAATCGGTTATTGTGAAAAACTAAAAATGTTTCAAACAGAAGATGATCGCTGGCGTAAAACCTATGAAGATACCGCTTTTAAGTGGTTAATCTCCAGTGAAGGCATTCCATTAGCTATTGATGGCGTATTCCAAATCCGTCACGTTCAAAAAGGTCGTTATACCAAAGATTCTAACGTATCGAGAGTTCGCAGCAAAATTAGACGTTTACAAGAATAAGAGAGTAAAAAAATGAAAGTATTAACTGTATTTGGCACTCGTCCAGAAGCAATTAAAATGGCGCCACTCGTTCATGCTTTATCAGCTGATCCACGCTTTGAGTCACAGGTTTGTGTTACAGCACAGCACAGAGAAATGCTTGATCAAGTTCTCGACTTATTCAAAATAACACCCGATTATGATTTAAACCTTATGAAGGCTGGTCAGACGTTAAATGACGTGACTGCAAGAATTTTATTAAACTTAAAACCTGTTTTAAACGAGTTCAAGCCAGATGTTGTACTTGTACACGGTGATACCGCAACTACGTTTGCTGCTACGTTAGCAGCATATTATGAACAAATATCTGTAGGTCATGTTGAGGCGGGTTTACGTACAAACAATATATATTCACCTTGGCCAGAGGAAGGGAATCGCAAATTAACGGGTGCATTAACCAAGTACCACTTTGCGCCTACTGAAACCTCTAAAGAAAACCTATTGATAGAGAATTACTCAGCAGAAAGTATCACAGTAACAGGTAATACCGTTATTGATGCACTCTTAATGGTTCAAGATAAAATCAAACAAGATAGTGAATTAGAGGCAAAATTAGCGGCTAAATTTACTATGTTAGACAAGTCTAAAAAATTGATTTTAGTCACGGGCCATCGTCGCGAAAGTTTTGGCGGCGGTTTTGAAAATATATGTCAAGCCCTCGCATTAACAGCAAAGCGCTATCCTGATGCGCAAATACTTTACCCAATGCATTTAAACCCTAATGTTAGAGAGCCGGTAAATCGTTTATTGCAAGGTATAGACAATATATTCCTTATCGAGCCACAAGAATATTTACCTTTTATTTATTTAATGACACAAGCGCATATTATCTTAACTGATTCAGGTGGAATTCAAGAGGAAGCTCCTTCCCTTGGCAAACCTGTACTTGTGATGAGAAGTACGACCGAACGTCCTGAGGCGGTATCTGCCGGCACTGTAAAGTTAGTGGGTACCGATGTTAAGACAATAACCGACAATATTACTGAATTAATGGATAACGAACATACCTACCAAAGTATGAGCATTGCTCATAATCCTTATGGAGATGGTAAAGCGTGTATGAAAATTTTAAATGCCTTGTATAAATAACAACAAGCAAAAAAGACTTAATTGAGTAGCTAAGTCGAAACTTTTATTGGATACCCCTTATGTCTTTAAAACAAAAAAAAACCTTATCTCAAAAAATAAAGTGGTGGGTTAATACCCGTATCGTTGGTTTTTGGCGTATAAAATTTTCAGGTTATATAAAGCAAAAAATAGCAGCCGCACCAGACACAGTAAGCTTTAACCGTGATGCTACCCCCATGCCATCACCAAGCAATGAAGGTATTACGGTAATACTCACTGCTTATAAGCGTTCTGAATATCTCGAACAGCAAATTGAAGCACTACGCGCACAAACGGTTCCTCCAACCGAAATTTGGGTGTGGTCAAATCGAAGCGATGTCGAATTACGTGATATGTCAAAACTTGCTGACCGTGTTGTCGCTTCAAATAGTAACTTTCTTTTCTGGGGACGTTTTGCCTTAGCAAATTTAGTTCGCACTAAATATGTCGCCTTTTTTGATGATGATATATTGCCGCAACCACGTTGGTTTGAAAACTGTTTACAGACAATAGAATCTGGTCATGATGCCATTTTAGGTGGCTCAGGCGTTTTATTACCGACAGAAGGCGGCTATTCGAGTAAGCATAAAGCTGGCTGGAACGGAAACCATTACGACTCTACGGTTCAAGTTGACCTAGTTGGCCATGCTTGGTTCATGAATAAAGCGCATGTAAATTATATGTGGCGGGAAGAGCCTGTTTCATGGGACAACGGCGAAGATATTCACCTAAGTTATATGGCATTAAAGCATGGTGGTATTAAAACCATGGTGCCACCACACCCTGAAAATGACCAATCTCTTTGGAGTTGCCGACCAGATTTCGGTAAAATTGTTGGTCGTCTTAATGTGGCAACTTACAAAACTAAAGATCATAAAAACACCCGCAGTGAGATTGTTGACAGTCATACCAAAAACGGCTGGCAGGTTGTAAAATCTCATAGCGATTTCAGTTTACCTAAAGAGAAGTAATTTGTTAGCCTATCGCAGAGAAATAGACGGCTTAAGAGCCCTTGCAGTGATCCCCGTTATTTTTTTTCATGCTGGTCTATTTGGGTTTTCTGGTGGTTATACCGGCGTTGATATATTTTTCGTCATCAGTGGTTACCTGATCACCTGTATCCTATTAAAAGAGCTTGAAACCGATAGTTTTTGTTTAAAGAAATTCTACCAAAGACGAGCAAAAAGGATATTACCCGCTTTATTTTTAGTCATAACAGTTACCACACTTGTCGCCGTACTGATAATGCCGACAGAGCTGTTAAAGTCTTACGCCAATAGTGTCTTATCTGTTGTTACCTTTACTTCAAACATACACTTTTACGTTGTCAGTGACTATTTCTCAACTGCGGCCGAACAAAAGCCTTTGTTACACACATGGAGCTTAGCAATTGAAGAGCAATATTATTTGTTCTTCCCACTATTACTTGCTTTTTTCTTCAAAAATAAAGTTCGATTAAAAATCGTTTTAATTGCATTAACCGTACTCTCCTTAGCTACAGCACAATATCTAACATTTTTAGGACAGACCGAAGCCAACTTCTACCTGATTTTTTCACGTGCATGGGAACTATTCTCAGGCTCCTTGATAGCTTTGTTTCATTTAGACAAAAAAAACATATCATCAACGACTAAAAGTATATTATCGACAATAGGTATCCTTTGTATTGTTAGCTCATTTTTCCTGTTCGATGCTAATACGCCCTTCCCAAGTCTTTATACCTTGTTACCTGTGTTAGGGGCATGTTTAGTTATCACTTGTGCAACACCTAATAACCTCACGGGTAAACTGCTTTCGTTACCAATATTTGTCTCTGTTGGTTTGATTTCTTATTCCCTGTATTTATGGCACCAACCCATCTTTGCTTTTTTACGTATGAAGACATTTGGCGAGCCTAGCCACCTACACTTTTTATTAGCCATCGCTTTGACATTCTTATTAGCTTTTTTAAGCTATAAATTAGTTGAAACGCCTTTTAGAAAGAATAAGAAGCTATTAAAACTTAATACTTTCAAAATAAGCGCTCAAGCAATGGCTATCTTGATACTAATGGCAGGCACAATTTTATTAACTAAAGGTTTTCCTGACCGCTTTAGTAACCCTTATGAAGCAAGCATTGAATCAAGTCCTTATAAAGCTAAGTGCCATACAAGTGGTGCTAATTACTTAAAACCAAAAGCGGCTTGTCGTTATCCTAATCCAAATACTACATGGGCAATGTTTGGCGATAGCCAATTGGTTGAACTCAGTTATGCTTTTTCAGAAAAGTTAGCCATAAACAATGAAGGATTATTACACCTCACTTTTAGCGGCTGCGCCCCAGCATTAAATTTTGAAGTAATAAAAACAGGTTGTGATTCATGGATTAGGGAATCATTAGATTACTTAATCACTAGAAAGGACATCACCAATGTAATGGTCAGTTTTAGAGCTAGCGCCTTTTTATTTGGTGAGCATGATGATATCTACCCTAACATCCCTAACTTAATTGCCAATCATAGGTTTACAGAGGCGTATAATGAGCTTTCATCTACTGATGCCGAGAATTTATACTGGTCCGGTTATAAAATGCTAATCGATACGCTACTTGCGCATAACAAGCATGTTGTCATCGTATACCCCATTCCAGAAATTCCAGATGATATTAATACCGTACTCACACCTTTTTCATTATTTGGTGGTGGTTACAGTTATGATATCGAGAATACAACGAGTCTAGATTATTACCTCAATCGCAATAAATTTATATTAGAACGTTTAAATGGCCTAGCTTATGGTCAAAATCTAACAGCGATTAAGCCTGCAGATATACTGTGCCAACCATCAGGCTGTGCAGCCGTTCTATCAGATAAGTCGATGTATTTTGATAATAATCACTTAAGTATTGAAGGCGCAAAAAAAGTGATATCTTTACTGTCTCCAATTTAAAATAGATTTATTGTTTACAGCTAAATGACATGCATTAATTAAAATAATAGTTTAAAAATATTCAATACAAAGTTTGAATAAGGATCTCTAATGAAATTAAATTTAAAACAGTCCGTTAAAGTATGGTTCCAAATCAACGTGATGAGTTTGTTCTATTTTGGTTATTCATCGAAAGATAAGGATAGAGAGTCTAACCTTGATAACAAAAACCAGCTGACATTTGAGCAGCAAGGAACAATTAACCTTACTCAAGCAAGTGGTTCAACGACTGTCATTATTTCTGCGAATTCAGATACTGAAACTACGACAATTTTAATTGAGTCTTTACAAAAGCAAACAGTTAAGCCCTTAGCTATTTGGGTGGTGTGCCAAACAGACGAGCATAAATCATTTTTTGACCATTCCAGTTCAGCGGATGTCGTTTGGGTAAACAATGCAAACTTCTTAGGATGGGATAAAGCAGCCTTAACGCAATTAATCACCACAGAGTATGTTGTTTGGATTGAAAGCTTTATGAGGCCATCTAAAGAGTGGTTAGCCAATTGTATTGATCAGTTTGAAACTCAACCAGGCATCTACGGCGCTAGCGGTACAATTAAAACTAATAAGCAACAAAACCTAACCACTAAAAAAATTGGTTGGGATGGTATTGCATTAGATAAAAATCAGCATGTAGACTTTGTTCAAGATGCCATGTTTTTTCCCAAAGCGCTATTTTGTAAGCTATCGATGGCTATTTTTAGTTTTAAAGACTACAACTGTTCTCCTGAAGTAATGTTATGTTATTTTGCGAATAAAGAGCTTAATACTAATGCTTATGTGCTTGCATATTCTGAGCTAAATCAAGAATCATGGTCCACTGATAAACACTACTCCTTGCCTCTTAGCAGAAAGGAGTTTTCCTTTGAGCTGTTTCAAAGCAAATTAAACGCAATCAAAAAACTTGAAGCTGATACTCCTTTAGTCATTAGCGGAGTAGACCAGCTCAATACAGATAAAGGACACCAAAGTTTTAATGAAGAGCTATTTTTCTTTACTGATAAAATCCTCTCTCGTGAAAATTTTTCTATTGTAAGGTTTGGCGATGGCGAGATGAAAATAGTTAAGGGTGAAAGCATTAAAACATCTCGCTTTTTCTATACCCCTGGGAATGAAAAACATGAATATAATCGAGATATATTGTGTAAGTCACTTTCTTATAATAGCCCACAATACTTTGTTGGTTTCCCTGGCCGTTGTTGTGTCGGTGATGAATATACCGACTCAATAATAGATTTATCAGGACTACCTGAGCAACAACTCACTTGGGCATCAGTATTCATTAATGCAAATTACGATCACTTCTTAAATGTGACCACGCCTGCCTTACAAGAAAGAACGCTAAATCTTATTTGTTTTGAAAAAGCAGTTTTGAAACATCTCCCCTTTAAGATTAAAAAGCACTTCGGCGTTGGTATGAATGCGTGGGCAGATGACTTAGAAAAAACCTTACCTGCGATAGAAGCTTATATAGAAACAAATAATGTTAAAGATGAAGTTTTTATATTTTGCGCTGGAATTTTAAGTAATATGTTAATTTACAAACTTACAGAAAAATACCCCGACAATACCTATTTAGATGTCGGATCTGTTTTCGACGTTTATTTAAGCTTAGGAAAAACAAGAAGGTATCTTAAAGGTAACCAAAAACAAATTCAACATAGCTGTATTTGGTAAAACTAAAGTAAGGTGAGTTAAGCTAAACCTTTAATTATTAACTATCATATTACATTTTAGCCATTGACACTTATCAAGCAAATGCGCTATTAATAGTGTATTGAATACTTTTCACTTAAAAAGAATATTTATTAGCTTTTTCCGTATTTTTAAACAAATTCTAATAATGAAACCAACATGACTAAATTGATTAAGCATATTAAAACTAACCTCCTCCTCGCACTCATCGTGCGCGGCTAGGTTTTGTTGCTTCTTCAACAGTTTATACATTGAAAACTAAGTAGAAATCAAATAAAGCCCGCGCTAACAATCGCGGGTTTTTTTATGTCCGCAGTTAATAGTGCTAATTTTTAAGCAGACACAAGATTTATAGGATAGAAAAATATGAGCAAGCCACAAGTAAAAAATGACCAAGTTATAATTTTTGACACCACCTTACGTGATGGTGAGCAAGCATTAAATGCCAGCTTATCTGTACATGAAAAACTTCAAATAGCCCTAGCCATTGAGCGCCTTGGTGTTGATGTAATGGAGGTTGGTTTCCCAGTATCATCACCTGGTGATTTTGAATCTGTTCAGCAAATTGCCCGCACCGTTAAAAATGCCCGAGTATGTGGTTTAGCACGCGCTGTAGAAGCCGATATTGATGCTTGTGGACAGGCACTAAAAGTGGCCGATCAATTTCGTATACATACTTTTATTTCAACATCTGATGTTCACGTACAGCAAAAGTTACGTAAAGAGTTTAGCGATGTAGAAGCTATGGCAATTCATGCGGTTAAACATGCCCGAAAGTACACTGATGATGTTGAGTTCTCTTGCGAGGATGCTGGTCGTACACCCATTGATAATTTATGTCGCATGGTTGAAAGCGCCATTAAAGCCGGTGCTACCACAGTGAATATTCCTGATACTGTTGGTTATACCATGCCGTTTGAATTCCAAGGTATTATTACTGACTTATTTAATCGTGTACCAAATATCGATCAAGCAATTATTTCAGTGCATTGTCATAACGATTTAGGTTTAGCCGTAGCAAACTCAATGGCAGCTGTTCAAGCCGGCGCACGTCAAATTGAATGTACCATCAACGGTATTGGCGAGCGTGCAGGTAATTGCTCGTTAGAAGAAGTAGCCATGATAATGCAAACACGTCAAGCATTGTTAGGTGTAAAAACTAATATCAACCATCAAGAAATAGCACGGGTTTCTAAATTAGTTAGCACAGTATGTAATATGCCAGTGCAATTAAACAAAGCCATTGTCGGCGGTAATGCTTTTAGTCACTCATCAGGTATTCATCAAGATGGCATGTTAAAAGCTAGTAATACTTATGAAATCATGACACCAGAAAGTGTCGGCATTGCAAAAACTAAATTAAACCTGACTTCTCGCAGTGGTCGTCATGTAATCAAACACCGAATGGAAAGCTTGGGTTATCAAGAAAGCGATTACGATATTGAAGAGTTATATGCTGATTTCATCATGTTAGCAGATAAAAAAGGTCAGGTTTTTGATGATGATTTAGAGGCTTTAGTCTTTAAGTTAAAACAGAAAGACTTAAAAGATTTCTATCAACTAGACACTATTAATGTGCAATGTGGTGATGGCGACTTCGCTACTGCTAGCATCAAGCTTATCTCGGGCAATAAAGAGCAAGGAAAAGAAAATACTAAGGTGCATGCTGCCACAGGTAATGGTCCTGTTGATGCCCTTTACCAAGCAATCAAACAAAGTGTTGATATCGAATTTGAAGTCAGTGATTACAAAATATCAAATAAAGGCTCTGGTGAAGATGGTTTAGGTCAAGCCGATTTAGTGATTACTTGGCAAGGCAGAAATTTCCATGGCTACGGTTTAGAAACTGATGTTATTGAAGCCTCAGGGCAAGCACTAATTAATGGTCTTAATAGTATACACAGAGCAATGACCATTGCCGATTTAAAGTCAGCAAAACAAGCTTAGTCACTGTTAATAAGTAATAGCGAAATATTCGTTAAAAAGAATTTAAAATTTAAAGAGAAATAATAAATGTCCAACATAGCAATATTAGCCGGTGATGGTATCGGCCCTGAAGTCATGGTTGAAGCTAAAAAAGTATTAACCACAGTAGCCAATAAATTTGATTTTGAAATCAGCACAAAAGACTATGATATTGGTGGTGCTGCCATTGATAATCACGGTAATGCCCTGCCCGATTCAACTATGGCTGGTTGTGAAGCAAGTGATGCTATTTTATTTGGTAGCGTGGGCGGTCCTAAATGGGCAAACTTACCGCCAACAGAGCAACCTGAACGCTGCGCCTTATTAGGTTTGCGTGGTCATTTTGATTTGTTCTGTAATATGCGTCCAGCTACCTTACAACCTTCATTATCGGCACTATCTACTCTACGTAGTGATATTTCTTCCCAGGGTTTTGATGTATTAGTTATTCGTGAATTAGCTGGCGATATTTACTTTGCTGAGCCAAAAGGTCGTCGCGGCGAAGGCGAAGAAGAAACAGGTTTTGATTCGATGTTTTATTCACGTCATGAAATAAAACGTATTGCGCACCTTGCCTTTCAAGCGGCACAAAAGCGCAATAACAAAGTAACCTCGGTTGATAAAGCCAATGTGCTAGCAACTAGTCAGTTATGGCGTCAAGTTGTCATTGAAGTTGCTGCTGAATATCCTGAAGTAGAATTAGAACATCTTTATGTTGATAACGCTGCGATGCAGTTAGTACGCGATCCTAACCAGTTTGATGTGATGCTTTGTCCTAACTTATTTGGTGATATTTTATCTGATATTTGCGCGATGATTACCGGTTCAATGGGCCTATTACCATCAGCAAGTTTAAATAGCGACGGTTTTGGTATGTATGAACCCGCTGGCGGCAGTGCACCTGATATTGCAGGGCTTGGCATTGCTAACCCTATCGCACAAATCTTATCAGCCGCCTTAATGTTACGTTTCAGTTTAGATCAAGGTGCTGCAGCAAAAGCGATTGAAGATGCAGTATCTAGTGCGCTAGATAACGGCATATTAACCGCTGATTTATTACCAGCAGCTGAACGAACAAATGCCAAATCAACCAGTGAAGTCGGCGACTATATCTGTAATCAAATCGAGAGTATGTAAGATGAACAATTCAAGTCCTAAGACCATGTATGAAAAATTATGGCAAAACCATTTAGTTGAAGAAGCTAAAGGTGAGACTCCATTACTTTATGTTGACCGTCATTTAATTCATGAAGTGACTTCTCCACAAGCTTTTGCCAACTTACGATTTCATAATCGCCCAGTACGCCATCCTGAACGTACTATTGCTACCATGGATCATAATATTTCAACACGTTCAATAAAAATTGATGCTGCCGGTGAAGGCGCTGCTAATCAATTACGTGCGTTAGCAATAAACTGTAAAGACTTTGGCATCGAACTTTTTGATATGGGCCATAAAAACCAAGGTATCGCTCATGTTATTGGGCCTGAGCTGGGCTTGACTTTACCCGGTACTATTATCGTTTGTGGTGACTCACATACCGCTACTCATGGCGCTTTTGGTGCTCTTGCTTTTGGTATTGGTACCTCTGAAGTAGAACATGTTTTTGCTACGCAAACCTTACGTCAAAACAAAGCAAAAACCATGAAAATTGAAGTTAAAGGTAACGTTGGTGCTGGTATTAGCGCTAAAGATATTATCTTAGCGATTATCGGAAAAACAGGTAGCGCTGGTGCAACGGGTTATGTGGTTGAATATTGCGGCGAAGCAGTCGAAGCGCTTAGTATGGAAGAGCGCATGACAGTTTGTAACATGAGTATTGAATTTGGCGCCAAAGCCGGTTTAATTGCACCTGACCAAACCACTTTTGATTATATTGAAGGTAAAGAATACTCACCTAAAGGTGACGTATTTGCCCAAGCGGTTGCTGATTGGAAAAACTTGAAATCAGATACTGATGCAGTTTTTGACGCGGTCATAACGCTTGAAGCAAAAGATATTAAAGCACAAGTCACTTGGGGTACAAACCCAGGACAAGTTATCAGTGTTGATGGCATTGTGCCTTCACCGGAAGATTTCAGTGATCCAGTTGAGAAAGACTCTTGTATTAATGCACTGAAGTACATGGATTTAACTGCCGGTACTAAAATGACTGATATTCAAGTTAACAAGGTATTTATTGGCTCTTGTACTAACTCACGTATTGAAGATTTACGCGCCGCTGCTGGTGTTGTTCAAAAGTATGAAGGACAGAAAGTAGTGGCAAATGTTGACGCTATCATAGTACCTGGCTCTTACCGTGTTAAAGAGCAAGCGGAAAGTGAAGGCCTAGATAAGATATTTATCGATGCAGGTTTTGAATGGCGCTTACCGGGTTGTTCAATGTGTTTAGGCATGAACGATGATGTTTTAGAAGAAGGTGATCGCTGTGCATCAACGAGTAACCGTAACTTCGAAGGTCGTCAAGGGCGTGGTAGTCGTACTCACTTAGTTAGCCCTGAAATGGCAGCAGCTGCAGCAATTACAGGTCACTTTGTCGACTTAAACGCGTAACAATTACCTTCTTGCTATTTAAAGCAATTAAGGTGTCAATAGTACTCATTGACTAGCGTCAACTCCGTGCTATTTCCTGTTAATTACATGAAATAGCTTCAAGAGGAATCGCTACTTAAAATTTTTTAGGAATTGAAAATGGAAAAATTTAATACACATACAGGTTTGGTTGTGCCATTAGATGTTGCAAACGTCGATACCGATCAAATCATCCCAAAACAGTTTTTACAAAAAACTGAACGCGTAGGTTTTGGCGTGCATTTATTTCACGATAGCCGCTACCTTGACCACGCGGGTACACAAATAAATCCTGACTTTGTTATTAACAAGTCGGAATATAAAGAAGCTAGCATTTTATTAGCCGGTGAAAACTTCGGTTGTGGTTCAAGTCGCGAACATGCACCTTGGGCTCTGCAAGAATACGGTTTTAAGGTCATCATAGCATCTAGCTTTGCTGATATTTTTTATGGTAACTGCATCAACGTTGGTCTATTACCGATTAAATTAAGTGAAGCTGAAGTTGAGCAGTTATTTAAATTAGCGCCAGATGCACAACTAACACTCACTGTTGACTTGCCAAATAATGTGGTTACTTGTGGCGAGCTTTCTTTCAAATTTTCTTTAAGTGAATTTCAGCAATACAGCTTAGAAAATGGTGTTGATAGTGTAGGTTGGACTTTAGATAAACTTGATACAATCAAAGCCTTTGAAGAGAAAATGCCTGCTTGGCAATAACGATGATTTTAATAATAACTCATTAAAGTAGTATTTTGAGTTACTAAAAGCCCCGATAAGTTGTAACTTATCGGGGCTTTTTTTTGGGGATACAAATGTATTACGACTAAGTTACAGCGCTTTTAACAATATTTCGTCAATGGGCATAGGTCGAAAGTAGAAGAATCCTTGGGCTACATCAACATCATATTGTGTTAATAAATCAACTTGCTCTTGGGTTTCAACCCCTTCGAGTACCACCTTCTTATTTAAGTCATTACAGATTTGTAACATGCCTTTTAATAACACTAATGAGTTTTTATCTTCTGTGATATAACTTATAAAAGCGCGATCTATTTTAATGACATCTAGCGGCAATTTAACTAAATAGGCTAATGAAGAATACCCAGCGCCAAAGTCATCAAGACATAACGTGAAACCTAAAGCTTTTAATGCATTTAAGTGCTGAATTGCCATATCACTTCTCACTAAGGCATTCTCAGTGATCTCTAGCTCAATATTAGTTAAGTCAGCATTTTCTTCTTTAATAATTACTTTGAGCTCGTCTATAAACTCATGGTGATGCAATGAGTTAGCTGAAATATTAACCGAAATAGGCTTGTTTATTTGTGGATATTGCTTAATGATATTGAGCGAACTTCTAAATACATACATATCAAGCTCAAAATACAAGCCTGCTTGCTCAACAATAGGAATAAAAGCATTGGGAGGTATTAGACCTTTTTCAGGGTGTTGCCAACGAACCAATGCCTCATAACCGACTACCTCACCAGTAGACATGGAGGCTTTAGGTTGCAACATAAGAAAAAGCTCTTGTTGAATTAAGGCGTTTCTAAACTCAGCTAAAACGGTGCGCCGACTCTGGGTATCTTTTTCAAATTGAGGCTCAAAAGCTTGTGCCATACCACGTTTACTTTCTTTTGCTACTTTTAAAGCCATTTTAGCGTGTCTAAATAACTTTTCTATATCAAAGCCATCTTCTTCAGTATCAGTGTGAGCCTCCCCTAATGATACACCTAAGCGCATAGAGTTACCTTCAAGTATAAAGGGCCGTGAACACTCATTAATTAGGCTTTTTAATGACAATTGAGAATCAGCAACTAAAACAGCAAAAACATCCGAATGTAAACGAGCAATACTTGCATTCTTATGGAATATTCGTTTCAAGATAGAGGTCATCGCTACTAAAACATCATTAGCAAACTCAAAACCTAAGCTATCTGTAATATCATGGAAGTAATCAATATCAATGATGTATAAACTTATAGTGCTCTTTGCTTGTTTTTTGATAAACCCTGAAAACTGTACTAAGCCTTCACGATTGAATAAATCAGTTACTGAGTCGTAATAAGCGGAGCGATTTAGGTGACTAAAGAATTTAGCATTTTCCAAACCTACGGCAATATTGAGACAAAACACTTTTAAGAGCTCTTCATCTACATCCGATAAGTTCAAGCCTCCCTCTATTACTACGACCCCTTGCCATTGTGAAGGTGTACTTAAATACAATGCAGTAAAATTATTCTCTAGCACATGCTCTTTTTGTGACAATGCTTTTTGGGCAATAGTTGAAGCGACAGTAGCAGAAACATCACTAATATCTTTACCATACATATATTCATACGCTTGTGTGGTTGCGACAACTAAAAACGCATTGCTCTTATTACTGGCAAAATCATTAGGCCCCTGTAGTGGCTTTTGTGATACACAAAATATGCCTTGGGCTGATAGATGAAATAACGCATTGATTTGCTGTAATACACCACTGGCAAACTCATTAATAGAGCGCTCTTTCATTAATGTTGCCGAGGCGTTGATTACATTCTTTAAACCTTCCTTGCTCCCCTCTAAAGCCTGTAAATGACTGTACGAACGAATTGAAGTAGCTAAAGAAGTAAAAAGTTTGTCTCGTGTTAATTCACTTTTAGTTTTGTAGTCATTAATCTCATATTTAGAAATAATATCTTCTTCTGGGGCATAACCTGGCTGACCTGTTCGTAAAATAATTTGTAAATTTGCTTGTTTAAGTTCAGTGCGTATACGTTGAGCTAAAAGAAGACCCGCATCTGACGACTCCATTACTACATCAAGCAATACCACCGCACAATCAGGATTATTTTGTAATAAAGTAAAACCTTCCTCACCCGTATATGCATGGATAAATTCTAATTTTTTTCCTTGAATTGTTGTATTGGATAAAGCTAATTTAGTAACATCGTGGACTGACGCTTCATCGTCAATAATCGCTACTTTCCAACATTGACTATTAACAACGTCTACTTCTTCGTCATCATCAACAAGCTTTAAAATAAAATCACTCATGGTTATTATCCTTCTTATGCTGTGCGACTAAAGGTAGCTTAATTTCAAACGTGGTCCCAATACGGCTTTCAACATGTATGTCTCCGCCCATTAAATTAGTGATAATACTATGCACAATATTTAGTCCTAAACCGGATCCGCCTTTACCTAGCTTAGTCGTATAAAAAGGGTCAAATAATTTTTTTAAACTCTCTTCTTTCACGCCAACACCATCATCACTAAAGAGTATTCGAACCTCATCACCCAGTAAGTTAAAGCGGATTTTAATGGCTCCCTCTTGTTTACCATCAAAGCCATGTAACATGGCATTATTAAATAAATTAGTGATGACTTACCCTAAAGGACCAGGAAAACTATCTAAGTAGATATCTTCAGGCCCTTCTATTAAATAATAATATTGGTGCGTTTAATTTTATGGTGCAAGGTTTGTGTAATTTCATTCAAGGTATCAAGTAAATTAAACTCTCTGCGTTTACTGCTTGTTTGGTCAACGGCAACCTGTTTAAAACTATGAATAAGCTGTGCTGTGTGCTGAAGTGAACTTTCCAGCAACTCTAAGGTCTGCACAGATTCACGTTCAAAACTTTCCAATTTTGAGCGACTCAAAACACCTGATTTAACATCGACTAAAAAGCTAGCTAAATTAGATGAAAGGGTACTTGCCATAGTGACACTTACCCCAAGCGGTGTATTAACTTCGTGAGCAACACCCGCAACGAGTGTACCTAATGATGCAATTTTTTCTGTGGCAATCAATTTGGATTGGGTATCTTTTAATTGCTTAAAAGATTGATTGGCATTATCACGTTCAGTTAACAATTGGGATTGAATTATTTGCTCATTACTTCTCAACTCATCTAATTCAGAAAGTTCCACTTGAAACTTCTGTAAGTTTGATAAAACATCAGTGAGTTCATCATTACGATTAAAGGAGGAAAGCTCAAAATCTCTATCCCCTTTGCGCAGCTTTTCAATTGTATTTGTCACTTGAGCTAACGGGGTGAAAATAGTTCGCCTGGTATTAATAATCATGCTAATGACTAAGCCAATAATAAGTAGGGTCGAAATCAGTAACACTAAGGAAATATTATTTGAAATACGAGAAAGATTATCCATTGATGTTTTAACTTCTAAACGAGCGTTATCAGATAAGTTGTCTAGAAGTTGTTCGGCCTCTTTAAAGGTTTGATGCTCTAGGTTATCAATAGCTTTTGTCGCTGAAATTTTATTTTGTGTTTGGTACTGCTCAAAAATAGTTGCACCGCCCGCTTTTAATTCATTAAAGAGCCTTTCAATTTCATTAATGCGAATAATCTCTTGTGGCTTTTGCTCTAAGGGTTTTAGCTGAGCTAAATAAGTTTCGAATTGTAAGGCATTTTCAAAAAAGGCACGTTTCGCATCGCTATCGGCTAATACAAAACGGTTTAAATCCGCCAACATATCTCCGGCTTCATCCGTCAACTCTAAATAAAATCTCACGCCGGGCAAGTCATCATCAATAACATCTTGAGGATTGTTTGATGAGCCGACATCAGCAATTTCCTCTTCTTTCATCTCATCCAATAGCGCTTCTAATGGAATACCGACATTTTTTATCAGATCATTAATTTGATTAGCTGCACGTCTTTCTTTTGTAGGGTAATAAATCCCAAAGACTTGTGAAATGGCTTTTTCTCTATGGCCCTCAACTAAGCGTACCACTCGCTCAATAGTATTGTGTTCCTTGATGTCTGTTGGAATTAACTCCCTGAAACGAAGAAATTCATCATAATTACCAAAGTATTCTTGTTGCTCTTCTTCTTCACCTAATAAGTACTCAAGTAAATTTGAGTTCATATCCCCTAACTCTTCTAACATAGCGAGTGAGTTTAATGCTTCAGGCAAGTCGTAACCTGCAACACGTTCTGTGGCGCTACTTATTTGGGAACTGAGGTAAATGATGGTGACAGAGAAAACTAAAATAACGACGGAAATTAACCCCAAAATTAAATTAATTTGCGTGGCAATCGATTGACGTTTGATTTCCATTTACGATCCTAACTTATTAATAACAAAATGCATTAGATATAAGCTTAGTTAGGTTTTAAATATTTGCGAATAATATACGATATTCATTCTAACAATTATAAAAAATTTCGTATATTTATTAATTGATTAGCAATGATAACATCACTGCTATAACAACAGTTTAAATTAAACATAAATCAGACGAATAACTACCAGTTAGTCAATGCAGGTAAACTGAATTTTTCACCTTGAAAGGATAAAATAACTTGCTGAGGTAATATCTTTTCTACAATCAAGTTGTCACCAATAGTATCCCCTTCATACCGATCTCTACCATTAACATTTACCCAACCTTGACCATCTGAGGCATAAATATGTTGTTCAAAGTTAAGCGCTGGAATCGCGTTTTGCAACTGCTGTGACATTTGAGTAAGAGAGGGGATCTGATTCTGTTCATTACTATCAGTAAACTGTGAACTAGTACTACTTGAATGGCTACTCGCTGATTGGGAGTCACTTGGTTGCCAATCAAATGTCTTATCATCCTGAGTTTCTTCTATTGCTGCTTGAAAACGCGCTAATAGATCATCCGACACACCTGCCATTTCAGTCACTTGATAGTTTTGCTGTAAATTTGTTTTCTGGGCAGGTTTATTGGCACTGACAACAATTTGTTTATCGGTTTTTATTACCTCAGTATTTATTACCTCAGTAACTGGTTTTTCTGGGATATTGTCCAATATAGTTTTGCTATTAGCTAAAACGGTTTCTTTATTATCCACGGGAATAGCAGATGAAGTTTCGCTAGTTTTTGTTAGCGAGTTATTGTCTCGCTCGACTTCGGGTAAATCGGTTAATTCACCTAGCAATTTTACAGCTAGAGTATTATCTACTTTAAGTTGAGGTAAGGCCTTACTCGCTACAGCTAGTTGCGAAACATTGACTTTCTCTTGACTTGTAGAGGTTTGATTTTGTCCCCACCAGAAACTAGCTAGGGCAACAAAAGCCGTCAAGCTAATTGCAGTAGTACTCATTAGAATAGTGCTAAAGCGATCTTTATCTGATTTAACTATAATGTCAGATCCTAATGCACGCTCCGCTGCCAAAATAACCGTTTTCTTATTTACCACACTATCATTTTGATTATACGCGAGCATCAAGGCACTATGACAAAGCAAGTTGGTTAACCTTGGGATCCCTTGAGAGAGTTGATGAATTTTAGCTAATGCACTTTTATCAAATATTGCTCGCGTACAATCAGCAACTGTTAATCGATGGTGAATGTACTGGCTTAATTCTGGTTTTGTTAACGGCATTAAGTGATATCGAGCGGTTATACGCTGTGCTAATTGACGTAAATCACGGCGTTGTAATAATTGCTGTAATTCAGGCTGACCAATTAAAATTACCTGTAATAATTTTTTAGTATTGGTCTCTAAATTGGTCAGTAAGCGTAATTGCTCTAACACTTCCGGTTGTAAGTGCTGAGCCTCATCAATAATTAATAACGTATTAATGTCATTTTCATGATTTTTCAGTAATTTTTCTGAAATTTTATCGGTTAAGCTTTTTAAGCTGGCATCTGTTTTTCGGTAACGGATCTTTAACTCATCACACAAGGTAGCTAAAAGCTCTTTACTCGACAGCGTCGGATTTAAGATAAAAGCCGCTTGAGTATTAATGGGTAACTGCTCCATTAAACAACGACTTATTGTTGTCTTTCCCGTTCCCACTTCTCCTGTTAATAAGGCGAAGCCACCTACCTCACCTAAACCATAGGTTAAATGTGCCAGTGCTTCCCTGTGCCTATCACTCATAAATAAATATTTTGGATCTGGAGATATTGAAAAAGGTAATTCACTTAGCGAAAAAAAATTGCGGTACATAACGGGAGCTGTGCAGAAAAAACAGAGTACAAAATTACCCCCTTGTTTGATGGATGTCAAAGAGTTAGATGATTTAGAGTAAATGCGTAACAATATATTGCAAATAGTAACCATTATCATTACTATTTACGCGATTAATAATTTACCTAAAATACTTAGAAGGAATAAACGGTGCTAAAAACATCCCTTACATTATTGGCAATGGTCATAAGCGGCCAAGTACACAGCCAAGAACTCCAATCAACTGCTGGTCAAGTTCAGCAAGAATCGAAAGAACAAGATATTGAACGTATCATAGTTACTGGAAGTCGTATTGCTGAAAGCATAGATGAAGTTCCAGCCTCCATCACCATAATCACCCAAAAGCAAATTGCTGCACAACTAAAGGTCTCCTCTGAGATACAAAGTTTATTAGCAAATTTAGTCCCAGGTATGGCGCCAAGTACCGGTACAGCAAGTAACTCAGGTCAAACCCTGCGAGGACGAGCTCCCTTAGTGATGATTGATGGCGTACCACAATCTACGCCATTACGTAATGGCTCACTGGGTATCAGGACCCTAGATGCGAGTGTTATTGAGCGTATTGAAGTGATTAAGGGCGCAACCTCTATTTACGGTAATGGTGCTGCCGGCGGTATTATTAACTACATCACCAAAAGCGCTAATAATGATAAAGCGCTAAGCGGCCACGCCAGCATTTCAAGCCGCTTTAGTGCGGTAGAAGTAGAAGACTCTGTTGGTCAACGTTATGAAGGTGGTATTAACGGTGAGGTAAACAACTTCAGCTATGTTTTTAACGCCAGCTATGAAGAAAATGGCCTACAACGCGATGCTGACGGTGATATTTTAGGTTTAAAATACGGCCTATCCGATGCAGTAATGCAAGATTATTTTGCCAAAGTGGGTTATCACTTTGACGACGAAAAATCATTACAGTTCACCTATAACTATTATCAATCAAAACAAGATGTAGATTTAATAGATAAAGTTGGCAATATTAATATTGGTGAAAAAACTCAAGCCATGCCTCTCGCTCCTGGTCAATCAGTACTCGGTGTGCCGCAAGGCCCAACCAACCACAATATGATGCTTAAATATGTCGATGATGAAATCTTTTCGCAAACAGGGTTGATGGTTGACCTTTATAAACAAGATGTTGAAAATATTTTCTTTTATTCACCAACTTTAGCAAATTTAGATGAAGGTTATACCGGCGGACAATCGTTAATCAACTCCGAAAAAACAGGTTTAAGAGTCACATTAAACAGTCAAGTTGATTTTAGTTTTGATAATGGTGACTCACTTGAAACTACTTTCATTTACGGTATCGATGCCCTCAATGATGTTACCTCACAACCCATGGTTGATGGCAGAGTTTGGGTACCTGAAATGGATATGGAAAACCTCGCCGGATTTTTGCAAACCAAGCTAATTTATAATGATGATTTAGTGATTAAGTTAGGTGTTAGACAAGAAGATATTGATCTCACCGTTAATGATTACAGTACCTTGAAGTTATGTAAGAAAATTGACCAATGCTCCGTCCCTGTTAATGTCACTGGCGATACCTTAAATTATAAAGCGACAACTTATAATATCGGCGTTAAATATAATGCCCTGCCACTGTTTAGTCCTTTTATTAGTTACTCACAAGGCGCTGACATTTCTGACACAGGTCGCTTATTACGTACCGCAACCGTTACTGATATTTCACTTATCCGAACAGAAGCTTCTGTGATCGACAATTATGAACTAGGTTTTAGTTCTGATTTCGAGCAGGTACACTTTGAGTTCGCGACTTATTTCAGTACTTCCGAGCTAGGCACAACAAATAAGTTCAATGAAGTAACTGGTGTTTATATGCCGGTACGTGCACCACAAGAAATTTACGGTTATGAAGCGTTAATTAATTACACCATCAATGATGCTTGGGCGGTAAATGCCACATACAGCTGGGTTGAAGGTAAAAACACTGAGGCTGATGTTTATTTAGGTGCTAAGCAAATTAGTCCGCCAAAGGCGACTATCAATCTTAACTGGAATCCAAATAATGATATCAGTGTCGCGGTTAACTACCTATATGTTGGTGATCGTAAACGCTTCGAACCTGTTGATGGAAAATATGTAGGTGACCAAGGTCCTATTGATAGTTATCAAATCGTTAACTTAAGTGGTAACTATGACTTTGCACAAGATTGGTCAGCCTTTATTGGTGTTGAAAACTTATTCAATCAAGATTATTACCCAACCAAATCGCAAGGTTATACCTACGGTGGTTATAACATTAAAGGTTTAGGTACCACGGTTAATATTGGCGTTAACTATCAATTTTAACCACCTATTTTGATGACCAATTCTAGCAACAGCTAAATAGGAAAAAGTTAGGACATAGTTAGAATAAGCAGCATTCAATGTTGCTTTATTCTAACCTCACCTCCCTGAATTTTTCACTCCCTTGTGATACACTTTAGTCAATCTCCTCTTCATTTTGGTCGTACCTTGTCAACCAGCAACTCTGAAAATAAAAATAGCGAACTTAACACTTACCTAGTCGGTGGTGCTGTACGTGATCAGCTACTCAACAGAGCGGTTAAAGACAAAGATTATTTAGTGGTTGGTAGTAGTGTTAAAGAAATGCTTAAGCTAGGTTTTGTGCAGGTGGGCAAAGATTTCCCGGTTTTTTTACACCCCAAGACAAAAGCAGAATACGCACTTGCCCGTACTGAACGTAAACAAGGTCAAGGATATACTGGCTTTAGCTGTTACTTCGCCCCTGACGTAACCATTGAAGAAGATTTAAAACGTCGAGATCTCACGGTTAACGCTATGGCAATGGATGATGACGGTCAAATTATCGATCCCTACCATGGTCAAAAGGATCTTAACGATCGTATTTTACGCCATGTCAGTGACGCATTCATCGAAGATCCTTTACGGGTATTACGCGTAGCACGTTTTGCAGCCCGCTATCATAAGTATGGTTTTACCATTGCTGATGAAACTCTTGCTCTTATGCAAGAAATTAGTCAAAGCGGCGAGCTAAAAAGTTTAACACCTGAACGTGTTTGGCAAGAAATGCAATTAAGCCTAGCCGATGGTGGTGCTAACTCTGATATTAATTCTGGCAACCCTGAAGTCTTTTTTCAAGTATTACAACAATGTGGAGCCTTAGAAGAATTATGGCCTGAGCTAGCTGTGTTATGGGGAATACCAAACCCAGCCCTTTGGCATCCTGAAATATGCAGCGGCGTGCATACCATGATGGTACTACAGCAATCAGTATTACTGACACAAGCTTTCTTTGAAGACAGTGCTGAAGGTAGTGTTGATGATAAAAGTGATAACAAGGGTGACAGTAAAACGGCGATCCGTTTTGCTGCACTATGCCATGACTTAGGTAAAGGCATCACTTCTGATCATTTATGGCCTAGCCATAAAGGTCATGAAAAAGCAGGTTTACCCCTAGTAGAGAAAATATGTAAGCAACTTAAAGTACCAAGCCACTATAAACAACTTGCTTTAAAGGTGTGTGAGTTTCACTTACACTGCCATAAAGCCTTTGAGCTTAAAGCCAGCACTATTTTAAAGATGTTTGATCAACTGGATATTTGGCGAAAACCCCAGGAGTTTGATTACTTTTTAATAGCATGTAAATCTGATTTTCTCGGGCGCTTAGGCTTTGAAAATCGCCCTTACCCGCAAGAACAATACTTGCAAGCAGCAGCAAAAGCAGCCAGAGAAGTCACCGCAAAAAGCTTTGTTGAGCAAGGATTAAAGGGCTTAGCGATTAAAGAGGCTATGGCAGAAGCAAGACTAAAGGTTATTCTTGAAATTAAAGCAGAGTATGAACATTTAGACCCTAGTCAAAATTAACTAGTCCGATGAAAATATCTGCGTCTGTCTAATGCTAGTAAGTGGTAATAATAACTCGCTAGCATTGTAAAACTCCCACCAGAAAATCACCCCTCTCCTGTACAAAATACAAACAACAAGTTGTTTCACAGTGTTTACAAACGACAACAACTTAATAGCGCCACTTTCACTATCCTATCACTATCAAATCAATCTCTGATTTTGTAAAGCTTAATTTCTTAAGCGAGTAATAGGCAAGGTGGTTAATATGACAATGCAAATAGCTTCTTCTGGTATATCTACATCGACTCAAACTATTCAACCGATTGCACCTCCCATACCTCAACCAAAGCAACGTCCTAACTTTAGCGATATTTTGACACCTGAGCAGAAGAACACAGTGCAACAAGGTACTGATGACAAAATAGCTGAACAGGTTGGAAATGTGAAATCAAACTACCAAACAGCTAAAGATATTGATTTGATGCAGTCTTATTATCAGCAACAGCAAAAGCTCTTTGATATCTATTTACAAACCAGTATTGATGACGATACATCATCAAGTACTATTAAGACGAGTGAAAATAGCAGTGCAGTGTCAGCATTAACCAACACTTATGCTGAATTATATGAATTACATCAGACTATAAAAAATGGTGTAGGTCAGTTGCCTAGTATTGATGGTGAACATGAAGGAATAGATACATTATCCGCAAGCTCAGTTACCAATATTAATGAGGCGGTAAAAAGCGTAAATAATCAACCATTAGCTAATAAACAAGTTGACGCTTACAATAGTTTAATGATGCCAAGTACGGCATCTTACGTACACCTTAGTGCCTAGCAATTTGCGTTTTTCTTTGCACTTTGCAACTGGCAGTAAAACTAATGTTTGATAGCTTTCAGTAAATTCAATTCAAGTAATAAACACTGTGGTAGCCATAACCAAAGGGTTAAGGCTATTACATAAGCTATATTCACATCAAAATAAAGTCCAATCAGACTTGCTACATAAATTATCGTACGATTACCGTATAACAGGTAATGCCGTTTCTTTTCAATAGTCATAATGCTCACCATTAATATGATGCACAAACTCAGTTAACAATGCTTGTGATATAAGATCACCCTTTAACTCTTTATCGGCTATAGCGAATAAAGAATAAGCGTTAATTAACGTGATATGTGCTTTTTGACACTCGTTGATCTTCAATACTCGTTACAGTAATAGTTTGCATATTTTAAGCCACAATAAGTATTCGTAAAACTAAATTACTTAAGCTCAGGCTTATCGATTGTCCTAAAGGTGAGGTTTATTCGGGGCTCAGATACTTTTTTAGTCGGAGGTAAACGGTGTAACCAGTGTTGCTGGGTAGTGCCTTTCATTACTAACAAGCTGCCGGGTTTAAGTTGCAAGGGTACAACTTGTTTAGAAAGCTTATGTTTAAAGGCAAATTTTCGCTCTGCACCAAAACTGAGTGAAGCAATAGCGCCATGCTCTTTCAAATCAGCCTCACCATCACTGTGCCAGGCCATGCCCTCTTCACCAGAGTGATAAAGGTTTAATAGGCATGAGTTATAGGTTTCATTAGTATGTTGCTCAACTAACTGTTTGAGTATTAACAGCTCGTTAGTAAACGGGATTGAGTATCTAGTGACTCCTGAATAGCTATAAGAAAACGGTTTACCATCAATGGTATCAGCGCACCAAGCTACTTTTCTTTTCGTTTCAATGATTTTACCTAGCACAAAAGCTTGATCGCAGCGCCAAGCAACGGTATTCAATAACTGCTCAAAATAATAGTCACTATCACTAAGTGGCATAATCTCGCCGTAATAGTTAACTATACCATCGCTAGGTAAAATATTAATAGGCTCATCGAGCAAAGCAGAAAATAAATCCATAACTAACCAAGTGGAACTACTATTTAAGGACAATAATTAAAGCTGTGAAAGGCGGTTTAAACAGGTTCTTTAGTACCTGCCCAATAACATCTAATCTTAACTATCGGTGTGTGATTTTTTCTTAAAGAGTTTAAGCCAAAAAGTAAGCTCAAAAATAATACCAATGAGAATAAAGGCAACGACTCCCTGCGAAGATCCATAACTATATGAAGCAATTGCAGCGAATAACAATGCAGACAAAATTATCCATTTATGAAGAGTTTTCATAAGTATCCTTACCAATAAGTACTTTAAGTGATAATTACAATATGCGCTACGCCACTATAATTCAATACACAAAGTGTAAGAAATCATAGCAGCTAACTATCTATTACTGGCTGGCAGTTACCTATTTCCCCAAGGGTTAGCGGAAGTTGAAGCCGCAGCGCGTTCGCGAGTTTTCTTAGCCTGTTTGATACGCAATTCTTCTGCATCATCTAAGCTCAATTCTTTTGGTGGCCTTTGCTCTAAGCCTGATGGCACAATACGATCACGTGGCGGCAATTCAAAGTTAGCATCATCAGCTTTAGGCAAACTATGGTATTGGTACATATAAAATGCTTCTACTTTTTCTTGTGCCCATGATGTTTTTTTCAAAAACTTCATGCTCGACTCAATACTGGCATTTTGCTTAAAGCAGTTTAAGTTCATGTAAGCGGCTAAAATTTCAAAGCTATAATGATTAACTAAGGTCGTTAATACTGTCTCAAGGCTAGTGCCATGTAGCGGATTATTTTTATAAATATCTTTATCGGTCATTATGCTTCCTAGATGGCTTAAGGTGCCAACTGAATATGGGTTAACTGGTGGAATAAAGTAATTATACCACTTGCTAGAGTGATGTCATTGCTAATAAAGATAAGCACATAAAAAAGCCCCTTGCTTTACTTTTTCAAGTAAGGGCAAGAGGCTTAGTATCAACAAGGTTAACTCAAACTATTGCTTAGTAGCGTTAATCTCTGCATCAGCATTATCAAGAGCTAGTTTATAGCCAAATGATACATGATGATAACGGGCGCTTGAGTAATCGTCATGAATAGCAAAACCAAAGTTATATACTTTACCTGCTTCAATGCTTACATCACCAGCACTGTCAGATTTCAGCTTACGCTTAATAATAACTGACCAAGTACCACCTTTAAGTGATGCTTCAACCGTAGCACCAACACCTTTATGCATGTCACGCTGCGCTAAGATCTGGCCATCTTCTACTTCTTTAGTACCCGACTTATAACGGACAATATCCATAAATTGATTAGCTTCTTGTGCAGCCTTGATATCAGCTTCGTCTTTAAGCTTATCCCAGCCACCAAGTGCCTTACCACGCCGACCTTTCAGCTCCAACTTAGTACGAGATCCTTTAAGATACTTAGTTACGCCCGTACCAGGTACAGTGTTAAAGTCTAAACGTTTAGCTAAATCACTACCTTTTAAGGTATCTGCATCTGGAGCAAATGGCATAGAGTTGGCATCTGCATGACACGTTCCCCAACAACCGGCTCTATCAGCATATTCAACATCATCAGTAGCAAGCATAAAGGCAATTTTCATTGGATTCTCAGGGTCCATTTTGCCACCTTCTACAAAGGGTACTGCAGCATGTTCACCTTCAGGCCAGCTAAATCTCAAATAAAGATTATCGCTATCATGCGTAGCATCAATAGTTACATCAAAGCTACCACGTTTACCAGGGATAACATTTGGCTCAAGGTCTTTCTCACTTTCACCAGAAACAATGTTGTTACCAATATCGGCGATTTCTTCACCGTGACATTCAATACAGCGATCACCTTTAGTAAAGGCACGTTTTCCGCCATGTTTACGACCTAAAATCCACTCTAAAGATGCGGTACCAGGATAGAAAACACCGATATCTGTAGACTTTGCTTTAGTCCAATCAACATTAATACTACTTGCTGCAGTTGGAGCAGCAGATGCTGTTGTGCCTTTATCTTTAACAGCGCTGGCTCCTGAACTTGCTAATGCTTGAGCAACTGCGTCCGCAATCTTCTGTTCAGTCTTAGCTTTTTCGGCCACTTTTTCTGCTTTAAGTTCAGCTTTTGCTGCTGCTTCTTTTGCTTCAACTCGAGCTAAGCCATCACGGTAAGCCTGTGGTACCTCACGAATATACTCAGGGTTGGGCGCTTCAAGTTCTTCAAGCTCTTCCTCAGAAAGTTTATCGCGCACATCGTTATGAGCAATACCTTTATGACAATCGATGCAGGTTTGCCCTGTTTCAAAAGCATTTAAATGCTGTTTACGTGCACGTGGCTTTTGGAACTCAGGGTTCATTGATTCAAAGTTATGACAATTACGACATTCTCTTGAATCAGTCGATTTCATCGCATGCCAAACACTTTGCGCCAATTCAAATCGATGTTCATTGAATTTTTCTTTGGTATCAAGCTTACCTGTTAACCAAGAGAAAACCTCTTTTGATGCTTGAATTTTTCGAACCACTTTATGTATCCAAGGTTTTGGAACATGACAGTCAGGACAACCGGCTCTAACCCCTGTACGGTTAGAAAAGTGAATAGATGGTTTATATTCTTGGTAAACATTGGCTTCCATTTCATGACAACCAATACAAAACTCTGTGGTATTGGTTGCTTCCATAGCAGTGTTAAAACCACCCCAGAAAACGATACCGACAATAAAAAAGATAACCGCACCAGAAACGGTAGTACCAAGTATTAGTCTGCGCGACCAAAAGCTAGGTTTTAAAAAAGTGTTATTTGCCATAATAGACTCTTGAATTGACTCTTAATAAGTTCAGCTCTCTTCCCTTAACCATAAAACGCTAGGGAAATTATTATCCACTGCCTTCCTTCTTTATGTATCAAGGAAGCTGCAATGCTTTTAAGGCGTAGTAATGTATGGGTAAACACTCATTACAACCCTTTTTATTTTCACTATTTAATCGTTTAAAATGAAAATACACGCTCTTTGCTATCCATAGCACCGCGACATACCGTACATCCTGTACATAAAAAGGGCACGGCATTAGCCATGCCTTTAATTACTTAACCTTGTATCGAAGCGTTTTAAATATTCACTTCGAAGTAGTTAACCTTGTCGCTAATTATTAACAAATCAGCTTTAAGCTGAATCGTTTTATTTAAAGGAAAGAGCACTGAGTTAACGCATGTCAATGAGTACTCTTGACGCCTAAATTGGACGATTCAGCAACAAGATGTAAAGTTAATTAGGTTTTGTGGTTCATACGGTTATGAACATTGAACTTACCAGTTGGGGTAGTTAAACCTTTGATGCGGTGCTTCTCTTTAAGCGTTTTGGCATCATATACTACGATTTCACCTGTTGGGTTTTTCGCATCTTTACGGTTCCATACAGAAACCCAAACTTCAGTGCCGTCATCATTGAATTCCATGTGAAGTGCCGCTTTACCTGGCTCTGTTGTTACACGGATAGTTTTGACGATTTCGTGAGTATCTTTATCAAATACTTGCACTGACTGTTGAACTTCTGGCTCAGGGTGCTTAAGTTGATCAGCCCAAACATATTGTGAAGTTTCGTGAGTACGAATAAATGCACCAGCACCATCAGTTTCAACTTCATAACAAAGTTTCCAGGCTTGAGCCGGATGACCGATTGGATCGTTACCCCATACAGAAACAAGTCCCATACCTAAGTGAGTTGTGCCGCCAACAGGACCACATTTTTTATCAATCCAGTTAGCGCCTGGACCAGGATGTGGCAAGCTTTCAACGTCAATAATTGCTTCTAACTTACGTTCAATAGTATCAACAACAACCATTTGGTTTGACGCATTAGCTGCAATTTGGAAGTAACGACCTGAAGGGTCGAAGAAACCATCATGTAAGAATTCTGAAGAGGCAATAGCTGTAATGGTTAAATTATCTATGTCGGTATAATCAACTTGTAACATTTGACCAGTTTCTTTAACGGCAACGATAAATGAAGATGTTAGCGGTGAAGTGTAAATTGCTGCTACACGTGCTTCATTGATGAATTCACCTTTAGTATTGTAACCGCGAGTAGAAACAACTTTAAGTGGGTTTAACGTGACAGCATCCATGATTACAAAATGCGCAGGCCAGTAACCACCAGCAATGACGTATTTTCCGTCACCAGAAACCGCGATATCACGTGCGTCATATGCCATTTTAGTTTCAGCAACTAACATTTTATCAGGTGTTTGCCATAAATCGATTTTGTTAACTTTACCGTCACGACCAATGGTGTACCAGAAACGACCAACATCTTTTGCATGATCAATTTTATGATGCTCTGTACCTTTGATTACATGTACAGCGTAACCTGTATCAATATGAGCAATAACTTTCTTAGTATCGCCATCAACAATCGCCGCTGTACCTGCATCACGTTCGATTACAACAAAGAAGTTTTTCCAGTTTAAACCATGTAATGGCTTAGTTGGGTAATCTTTTGGAGCTACAAACTCTTTAGTGTGAGAACGCATTTGCTCTAAAGACATTTCCGGTGGAACTGGAGGAGTCATTTGAATGAAGGTTGCTAAGTTAGCAATTTCTTTTTTGCTGAATAAATCATCAAAGTTGTTCATGCCGCCTTCAGTACCTAGAGAAATGATTTTCTCTAAACGCTTCTGACCTTTTTTAAGCATGTTTTTCGGCTCAAGGTTTTTACCCGTTGCACCTTTACGTAAAACACCATGACAACCAGCACAACGTTGGAAGTAATGTAATTGAGCTTTTTCAAAATCAGCTTCAGATAACGTTGGCTCTGCAGCTGATACTGACATACTAACACCAGTAGCAGCCATGCCTATAGCTAAACCAAGTGCTGAAAGACCATATTTTACTTTTTTCATTGGGTACTCTCCAGATATTAAAAATTCTTTAATTATTAAAGGCGTTAAACAAGTTAACTAACCATGTTTTACCTATGCTTAACTTTTTAGTCGTATTCATTTAGTTGATTGGAGCTAGTTCGAGCCAATCGACTGAAATCCTGATAAAAAAGGCATCTTCAGGAAATTTTGTTTACACACTACGGTGTAAAAAGTTGATGCGTCATTTATGTAACTAAATATTACTATCAGCACTATCAGCTATATCCACTTTTGAAAATGTGATTCAGATCAAGTTTAAAAAAAAATAACTTTTAAAGAATAAACAAATTGATCAAGGTCAATAAATTGCGCTTTGAATTATAAAATAACTACTTGTTCATCAGCATTAAGCGCTACTATTCAGCCAACGTTATTAATCATTTAACCATATTTTTTTTAGGGGTATTTCATGGAGAATCGCACTAAGTCATTTATTTATGCGGCTATCATCGGCTTAATTATTGTAGCCATCTTTTTAGGTTTTTTATCAAGTATGACGAACCCCATTTCTTGGATCCTCATAGCAGTGCTAATCCTTATTCCTGTGCTTTACAAGAAAAAGTCTAATCCTAATCAAGTGCAATGGCGTGAAGAGTACAGCGTTGGTATCGCCCACATTGATGATGATCATAAAAAGCTCATCAGCTTATTAAATAATTTCAGTATCGCTTATGACTACGCGATGAGTGAGTCTTTTGAAAAAGAAGCATTGAACGAATTAATTAGCTATACCAAGTATCATTTTGAACGTGAAGAAAAAATGATGGAAGAGAATGATTACCCTGATTTAATTGCCCACAAAGCGCAGCATAAAGTGATGATTGAGCAAGTTGAAAAATTTGTACAACTATACAATGAAAAAGGACATGATGCGCTCGAGGAAATTGCAAGTTTCTTATCGGATTGGTTGATAAATCATATCAATGGTACCGATAAACAGTATTCTGAACACCTACACAATAAAGGCATTTATTAACACTAAATTACAGACACCTTACAGATGAACACACAAAAGAGCTTCCTAGAAGCTCTTTTTTTTTAGTAAAAGTCAACTCGCTCAAAATGAGCAAAAACCAAGCAAATATTCGTATAAATTCGAATAAAATGATTTAAATCAAAAAAGCCCCGCACTTCCTCATCAAAGTATGATCTTTGACAAAAAACTAATCCCCTAGCCGTTATAAGGTTAAGCCAACTTAATAAAGCATAGTGGAAAAAAAATGAGTCCTAATAAAATTACCTTAACCGGCTTAGCTTTCGCTACTTATTTATTCAGCCTTATTCTTGTAACAACAGCTGCTTATGCAAATGAAATCACCAGTGATGAAGTGTTATCTCAAGCACGTAAAGATGAGCTTAACCATACGGTAAAACAAGATTGTGGTTCTTGCCATGGCATGACCTTAAAAGGCGGCTTAGGACCCGCTTTGTTACCAGAAAACCTTGAAGGTAAATCAATACTGTTTTTACAACATACTATTTTGCATGGCCGAGCTGGTACCGCAATGCCACCATGGAAAACACTTTTAACCGAACAAGAAGCCTTGTGGATTTCCCAACAATTAAAAGCGGGAAAAATAACAGACAAGTGAATCAAGTAGTCAAGACAGAATATTTACTGAATATAAAAGCAAAGACTATTAGCAATAATATAGCACCATGAAAGGATAACTGATGAACACACCCTTATTAAAATTAGCAAGCGTGGCAATACTATCTAGCGTGATTGCCGCTTGCGCAAGTTACACTCCAAATGAAGTAAGCCAAATACCAGTTCGCGCCACAGGAGATATGGGTGTTGTTATTGAACGCGCCACAGGTCAAGTGCAAATTGTTAATCATAGCCACCAAGAAGTATTAGCAGAAATAGATGGTTTAGGCGATTTATCTCACGCATCTATTGTTTATTCACGTGATCAACGCTATGCCTATGTGTTTGGACGTGATGGTGGATTAACTAAAATAGACATCCTAAAAGACAAGATAGCTAAACGCGTATTACAGTCTGGTAACAGTATTGGTGGTGCTATTAGCCAAGATGGCAAGTTAGTTGCGGTATCAAACTACACCCCTGGTGGCGTAAAAGTCTTTAATAGTGAAACCCTTGAACTCGTTGCTACAATCGACAGTTCTATTTTAACGACTAAGCCAAAAAATAAAGATGGTAGCCCAGTTCGTTCTAAAGTCGTTGGTTTAGTTGATGCGCCAAACAACAAGTTTGTTTTTAGCTTATTTGATAGCAATGAAATTTGGATTGCTGACTTTTCAACAATTGAGCAAGACAAAGCCCCAAAATTGACCAAGTTTTCTGATATTGGTTTATTCCCTTATGACGCTTTAATCAGCCCTGATGGTCGCTACTACATCGCGGGTTTATTCGGTGAAGACGGTATGGCGCTTGTTGATTTATGGCACCTAGAAAAAGGTGTAAAACGCATTTTACCTAATTACGGCAAAGGTCAGCAGAAACTACCCGTTTATAAAATGCCGCATCTAGAAGGCTGGGCAATTGCCGGCGATTACGCGTTTATGCCTGCAGTCGGTCAACATAAAGTATTAGTGGTAAATACCAAAACATGGAAGCAAGTAACTGCAATCCCTGCACATAGCCAACCAATATTTGTAATGGCGCAACCTGATAACCGACAAATCTGGGTTAACTTTGCACACCCTGACAACAATACCATTCAAGTATTTAATACCGAAACGTTTGAGTTAGTAAAAACCTTAACACCGGGTCCTGCTGTTTTACATATGGAGTTTACGCCGCGTGGCGAGCATGTATGGATGTCAGTGCGCGACAACAACGAAATTCAAATATACGATACCAAAACACAAACATTACAAAAAACACTTAAATCATCAAGCCCGAGCGGTATTTTCTTCACCAATCGCGCACACCAAATAGGCTTGTAACTATGACTAAAAGCATGACTAAAGACACCGCTATTATTTCACAACTACAGCAAGACATTATCAATAATAGCCAAAAAGGGTTTCCACTTACCAGTAAGCCTTATAAAACGATTGCTGAACAACTTGCGCAAGTAAATATCGTCGCAAGTGAGCAAGAAGTATTTGATGCGATTGACGATCTTAACAAGCAAGAAGTACTTTCTCGTGTTGGCCCAGTCTTTGATCACAAAAAAGCAGGTGCCAGCACATTAGCGGCTCTTGCTGTGCCAGAAAAAGATCTAGATAAAGTTGCAGGTATTGTTAACCAATTTGATCAAGTGAACCATAACTACGGCAGAGAGCATAGTTATAACCTTTGGTTCGTGGTCACAGCTAGCGATATGGTGGCGCTGAAAAGTACGATCGTAAATATTGAATTACTTACTGGTTTACCTGTTTTAGTCTTGCCAATGGAAGCTTCATATCATATTGATTTAGCATTCAGTATAAATGTTACTGGGGTAGAAAGCCCTTTTTACAGTCAAGAGAATAAACAGTTAAAGCAGTCGAGCAAAATTTCTGGATGCAACGATGACGTGATCAACCTGAACAATTATGAAAAAGCAGCCTTACGTGGCGCTATTGAAAAAGGCCTACCTACAGCTTTATCTCCCTATCAAGTTATTGCAAAGCAACTTGCATTGACCGAACAGCAAGTGCTGATGCAAATAGCTAATTGGCAAGAGGATGGTTTGATCCGCCGCTTTGGATTAGTGATTAAACATAGGAAGCTTGGCTATGATGCTAATGCCATGGTTGTGTGGAATATTCCTAATGACGACATGGATAAAGTAGCGCAGAAGTTAGCTAAATGTGCACCCGTTTCATTATGTTATCAGAGGCCGCGTCGCTTACCTGATTGGCCGTATAATCTATTTTGCATGATTCATGGTACCGATAGAAACTTAGTTCTGCAGCAAATACGTCAAATTACCGAACAACTTGGCCTAGAGTCCATTGAAAAAGATGTGCTGTTTAGCTTTAAAGCTTATAAACAGCATGGGGCCCGTTACAGCAAAGCAAAAATTAGCAAAATCAACGCCAGCAAAAAAGACAATAGCAACGAAATAAAAAAACAAGGACAAGCCCATGGATAACAGCAGCAGTCCATCTAAGACAACAAACTTGAGCAAAAGCCGAAAATGCCAAACCGTTGAACTTTCGGCGCTAGAAAAGCAATTAATCAATCTATTGCAGCATGGCTTACCTGTTTGTGAACGCCCTTTTGCACAAATTGCCAAAGAAATATCAAGTACCGAACAAGACGTAATAGCATGTTTAACCAAGTTACGCAGTGAAAAAGTACTAACTCGCTTTGGTCCTATGTTTGATGCAGCTAGTTTAGGTGGCGCTTTTACCTTAGCAGCTTTAGCCGTACCTGAAGCTGACTTTGATTTTGTAACTGAGCAAGTTAATAGTTTTGAGCAAATTGCCCATAACTACCGCCGTGATCATGACTTTAATATGTGGTTTGTAATCGCTACAGAGTCAACTGAAGAAATTGATAAAGTTGTACAAGCTATTGAAAGAAAAACGGGATTAAAAGTGCTAAACGTACCCAAATTAAAAGAATTCTATGTGAGTCTATACCTGCCTGTTTAACCAAACTATTTATTGAGAAATTAATAGTTAAACATTTTTCAGCAACAGCAGTTTATTTAAATATCACATACAAAAGAGTCTACATTATGTCATCAATCATTCAAGAACAAGACAAACTGACCGATCAAGAAAGACAATATATTTTATTGACACAAAACGGCTTACCTATCATTCAAGAGCCATATCACGCCATTGCGGAACAAATGAACATCAGTGTTGAACAAGTACTTTCCCTCACTAAAAGCATGCAAGAGCGCGGCATTATCAGGCGCATAGCCGCAGTGCCGAACCACTATAAATTAGGCTATCAATTTAATGGTATGACCGTATGGGATATTGATGATGAGCAAGCTGAAAAATTTGGAGATGCTGTTGGCCAATTACCTTTTGTTAGTCACTGTTATTTAAGACCTCGTTTTTTACCTGAGTGGAATTACAATTTATTCGCTATGGTGCATGGGAAAACCGAAGAGTCAATCGCCAAGTATCGGGGCCAGATCAAAGAATTGTTAAAAGAAGTCTTGGTCACCCGCAACCATGATTCAAGTCAAAACATTATTACCAAAAGTAATGATATGTTAACCAGCACAGCAATACTGAAAAAAACAGGTTTGCGATTAAAAAAGTAAATTAATTGCAGCGAGAGCAAAGCCCTAGGGCAAGGTATGTAATACCAAGTCTATTAAGTTATTTCCCGCACAGCGAGAATTAAAAGGCTTAGAGGCAAGGCTTTAATTAAAGGTAATGGTTTTTCCCTTATCAAAATGAAAAACGCAGCATATAAGCATTTTAAACTCGCCCTTGGGGAGCTTATTAGCAAACTGATTACTTCGCAAAATTGGTAAAATATAGAATAACTATATTTAATCAATTTCACTTGTTCTAAGCTCGCTAATAGTAGCTCTGAGCTGAGAATAAATTTAATAGAATTGGTATAAAATTATGTTTAGAATTTCACAGTTATTAAAAACACTTCATGATGACATGGCTGAATTTAAGCCAGTAAAAGCGGCAAGAAAGATGCCCGGTCCTGTAGTTATTTGGAACCTCATCCGCCGTTGTAATTTACGCTGCAAGCATTGTTATGCCACTTCTTTAGACATTGACTTTAAAGATGAATTAACAACTGAACAAGTTAAAGCCACCATTGATGATTTAAAAGTTGCTCACGTACCTGTGTTAATTCTTTCAGGTGGTGAACCTCTAATGCGCCCTGACATCTATGAAATTACCGCTTACGCCAAAGAAAAAGGCTTTTACGTTGCCCTATCAACGAATGGCACTTTAATTGATGAGTCAAATATCGACAAAATAAAAGCGTCTGACTATCAATATGTAGGTATCAGTATTGATGGTTTAGAAGAATTCCACGATGAATTCCGCCGTCAAAAAGGCAGCTTTAAAACTTCAATGCACGCGATTAAATTATGTAAAGAAGCGGGAATAAAAATTGGCATGCGTCTTTGTTTAACGAAAGACAATAATAAAGACTTACCCGCAATGCTCGATTTAATGGAAGAAAACAAAGTTGATAAATTCTATTTATCTCACTTAAATTATTCAGGTCGAGGAAAACGTAACGCTGAAAATGACGCTATGTTTAAAATGACCAAAGATGCCATGGAATTACTATTTGAACGGGCATGGTCACATATTAGTCAAGGAATAGAAACTGACTTTGTAACGGGTAATAACGATGCCGATGGCCCCTTTTTATTAAAATGGGCTACCAAACATTTTGGTGATAGTCATCCCGAATGTATTGCCAATTTAAAGCAACGCTTAATCAATTGGGGCGGCAATGCCAGTGGCGTTAATGTGGCAAATATTGATAACACCGGCACTAT
>CAJXYE010000005.1 GCA_913063325.1 uncultured Colwellia sp. | reverse complement strand
TGCTTTACTTATTTTACTTATCTAAAGCCATTTTAATTCCCACTGAAATCCTGCACTTTGATTGGTAGCGGGTATAGCTCACAATAAAAAACCCCAATCACTACAATTGAGGTTTTAGAAATACACTTAGAAAATGAGGGTTAAGCTTTATTTGTTTTACGTGCTCTTAAACCCAGTAGTGCTAAAGCAAAAATAGCAAGGGTTGAAGGCTCAGGAACATGTTCTACACTAAACTCTGGGTTAATCACATAACCAAGATCAGCAAAAGAATTAATCGTTGCTCGACTGACGGTTATGTCATTATCTAACCAGCCAGTCATTAACTCTGGTGAGCCACCAAAGTCAGTTTCATCCCAATGATATAAAGCAGTACTCGAGCCACCACCTTTTTCAACCGGTACAAATGCAGCATTAGCATCAGCAATATCAATTCGATGCCCCGCTAAACCAAATTCACCTATGTAGTCCTTATTATCATTAAGCAAGTCATTAGAAACCCATAAAGTACCAAAACCCATGACATGAGCCATTTCATGCAAAATAAGATTCAATAAGCGGCCTGAATTCATGTTATCCATATCAGCACTATCAAAGGACATCACTCCCTGTGATGCATAGCGATAATAATCATCTGTATCTTGAGTACCTGCACTTTGGGTGCTCGTATAGCTCGCACTCCCTAATATACCTCCTTTTCCATCCTTATAGATGCTTGATGCTGCTATATCTAAGCCTGGGCCATCAAATTCATTTCGATAACCAATGATTAAGTTTTCCCAAAAATTTTCAGCATCAGTGAAGACTCCTTTTTGAGAGTCAGTTAATGCGCCATCAAAAGATACTCTAATATCAAAATCGTGCATAATGCCTGCCGTGGCATTAACACTAAAAAACAAAAAAATAAAATTTACTGCTAAAATACACTGTCTCGAAAATATTTTAAAACTTATTCTTCTATTCATTATTATGGTCTACTCTTCTCAATTAAATGATTGTTATTCTTAACTAAATGCACGTAAGCAGGATTCACACCAACAAAATTAATCCATAACAAACAACAGCTTACTCTGTGACTCATTATTAACATCAAGGCATGTGTAAAGAAATCAGACACTTATTGACAACATCTGAACACTCACCTAAGCAATGTTTAGCCGCGGGTACTTTTATCAAGCACTCTTAGGTATTGAAGTCAGCTTAAAATTTACTTAGCTCACCGTGCTAAAGCCATTTCCCTTATATTTGTGCTTAATAATTTTTTGCTTTAGCTAGCTCAATTCCATAATCAAATGCTAAGTGGATGTTCAACTAGTTTAAAGCTAGTTTTAGCTTCGCCAAAGACATAGATACTACAATCTTCCCAACTACTAGGTATCTTCCAAGTACTCTCTTCTTCGATAGTATAAACATGGCGTTTATTGGCGCACCGAACATCTAACGTATGCAATGAACCCTCAACAGCTATTAATGAAAATTCATTTCGCACTAATTCAGCGGTCCAAAAATCTTTATTAATAGTGGCATCAAGAATAAGATTTTTATCACCCGCAATAACCTCGTTAACTTGCGTCATAGTTTTTTCGAGTTGCTCAAGGTAAGGTTTGGCTGAGGATAATGTTATCAATTTTTCATAAGTGACATGTGCAGCTTTAAATTTATTCAATTCAACTTGCAAGCTAAACACCTGATAAAGTACTGATAGTTTTTGCTTTTCATTGTTCATAGTGACTAATGACATAGCTACACGATTTAAGTGAGATAGTTGCTTAGCTTTTTGACCTTGCTCTTTAGCGTAATCTGCTGACAGTAAATGCAAATAGTTATTTTCCGAAAGATGCATATACTTATTTTTCTTCATTGACGTTAATTGTTTTTCTAACTCTATATAGTCCTTATCAGCAAGTGCTTGTTGTGCTTTTTTGTATTTTGAAATGAACTTTCTCGTGGCTCCCGTGGTGCCATTTTTGTTCATCCTAAAATCCATTTGTACAGAGTTAACGCATTGCTGAATGGGCTTACCATTTTCCATGGCTGGTTTATATTTCCACTGCTTAGCAGCTTTCACTGCTGCTTTAGTAATATCCTTACTGCCTGAAGTTTCTGTTACTAATATATTATTAACATTACCTTCTTTATCGATAACAAAGCTTAACCTTGCCCAGCCTTCTCTTGCACTACGCGCTGCGTTTATCGGATATTTAGGGTTAACCCGCTTAATCGGCTCTGGAGCAATGATAGTAGATAGGTGTTTAGATAGATTTTCCGTCTTAACACTGTTTTCTTGTGCATATGATAAGCGAGTGAAAAATAGCGTGATTATTAGCATTTTACTAAGGTGGGAAACTTGCATTCGTCAGTCCTTTGATTTTTTATAACAGACTAACAGTTGTACAAAAAAAGCATAGCAATAATATATGCCAGTATCGTTTTATTATAAAAATTGACAAAACTTTAACAAATGAAAAAAAAGTGTGACTCATCACCAAGAACAGGTAATATGATCAGTCAAAATAAATTAAGGCTTTGTATCTTTATATAAACTTATATCACAATACGAATTTGTATCGCTTTAATCGTTAGCAGTCTCATTGAAGTTTCTTTAATGCAATGTGATAAAAGGTAGACAATAGCACTACTTATTTTAACTTATGATAGTGACAAAATAGTCATTAATCAGTTAGTTAACTAGTTATAAAAACCAAATAATAATAATAAAAAAGAAGTAAAGTAGTATGCAAAAGTATAAAAAAACTTCCGGGCACCTCATCCGCGCTTTCGCTGTACTGAGTATGGTAACTCTGTTTAGTGCCATGGCTAATGCTATTTCAATAACGGCGGAGATGAGTGCAGAAATTGCTACTGAATATCAAAAGCAGTTAGCTAAACAAGACTGGCCAGCGACCCATACTAAGCTAGCCTTGATGGATAACCCTTACAAGAAATCTTACAAGGTAATCAAAAAGCGACTTAAAAAAGAAGCACCTGAAGGCAAAAGAAAGCGCTCAATGACTGATGAAGAACGCTTGATTATGGCTAAAAAGAAGCGCTTTGATTATTGCCAAGCGTCTGTCGAATTTTTTATCAGTTTTTCAGAACGCTCGTTTACCTTATCCAGATTAGAGAATAATCCACTCACTAAAGATAAGCTAATGGCAGGTAATGGTGTTAAGTACCCTTTTACTGAGGAGGAAACCAATAACGCTGGTACTCGTCCTGCACAAATAGCACTTGATTTAGGCTGGAAATACCAAGGTAAAGGTCCTATGTATGCAGAGACTTTCCTTGCTACCTGTTTAGCTATTCCGATTAGTCTGTATTCTTAATAAGATAAGCTTTAATAAAAAAATAAAAATCTGTTTAGCCTACAAAAAAGCCAGTTACTTAATGTAAGTAACTGGCTTTTAATTTAGATCACACAGCTTAGCGTTAACGCTAAGCTAAAATAATTTTATGTTGTTATTTCTTTTTCTTTACTGCTTTAGCATTTGGCAAATCAGTGATTGAACCTTCAAAGATTTCAGCCGCTAAGCCAATTGATTCATTTAATGTTGGATGAGCATGGATTGTTAATGCAAGATCTTCAGCATCAGCACCCATTTCAACAGCTAAACAAATTTCACCAAGCATTTCGCCTGCATTGATACCAACAATAGCACCACCAAGAACACGACCTGTTTCTTTTTCAAAGATCATCTTAGTTTTACCTTCAGTACGTGCAGAAGCGATAGCACGACCAGAAGCAGCCCATGGGAAGTTAGCAACTTCAATGTTTAAACCTTCTTCTTTTGCTTCACGTTCAGTGATACCAACCCAAGCCATTTCTGGATCAGTGTAAGCAATTGAAGGGATACAACGTGGGTCAAACTCATGTTTCTTACCAGAGATAACTTCAGCAGCACAATGTGCTTCATGTACCGCTTTATGAGCAAGCATAGGTTGACCAACAACGTCACCAATAGCGAAGATGTTTGATACGTTTGTACGCATTTCTTTAGAAACGTTAATGAAACCACGCTCATCAACATTTACGCCAGCTTTATCAGCAGCAACTAAGTGACCGTTTGGCTTACGACCAACAGCAACTAATATCTTGTCGTAACGTACTTGTTCAGCTGGTGCTTTTTTACCTTCAAAAGTAACGTATAAACCGTCATCTTTTGCTTCAACAGCAACAACTTTAGTAGACAACATGATGTTGAATTTTTTCTTGTTGAAATTATTATAAACTTTAACAATATCTTTATCAGCTGCTGGAACTAATTGATCAGCAAACTCAACAACAGATACATTAGAACCTAGAGCAGCGTAAACAGTCCCCATTTCAAGACCGATGATACCGCCACCAAGTACTAACATTTCTTCTGGTACGTCTTTAAGCTCTAGAGCGCCAGTAGAGTCAATAACACGTGGGTCATCGTTAGGAATAAATGGTAAGTCAATTACTGAAGAGCCCGCTGCAATAATAGCGTTATCAAAAGTAATTGTTGTAGTTTCGCCGTCGTTACCAGCAACTTCGATAGTTTTATCAGAAGTGAATTTACCGAAACCGAAAACTGTTTTTACTTTACGTGCTTTAGACATGCCGCCTAAACCACCAGTAAGTTGACCAACTACGCTTTCTTTCCAGCCACGAATCTTGTCTAAATCGATTTCTGGCTTACCAAAAGTAACACCGTGAGAAGCCATAGCCGCTGCATCATCAATTACTTTAGCAACGTGAAGTAATGCTTTAGAAGGGATACAACCAACGTTTAAACAAACGCCACCTAATGTTTCACGACTTTCAACTAAGACTACGTCTAAACCTAAATCGGCTGCGCGAAATGCTGCTGAATAGCCGCCAGGGCCTGCACCCAATACTACTACTTGAGTTTTAATATTGTTACTCATGCTTATCCTCAAATTAAATTGTCAATGATGATAAGCGATGGTTCACTCTCATCATTTGCTTGTTGTTAAATACTTTACTAATAACGAATTTTTATGATGGCGATTTTACTCTTTACTAAGCAAAATCTCCATTAAAAATTAACAAGAGCCGACTAAAGTCGCACACTTGTTAATTTAGTTTGTTATTAACCAGTTACAGCACTAACTTACGAATGTCTGACATCACACCAGCTAAGTGCACAGTGAAGCGCGCTGCTAATGCACCGTCGATTACACGATGATCATAAGACATTGATAATGGAAGCATTAGTTTAGGTTCGAAATCCTTGCCATTCCACTTAGGTTTCATTTCAGATTTAGAAACACCTAAGATAGCCACTTCTGGTGCGTTAACGATTGGCGTAAATGCCGTTCCGCCAATGCCGCCTAGGCTAGAAATAGTAAAACAACCACCTTGCATATCTGCCGCTTTAAGTTTTCCGTCACGTGCTTTCATACTGATTTCAAGCAATTCACGTGATAACTGGTGAATGCCTTTTTGATCAACATTACGTACAACGGGTACAACTAAACCATTTGGTGTATCAACCGCAACACCAATGTTGATGTACTTTTTCAAAATTAAGCTTTCGCCATCTTCACTCAAGCTTGAATTAAACGTTGGGAATGCACGTAATGCATCAGCCGCTGCTTTTAAGATGAATACTAATGGCGTAATTTTAAAACCAAGCTTTTGCTTTTCACAAACAACGTTTTGTTCTTTACGGAACGCTTCAACGTTAGTGATATCAGCTTCATCAAATTGAGTAACATGTGGAATTGTTACCCAGTTTCGATGTAAAAATGGTCCAGAAATTTTCTGGATACGTGATAATGGTTTCGTTTCAATTTCACCAAATTTAGAGAAATCAATCGCCTTCGCGCTAACAACTTGTAAACCACCTTCACCAGATGCAACCGAGCTACCAGCATTGGCTTTTGGACGAGACAATTCATATTTAACGTATGATTGAACATCCTCTTTTAAGATGCGACCTTTGCGCCCCGTTCCCTTCACTACCGTTAAATCAACTCCAAATTCACGTGCAAGGCGACGAATTGAAGGTGAAGTATAAATACTGCCTTTATTTACAGTACCTGCTTGTGGGTGATGTGGTACAGGTGAAGCTGTAGGCTTAGTTGTTGCAGCAACAGTAGGAGCTGGTGCCGCTACTGGAGCAACAACGGCAACTGGAGCAGTTACTGCTGCAGGTGCTGCGCCGCCAGAAGTCTCAAGTTTAATAACTAAAGAGCCTTCTTTAACTTTGTCGCCAGTATTAACAAATACTTCGATAACCGTTCCAGCATGTGTCGATGGTACGTCCATCGTAGCTTTATCAGTTTCAAGCGTGATTAAGCCATCTTCTTCTTCGATGACATCACCAACGCTAACTAATACTTCGATAGCTTCCACTTCACCATCTTCACCAATATCTGGTATGGCGATATCGATAATTTCTGAAGCCGTAGGAGCAGCAGCGACTGGCGCAGCTTCAACTACAGCAGCAACAGGAGCTGGTGCCGGAGCTTCAACTACGGATGCAACTGGTGCTTCTTCTGCAGGCGCCGAAGCACCTGCAGATTTCATTTCAGCAATAAGATCACCTTCTTTGATTTTGTCGCCAACACTCACAGTTAAGCTCACTAGCTCACCCGCAAATGGTGCAGGAATATCCATTGAAGCTTTATCAGTTTCAACAGTAAGAATTCCTTCATCAGCTTCTAATGTATCGCCAACAGCAAAACAAATTTCGATAATTTCAACTTCATCGCCACCCACATCAGGGACTAGAATTTTTTCAATAGACATAATCTTTTCCTTCTCTAGTCTTAAGCGTAAAGTGGGTTAAGTTTTTCAGTGTTAATCTCAAAGCGTTTAATTGCTTTAGTTACTACTGAACGCTCAATTTCACCACGGTTCGCTAATTCAAACAATGAAGCTACGACCACGTATGCCGCACTTACTTCGAAGTGAGTACGTAAGTTTTCGCGACTATCACTACGACCAAAACCATCAGTACCTAAACAACGGTATTCAGTATCAATGTACGCACGTACTTGCTCTGAGTAATTCTTAATGTAATCCGTAGCCGCAATTGCAGGACCTGCGGCTTTAGTAATAACTTGGCTTATATAAGGTACACGTGGTGTACTTTCAGGGTGAAGCATGTTCCAACGAGTTACATCTTGACCGTCACGAGTAAGTTCATTAAATGAAGTTACTGAGTAAACATCACTTGAGATGTTGTAATCATTGCTAAGAATTTGTGCTGCTTCACGTACTTTTTCTAAGATAGTACCTGAGCCTAGTAACTGCACATTAGCAATCGCTTTACCTTTAGCAGGTGCCGCTTGTTCAAGTTGGTAAATACCTTTAATGATTTCTTCTTCTACACCTTTTCTTTCAGGGAAAGCAGGATGTTGATAGTTTTCATTCATTAACGTTAAGTAGAAGAAGATGTTTTCATTTTCTTCGTACATGCGACGTAAACCTTCACGAACGATAACAGCAATTTCATAACCGTACGTCGGATCATAAGTTACACAGTTAGGGATTAAGCCCGCTTGCACATGTGAATGACCATCTTGATGTTGAAGACCTTCACCATTTAGTGTTGTACGACCTGCTGTAGCACCTAATAAGAAACCACGTGCTTGGCTGTCACCAGCCGCCCATGCTAAATCACCAACACGTTGGAAACCAAACATTGAGTAATAAATGTAGAACGGAATAGTTACCGCGTTACACGTTGAGTAAGAAGTACCTGCAGCAACCCAAGATGCCATAGCACCTAATTCGTTAATACCTTCTTGTAATACTTGGCCTTTTTTATCTTCACGATAATAAGCAACTTGGTCAGCATCTTGAGGAATATACTTTTGTCCTTCATTAGCATAAATACCAACTTGGCGGAATAAACCTTCCATACCAAAAGTACGTGCTTCATCAGGAATAATTGGCACAATACGCTTACCAATTTTCTTATCTTTTAATAAGCTGTTAAGTACACGAACAAACGTCATTGTTGATGATACTTGACGATCGCCTGAACCTTTTAAGATAGGATCAAAGATTTTAAGTGCTGGAATTTCAAGTTGCTCTTCTGCTTGTACGCGACGTGCTGGTAATGAACCACCAAGTGCTTCGCGACGTGCTTTCATGTACTTGTATTCTTCGCTATCTTCTGGGAACTTATAGAAAGGTAGGTCAGCAATATCTTCATCTTTTACTGGGATGTTGAAACGATCACGGTAATGTTTAATTGACTCAACGTCCATTTTCTTAACGTTATGAGCAATGTTTAATGCTTCACCTGACGCGCCTAAACCAAAACCTTTAACTGTTTTAGCTAAAATAACCGTTGGGCGACCTTTTGTTTTCATTGCTTTATCATAAGCAGCGTAAACTTTTACTGGGTCATGACCACCACGGTTTAAACGCCAGATATCAGCATCTGACATATTAGCAACCAATGCAGCTGTTTCTGGGTACTTGTTAAAGAAGTTTTCGCGAGTGTACTTGCCACCTTTCGCTTTACAGTTCTGGTATTCACCATCAACCGTTTCATTCATTAACTGTAATAATTTACCTGATGTATCACGGGCAATAAGTGCATCCCAGTATGAACCCCAAATAACTTTGTTAACTTCCCAGCCTGCGCCACGGAAGGTACCTTCAAGTTCTTGAATAATTTTACCGTTACCACGTACCGGGCCATCTAAACGTTGAAGGTTACAGTTAATAACAAACGTTAAGTTGTCTAAACCTTCACGAGACGCTAAACCAATAGCACCTAATGATTCAGGCTCATCACACTCACCATCACCTAGGAAGGCATAAACACGTTGGCCAGAGCAATCTTTAATGCCACGGTCTGTTAAATACTTTAAGAAACGTGCAGTATAAATCGCCTGTAATGGACCTAGACCCATAGAAACGGTAGGGAACTGCCAAAAATCTTTCATTAAATGAGGGTGTGGGTATGAAGATAAACCTTTACCATCACACTCTTGACGGAAGTTGTTCATTTGATCTTCAGTTAAACGACCTTCCATGAAAGCACGGGCATAAATACCTGGAGAAATATGACCTTGGGCAAAAATGAAATCACCGCCGTCTTTCTCTGATGCCGCTTTAAAGAAGTGGTTAAAACCTACATCGTATAAAGTCGATGAAGAAGCGAAACTACCAATGTGGCCACCAAGCTCTAAATCTTTTTTAGACGCACGTAATACTAATACTAGAGCATTCCAACGAATTGCCGCACGAATGCGTGATTCAATGGTTTGATCCGCAGGCATATGAGGTTCTTGCCCTGGCGGAATAGTATTTACATAAGCTGTTTTAGCGTCAAATGGTAAGTGAGTACCACCACGACGCGCACGGTCAATTAATGCTTCTAATAATTGATGAGCACGTTCTGGCCCTTCATTTTCTAATACTGATTCCATTGATTCTAACCACTCTTGGGTTTCAGCTGAATCAATATCGATATTTGGTAGATCTGACATATTGTTTAGTCTCCAATACTTTCTTATGTAATAAAAAGTTTAATAAAATGTTTGATAACTATTTAGTGTTATCTGCTTTAATTATTCTGTTCTATCTTCGTTAAGTTTTTCTTAAATCTATTTACGTTATTCGTATAATTATTTACATGCGCCTCATCGAGCGTTCCATACGACTATTTTCTTGTGATGCTTATCTTTAAATAGTAATAAAATCTCTTCAATAAAAGCTAAATGGCGGTGACTTGCACCCCACGCTTTTTGAGGTTCGCCAATCATATATTTACATTCTGCGCATTGAGCGTTCCATGCGACTGTTTTCTTGTGACAACTTTAATAAAATCTCTTCAATAAAAGCTAAATGGCGGTGACTTGCACCCCACGCTTTTTGAGGTTCGCCACTGATAATAGCTTTAAGCAAACGCTTCCTGTAATCGGTAATCTTGGTAAAAATATCAGGCCGCTTTGCTAATATTGATAAATTCTGTGCAATATTATCGGCTAATAAAGACGACATGCTGCGTGCAAGTTGTAATATCACTGCATTATGTGACGCTGCACAAATAGCCAAGTGAAACTCAACAACGGCCTCGGCTTCACCACGAAAATCATCTTCTAACTGACTAGTGCCAATTTCATCATGTTTAGCTTGAATTTGTTCAAAATCTGCAGGTGTGCCACGCATAGCGGCATAATAAGATGCCATACCTTCAATGCCATGACGAAACTCTAATAGATCAAATTGTGACTCAGTGTTATTCGACATTAATTCAAACAGAGGATCAGAAAATCCGCTGAGTAAATTGTCACAAACAAAGGTACCACCACCTTGTTTACGGGTAACTAAACCTTTGGCTTCCAGTTTTTGAATCGCTTCACGTAATGATGGTCTTGAGACTTCAAACTGCAAGGCCAGTTCACGTTCAGGTAATAATTTTTCACCTGGCTGTAGACTACCTTCAATTATCATCGCTTCAAGCTGCGCTAAAATAATATCGCTAAGTTTTTGCGGTTTCTTCTTTGCGTGCCTAAGTGGCTTTAACTGCGCAGCAACCATAACGAATGAATCTCTTTTGGAAGTAATTAATGAGTCTCTATGCTCAATTCTGTCTTGGTAAATTGGTCTTACCATTCACTTTTCAGACAATAAAATAGCAAAAAATGCTCGTTTTGACAAGTTAATTTAGTTGAACATAAGGATTTTAGCAAGGGAAGTAACCGAGATAACTAAGTTATAATGCCTCATTATTGTACATAATGACTGGTCAGACCAATTGGTCTGACCAATGATTTAAACTAATTTAACAAGCCTGCCAAGGTAAGAATAGAAATAACAGCAAGTACCAATAAAACATTGCGCTTAGCTAACCTGACCAATAAACATGGCTCGGCGGTACAGTCGTCTTCATTGACCATGATGTCTTCAGATTTCTCAGCGACATCAATTAACACTTGATGGGTCGGCTTTTGATTATCAAATAAGCTTTCTAACCAAACTGGCATTGCTTTAGAGAAGTGACCAACAAACATATAACCAAAAGAAGCTATTCGCACAGGTAACCAATCAAGCCAAAACAAGACATCGTGATGGCTTTGACAACCATTTTCTATATTTGGTGCAATATTACCTTCATGAAGGGGCTCTGGAGCAGCATCATTTTCACTTATGGAACTTGCCTCTGCTTGAACTTTATTTTCATAAGCACTCGCAATACATTCGGCTTTTTTATGTTCGATAACGGTAGTTAATAGGCGATAAAACAATGCGCCTGCTGCACCAAACACTGTGAAATACAGCATGATAGCAATGTAATAACGATAGTTTAACCAAATAAGTGCTTGGCCAAAGCCCATATTCGGCAAATTTTTATCCGATAATAATTGTTGATGATGCATTTCAGTAGTCGTTTCTTCACCACGAAAAGCTGAATGCAAATAAGCTTTATAACTATTCCTTGTCGTTGCACAACCAAAACAAACAATTAACACGAGTGTTGAAATGAGTAATTGTATAATGCTGTTATCTATTATCTGGAGTAAAAAATAAGTTGCAACGACTGGCAGTATAATAAAGGCGATACTCGCAGCAGTGCCATGTTTGGCGGTAAAGTTTTGACCAAAGAAGTGTAAATAATGCTGATAATAAAAATTAAAGTGCCAGACCTTCCCAGAAAATGAACGTTCTGCTGCCAGTGCAATTAATAAACTTAGTAAACTCATGTTAGGTGTTATTCCTTGTCGCTTGTTCCGTCAAACATTGACGAAAATATTGCCAATCAAATACAGGCCCAGGATCGGTTTTTCTCACCGGAGCAATATCACAATGACCTACAATATTACCCATAATAATAGCAGGATATTTATTTTGCAAACAAAGTGTTAACGCTATTAGTCGCTGGTACTGTTCTGCTGTATAAGGGATGTCATCTGTGCCCTCAAGTTCAATACCAATCGAATAATCATTACAGCGCTCTCTTTTTTTAAATGATGATACGCCCGCATGCCATGCTTTATCCTCAAAAGAAACATATTGAATAACATGACCATCACGACGTATAAGACAATGTGCTGATACCTCAACTCCCCTTAAATCATTAAAGCTAGCATGAGCATTACAGTCGAGTCGCCCAAGAAATAAATCACTGATGAAATTACCACTAAACTGTCCTGAAGGCAGTGAAATATTATGAATAACCAATAAATTTATTTTGTCAGCTAATTCGCGCGGTGCAAAGTATGCTGACGGTAACCGTTCTGCTTGAGTTAGCCAACCAGAAGAAATTGAAAACATGTGTCTCTCATTAATATTGTGATAAATGCGACGAACCTGAATATAAGGTTACACTTAATACCATTCCGTATAAAGAAGTGACCACTTAGAATGGCATGGGCGACATTAGAACAATCGAAATATGCGTAGCTATAGTCATTCTACATCAAGCATATTTTGGGAAGTTATCATGATGCTCCATGTGTTCACAAAGGGCGAGTTTTAAAGACTTATATACTCCGTTATTGATTTTGATAAGGACGCTGCAGGGATGCAGCTTATTAGAGAATGCAGGAGCGTATTCTCCTGATAACCATTACCTACTATCAATGTCTTGCCTATAAGCCTTTAAATTCTCGCTAAGCGAGCACTTTCTTATACGGATTGGTATAAGTACTTTCTTGCATACTTGAGACAACATACAATAAAGCTAACCTTAATTAATAGCGGTTTAGTATGACTGAAGTTGACCCAACAAACAAAATGGCAAAAACATTCGTTTGGATAGCTTGGATAATAGCCTTAGCACTCTTAATGTTTATATTTCAGGATGTACTTGATGAGCAATACAATCCGAATAGCCAACCAGAAATGCGTTTAACCCAAAGTGGCCAAGCTGAGGTTATTTTAAATCAAAACAGGCAGGGCCATTATCTTGCCCGCGGTACAATAAATGACTCATCAGTGACATTTTTACTCGATACTGGGGCAACTCAAGTATCAATACCTGCACATATAGCACAGCAGTTGGGCCTTGTTGCTCAGGGAAATTATCGCGTACAAACCGCTAATGGTAGTATCACTGTCTATAAAACTGAAATTGCGCAATTGAGCTTAGGTAATATTTTCTTGTATAATGTAGCTGCTCACATTAACCCCGCAATGAAATCGGATGAAATACTTTTAGGCATGAGTGCACTGAAGCAAGTCGATTTTCAGCAAACGGGTAAACAATTAATTTTACGAGAACCCCTGTAACAGGAAGCAAACCATGCTTAATGCACAATTAGAAAAATTACAGCAAGATATTAGCAAAACTATCGCTTGGGCCCTTTGTGAAGATTTAGGTGCCGTTGGTGATGAAACAGCTCAAGCTAGCCAAGATATTACTGCGATGCTAATTCCTGAAAATGAACAAGCCGTTGCTACTGTAATTACTCGTGAAGATTGTATCGTTTGTGGCATTACCTGGGTAAATGAAGTATTTAAACAACTTGATGCTTCTTTAAATAGAACAACTGAGCAAGCAACAAAGATCACTTGGTTTGTAAATGACGGTGAAGCCGTGGCCGCCAATAGTACCTTGTTCGAATTAGAAGGTGATGCACGAATCTTATTAACCGGCGAACGAGTAGCGTTAAATTTTTTACAAACCTTATCGGGCACAGCCACTTTAACTAGCAAGTATGTGAAAGAGCTATCAGGAAGTAATACTAAGCTGCTTGATACCCGTAAAACATTACCTGGTTTACGTAGCGCACAAAAATATGCGGTACTTTGTGGTGGTGGTGTAAATCATCGAATTGGCTTATTTGACGCCTTTTTAATAAAAGAAAATCATATCGCTGCGTGTGGTGGTATTAGCCAAGCAGTAGCTACCGCTAAAAGTAATCATAGTGATAAAACAGTTGAAGTAGAAGTAGAATCACTCGATGAACTTGAACAAGCACTAAGCGCCGGTGCAGACATTATCATGTTAGATAATTTCAGCCCTGCAATGATAGAGCAAGCTGTTACAGCAACACGAGGCAAAGCTAAACTAGAAGTGTCTGGTAATATGACCATTGAGATTTTGCAAGAATATACCAAAGCGGGTGTTGATTACATCTCAAGTGGCGCATTAACCAAACATGTCAATGCCATTGATTTATCAATGCGTTTTAAATAGCAGTCAGCGATAAACAATAAAAAGCAGTAAACATCATTTGTTTACTGCTTTTTTATCTAAAACATTCATCTTATGTTCCCATTATTCCCCACACCATAGCAACGATACCTGTTATTCCTATCATCACGATATACACAGTACCGATAATACTAAACTTAACCAAGGTAAAAAACTTGCCTTGTTTGTAGACTCTTTTCTGCATTAGAAATAAATAAATAGGTATCCAAACTAATAAACCGCTCCCGACAATACTGGAAAAATTAGCAACAGTAGGGCTAGTTTCTATGAGGTACTCTTCTAAAAGGAAAAGCATTTCAGACAGCAGTACCGTAATAAAAATAAAGCTATGGCTGTGCAAAGCGACTGTTAAGTGTTCCATGTACAGTCTTTTAGAGAAGATAAACATCACTTTTAGTAGCACAGCAAAAAGTGGCAATAAGATAAACATCAATTGCGGTAATTTACCAATCACTTGATCTATTAAAGGGCCGGTATCAGAATTAAACGCTTTTTCACCTTTTTCTTTTAGCTCTTCGGCAAACTCATTTAGCTTTTTATTTTGCTCTTTTGATAAGAACTCAAATGACAAACTGCCATCTTCATTATTACCAATAGTGAGCTCTTCAGAAATTAAATCACCGTTAAGTACTTTTATTCGTTTCTCGACTAGGGTTGCAAATCGCTCTTGTTCTTTTGATGACAACGCGTCCTCAGTCTTATCAAACTCTAACTCAACCAACTCACGAGTAATCTTAATGAGTTGCTTATTCTGACCCGAGGTATATTCGCGATTCAAGTCTGCTAAATAATTGTTGAATTTAGCGACGTCTTCATTGAGACGAGTTATTTCAGCTAGCTCTTCGGTATTTTCTGAAGATGATTGCTTTAAGCTATCTTGCTCAGTTTTAAGCTGCTTAATGTGCGCGTTAACCTGAGTGATAACTTCTTTGTTACCATTGATATCAATAGAATTACCGTCATCCGCGGCAATAAAATATTTTAGAGTGATAAAAAAAACAATACTGATGAATAAGTATAATCGTAAAGGCGGCACATAGTGCACTCTTCTCCCGGCAAAGTATTCATTGGTGAGAAAAGCTGGTCGTGTGATTAATGGCCAAAGCGTTCTACTAGCACGAGAGTCAAAGCTGAAAATATCATCAAGCAAGTGCATGATAACTACCCAGAAGTATTTCAATGTCGAATCTGAAGATTGACCACAATTCGCACAAAAAGGACCATTGAGTTCTTTGTGGCAATTTTCACAACTTTTACTTTCTTTTTTACTTTCTGAAATAGCAAGATTAACCACATCGGTGGCGGTTTCTGTCTCGATTAACTCGTTAGTTGTCATAATGATACCAATCAGTATAAGAAAGTGCTCACTTAGCGAGAATTTAAAGGCTTATTAGGCAAGGCATTGATTGCAGATAATGGTTCTTCAGGAGAATGTGCTCCTGCATCCTCTCAGAAGCTACATCCTTGTAGCGTCCTTATCAAAATCAATAACGCAGTATATAAGCCTTTGCCTTTTATTAGGTACTCGCCCTTTAGGAACTCATGAACACCATGATAACTTCACAAAACATGCTTGATGTAGAATAACTATAACTACGCATATTTTGATTGTTCTAATGTCGTTCATGCTGTTCTAAGTGATCACTTCTTTATACTGAATGGTATAAATACACAATAAAATAGCTATAAACAGTAAAATCATACCATCATGTCTACATGAAGTTACAATCTAAATACAAAAGTTAACTTTACTTAACTTTATGGGGTGCTGTCAGCGCTTTATTCTGGTAGATTGACTAATATATATTGTAATAATAAAGCCAAAGAACAGGAGAATTAGAATGGCGTTTGAAGTTAAATTTGAATTAACCGAATCAGACTTAGAGTATTTCCGCGATGTTATGCACAAGGCACAAACAGGTGCAAAGCAACTTAGCGAGCAAGAAATTTTAGCTAATGCGAAAAAAGTTAGTGTAGATATAAAAGCCAATGTGCCTGAATTTGTACGTGAGCGCATTCAAAAACTAGAAACTTTTGTTGCCATGATTGAAGATAGTGAATGGCAAATTCCAAGTGAAGAGCGCACCGAAGTATTAAATGCTTTAGCTTACTTTAGTGACCCTGAAGATTTAGTCCCTGATCATATCCCAGTATTGGGCTTTTTAGATGATGCTATTATGATCGAGCTTGTCGCTGAAGAATTTAAAGATGATTTTGAAGCTTTTGAAGAATTTTGTGCTTACCGTGAACGTGAAGAAGGCCGTAGTGGAGACTCTACTATCACTCGCGAAGAGTGGTTAGAATCGAAACGTCATGAATTACATAGCCGTATGAAAAGTCGACGTTCATCGAGAAGCCGTCGTTCATCATTCCGTAGAGTTTTTTAAGACAGAAGAAGCCTCAAAGCATAGAAATGACAAAGTATTATCTTTGTCATTTTCATCTTTTCTTTGCGTAAATCCCCCATCTAAAGATCACTAGGCCTACCGGCGTCTCCTTGGCCATAATCACAGACCCCTTGAGAAAATATTTGCTGTAAAGCAGGCAATTTCTCAGTTAACTCAATACCACCATACATGCCTTGCTTAATTGCCAGCGCCAATGGAATTTTATGACATTTGAATACACTTCCTTGCCAAGGCCCTTCGGCTTGAATACGACTATTTGAGAAAATAGCATAGTGCTTAGCACAGGCTCCTCGTTTTAAGATTTTTTGCCCAGTGGTTACTGCACTCCAATTGCCATGCCATACTCCTTTTCCTTGTGCCAATACTTCTCCTTGGTCATCAAAACATGCATCCTGTAATTGCATGGGCTTACTTTGCGCTGCACTGAGCTCAGGAAATTGTTTACGTTTTAGCAACCATAAATCCATTAAATCAAACGCTTTATCTGTTGGATCAAAATCACGTTTTGCCACCCAAATAACTTGGTTGTCAAAGTGACCATTGGCTTGCTTTAGACGTATGCGGGTACTAAAAGATGCCGACATATGGTGCATATCTAATTTTTCTTCTAAATAATGACGAACATCAATAATAGGAATCTCAAGTTTACCAATAAAAACCTGTCCGCCTCGATAGGCTGCTTCAATAGCATTAAGCGAGGCACTACGTCTTGGTGCTGCCTTGTTATCAACAACCTCGGTTATATTATCACTGCCCCATAATGAGACCCAAAAAGGCATTTTTCGACCAAACGGCGTAATAATTTTTTCAGCTTTCATTTGATGCTGTTCTTTCCAGCTACCTATATTTTTATTGATATGAATAAATTCAGCTAAGGTTATTTGTTTTTGCTTTAAGGCATGCAAACCATACTGAACACCATCATTATCCCAGGTACTTTCAACTAAACCATGCTGATCACGGTTAAATAACCAAGCCATGTCTTCCCAATAGTTCCAATTAGTTTTTTCCACGACATCATCACTATAAAAGTGTCGCAAGAAACCCTGCCTAGGATTATGAATAAAGGTCGATAAGCCAAAATAGCCATTAATACATTCACTATTACCTTGAGGAAAACTAGGCATCATACCTGCCATTAATTGCGCAACAGGCTGCAAGAATGCTATTTTTTGTGGGAAGTCTTGTAAGCTGTTCATACCTTCAAGTAACTGTCGCTGATCCCACTGCTGCCAGCGATTATTATCCTTAGCTCTAAAGGTAAAATAATTATTAAACAAATCGCAATCCAAGGTATAAATGGTTTGGCTTAACATGTCAGGGTAAGAGTATTGAGGAATTAAACCATCGAGGATGCCTTTACTATTCTGGCCTATAAGGTATTGCGCTAAACCACCACCTGAACCACCAATACCAACGGTATATATAGGCTCACCAAATAATCTAACAAAATGTAACTTAACCCGACGAGCTGTATCTTCTGCCAACAGCATATTATAGGTATAACTGGTTCGATTACCGCTGGAACTGATAATTGCATAACCTTTTTGTACTTCTTCTAAACGGCGGGTAATCGTTCTGGTAGCTTTTTGTCGACCTTGCCTAAAACCTATACCAGAGCCACCATTAAATTGATAAATTAATTTTTTATTCCACAATGAACTCATCGTACGCGTACCAAGTTCTTTGGGTGTTATTGCCATAGCAATTGTGTAGATAAAACGATTAATGCTGCCCTGCTCTGCTCGAAACAATTGTAAAGGTAGTTTGGCATTACTTAATGACGCCAGATCTGAGAATTTTTCCTTAGGTAACTTAACCAATTTTTTGTCTACATTTAAATAATAAAACTGTAAATGACTTGAAAATAAACAATCTTTTGAATAGCCGATAATCTCATTACGCTTAACTAAATCGTCATAAACTGGCACACCAAAAGCTTCTTGGTTATCTACCAATGGTTGACCTATATGTGAATCTATAGTCATGCAATAAAAAGGATATTGCTTTGGTCCAGCATATAATGAGTTACTTGGGCCAACATCACCTAACTTGATAGGAAAATCAAAGCTTTCTGTGGGCCGAACGACTTGACTGACATGCGGAAAAATAGGCAGTAGGTAATTTTCTTCAGCAATAGCTAGCCGCTTAACTTGCCGAAATTCATACCGTTTTTCAGAAGGATATAGCCATACAAGTACTGCAGACAGGGCGAATATAGATAATATTAATTTTTTCTTTTGCATAACAACACCACCGAAAAAATTACTCAACACTTAATCTAAATATAGTGGAGTTATACCAATCGGACGAATTAATTGTTCATTTATTGAACGTCAATTCATTCAACTGGTTTCATTTTGGTAGAAGTTATTACGCTTAAAATCCGTCTATTATTTCAATTTAGCGACAAAAGTTTTTCTAAACTTGGCAAGTTTTGGTGATACAACCGCTTGGCAATATTGATTTTCTGGATTATTTTTAAAGTACTCTTGATGGTAATCTTCGCCACAATAAAAAGTAACCGCGGGACTAACTTGAGTCACAATAGGATCATCAAATAATTTTTCTTGAGTGATTTCTTCAAGCATAGCCAAGGCCATTTTTTGTTGCTGAGCATCATGAGTAAAAACTTCAGAGCGATATTGAGTGCCAATATCATTGCCTTGGCGGTTTAACTGCGTTGGGTTGTGCAAGCTGAAAAATATTTCCAATATCTCTCGGTAATTAATCACTTCACTGTCAAACTTAAGTTGTACTACTTCAGCATGCCCAGTATTTCCTGCACATACAGTTTTATAAGTTGGCTCTTTGCTCTCTCCGCCCATATAACCAGACTTTGCACTAACAATGCCCTTAACACAGCTAAAAGCACTTTCGATACACCAGAAACAACCTCCAGCCAGAGTCGTTGTTTGTAGCTTTTTTTCGTTGAGTTGTTCTATCATTTTGTTCGCTACCCCATTCAATGTATATTTAATGATATACCTCAGTCTTTTTTACTCATAAATAAGCTAAGATGTCTTAGTTAATTTCGCTAATACTCACATTATACTCACATTTAGTCAGTAAGAAATAAATACCCGTTCCACTTGAATATGCTGGATTCAGCTGGAATTATAAACGCTTTAGGCAAGGTATTAATTGAAGAGAATAGTTGCTCCGGAGAATAAGCTCCTGCACTCTCTAAGAAGCTACATCCATGTAGCGTTTTTGTCGAAATCAATAACGCAGTATAAAGCGTTTATAAGCCAGCCCCTTGGGGAAAACTGAGCAAACCATATTCCTCGTTACATTTGTTGATAAGGGGAATACCATTAACAAAAAAAGTGCCTTGATTATGATTCGCTCAGGTTTCCTGAAAAAGCATCTTCAGGTGGAGCGGGTATATGCCACAATTTTTCAAAAAAACCAGTCAAATACAGGCCATTATTGCACTACGCAGCATTGCTATCGCTATACAATTGTTACTCATTCTTTTTGTGAATTTAGGCTTAGCGTATGAGTTACCTTGGACGCCGCTAGTCAGTGTTATTGGCTTAGAGATACTATTTACCTTAAGTAGTTATATTTATTATCGTCATAACCGCTTAAGTGAAAAGAAAGCGAGCCAGAAGGCAATATTGGTACAAATATGCGCTGATATTATTTTTCTGTCACTGTTACTCTTTTTTAGTGGCGGCGCTACTAATGCCTTTGTTTCCTTGTTACTTATTCCTATCGCAATAGCGGCAGTGACCTTAACACCCTTGTTACTAACAATAGTCGCCTTCCTTGCCATAGCTTCTTATAGTATTTTATTATGGTCATTACCCATGAGTGTTATGCATGGCAATATGCAAGGTCACTTCATTGGCATGGGTATCAATTTTTTATTTTCTACTCTCGTTGTTGCCATCGTTGTTGGTAAAATGGCACGTAGTATCAATCAACAAGAACTCGCTATTGCCGCTTATCGTGAGAACTTATTAAAACAAGAGCAAGTCACTTCATTAGGAGTCGCTTCGGCTCAAGTAACTCATCAACTGGCAACACCCATAGCAACAGTACAATTACTTGCTGATGAGCTTAGCGAAGATTTTCCTGACAATGAAGTTATTGTGGATATGCAAAGTCAGCTTACTCGTTGCCGAGAGAGTTTATCTGACTTTCGAGCTATGGTGTTTGATATAAAAGAACAGGTGATTAAAGCCGTTAATTGCCAAACATTATTCGATGAGATAACTGATAACGTGCGGGTTAATAACCCTGAAGTCAGTTTAGAGTTACTAAACCTAAACGATGAGCACAGTGAACATGTCACTATTAATGCTGATGCCGCCTTGTTGCCCGCCATTCTAAATTTAATCAACAATGCGATCAGAGCGAGCAAAGCCAATAATAGCAAGACACTTAGCCTCACAGGTGAAATTATTGAAGAGAGCTGGCAGTTTACTATTCGTGATTACGGTAAGGGGTTTACCTTAAAAAAACTGAATGAATTAGGCGTAAAACCAGTCAATAGCGAGCAAGGATTTGGTATGGCTGTTTTTTTAAGTCACGCTAGTTTAGAACGCCTTGGTGGTAAGTTAGCCTTAACAAACCATCAAGATGGTGGCGCACTGGTTACGTTAAGCTTACCTATTTCATCTAAGAAAAATAACGCTATTAACAATAAGGAAATTAGTTATGCCTAATACTGCAATAACGCCCTCTTCATCAAAACTATTAATCGTTGAAGATGATCTTATTTTTGCAAACACACTTAATCGACGATTGACCAAGCATGGCTTTGATTGCGTGCAAGTGGATAATAACAATGATGCTTTACTCGCGTGTCATCGACATATGCCCGATTATATTTTGCTGGATATGAAATTGGAAAGAGAAAATACTTTATCTATCATTACACCATTGCGAAAATTACGCCCACAGAGCCGAATTATTTTACTCACTGGTTTTGCAAGTATTGCTACCGCTGTCGACGCGATAAAGCTAGGTGCAGACGATTATTTATCGAAACCTGTAGACAGCCAAACACTACTCGCAACACTTAAAGACAGCAAAGCTGAAACTATCGCAGTTGATAGTCATAACGAACACACCTTGTCTGCTGAACAAGTTGAATGGCAGCATATTCAACAAGTATTAAAAGCCAACCAAGGTAATATCTCCGCCACTGCCAGACAACTTTCAATGCACAGGAGAACGTTACAGCGAAAATTACAAAAACGGCCTCAGTCAGTCTAATCCCGTAAGATTAATCAGTAATTGTAGGCTAAGTGTTGGTGAAATCTAATCATCATTTCCTCTTTAGTAGGCTCTATTTCAAGCTCTACTGCCATCAACTGCATAGCTTGTTCTATTTGATTTAAAAATCGGCCAAAGCCATGTTCACTATTATCTTCAGGTGTCGCTACAAAAACTAAGTGCACGCTATCGGTTAACTCTTTAGCATTCCACTTACTTACAATGCCGCAAGGGCTTTGTTCAGGGTTATAACCCAACATTTGCAACTCTCCCACTCGAGAAACTATTTCATGAATACTATAGCGAACGATAGGCACTAAACCGTTAGCAATCAGAGCGCCATTATTTAAGTTATACCGTTTTGCTGCCATAGTGAAAACATCTGTCAGGTAGGTATACAATGGGTTGTAAGGATCTTTTGAATGACTATCAATTTCCACTTGCTGCAAGAGTTCATTACTAATATTCAAGGTGACAACAGCATAGTTCATCGCACTATGATAATTAGGTACTAATACTTCTTGGCTAGCATAGCGTTTATTAATACCACGTAGTTTATGTGTTTGTGTACTGGTACAGCCTTTATTTTTAGCAAATAAATCGTACGTTAGATGCTGATGATCTCTCAGTCGAATATCACTTTTATCTAACTTTATTTTTTCACAAAATTTTTCTACAAGACCACTTACCCGGCTATGAAAACTAGCGGCGTTGACTCGTATTTCATTGCCCGTAGCCAAAAAGAGTAAGCAAATTTTCTTTGTTCTTTTACTACCATCAAAAAATGATTTTTTAAGGTGATGACTCTCTGGGTTGTAATAAAATAAGATTTGCTGGTTGGTTTGCCATTGGTGCATTTCTTGGCTATATCTTACGCGCGCTAATTTATCGTTAGCAATAAACTGGCAATTATCTAGCTCTACTTCATCCGCCAATTCAAAAAACAATGTCGATAATTTCTGATAGAAGTCATAGTATGGCTGAGGTTTCATATCACTATACTTACCTGAAAATTGCTGCAGTAACTCATCGCTCAGGCTAAATTCGGCTAATATATATTGGTTATCACGCACATTACCAGGCAAGTAAGCTTTGTGGGCGGCACTTCGTTTTCTAATAATTGACATGTTTATCCCTAACATTGTTAAATCGACTAACACTGAGTGGTTAACCTTTTAAGATGAGCACAGTATAATGAGCGAGAATGAAGCTTTTGTGACGTAAACATGTCACTAATATGACAAGCATTTACCCATGACAGGACCTAATTTGTTAAACGATCAACAAGCTCTGATTGAAGCCATTAATCAAACCATGCCTTTCGGTAAATATGCAGGGAGAAAACTACTACAATTACCTGAACCCTATTTAGTTTGGTTTCACAGTAAAGGTTTTCCTGAAGGGAAGTTAGGCCAACAGTTAGCCTTAATGTACGAGGTAAAACTCAATGGTTTAGAAACGATGTTAAAACCTCTATTGCGAATTTAATAATTAACGAGTTTTATTTCATTGAAAATATTACTTAGTTAAACCGCTTCTTTTTATAGTAATTTCATCTAAAAAACAGGTTAAATATAATACAAATAAATAACTTGATGGTGTTACACAATGCTAACAAGTTGTTTTACCACGCCAAAATATCAAATAGAATTTGGCTTTCTTATCATTTGTTTTTTTCTACTTAATTCTCACCTTAAAATTACATTTTTCCGCTTGCATCACGTTTAAAATTCCTCTTAAATAACCTGTCGATTGATTAAAATTCATACCACAAAAATCATGTAATATTTAAGAATCGACCACTCTGTAGTATTAAGTAATGTGAATCACTCGGCAAAATGAGGGTTTCACTATTCGTTTATCATTTGATTTATAAGATAATTACGAGGTGTTTATGAGGTGGAGTACATGAAAAGACAGAAAAGAGATAAATTAGGAAGAGCGCATTCTAACGGATATCAGGCTGGTTTAGGTGGCAAAGCCAAAGAGCAGTGTCCCTATCAAAATATAGAAGCAAAATCTCAATGGTTAGGGGGATGGCGAGAAGCGATTACCGATAGAAATATGGGGATATATAGATAACCTAAAAGTAAAAATGCTGTCCCCGAATTAACATATTCGGGGACTATTCTCTTAAACAAACGCCAACAAATTAAATGATATACAACGAACCTAGATCACTCGAGAGAATCGCTGTTGATTAATATGCTTTTTCATATAAGCATCAAAACTCATACAAATAATACGAATTAATAAACGTGCTTTTTGTTCTACTTTAATGTAGTTAGCATTATTTTCTAACAAACCATCATCAATAAAAGTAGCTAATAACGGTAAATCTTCTGCAAAATACTCATCAAAGTCTATATTATATTTTTCATTAATAACTTGCTTATCGAGATACAAGTTACACATCAACTCTTGAATAACTTCGCCACGTAAAATATCGTCTTCAGATAAGCTTACGCCTTTTATTTGCGCATGCTGCTTTTCTGTTATTGCATGATAATACTCTTTCAAATCTTTTATATTTTGGCTAAAGCTATTACCAATAGAGCTAATTGACGATACGCCTAGCCCCAATAAATCACAACCACCTTTCGTGGTGTAACCCTGAAAATTACGATGTAGAGTGCCATCACTTTGCGCTAATGATAATTCATCATTAGGTTTAGCAAAATGATCCATACCGATAAAGTCGTAACCAAAATCACAGAGTGTTTCTATCGCCAGCTTCATTAAAGCAAATTTTTCTTGCGTATTAGGTAACCATTCATCACGCAATTTACGCTGTGCAGCAAAACGGCTTGGTATATGTGCGTAACTAAATAGAGAGATACGTTCAACATCCCACTCATGTGCTTTCACTAACGTTTTAGTAAAGTTTTCCAGTGTTTGATGAGGTAAACCATAAATGAGATCAATGTTAATGGACTTAAAACCAACCGCTTTAGCATGCTTAATAAAATCGCCAATAAACTCGGTTGATTGCACACGGTTAATCGCTTGCTGGACTTTTAAATCAAGGTCTTGAACACCTAAACTCAAACGATTAAAACCTAATGAGTATAAATGTTCAGCTAAATCCATCTCAATTTCACGGGGATCAATTTCAATACTCATTTCTAAATTATCTGAGAAATTAAATTTCTCTTTTAAGAGCGAAACAAGTTTAGTGATTTGTTCGTGTGTTAAAAAGCTTGGTGTACCACCGCCCCAATGTAACTGCTTAACGGTGTACTCTTCAAAGAGTGGTGCCTGTAAGGCAATTTCTTGTGCTAAATATTCAAGATAAGTATCGGCTTTGCCACGATGGCGAGTAATCACCTTATTACAACCACAGTAATAACAAAGCGTATGACAAAATGGGATATGCACGTAAAGTGACAATTCGCGGTTTTGCGAGTTTTCTATCGCTTGAATAAAATCTTCATGTTTAAAATTATCATGAAACTCTAACGCTGTTGGATAAGATGTGTATCTTGGTCCGCTGGTGTTATATTTATTTAATAGCGTATTATCGAAAAATTGACTTACTTTCATGTTTTCATACCATTTTATTTAATGAACGAAAACATTATAACCTTTTATAAATTGAGGGTATTGATCAAGCGCAATAACAGAGTTAATAAGAAGGACAATAACAGGATTGTCCTTCTTATTAATCCGTCGCTAGGCACTATGACTAATAAAATAGGAAACTAAGGAGCTAAACGGGTAAGTTGTTCAGTGGTAAAGTCATAAAGTGACCCTAAATCAGAAACAACGTCATTATGCATATTATCTAAGGCCTTCATACGTTGATAATCTTCACGCATACGTTCTTTTTTAGTGAGTAATTTACGCGCATCACGAATGGCAAGGTCCTTAATTGCATCATATAAGCCATAAATACCCGGAAATTTTTCAGGTAAGTTCGTTAATGTTTTTAATGATGACAATAATACAGATAGACGCCAACACCCTTCATCAAATTCACACTGCTCTTGCTGCATAGCCCGCGTAATCAACAATACGCTATCAAAGACTTTTGTATCGTGCTTATTTAGCGCTTGTTGTTGTGCTAATACAGCTTCTGCCTGTTGCTCTTTTTGCTGTGCTAGTTGTTTTAATAACTTACCAGCATAAAATGCTAAAGCAAGTACAATAGCTACAGCGAGCGATAGAGCATAAAGCCAAAAATCACTCATTGATATTACTCTTTCTCTTCAAAATCTGAAAAGTCTGGGCGATCTAATTTATCCCATAAATCATCTTCGCTATCATTGCTATTTGATTCATCGCTTTCACTCTCTTCGTCTTCATCATCAAGACCTAATTCAGCTGATAATGCTTGATGACGTTCCATTTTCTCATTGTAGTAATCAACTTCTTGCTCAGTTAAAGCAATATCATCTTCTTGTTTAGCCAAAAGACTTTGCAAAAATTCATCTTGCTCAATAGCACCGATTTCTTGCTCTGGCGTTAATGCTGCAGGAGTAATTTCTTGCTTGTTAGATAGTTCAACGTCAGTATTTTCAACAAAACGAACAGCTGCAATCGGCGCTGGTTCTTGACTACTTTGTTGTACTTGTTTAGATTTTTCGGCTTTAGCTTTTTCAGCTTTAGTCATTATTTTACCTAAAACAATCGGTGTTTTATTGCCAAGTCGGGGATCTTTATTAACCCCTTTCTGGTTATTTTGAGTTTGGTCAGGCATTGCTTCTTTCTGACGATTTCCGGCCACTTTTCCCGTTGTTTTACGGGTGCGCTTTTCAACATTAGCTAATTCTTGCTTACTTAACTTAGGCTTAGCAGTCGGTGCTCCACCTGGTTTTCTAGATTTTTTTGAACGAGACATAGTTACAATTACTTTTTTACTAATTAATTGTCGCTATTTTACGTTATTAATAGGTGAAAAACCTTAAAAAGCAGAAAAAAGACACAAAAAAAGCGCCAATAGGCGCTTTTTGCAAAACTTAGTAACTTAAAGACGTGTCTTAATATTTGGGTGGGTATTAATTTCCCCCCCTTTACTGATCACAACGACATTTTCATTACAAGTTAGAATTGCTATATGCGTATCATGGAAGTCTCGAATAAAGTTAAGTCTATAACCAAATTGCGTTAAACTACTAGCAGCAAATTTTTGTGCTAATGTTAGTTCTTCCCATAAATCATCGAAGTCCCCTACCGTTGGCTCTCGCCTTTCCGATAAGTCAACTTTGTGCATTGCTGCAGCCATAATTTTCTCTTCCCAGTTCAATTATGCTTTATTATTTGAACAAAAGTTAACCTACTTTACATGTAACATCAATAGCGATTACACTATCTACATTGAAATAATTGGTGTTCAGCCAAGTAGTCTTTGAAATATAAGGTAAAAAAATGACACGTGTATTGGATGAATTATCTGCATTATTAAAATTAGAGGTTATTGAGCAAGGCATCTATCGAGGTCAAAGCCAAGATTTAGGTTATAAGGCTCTATTTGGTGGTCAAGTAATGGGCCAAGCCCTTTCAGCGGCTCAAGAAACAATTGCGGAAAATCGCTTTGTTCATTCTCTGCATTCTTACTTTTTGCGGCCTGGTGACGCTAGTTTACCTGTTGTCTATGAAGTAGAAGTCATTCGTGATGGCTCGAGTTTTAGTACCCGTAGAGTGCAAGCAGTACAAAATGGTAAAGCCATATTTTATATGACGGCGTCATTTCAACACACAGAAGAGGGCTTTGAACATCAAGATACTATGCCTAAAGTTACGGCCCCAGAAGATCTCCCGTCATTTACTGATTATATAAAAGCAAATCAACAATACATTCCCGAGTCACTGCGCGAAAAATTTTTGGCTGAAAAACCTATTGATATGCGACCTGTACAGCAATACAACTGGTTACAGCCGACACCAACAGATTCAGTGAATCAAATGTGGATAAAAGCTAACGGTGATTTACCTGATGACTTAGGCATACACACCTATATGCTGGCTTATACGTCAGATTTTCATTTCTTACCGACAGCATTGTTACCCCACGGAGCAAGTCATTGGCAGCCAAACTTCCAAATAGCCACTATAGACCACGCCATGTGGTTCCATCGCCCATTCCGCTTTGATGATTGGTTACTTTATTGTATGGACAGCCCTTCTGCGAGTAATGGCCGAGGGCTAGTTAGAGGTCAAATCTATAATCGTCAAGGTCAATTAGTTGCCTCAACCATGCAAGAAGGTGTAATGAGACAAAGATAGTTTATTCGCCAATGACTTGTAGGGCCTGTCTACATAAGAAAACATCTTACGATGTAACTCTAAGGTTCAATGAGTCCCTTTAAGTTTGTCAATGGCTGGCATTAGGCAGCCATTACTATATCAAATGCTTATAAATCCATAGTCATTTGAATATAAAATTTCCTAAGACTATTTCGTACGTTTGCTCTCTTCTAATGCTTTACGTTTTTCAACGGCGAGTGAGGTAACATCTGCCTTTAATACTGGCTCTAAACCTAAGACAAAATATACTTCAGCCATTAAAAATAACGGTCCGATAAGAAACTGACTCAAGTCATCAACAAAAGCTGGTTTCGCTTTTTCATAATAATGACCAATAAACTGAATAATCCAGCCAACAACAAATATGCCCACAGCAATAGTGACTACCCCTTCTGTACTCTTAAATATTTGCGCAGCAAACAAATTAACTAAAATATAAACCAGCATACCCAGAGCTAATAAACGGTGCAAAGCAATATAATATAGAGCTATGACTGAAAATATGGCCATCGCTAAAGTAAAGTTGAGAGTAACAGGCGTACTAAAAACGTCATCCATGGTGATTTCAAATGTAATAGTACTCAGCAGTAGAGTTACCGCAAAAACGATCAAAGGCACACCAATAAAATGGGTGTTAATATTTTTTTGATTTAAGTGCACACTTTTATATCGTGCTAATTGCTCTTCAATGGACTTCATTTAAATACTCTCAGTTATAAATTTTGTTGCCAATCATGGCCACTTGGGAGCTGAAAAACGCGCAAATCAAATTGCGGCGCGATAGCAAAAAGGTGGTCAAATATATCAGCTTGGATTGCTTCGTAATCAAGCCAATCAGTCGTATTAGCAAAGCAGTATATTTCAAGTGGCAAACCCGCTTCAGTAGCCGCCAATTGCCTAACCATACACGTTAGATCATCTCGGATTTGAGGGTTTTTCTGTAAATATTGGGTAATATAAGCGCGAAATGTTCCTATATTAGTCAGTTGTCGGCTATTCATAGAATTGAACGACTCAACCACATCGTCGCCGTTTTTTTCTTGAGTATTCAAAGCAAGTTCTTGCTTTTTACCTGACAGATAATCTTCTAATAAATTCGCATTAGTCAGTTGATTAATTTTTTCAGCACTGTAAAAGTCAATGCTCGAAATATCAATAATAACCGTACGTTTAATGCGCCTTGCCCCCGTATGGTACATATTACGCCAGTTTTTAAAGGAACCACTAATCAGAGCATAGGTCGGTACTGTGGTAATGGTTTTATCAAAATTCTCTATTTTTACCGTACTTAAGCCTATTTCTAGCACATCACCATCGGCACCATATTTGGGTAATTCAACCCAGTCACCTGCAACAACCATTCTATTCGCAGAAATTTGAATACTAGCGACCAAACCTTTGATGGTGTCTTGAAATACTAACAATAATACCGCGGTCAAAGCACCCAAACCACTGAGTAGATAAATAGGGGAGCGATTAATAATCAGCGAAATGATGACAATAGTCATCACTAAATACAAAGCTAATTTTATTATTTGAATGATGGCGTTTAGTGGGAGAAAGCGCTGTTTGGCGCTTTCTTGGTATATACTGCGACTGACATTTAACAAGGCGCTAATAGAGCGAACTATTTGAAAAGAAAGAAATACCTTACTTAATAAAATAAGTAAGTTACTTGCAAGACTATCAGACTCTAAAATTAATGGTGTTAAAAATAAGATTAAAAGTAAAGGCACTAGCAAGGTCATTCTATTAAGCACGTTATGCTCTATCAAGGCGTCATCCCAAGTATTTTTACTCTTGATGATTACCTTATTAACCAACTTTAGTATTTGGTGTTTAGCAATGTAGTAGCTAAGTCCAGCAACCAAAAAAATTAACCCTATACCTACGGCAATTGCGCCACTTACTATATAGTTAGCGCTTAGACCTTGCTCACTCAACCACATACTGATCAATTCGTTCATCGACTGCTCCTATCATTTTGTAGGCAAGTAATACCAAGTTGATTAAGTTAATTTAATAACCTTAATTTTTATTTATCACTGGGGCAGCTGTATTGCTGTTTCATTTTTTCAAGCCGAGCATCTTTATCATGCCAAAATTTGGTTAACCATTTTTGAAAAGCGACTCTATCATTACGGTCTGAAAAATCGATATGCCCTAACTCACTCTTTATATCTAAGGTATGGATGTCCATGTATACCGTTTCAACTTGTCCGTAGACAAAATCACTAAAGTTTGGAATACCGTCAGGGTAATAAATCGTCACATCGACAATTTTAGTCAAATGCTCTCCCATAGCATCGAGTACAAAAGAGATACCTCCCGATTTGGGTTTCAGTAAATATTGAAAAGGAGAGCCTTGTTTGTCATGCTTTTTTTGACTAAAACGCGTCCCTTCAATGAAGTTCATCACACTCACTGGCTTGTGCTTAAACTTAGCACAAGCATTTCGCGTCGTTTCTAAATCTTTACCACGTAAGTGGGGGTTTTTCTTCAAAAAAGCTTGGCTATATCGTTTCATGAAAGGAAAGTCGAGTGCCCACCAAGCCAAACCTAATAACGGTACATAAATCAGTTCTTTTTTTAGGAAAAACTTTAAAAAGGGGATGTTGCCATGTAAAGCCCGTTGTAATATCACAATATCAACCCAGCTTTGGTGGTTAGCTAACACTAAATACCAGTCGTTAATTTTCAATTCTTCTAACCCAGTCACCACAATAGTGGTTTTGGTGAATATATTTTGAATAAGACTATTGGTCGCAACCCAGTTACTTGCCATCAAATCAAGTAAATAGCTAAATATTTTCTTAGAAAAACGTAATGGAATTAAAGCTTTAAAAAGTGAGAAAACTAAAATGGGTATCAACCAAAATATAGTATTAAGGATATAAAGAGAGAAGGATAAAAAACCGATCAGTTTCGCAGGTAAAAAATTTAGCATATATTAATAAGAACTAATAATAGATAAGTAACACGGATAGTGTTATTTAATCATGATTTAACTAATAATTATATTTTTTTATTGCCTGCTAACAGGCCAATCTAATATTAATTCAGTGCTGCCCATACAAAATACAAAATGAACAAAAAGCGATCACTTTTATTTTATAACAAACTATTTCAGCATTTTGTCACTACCTAACCATATAAAATACTTAGTTCGCCACATATAGCTGCTAAAGCGACTAAAAACATATATTTCATCTTTTTATAAAATGAATATTTCTCTTAATAATTGAGTTTTTACTCAATTTGTTGCATACTTAAATCAGTGTAACAAAGGAGATACAATGAATTTTAATAGAGCTGTAATCAAAGTTGGTAGTGCCTTAGTCGCACCCACTAGCGATGGTTGTAGCGGTCAGTACACATTAGCAATAGCACAATTTATAACCACCTGCCAACAGCAAGGTAAAGAGATAATATTAGTCTCTTCTGGAGGCGTCGCCGCTGGGCGTACTGTCATTCAACATGGCTCCCCAAAACTATCACTCTCCACTAAAAAAGCTATGTCCAGCGTAGGACAAATGCAAATGATGGCGAATTGGCAACGTTTTTTTGATGTACCTTGTAGCCAGATACTCATTACCCAAAATGATTTAGCTGATAGAGAACGTTTTATTAGCATTCAAGAAACGATTAAAATTCAATTAGCCAATGGTGTACTACCGATTGTTAATGAGAATGATACTGTTACCACTAAAGCACTTTCTATAGGCGATAATGACAATCTTGCTGCATTAGTTGCCCAAGCCTGTGAGGCTGATAGTTTATTCATTTTAAGTGATATTGATGGGGTCTTTACCAAAGACCCAAATATCCATGACGATGCCGTATTAATTCCCAATATTGATAAAATCACTGACGAAATATATGCCATGGCAGGCACAAGTCGTAACCCTTTAGCTATGGGAGGCATGAAAACAAAAATAGAAGCCGCTGAAAAAGCCGTAGAACACGGCATCAATACTTATATTATCAATGGTACTAAAAGCGAGGTATTTAGCTCTCTTTTAGCGCAAGTTAATCCGGGCACCCGTTTTGCCGCTGATAAAGAGATTATTACTGCGAAAAAACATTGGTTAAAACATACCTTAAAAAGTCGAGGTAAAATTAAACTCGACCCTGGTGCTGTTAATGCCATTGTTAATAAAGGCGCGTCTCTGTTGCCCGCAGGTATAAAGTCAGTGACTAATAGATTTAAAGCCGGTGATGCAATCGACCTTATAGACGCACAAAGTAATACGGTAGTCGCCAAAGGTATAACTTTATATAGTCACTATGATTTGAAAAGAATTATGGGAAAACACAGTAATGACATCATCGCTATTTTAGGGCATGACTATGGTGAAGTTGCTGTACATCGCGATGATATGGTTATTTTATAATTTAACCTATAGCCGTTACCATTCAAGATGCAGGTTTCAGAGTGCACTTTGATTGGTAACAGGTATAAACACTTAAAATTTTTGATACGAGTAGCAAAATGACCGACTTTAATATCGCCACTATGGCAAAAAAAGCGAAAACAGCAAGCAGAGCCGCCGCACAACTGAACAGTAGTGAAAAAAACGCCCTACTAAATGCCATTGCCACAGCTATTGAAAACAATAGTGACATTATAATTCAAGAAAATAGTAAAGATATCACCGCAGGTCGTGAGAAAGGCTTGTCGCAAGCTATGCTTGATAGACTCGTTTTAACAGAACAAGGCATTAAAGAGATTGGCTCAGCGATTCGCGAGATTGTAGCCTTAGCGGATCCTATTGGCGATATTGATAAATTATCATTACGCCCTAATGGCATACAAGTCGGTAAAATGCGTATTCCACTTGGTGTTATTGCTATGATATACGAGGCCCGACCTAATGTTACCGCTGAAGCCGCGGCTTTGTGTATTAAATCAGGTAACGCCGTTATTTTACGTGGTGGCTCTGAAGCTATTCACTCTAATCTAGCCATTGCCCGTTGCTTACATCAAGTATTAACTGAACATGATATAGATGAAAATATCGTCAGCGTAATTCCTGATACTAGCCGCAGTATCATTGAGCAACTACTGCAACAAAGTGACACCATTGACTTAGTTATACCACGTGGAGGTGAAGGCCTTATTCGTTATGTGAGCGAAAACAGTCGTATCCCTGTTATTCAGCACTACAAAGGCGTGTGTCACTTATATATCGATAAATATGCTGATTTAGACAAAGCTATCGACATTTTAGTCAATGGCAAAACGCAGAAGCCTAGTGCTTGCAATGCTTTTGAAACGGTATTAGTACATGGCGATATAAGTGCAAGCTTCCTGCCATTAGCGGCGAAAGCATTGAATGATGCTGCGCAAGTTAAAGTGCATGCCTGTAAAAACAGCATTGGTTATTTTGCTAACGCTGAGCTAGCAACCGAAGAAGATTACCAAGCAGAGTACTTAGCGCAAGAAATTGCGGTTAAGGTAGTGAGTAGCTTTGATATGGGAATTAGCCATATCAATGAATTTACTTCAGATCATACTGAAGTAATAATCAGCCAAGATATTTCACGAACTCAAAAATTTGTTCGCCAAATAAATTCCTCTGTCGTGATGGTCAATGCATCTTCACGCTTTTCTGATGGAAATCAATTGGGTTTAGGCTCTGAAATAGGTATTTCAACGAGTAAGTTACATGCTTATGGTCCGATGGGATTAGAAGCATTAACTACAGAGAAATTTGTGGTGTTTGGAGATGGACAAATTCGAATTTAGCATAGCACTTTTTCTAATAAATAAACCTCAAGTCATGGGTAATTAGCACTAGACTTGAGTTTTCATACCTAAAACCTACAATGTATTCACTCAATCCATAGAGGAGAGGTTGATCTTTCAGGGTTAACTTCTGTTCAAGATAATAGCATTTTAGTCACGGCTAGAAGTATGTAGTTTAGTCATTCTAAGCAAAACTACTCGACAAAAAATAAATCGCTTTTAGCCAAATCCTTCGAACAACTTTTGTTTGGCATTTTATGTGGACAACCACATGACAAAGACTCTACCTTGTATAAACACCAACAATTCACTGCAAAAGTAATCTCAAAATTTCAACAACCGCTAGAACAAAGTCCCCTTGTTAAAAGTTAAAGCATTTAGCTTTATGACCGATATATACTTAACCTGGGTTTGCGATTAAGGATAATCATGATTAACAATTTATTAAACAGCCCTTTAGATTTAAAAACATCCCTTGCTCGACCCGTCAATGAACAAGACCTGACTCTCACCGATGAACTTAAAAATATTGCACCAAAAATGATTCAAGAGCTATTGAGTCATTTTGATGAAGAAAAAGTAGAACAACTACTTCACCAAGAATTATCTTCACTGCTCACTATAACAAGTGCACCTACAGTCTTCGATTACAAATATTCAGACAAAGAATTAGCTTTACGCACAGTGATAAGCAATCAACAAGAAGGTTTGCTCAACAATGAGAATAGCGATGGTCTAATGAACCGTTTGAATAAATCGGTAAAAGATATTCATAGAGCTTACGCCAATACCAGTGATATATTAGCTAGCTTAGGGCAATTGGGCCATAAGCAAGAATCATTTTTAGCCTCGAGTGAACAGCGTGTTGAACGGGCGCTTGGCTCTTATCTGGAAAGTTTGAATCGTACAGATAATGAGGATAACGACAACTACAGTTTCGAACTTTCAGTTAAAACTAAGGAAGGCGACATTATCAATATCACCTTTAATTCATCGCAAGGTTATGATGAAAACACGGGTAAAACAGTCGATGGTTTTAGTCTTAGCTATCAAGTTGAGGGTGACTTGTCAGAAGCCGAACATCAGGCACTGACCGAAATATTGTCAGGGGTTGGCGATATGGCTGATGAATTTTTTAAAGTAAGTCAAAATTCATACAGTAAATATGTTCCTGCAGGCCAATCCGAATTTAACGTAGGTTTCTTGACTGCTTTTAATCACCAACAGTTATCTGGTTTTGATGTGTCTTTTTCGACGACTGAAAATCAACAATTTGGCGACCCTGAAAATAATCTTGATCTAAGTTACCACGTCGACCAACAATCAAATCAACAAGCGCTTACGTTTACGTCTCAAGCGGGGGTTAATGAAATAGATTTCTCGTTAGATATGTCTACTTTTGGCGGTAAAGACGTAAAACAAATGCAGCAATATATAGCCACCTTAGATAAAAATTTGGAAGATAGTCGGCAGAATAGTAAAGGCGAAAATAAAACATCTGCGTTGAGTAAAAAAGGCGATTTAAAAATGCAACAAGGCTTTGCTATTTTTAAAGGCGCTTTTGCTAGTATGTCATCGGCAGCGCAGCGTTATAGTAATATAGAGTCAGTCGCTGCTCAACAATTCACTGATGGCCGAGCAATGGTCGCAGAGTTAGTCGATAACATGGTCACAAATGATCCTCGCTATCAAGGACTTGGCAGCGAAACGAATAATACCTTAGGTACTGGCATTTCTAAACTAGCAGATTTTGATGCTAAATTTTCATTTTCAAGAGAGCCACAAAACCGACGAGAACTGGCCCCTAAAATTAGCGTAGAGTTAGAGCAAATCACCCAGCAACACAAATCAGGAAAATTAACCGGGGTAACTCAAAGTAAAACAGTAGCGACTCATTTAGATTATCAGCTTACCCGGCCTGATTACTATGACAAAACAGAAAGCTACAACATTGGTACCGCAGTCAAAAATCAAGCATTGGTTGGACTTGATCAAAAACACCAAGTAGATGTTAGTAAAGAAAGTTATCTATTTAACCCTAAAACGAATCAATATGAACTGCAAATGGCATTTAATGAAAAGATAGCGAATGAGAGCAACATCCGTCTAATTAATGATATTTGGCTGGAAAACACAGAAAGTAGCTATACGATGGATAAAAAAGAGCGTATCGCTAACGAAGGAAAACCAGAAGATTTTAAGCGAACAAACCACCATTCTCATAAAAAACTAATGACGTTAATTGGTGATTTAGATAAGTTAGCAGAAAATAAACACGCTAAGCGTGAGTATCTTATGGAATTAAGTAACGTGAACTTTTTCATGGATAACAGTAAAACTTAACCTGCTGTGAGTTAACCAAATACCAACCTCAAATTTCCCCTTAGTTAAGCTCCTTCTTAATGAACACGCCTCGCATTCGGCTTTTGTTTTACAATACTCAATGCTAGACGATTTTCCCATTCACCAAGATGCTGAAGTTGACAAGCTTGTTCACTATCAAAACGCACACATTGTTTAATGCTTTTAACAACAACACCGATTTTCAATAACTGCTTTTGAATAGAATTGCGCAATACATCATCGAGTTGCTGCTCTTTCATCAAAGCAACCTCTTCATTGGTATTAAAAACACAGGTAACAACTAGGCTAGCAGGAAAATTAGTGTAATTCGCCCTATGGGTTAACCAAACAAAACCGGCAATTTCATGCAAAGATGACTCACAGGCAATGGTCAAAGCTTTGCAGACGTTGTTATCAATTTTTTGATTCGTTTTACTTAATTTCATCACTAATTTCCAATTCAATTTTCGCTATTTTAACTGTCTTAAAAATTGAACACAACAAGGAACATAAGCTTTCATTTCAAATCAATTGAACTTAAAGCTTAACATCAAACCTCAAAGGTTACATTTTTTGTTCTTGAGCCGCTGACATAGTACTAAGATAGGAATAAATGTAATAGATTTAGTATAAACCTTGAGATTATCTTAGTTACTGAGTATGCTACGCGGCCTTTTTCTCGTAGGCATTCTTTTAGGTATTAATGATGATAGGTTTCGATTACGGTACGTCCAACTGTGGTGTCGCCACTATGCGCAACGGCCAACCCCACATTATCCCTTTGCTTGGTGATCAGCAAGGTGGTGGCTCATACATTGCCTCTAACTTATATGCCCCTAGCCGTGACGTTATTACTAACTGGCTTGCTCAACAGCTGCCAACCACTCAACATGCCAATTATCTTGTTGAGCGCAAAAATCAGATTCAGAAGGGTCAAGCGGCACTGCGTGAATTAAAATTTGATGGTATCTCAAGTGATTTACTCTTCGGTAAAACTGCTTTAGAGCAATACCTTGAAGATCCTGAAGAAGGTTATTACATCAAATCACCTAAGTCATTTTTAGGTGCTAGTGGTTTAGCTCCTATACAAATGCAATTTTTTGAAGATATTGTCGCTTGTATGATGAGTAATGTTAAAAAACTCACAGAGCAAGCTTTACAAAGAGAGGTAACACAAACCGTTATCGGTCGACCGATTAATTTCCAAGGCTTAAACGGCGAAGAAAGTAATCGACAAGCGATTAATGTGTTAACTAATGCAGCAAAACGTGTTGGCTTTAAAGAGGTTGAATTTCAATATGAGCCCGTTGCAGCTGGTTTTGAATTTGAGGCTTCATTAACAAAAGAAACACGCGTATTAGTGGTTGATATTGGTGGTGGTACGAGTGATTGCTCTATGATACTTATGAGCCCTAATTTCACTAATAACGATAACCGTAACGACCACTTACTTGCTCATACTGGTGTTCGAGTAGCAGGAAATGACTTTGATATTCAATTAGCCTTGCAAGGCATTATGCCAAGCTTAGGTATGAATAGTTTATTAAAAACAGGTAAACCAATGCCAACAAGTAGCTTTTATCAAGCACTTGCGATTAATAATATTAATGAACAAACAGAGTTCTACAGCGCTAAAAATAGACGTGATTTACTGCAGTTATCTCGTGATGCGAAAGAAACAAGTATGGTTGAACGCCTAGTTGCGGTACATGATCACAAACTAAGTTATCAATTGGTTAATGCCGCTGAACAAGCAAAAATCGCCTTATCTGAGCAAAGTGAACAAACTATCGACTTAACCGATATTTCTGATGGACTATTTACTGAAGTAAACAAAAAAACTTTACGCTCAGCCAATAAGCGCACTTTAGAAAGTATTGCCAGTATAATGCATTCTGCAGTTCAACAAGCACAGTGCCAACCCGAAGTGATTTTTGTCACTGGCGGCACAGCAAAGTCGCCGGTATTGAGTGAGTTTTTACAACAACAAATGCCCAACATCCCTATCGTAGTAGGCGACCATTTTGGCAGTGTCACCTCAGGCTTAGCGCGTTGGGCTGAAAAGATATACAAATAAGCGGTTAAGTAATACCAATCCATCTAAAGAAGTGACCACTTAGAACGGCATTGGCGATATGAGAAAAAGCAAAAGATGTGTTGATATAGTTATTCTACATCAAACATATTTTGTGCATTAATCATGATGCCAATGCGTTCCCGAAGGGCGAGTTTTAAAGGCTTATATGCGGCGTTATTGATTTAAAAAATAACGTTACATGGATGTAGCTTATTAGAGAATGCAGGAGCACATTCTCCCGAATGACTATTTTTGGCAATCAATGCCTTGCCTCTAAACCTTTAAACTCTCGCTAAGCGATCACTTTCTTAGATGGAATGGTATAAGTCTTTCTTTTAGTAGCGAGATCCTCGCTCGCAGCTAAATAAATTCGTCTATAATAACAATCATTATTAACTGACAACTTAACCATCATTCATGGAACTACCCTGCGTTCGTCAACTATTAATCACCCTAACATTAATAAGTAACTTTACCTTTGCCAATGAAACTGATTTGGTTCGCTATGTTGAATCCAAGAAGTACCCCGATCTCAAGCAAAGCTATTTTGTTGATTTATTAACACTCGCACTTGAAGCGAGTAAAACCCGCTATGGAGAATACAAATTACAACCCGTCAATATTGAAATGGAGCAAGCTAGAACATCAGTGATGCTGCAACGGGATGAGTATATTGACTTAACTTGGCGAATGACTTCTAAAACATTAGAAGATCAGCTTCAGGCCATTTATTTTCCAATATTAAAAGGCCTAATGGGCTATCGAATTTTTATTATTCAAAAAAAGAAGCAATATCTTTTTAATAGAAGTACTTCGTTAATCGAACTTAAGAAAATAGTCCTTGGTCAAGGGCATAATTGGGCTGATAGCGATATTTTACTTGCCAATAATTTTAACGTTGTCAAAGGTGCTGATGCTGCTTTAATTAAGATGTTACAAAAAGGGCGGTTCAGCTATTTTCCACGCGCGCTGCACGAACCTTGGTTAGAAATAGCTAACGAAGCAGAGCTAACTGTTGAAAAATATTTAATGCTGCACTATCCAGCGCCAACCTTTTTTTTTGTAAATAAACAAAATACACGTTTGCAGCAACGTTTATCTTTTGGTTTGGCGCAGCTGCTTGAATCAAGTAAATTCGAACAATTTTATTTGAATCATAAAATCACTTCAGGTATTTTAACTAAAGCTAATGTCAAAAATCGTACCCTATTCACCTTGCATAACCCTCTATTATCTGAAAAATCCAAAGAACTATTAACCGATCAACGCTTATGGATTCAGTTTTAATAAGACAAAAAGAGCACATAAAAAAACGACGCTAATGCGTCGTTTTATTGGAAGACTCTGATAGTTTTAATTAGTTACTCAGCTTCTAGCGCTTTAACTAACATAGTCGTACCTGTTACTCCGACAATTTCACACTGACTACTTTCACTAATGCATTCGCCATTTGCTTCATCAGCTAAACGCGCTTGCCAATCTATACCTGAATAGCGAATGGTGCCACTAACTGCATCAATTTCACTACTTGCTGGCACTTGTAAACCTATCATATCGCTAGAGTCATCCGTTTTACCTTTCGAATTCTGCAATGACTTTAGTGGCTTCCATAAAATAACAGCAACCACTGCGGTTAATAGACCAACCGTTAATATTTCACTTTGCCAACCTTCAACAAAACCAATACTAACTAAAATACCGGTAGTCAAACTCGCAATAGCAAAAAAGAGTAACGGACCACTTAGGCCCATAATACTCAATTCAATGACAAAGCTGATACCCGCAATCAGATACCATAAATGGTCAGGGTTTTCTAAAAAATATTCCATAAAACCTCTTTGATGAAGAAGAAAGTAAAGGCCTAGATTGCTTAGTTCTAGGTCTTTATTTGGTACTAATTAGACAGTTTTAAGCTACTTGAAACAGCGATAGCCTGAGCAACAGTATTGGCTATATTATCACCTGTTTTACCATCCGTCAGTACCACTGTACTATCGTTAGCAATAGCTTGATGCGCTGTAATAGCATCTTGTGCAAGCGTTAGCATTACCGCCGCATGACCTTGTTCCGTATTAGCAGCATTACCTACCACCTCTAAAGCATTAGCATCAGCATCAGCAACTAACCGTATCGCTTCGGCTTTACCTGTCGCCTCTAAGATTTGTGACTCTTTTGATGCCTCAGCCGAAAGTACTTGCTCAGCTTTTGCTGCTTCAGCATCTAATACTCTTGCTTGTTTCTGACCTTCAGCTTCTGTTATTGCTGCTGTTTTAACCCCTTCCGCGGTTAATATTACTGAGCGTTTTTCACGCTCTGCGGTCATTTGTTTTTCCATATCTTCACGGATAGTTTGTGGTGGCGTAATATCTTTGATTTCATAACGCGTCACCATAACACCCCAAGGCGCGGTAGCTTCTGTCATAGCACCAAGAATCTGAGCATTAATAGCATCGCGATTTTGGAAACATTCATCAAGTTCCATTGAACCAATAGCGTTACGCATACTTGTCATAGCAAGCTGTACTACTGACATTTTATAATCGGTGATGTTATTGGTCGCCGCTGAAGCATCGGTAACTTTCATAAACAAAATACCGTCAATATCTAAAGTAATATTGTCTTTAGTTATTGCCGGCTGTGAAATAATTTCTAATGATTGCTCTTTTAAATTACGATCAGCGGCAACTGATTGCACGTAAGGAATGATAAAATTTAACCCTGCTGAAAGAGTTTTACTGTACTTTCCTAAGGTATAAATAACATAACCTCGGTTTTGCGGTACAAAATAAATACCTTTTTTCAGCGTATATAAAATAACAATAGTCAGCCATAGAACCGGGCTGGTTAAAATGCCTTCAACAAGACTTTCCATAAATACCTTTCCTTATTTTTCGAAGCAAATCACAATTCAATTGAGAATTGTTTTTAACAACACGTTAATAGACTGTTATGAGCAAAGCAAGCTATTTCACCTAGACTGTTGCTTGTAGCACTATATGAGCGCTAAGTGGCTAACTGACGAAGCCAATCACAATTTATCATTAAGTAAATCAGCTGTTGGTTGCACTAAGATTTAATTTAAGCCAACATAGCCGCTTATTAATAATAATTTACCTCAACTAAACTGTAACAGTTCTTTATGCGATTCACCTTAAATGATATTGAGCTCAACTTAACTGCTGGTGTGCTGATCAAAGATGGTCAAACAATTAGTATCAGAGCAAAAACCTTATCAGTACTGAAATACCTAATAACTCATCAAGAAACTATCGTAAGTAAGCAGGAAATATTAGCGTCTGTTTGGCACGATGTCGTTGTACAAGAACAAGTATTGGTACAATCGATAAAAGAGATCCGTGACTTACTTGGCAGTCATGTCATTAAAACTTATCCTCGTCAGGGCTATCAATGGACAGCTGAGCTCTGTGACATCACTAATGAAAAAAAACTTTTTGGAGGGTCAGTTAACAGCAATTCCCTAGTGCTTATTACGGCACTGTTCTTTGTGAGTTTTATTGCACTATATATTTATTTTTTTTCCCCTGATAATAAACCTACCCCAACAAAAGAACACTTCACTGTTGCCTTATTGCCGGTCATTAATGACATGCCTGATGATATTCACGATTGGGTCCCTTTGCAGGGTATGGACTATATCAGTGAAAGTTTAACGAAAAATAGCCAATTTCAACTGATCCCTAAAACAAAAGTACTTCAATCAATTAGCCTTTCTGAACAAAGAAAAGTGCAACACTCAGTAAAAGCTGCCCCTCAAGAATTACGAGCGCTTGCCCAAACCTTAAAAGTAGACTTATTAGTTCAGACAAGACTTCGTGGTTATCCGCAAGATTTCCAGTTAGATTATAGCTTTTATTTGGCTCAGCGAGTTGAACAAGGCATCATTTTATCCTCTAGTATTCCCGACGCCTTAGCGCAATTAGTGCAAAAGATAACACAACGTTTTGCTCCCCACGCCACACAAACGTTCCAGCCTTATATTAGTGATTTTAGTAATGAAGCTTTTGCTCGTGGCATAGCGCTCTATTTACAAAGAGACTATACGCAAGCAACTACCTTTTTCTCCTCTGCACTACAAACCAATAATGACTTATTAGCTGCTCGTCGTTATTTAGCTGCTAGCTATATTAACAGTGGTGATACTGAGCAAGGTATTAGTTTAATGGAAGAAAACATAGCGCAAGCACGCCACAGGAATATGCACCGAGAAGAAGTCCGTAGTCATTTGATGATAGGCGCATTACTTATGCATCAATATGAAAAAGACTCACTAACTTTCCCTGACTTATCTAAAGCTGAACGTTATATCCTATTAACCAAAAAGCTAGCAGAGCAATACCATGACGCACTCTTTATTGCTTATGCCCATGAAGAGTTAGCTAAAATAAAGCGCCTACAACAACGTTATCAAGAGGCAATTCCTTTATTAGAGGCGGCAATACAATACCATAATGATTTTGAAGGTAGTTACGGCCAAACACGTGCACTTATTGAGTTAGCGCTAATAGCCTATGCACAAGGTAAAAGTGAACTGGGTAGCAGCTATTTTACTCAAGCAACTACCATTGCTAAAAAAGATGGTGTAGCAACGAATAAAGTAGCTATTTTGTTAGCTCAAGCCCAAGTTGCCATAAATACTAAGCAGATAGAGGCAGCTCAAACTTATGCAAAGCAAGCGATGAAGATTGCAAAAAACGCTAAAAGTAACGTGTTAATTGCACAAGTAACGGCTTGGCTGGATGACAGCAAAGCATATCAAGTGAATTAATACGATGACAACACAGTTACAATTAGTTAACTGCTAAAATTTTATCCATAACCCAACTCGTATGTAACGCTGAATGGCCATTGGATGGGTGCTGTTGTCTATTTACAAGCTGCTGATAGATATTAGCAACATGATATAGCTGAATGTTTTCTGGGTTTTCAATGATAAAGCTTTCGCTGCTTTTACCCTGTGTTAATACTATAGGCATTTCATCAAAAACAGAGAAGTTCAACTCTCCCTCACTGCCCACTATAGTCACGTTATCTTGTCTTTCCGCGGCACCAAAGTTCCAACTGCCGGTACCAGTAACGCCATTTTCATGTTGCCAGCATGCTGAAATTGCATCAAAGGCAGAATATAAACCTTGCTGATTTGTCGCTATGCCGCTGACCTTTTGAAAGTCCCCAAGTAGAAAGGAGAATAAATCTAAACCATGGCTCGCTAAGTCGTCAAAATAGCCCCCTACGGCAATACTTTTATCTGTTCGCCAATTATATTGACCCGATAAATCCACTGCATTGGCTGGTTTATTTAGCTGCCAACTAATATGCCTTATTTGCCCAATAGCCTTACTTTCTAGTAAATGTTTTACCTTATTAAATCGTGGTAAAGAGCGACGATAATAAGCGACAAAAAGTGGCACCTTAGCTTCTTTAAAGACCTGTTCAATCGCACGGCTTTCTTCATAAGTGGATGCTAAAGGTTTTTCAATACAGCAAGGTTTACCCGCCTTTGCGACCATTAGCGCATAATGTTTATGACTATCTGGTGGGGTAGCAATATATATAGCATCAATGTTGTCATTGTTAATAATTTCAGCAGCATCATCGCTAAATTTTGGCACCTTATGTCGCTGGGCATAACTGCTAGCCAGCTTTAAGTCTCGGCGCATTACCGCTGCTAATTCAAAACCCACTGTTTTTTGATAAGCGGGACCGCTTTTAACTTCTGTGACTGCCCCACAACCAATAATGCCCCAACGAATTACTTTGCTCTCTGCTGTTATACTCAAAATTTCTTTCCCTCAATATAAAAGTGCATAGCTAAGCCGTTAACTATGCACTTTTATAATTATAGCTAGGTGGTTAACTTATAAATATAGCAATATTACAAACCACAATAGCTATCTAGTTTAGGTTGCCAATGTGGCACAGTATCTTGTTGTTTAATATTGCTTTCGCGCAAGTTAGCAACCTCTTTTAGCACTTCTTTATGAGATAAGTTTTTATCTGCATTAAAGTATACCCAATCAACTTCTTGATGGTATTGACGCATCTCGGTGCTTGCTACTATTTGCTCTGGTATAAACCATAAATTGAAATTAACTGACATGGCTACTTCTGGATAAACATCACTGCCGTGTTGTGAAAATAAATGGCCGTTTATAAAATATTTAATTTCATTATCAAATACCTGTAATACCACGGTATTCCAGCCTTGTAGGCTATTTACATAAGTATCAAAAGCATTCACTTTTGTCCAAGGCTCAAGTTGGAAAGTTTCCCACGATGTTGAAAATAATACATTCTCTTTTTCGCCCCAACCACCATTAGCCAGATATTCAAAATCCATTTCACTGTAGTTTTTATCCATGGGTGCTTCTAGTGGACTAATAGTGTAGAAGGTTTCGACAATACCATCACCATCAGGGCCAAAATCAGGCTGGTCATTAAAATATAAACGAGCGGCATAAGTACCTTCTAAGTATTTACGCTGATGACAAATTTGCGTGTGACGGGTATTTTCTGGGCTACCATCAGTTTTGGAGGTTAAGCGCATCACGGTATTATTGGCATCACTCTGATCAGGGTGAAAGCTAATACCTTCTGACCACCAAGTCGCATTTTTTATACCTGGATGGCCTACTTGTGTTCTGGGAACCCAACCATTCTTTTGTGCATCAGTGAGGGTTTTGTAGCTAAAGTCATCGAACATCAACTTGTCGGCAGAATCACTTTTTGCGTGTACGGAGGTAAAAGAGCTTGTGATTAAAGTGAAACCGCCAAGTAATAAGCTTGGTAGAGAAAGTGAAGAGGTCATTATTATTTAATTCCTATCTAGGTAATAGCTGTTGTAGTAAGTCATTGTGGTTCTGCCACTAATGAAACATCTAGCCTCTAAACTTGCTAATTAAATAATATTAAATATGTACCTTGTGTTGATTAAATTTTATTAAAGCCTGTAAATTAAAGGGGTACAGGCTTATTCTAATAAATGGATTTCTACTTAACTTATATAAGTACAACAATAATCAATAATGGTTTTAGCTTTTATTTCAAAAGAGCTATCGCCATCTACGTTAAACGATTGTCCACCGCTAATGCTTTGCCACTCGGTTTCACCGCTAAGTAAAATTTCACATTCACCTGCAGTGATTTCCATTAACTCAGCTTCTTTGGTGCCAAAGGTATAGTCACCCGCTTGCATAATACCAAGCGTTTTAAAACTTCCATCTTTAAACGTAATAGTGCGACTGGTAACTTTACCATCAAAATATACATTGGCAGCTCTACTGATAGTGACTTCTTTAAAATCAGACATAGGGTGTTTCCTTTTAAATTTTATTAATAATTAGTTATAAGTATTTAGACATAAAAAAACGACATCGAACTAAACTCAAATGTCGCTTTATTTACTAACCCGCTTTAATGCAAGGGGGTGAATATTACTTTGCGCTAGCAATTTTTTGCATATCGGTCATATAACCACGAAGTTCTTTACCAATCACTTCAACACCGTGACTGCGAATTGCTTCGTTTACTTCGATTAAACGGGCGTTATCAACATTATTTGAACTTTCTTTTAGGCCTTCGCCTAATTGCTCTAATGTTAAGTTAGCTGTGTATTCTTCAAGAAGAGGTACCGCTGCATGAGTAAATAAGTAGTTACCGTATTCTGCAGTATCTGAAATTACTACATTCATTTCGTATAACTTATTACGAGCAATACAGTTAGCAATTAAAGGTGTTTCATGAAGTGACTCATAATAAGCAGACTCTTCAATAATGCCAGCAGCAACCATAGCTTCAAATGCTAGCTCAACACCTGCTTTGATCATGGCAACAACGAAGATGCCTTTATCGTAATATTCTTGTTCGGTAATTTCAGTTTCACAATCTGCTGCTAATTCAAACGTTGATTCAGCTGTTTCTGCGCGCCATGTTAATAAGTTAATATCATCATTTGCCCAATCAGCCATCATAGTTTCAGAGAAACGACCTTCAATGATGTCATCCATATGTTTTTCAAATAATGGACGTAAAATAACTTTAAGCTCTTCTGACATATCAAACGCTTTAATTTTCGCTGGATTTGATAAACGGTCCATCATATTAGTGATGCCGCCATGTTTAAGACCTTCAGTAGTTGTCTCTAAGCCATATTGTAATAATTTACGTGCGTAAGCTGCGTCCATACCTTGAGCGATTAATTGCTTGTGACCCAAAACTGCAGCCGTTTGCAACATACCACAAAGAATAGTTTGCTCACCCATTAAGTCAGACTTAACTTCAGCGATGAATGAAGACTGTAAAACACCCGCTCTATCACCACCAGTAGCACTAGCGTAGGCTTTAGCAATAGCTAAACCGTTACCTTGTGGATCATTTTCAGGGTGAACCGCGATAAGTGTTGGCACACCAAAACCACGTTTGTATTCTTCACGTACTTCCGTACCAGGACATTTAGGTGCAACCATAACAACCGTGATATCAGGACGAATTTGCATGCCTTCTTCAACGATGTTGAAACCATGTGAGTAAGAAAGCGTTGCACCTTGCTTCATCAACGGCATTACCGCTGTTACAGCTGAAGTATGTTGTTTATCAGGTGTTAAGTTTAAAACTAAATCGGCTTGAGGAATTAAGTCTGCGTAGTTGCCAACAGTAAAACCATTTTCTGTAGCCCACTGCCATGATTGACGTTTTTCGCTAATTGCACCATCACGTAAGGCATAAGAAATATTTAGACCTGAATCACGCATGTTCAAACCTTGGTTTAAACCTTGAGCACCACAACCAACGATAACAATGTTCCAATCTTTAATGAAGTTACAGCCATCGCTGAACTCTTCACGTTTCATAAAACGACACTGGCCTAATTGGCCTAATTTTTCACGTAAACTTAAAGTATTAAAATAATTGCTCATGGACTTTCCTATAATTTCTGACGTATTAATTGAATTAGCTGTCTAGCAGTGCTTTTCAATGATTTTTTCAATGTAATCACCTTACCCTAGATATCACGTTGCAAAAAGTGATATATTCGCACTATCGCGTTGCGTTTTTTGCAACACAATAATAAACCTCAACACCAGGGCAATAAGTTATGGATCAAAAAGCACTGTCAATGTTTGCTCACTTGAGCCAAACATTGCACTTTGGCAAAACTGCGCAAGCACATCACATCAGCCCATCAACACTGAGTAGAGCCATTCAAAGGCTTGAAGATGAAGTCGGCGGAGAGTTATTACATCGTGATAATCGAACCGTGGTATTAACTGATATTGGTAAAAAATTCAAAATTTATGCTGAGCAGCAGCTTGAACAATGGCACACTTTCAAACAGTCCCTTGACCAAAAGCAAACTGAATTAACTGGGAAGTTACGTATTTATTGTTCAGTAACAGCCGCTTACAGTCACCTCCCCCCTTTGTTAGAACGCTTTAGGGTACGCCACCCGCTAGTAGAAATTATGCTCACCACAGGTGATGCCGCAGATGCCCTTGAACAAGTACAAAATCAATCCGTTGATTTTGCTATCGCCGCATCTCCTGAGCATTTGCCACGCAGTGTTTACTTTCATCATTTAGATACCATTGCCTTGGCGGTGATCGCTCCAACCATGACTTGCAAGGTGCAACAGCAACTCAGTGAAAAAGTGTTAACTTGGTCTGAGATTCCAATAATTCTGCCTGAGCATGGTGCTGCTCGAAAACGATTCGAGCTTTGGTATCGAAAAAAACAACAAGGAAAACCCACTATCTACGCGACGGTTTCTGGTCACGAAGCTTTGGTAAGTATGGTTGCTTTAGGGTGTGGTGTCGGCATAGTTCCGCAAGTGGTAGTGGATAATAGTCCGGTAAAAGATAGGGTTCGTAACCTCGAAAACATTGGTGACATTGAACCTTTTGAATTAGGTGTTTGTTGTTTGAATCAAACAAAAGCTCAACCTTTGATTAAAGCATTTTTTGCCTCGATTACTTAATTTATGCAGGACAATTAGACCGCCACAGCATTCATTAAGTGGCGTAATAACCTGTCCATAGCTCGATAAGATAAGGCCTCCACTAAATGCTTATGACCAATATTTGTTGAATTCTCCATATCGGCGAGCGTACGAGCTATTTTTAAAATCTTATGGTGTGCGCGGGTTGATAGCCCTAATTTTTCCACGGCAAGCTCTAAAAATTCATTCTCTTCAGCACTTAAACTACAGTGGCTTTTCAATTCGCTACTGCTGATATGTGCGTTGGCTATGCCCTGTCTTTTTAACTGAATAATCCGACAAACTTGCACTCGTTGTTGTACTTGCGCGCTTGACTCAACTTTTTGATTACTCTTCGCCCAAGTGCCTCTAGGCAAACGTGCCACTTCAACTTGAATATCAATTCGGTCAAGAAATGGTCCAGATAAACGATTTAGGTAACGCAAAACTTGCTCTGGCGTACTGCGCTGATCGTTATAAAAACCTGTAGGGCTCGGATTCATCGCGGCAATCAGTTGAAAGCGTGCCGGAAAACATTGTTTGTGCAAAGCTCGAGAAATAGTGACTTCGCCCGATTCCATTGGTTCACGTAATACGTCTAACGCATTTATAAAGAGCTGAAATTTGTATGTTGTAGTGAGTGAGTGAGTGAGGTGCTATATATATCAATGATTTATTCCAAAACCCCCTTCTTTTCGACATACGTATTTTACATTCAAAAATTTTGAGTATACAGCAGAATAAATATATAAAATGTAACTTCCTTTTACATACATATTTATCTTTATAGTAGTGTCGATATGTAATCTAATCGAGTCATTTCTTTTTTAGATGATACTTAATGTCTCGAATTGGTAACTGTAACCGTTCCACTCAGTTTAGTGAAAAGCACTAAACTCATCAATTGTTTTGATTTATTATCAATCAGAAACTATCTTTTATGTTGTAGTTATTATGGAGAGATAAGACATGGATGAACCTTCTAAAGTATTTACGCTAAATGATTTAATAGAAATATATCAAAAAGAACCTATCAGTTATACAACCATTCACCTTTTGGCTGATGAACTAGATTACTTTGTACTAGCGATATCTTGGGAAATTCGAGACGAAACTCACTTTAATATGTTTAAGAAGCAATCTCAATCTGAAATATTGTTATTTAGTCACTCTATATCAGAAAAATATTGCGATTGGGGTAATCAAATATGTCATTGGTTTGACAGGCACAACGCACCACTCAAGCTAAATAATAAAAACATATAGTTTTCGACAGTTTTAATGAAAGCTAATGTGATTTTGCATAATGTTTGAGGCTACTAACCACTAAATGATATTGGCAGCTAAGATACGAAAGAAGACCTTAGCCTTGGCTTATCTAGCGACAAGTTATCCGACAAAGCTGTTCTAAATTAGATAATAAGTTTTTTATAAATTTAATATTAAAACTAGAAAAAATAATACTCAAATTTGATTAAAAACTCTGAAAGCGGACATTCGTTCGTTAAGCATTATAGGTATGAAAAATTAACTTTCTATCTCACTACGGGGCACATTGCGCCAAAGAAATTATGAACACTTTATGCGCATTGCTGTCACTAGAGGTTGTTATGCTAACGTCTGCTTCACTAATAAAGTGGAGTACGTTAATCGCTGCTCAAAATCACTCTACCGAATGCTCACTAAAGATACGAAAACTGGCCTTAATAAAGCCGGAATCGATAATACTTAACTGGTTCGGAGTATTATAAATATCGTTGTCAAAAGGGGCAGGTCTACGTCCACACAGCAGACATACGCTTCTACTTATAGAGCTAAATTAAAATAAAAAATTTTCAACACTCAATAAATGATTATATTTATTGAAGGATACAAGCTCGCATAGTCAGTTATATTTTGTGAGTGTATAAACACAAAGAATCATAATCAGCCACATGGTTAGTTCGAGATAATAACTGCATAAATTCATCTCCAGGTATAGGTCTTGAGAAGTAATAGCCTTGACCATAATCACATCCGGAATCCATGAGTAACTTCATTTGTTCTTGTGTTTCGATACCTTCAGCTATAACTCTTAACCCTAACTTCTGAGCCATTGTTATAATAGCTTCTGATAAAATCATATCTACTGACCCAAGGGCTAGATTCTTAGTAAATGATTGATCTATTTTTAGATAATCAAGGTTAAATTTTTTCAAGTACGATAATGACGAATATCCTGTTCCAAAATCATCCATAGACAGTTCAATATCAGCAGTCCTGAACTGAGAAAGTCTTTCCATGGTTCTAGTATTATTATCCATTAACAGGCCCTCTGTTATTTCAATAACAATGCTTTCCCCTGATAATTCATTTTCGGTAAGATAACTTAGCCAATCTAATTGAACAGTTGTTTCTCTAAATTGTACCGGTGACTTATTGACACTAATTTGTATGTCTAAACCGAGCTGTTTTTTACATTTTTTAATCTGTTGAACTGTTTCTTTAAATACCCAATCACCAATTTCTACAATTAAGCCGGACTCTTCTGCTAGAGGTATAAATTCTGCGGGACTCACCATGCCGCGCACGGGATGTTTCCAGCGCAAAAGTGCTTCAGCTTTACGAATAATACCAGTCCGTAATTCAACAATGGGTTGATAAAATACAGTGAGTTGGTCCAAGCTAATGGCTTTACGTAAATCATTCAATAATGCTAAATGGTTTAATGCTTTATCCTGCATTGAAGCGGTAAAATAACAAAATCGATTACGCCCGAGACTCTTAGCAAGATACATGGCTTGATCAGCATTTTTGAGTAACTCCAAAGTAGTGTTACCATCATTTGGATAGATTGTTATGCCTAAACTGGCTGATATATATGCCGGCATTTCAGATATATAATAAGGCTTGTTTAAGGATGTTAATATTTTATGGCAAATAGATTCAACATTATACAGATCCGATAAGTCTGACAAAATAATTGTAAATTCATCACCACCTATTCGAGCAACAGTATCTGCTTCACGAACACAATGAGTGATTCTTTTCCCGACTTCGACAAGAAGTGCGTCACCATAAGAATGACCCATACTGTCATTAATTATTTTAAAGTTATCTAGGTCAAGAAAAATTAAAGCGAATTCTTGTTTCTTCCGGTGTGATACTTTTATTTCTTGATCCAATCGATCAATAAACATTCTTCGGTTGGGCAGTTTCGTTAGGCTGTCATAATTCGCTTGCCTTAATATCAGTTCATCCGCTTCTTTCTTATCAGTAATATCTGAAAACAATGCAATTCGTCTGAAAACTTTGCCATAATCATCATAAATGGTGTTAATTGAAATCCATTCAGTATAGTCAGTTCCATTTTTTTTAGTGTTCCAAATCTCGCCTTGCCAGCTTCCTGTTAGTTTTAATTCTTCCCACATTGATTGATAAAATTGATGACTTTGTTTACCCGAACTAAATATTTTAGGGTCTTTCCCTATGAGTTCATCTTCACTATAACCAGTGATGTCAGATAAAGCAGGGTTAATAGCAACAATCTTATTCTCAACATTAGTAATCATCATCGCTTCAGAACTATTTTGATATACCATATCAGCGAGTTTTAAATCATCTTCCTGTTGCCGCTTATCTGTTATATCGTTACTGATCCCTATCAAACCAATAACTTCACCCTGTGTGTTCATCAATTTTACTTTCGTTATTTCAAGCAAGTATGGCTTTGCATTTAAACGAGGGATTTTTTCATAGGAAATATGAGGGGTATCTTGCCCCAAGGCCGCTATATCTGACTCTAAACAATGCTTCGCCATCTCATCCCCCAGTAACGGGGCTAATTTATATGAGGGTGTATTGAGCATGTCTTCTTCTTCTATTCCGGCTAAGTTACAAAATGTTTTATTAACGAAATGATAACGACCATCCGTACCTGTAAACCAAATTCCTACTGGTGAATTATCAATAATAGCGCGTAGTCTTGTGCTTACTTCTTCTTTATCAATCAGTAGATTTTGAAATGATTCAGCCATTTCATTAAATCCAATCGCTATATTATTTAGTTCATCACGGGTATAAAGCGTAACACGTGCATCAAGGTCACCACCGTAAAAATTTCCCGTCACTTTAGTTAAATAATTAATACTTCTAATTGTTGAGAAATACAGCCCTATTATAAAATAAAGTACAATAATAAATAACATTGACGAAAAACCGATATTCAAAATTAATTGAATGTTTGCCTGATTCACTCTACTGTGAAGCAAGCTTTGTAGTGTAAAATAAAGTGAGTTATCTAAAAGATCATACCCTTCATCAATAACGGAGGTTGAATCATGATAAAACGTTAAAGAACTTAACAGTGTTTTATCAACTAAAATTTCATCTAAGGTGACTTTTTTATGCTTCTCGATTATTTTAATGAGAGCTTGAGCTGAAATACTTCCCCCGTCCGAAATAAGTTCCCTTTTAACCTTGCTTATATTCTCTTTGAACACGCCTAATGGGACGATGGTATTCGATAAGGATTTTATTATGGAATTTTTATATTTTGGACTTTTATTCACTAAATATGAAACACCAATAGCACGTGCTTGTCCAAGTAACTCTAATGTGATGGGGAGTGTGAATAAAAAACTATTTGTTAGATAATATGAGTCCAGATCATCCATTACAAGCAAGTAATAATAGTCAGCCACAGTTAGCTGTAAAGAATTGATATTTTTAATTAATTCTGTATGTAAATTAAAGCTCTCATCAAGATCTAAAGTAAGCCCTTTAGTATTTAAATATTCCCACTGATGAATAATAGAAGACCATTTTGCTATTTCCTTTAATTCTAATGGCAAGTCAGTACTAAGTACTTGGAGGGTATCAATGACTTTTTTATTAATAGATAGAAGATGATTTGTTCTTTCATTAATACCTGCAATAACAGCCGTAGAAACCCCTCGATGTTGTTGTAGTGATTGAATCAGTCGTGATGTCTTTTGAGCCTGATGAATACCTTCTAATTGCAAATTAGCTGTATTGATTGACCCTGACAAATATCTGATTAAAGAAATTGAAACAATCAATAATGCTAGGAGAGAAAGTCCCCCAAGTAACATGAACTTACGAGGGTAACTTAGATTGTTCATTACATTAATAGCTGGGTTAAATAATTTTTTCACAAACATTCCTGAAATATATAATCTAATACAGTAGCGTATAAATTACTTGCAGACAAAAGTACTGTCAGCTTGAATGGTATCCTCGGTATCGACCGTCGTATTACGCACTAACCCCATTCTGATATGACTATCAGTTTCACGAGTTACTATTGCAACATTGTCATTATCTAGTATTAACTTTTCATCGAAAGGGTATTTAACCGAGTCTATATTTTTATTATCCCTTCTGGGTTTGTCTTTATTAGAACAAGCTTTATAAGTCATACATATCATTCTCTAGTTTGTATGTAAGTAGTGGTATACTTTTTCGATACTGCCAACTACCCATATATTTAATAGTGCTTTTAAATATTGATGACAGGTGGATTTCTTTGTCGGTATGGGAGATATCAGATAGCTTGTCATTTCAATAGCATTAATTAGCTTATCATCTATCAAAATAGTAGGTTCATTGACAACATAATGATTATTGTCACAGGATATATACGAGGAAATATCTCCTTTTTTGTTAATTGAAATTATTTCTGTCTGTGAGCAAAACAGCAGACTATTAATATTTTTTAGGAGACTAATAGCCAATACCTCTCTATCACGCTGGGAAGTGAAATTAACTATATGGTCAACAATAATATTTGATTGATACATTTATATATTACTTTTAGTTACTGTAAGTACGCATGAAAATATTTTCATATTAAAAATAGTGATGCTATGTCGCTTAATCTTGATGCAAAGCATCTAGCCATTATTTATAAATTTAAATCGTTGAAGAAAGTACCTAAAAATGGATACTCCGCTAACAAAACATTATTCAACTCATCTTCTCTACTGTGAAAATGAGTTTCTTTGATATAGTTCAACGATATGGGGGCCATTTATAATAAATAGAGACCCACTCTATTATTTAAATGTCGCACTTAATGCATCGATAATTGCTGCATTTTCGTATACCTCAACACCCGTTTTATTGACCTTTTGTGCCAAAACAGCGTTGTTTTTAGATATTTCATCAATGTTAAGAATACTTTGGTTGATTTGATTCGCTACCACGCTTTGCTCTTCTGTAGCTGTCGCTATTTGTGCTGTCATATCACTCACATCAGTAACATTCACAATAATACTTTCCATTGCAGATTTGATATTTACCGTATCTTCAGAGCACTTTTCAGCGTTAGATTTATTAACAAGCATTACTTGGCTCCATTCTTTTAAGGTTGTTTGCAACTCTTGAACCGAAGCCTGAATTTGAACCGTTGCATCTTGCGTTCTACTTGCTAGTGTTCTTACTTCATCAGCAACTACTGCAAACCCACGTCCTTGTTCGCCAGCTCTCGCAGCTTCTATGGCTGCATTCAAAGCTAATAAGTTGGTTTGATCAGCAATGCCCTGAATTTCGGACATAACGGTTGATATTTTATCAACGTCTGTCACTAAAGCTATGGCATTAGTCGCTGCATTTTCGACATCTCCTGTTAAATTGAGTATTCTCTTTTGACTAACCTCAATCACGTCAATATTTTGTTTACATTCATTTTGAATATTTATAACTTTGTCATGGGTTTGAGTTGTATTGCTACTAACCTCGTCAATTGTCGCGCTCATTTCAGTAATTGCCGTAGCAAATTGCGCTAAATGAGAGTTTTCATCATTGATACCTTCAAGCATTTCGCTCGATACTTTTTCCAATTCGCTTGCAAGGTTTACAAGCACTCGTCCCGAATCACTACTTCTCCCTAATATAGTTCCAACCCGTGCTTTATATAGCTCTACGGGATAATTAAGAATATTTGTTAATCCTTTTCCTGAATATATGATGCGCGACGGACTATCAAACAACAATTTGACTTTTTTCGCTGCATTTGGAAAAGAGATTAATTCTTCTGAAAAAATTATAAAAACTAATATAAAAGACATTAATAAGGTGACAATAGAGATAATAGAACCAACGTATAACCAATTAATCACACACGACAATATAATAATCATTGTGGCGAAAATTCGTTTCAAGCTGATATTCGCTCTAATATCACGAATGGATTTACCGCGATTCAACGTGTCATAAAGTTGTTGAGCTTTAACTTTTTGCTCTTCTGTTGGACATGTTCTTACCGACTGATAGCCTGTTATAGACCCATTTTCATATAAAGGTGTCACATAGGCATCAACCCAATAAAAACCACCACTTTTACAACGATTTTTTACCATACCTCGCCATGAGTCACCTTGTTTAAGCTTTTCCCATAGATCCGAAAATGCAGCTTTAGGCATATTTGGGTGGCGAACAATATTATGATGTTGCCCAATTAATTCCTCAAGTTCATATCCAGCAACTTTACAAAACTCTGGATTCGCATAAGTAATTCTCCCATCAAGGTCGGTAATTGATACTAATTGCTCGGTAGTAGCAAATCTGACTTCGTTATTATTGAAACTATTATTCATTATTTTTTAATTCCTGTTTAATTGTAGAACCACTAAAAATTTAAAAGCTATCTATAAATTATGGCTAACCAAGATTGCCTTAAAACTTATCAATTAAAGTAAAACTCCCCCTTTATTGGGGCGTAGTGATTTACTACAATACTGTTGATATAACCTTTATACTTGTCATGCCATTATGTTTGTTTAACGTTGTTATCTGATTAAGGGCTTGTTATTCCTACAAATATATTTTCAGCTAACACTTTAGGGTTAAATTTGGTTATTAATGCATTAGCTTTGGAGTCCTCAAAATCTTTACTGTGTTTATTTACGGTAAGTGATGTGTGCAAAATAAGGTAAGTTGTGTCATGAAAACCCGCTAAATCACGTACTTTCCTCGAAAATTCATAACCGTTGACCTGTGGCATTTCAATATCAGAAATAATCGTGTCAAAAGGGGATGAGAAGTCAGTTAAAAGCTGTAAGGCTTCATCGGCATTACTTGCTAGTTGATATTCGAGACCTAATATCTCTATAACAGAGGCTATTTTCTTTCGAGCAATTAAGGAGTCGTCAACAATTAAAACCTTTTTACCTTTAATAACGTTTAGCTGTGTTTGAGTTAATAAATCAGCTTGAATGTCATCTTTATCATCGACAGTCTCATGCATAACTTTTTCAACATCAACGAGAGTAACTAATTTATTATTAAGCTGAATAACCCCTGTTGCATAATGATTCTTTCCACTGGCTCTGGGGATTATTTTTATATCATGCCAATTTATCGCTATAATGTTCTCGACTTTACGGACTAAAAACCCTTGGGTTTTTCCGTTACACTCAGTAACAATGATCGAAGGGAATGGCTTTGCATCTATATCAATACGAGTTAATCCCATTGCAGCGCCCAAATCAATTACCGGTAAAGTTACCCCTCTTAATTGAGTAACTCCCGCTAAGGAAGAGTGTGATTCAGGCAATTGATTAAAACTAGTATCGGTAATGATTTCTTTAACTTTTAAGACATTTAAAGCAAATAATTGACTGCCATTTAGTTGGAATAACAATAAATTTTGTGACTCTGATTTTTTAATACTCATGATAAAATAACTTTTAGTTGTAACTGATTTTTATTAAAATAACGTTTGTTAGTACCGCCACAAAGCGTAATAACAGTGATGTTGTGTAAACGTGCCATACTTCTAATCAATATTGCGATGAAAATCATTTATCCATTTTTCAAATTGAGCAATAGGTAAAGGTTTCGAAATAACATAGCCTTGAGCATTATCGCAGCCCATATTTTGTAACAAATTGAGCGTTTCTTGGTCTTCAACACCTTCAGCAATGACTTCCATTTTCAAGTTATGCCCCAGTAATATACAGGTATCGACAATAGCCTTTGACTCAGTACTTTTAAGCATACCGCTAACAAATGTTCTATCAATTTTTAATTCAGTAAAAGGTACGCGATGCAGTTGTGACAGTGAAGAGTAGCCTGTACCAAAGTCATCAATCGACAGCTTAAAACCTTTAAGGCGAAGGCGTGTTAATATATTCAACGACGTAGTTAACTCTGTCATTAAAGCTGATTCTGTTATTTCTAGCATTAACATCGAAGGGTCAACTTTATTTTCATTAACTAATCGTGTTAGTTGATCGGGTAATGTAAATGATGTGATATTTTGCGCCGAAATATTAATTGAAATCTTTAATACTAGGTTCTGTTGATTCCATAATTTAAGTTGCTCAATTGCTAAAGTAATTACCTGCGCTGTTAATTGTTCAATGACACCAGACTGCTCTGCTAGTGCAATAAATTGATCTGGAAATATCACGCCATACTCAGGGTGATGCCACCTTACTAATGCTTCGACACCAATAACTTTTTTCTGTTGAAGGCTTAATTGAGGTTGATAATATAAAACTAAATGTTGTTGTTTTATTGCGTCAATTAACTCGGCCAAAGTTGGCTTAAAATGAATCGCATTACGAAGAACATACGCTTTATCAGGTGTCACATTATTAATTGAATTCACCTTTGGTAGTGTGTCGATAACGTCTGAATTATTCGAGGTGTTCAGTACTTTTATTCTCATTAAAATGTTCATTAAATAAGAGAATTTAATGGGTTTACTAAAAGAAGTAATAATATTTAAACCGTACTCTTTAGCAAGTTGCACAGACGAATGTAAAACACCTTCATCATAACCACTCATGATAAGTAAGGAACATTTTTTATTAATATTGGCAAGCTCCCTGATAACCTCTACACCATCCATATCGGGCATTTTTAAATCAAGCAAGACAATATCACTATCGTTGATAGGGCAATTTAAAAATGCTTTAGCACTTTGTTGTGCAATAACATTAAATTCATCGCAGGTATAAGCTTTTAATAAGTCACATATTTGAATATCATCATCGACGATATAAAGATTTGTGGATTCTGCATTCATTATCAAGTTCCTTTTATACAGGCATGTCGCTCATTCGTTACCTTTGATTATCAGGCGGTTTATACCGACACCTTGTTTAAATCTAATAAGTTTCGAATCTGCGTTAATAATTCATAGGCAGTGTATGGTTTTGAAATAATGGGGATTTCGGCGAAACTGGTTTTGGAAATATTAATTTCACCATTAAAGCCCGTAGCGAGTAAAAAGGGAATATTAAGTTCCAAAGCTCTAACTTCTTCAATAAATTGATAACCATTTATTTTTGGCATAATTACATCACTAATGATCAAGTCAATATTGTGTTCTTGTAGGCAACTTAGTGCATCTTCAACAGAGTTTTTCTGAAAAACGGTATAACCTTCATTTTCAATAATTGTTTTGGCGAGTAATCCTAATGCTAATTCATCGTCAACCACTAAAATATTCTCTTTTCCTTTAAAAGATATTTGTTTATTTCTATCTGAAGTATATTCATTGTCCACTAACTCTGTTTTTGGTAAATAAATATTAAACGAGGTACCAATATTTACCTCAGAATAAACATATATTGACCCGTGAGAAGAGTTAATAAAGCCATAAACTTGTGATAAACCTAAACCGGTACCGTCATCTCCTTTAGTTGTGTAAAAAGGTTCAAATATATTGTCTCTTATTTCATTACTCATACCACAACCATTATCTGTGACAGCTAAACAGACATACTGCCCCGCGATTAAGTTATAGCGTTGCGCTTCAATAGCTGAAAGGGTGAGATTTTGGGTTGAAATCGATAATAAACCGCCATTAGGCATGGCATGTTTGGCGTTAATACATAAATTAAGAATTACATCATCAAATGCACTTATGTCGATTTTGTTACACCATAAGTTATCGGCCAAGGAATATTCTATGTTAATCTGTGCTGTAAGTGTTTTTTCTATCATGCCTTGAGTAGCGGTTAACAAACTATTGATATTGATGACTGTATTTTTTTTACTTTCTACTTTTGAGAAAGATAACAGTTTTCGGGTCAATTCTGTACCGCGCTTACTTGCGGTAATAATTTGTCTACAGTACTTTAACTGTTTTGGGTTCTGTTCTAATTCTAATTCTAATAGCTCACTGAAACCCGATACAATACCCAATAGATTATTAAAATCATGGGCAATGCCTCCGGTTAATTTACCTAAAGAATCCATTTTTTGTATGCGCTGCAATTGATTTTGCTGCTCTGTAAAAGCGCTTAAATCGTGGCAAGTACCGACATAACGAATATTACTATTTTCATCGGGGGAAAGTTCCGCAATGGCTAGGTAAATAGGAAACTCTCGACCATTTTTATTAAGCGCGATTACGCTACGGCCTTTGCCTATAATTTTAGCTTCTTTTGTTTTTTGATAATTTTCTAGGTAAGAGTCATGTTTTACGGCTCTTGATTTTGGCATCAATAACTTAATATTTTCTCCCAATAGTTCAAAAACTGAATAACCAAACATTTTTTCAGTCGCGGCATTTACACTTAATATGATTCCTTTACTATTGATGGTAATAACAGCGTCAATGATTGCATTTAAAATCTCCCGCTTTTCTACTTCTTTTTGAGCAACACGTATTAGTTGCTGCCGCTCTTGGGTGATGTCTTTAACAATAGAAATAACACCTATATTAACTCCTTCATCATTTTTAATGAGGGAATTATGCCATTCGGTTAAAATAATATCGCCATCTTGTTTAATTAACGAATTAAAGCCATGTTCTCCTCCTTTAGCAGCAAGTAAGTCAGTCCATGTTTTTTGCACAGTATCTTGTTCATAGAAAGGGACTAAGGTTAAGATGAAATTACATTGTTTTAATTCATTTTCTGTATAATTGAGCATACTAACCGCTGATTGATTGCACTCAAGTAGATTAAATTCTAGATCCCACTTAAATGACGCTATCGGTGCTTGCTTACTATACAAATTCAAATATTGTTTCGTTTCATTATTGGTGGTGTGAAGAGCCAGACTTTTTAACTCACTGGATATTTTTCCGGCAAAGATTTTTAAAATATCGTCCCTATATATATTATTAGAAATATCTCGAGTAAATAATAAAATTAGCCCACCAATAACCTTCTCATTAACATCGAAAACAGGCAATCCAATATAGCTTTTAATATCTTTTTCTATAAAAAATGAATCTTTTGGAAATAACGTTTGAACATCTTGATAGACATAACAAACACTATCTGTTGTATCTTTTATGACATTTTCGCATGGGGTGTTTTCAATATCATAAGTTATATTTTCAACTATTCGGTTCTCAAAACTATAGGACACTGTTTTCATTTTTAGTTGATCATCTAAATTATTTAACCCAACAAAAACATGTTCTGCATCAAATAACCCAGCAATTTTTAGTACTACACTATTAAAGAAATTGGTTCCATCAACCGAGTATATCAAGTTGGCGGTATCTGATATATTCGCAAGTAAATCATGCTGTTCAGTCATATCGTTCATTAATATGCTAACGAATCTTTTAGACTTATATTGAAATTCCGATATATCGTAGCTGAAGGTTAATTCATTACCTTGGTGGTTTTTCAGATTCACAATATTGTTTTTTAAGTGCTTTTTATATTTTAAAGACTCAACAATAAATGAAAAACTCTCTTTACCAAGCCATGTACAATTTTCAAATACATTTTCAGCCATTAATTTTTTTTTATTATCACCTAACATATCACAGGCTTTCTTATTGATTTCTTTCCGCACACCCGTGTCTAAGTCAATGATTTGCAGACCTACAGGGCTAGAGTCAAATGCTGTTGACATGAAATTTTCGTTTTCAGATTTATTAGGCATTGCTCTACTCTTGATTTGAAAAAATCATATAAGTCTATGAAAAACAATCGAGACACTAAACAAGTTTCTAGTCTCCATAAAAAAATCGATTATAAACGATGCCAGTAAAAACACAATCGATAAAAACGATATTGGGTATTGATATTTAAAATGATATGATAGTTTTACTGAAATAAATCATTAAAATTTAGTTACATATTATGTTGATAAATTATTTCTTAGCTAATTACTATAATATATTTGAGAATTAAACAAATTGAATAAACCAGAAAAATTACTTACCCCAGCTCAAGTTGGGAAACTGTTAAGCGTGTCGCCTATAACTGTTAGGTTCTGGGCTAAAGAAGGACGTTTAAAGTTTATTACAACTCCTGGAGGTCATCGCAGGTTTGAACGCTCGGAAGTAGAAAGATTAGCTGAAGGTAAGCTAGTTGCTAAAAAAGGTAATACTATTGTCATAGTAGAAGATGACAAACAGCATGCCGATTTATTGGTAGAATTTATTGAAGTGTTATATCCCGAGTTTGGAGTTGAAGTTGCCTATAGTGGCTTTGAAGCAGGGAGCATGATAGAGAATATCAAACCAAGTCTTATTTTTCTCGATTTAGTTATGCCTGATATTGATGGCTTTGCTGTATGCAAACATATCAGAGAAAATGAAGCGACTAAAGATACTCCCATTATAGCTATGTCTGGATTTTCACAACAAGAACATATAGATAAAGTTATTGCATCAGGTGCGAATGCATTTTTAATAAAACCAATAAAATTATCTGTGTTAAAACGGTCTGTGGACTCTTTTATAGGAGGTTAACTTAATCGGGGCTTTATTTATAACTACTATCAAACTTCTACGACTTTAACCGAATAGCTATAATCAACAAGTAGCCCATTTTTATTAAAAGATAAAATAGCTGGTCCGGCATTTTTATAGCAGCTAGGATAGGTCACATCAGCATATTAGCGATTTGAGTGAATAAAGAATTCAGCATTACTAAAATGATGTTAATATTTATTGAGCACTACAGATGTCGAATCAATTTATTGGGCTAAGGGCCTATAAAGATAAATATTTTAAGTTATTAACAAAGCATTGGCTTAGTGCATTAGATGCATTGAAACAATTAATCCTAGAGCCAAAGGCTTGTTGTTAATATTCGTGAGGATCTGTCAGCCTCTGTGGTGGCAGAACGGACTATTTACTTTGGTAAATTAGACTATACGTGGCGAAAATTTCTTGGTGTTTCTATGGCGTTTTGGGGGCGAAACCGCCATAGAATTAATGCTCTAATTTTGGTGCATCCAAGATGATTCTCAGGTCTGCTTTTGAAATTGGGAACATAATTGTACGTTCAATATTAAGTGAATTTTAGAGTACAAATAAATAAAATTAGTTGTAGTAGCTCAGACCTGCTCTGCCATTAATTACTCAAAAGCTAATGTCCGCAATTGGCTAGCTGCAGTCATAGCACTAAACCCGATTGAACATCACCGTGACCGGCTTCTGAGCCACCAATATAGTCGTTAAATCATTATAAGTTCAAGGCCTGAACGCGTTGCTTTAACTTTACCAAGAAGGCATTTTGAAAAGAAGACCATCATTTCCGTCATCATGTAATGTTAGTGCAATTTCTTCCTCTGTGAACTCTATTCCCTCAGGCAAGTCTGAGTCAATGAGAGTTAAAATATACTGAGTGCCATGAAGTTCAGGGATGGTGCGGGCATATTTTAAAAATTCAATTTTCTTCCTAAAATCGAGAGTTTCAAGTCCACCGTCATGATAAATAAAACGCACAAAGCCCTGATTTTGATAGGCAATATTTACAGCTAAATCATACCCCATGCATAATATTTTCTTGTAACTACAGCCATCGGATTCACTTGTATAGTTGAAATCACCATCAACAAAACCTGCATGATACGCAAGGTTCCCTTCCTTATTTTGCTCTGTTGAAATTCTCCCTTCTTTGTCCAAAACCTGCCTAACAAACTGAGAAAAGTTATCTTTGATAGTTTTGTATATAGATGTTTCAGACTTCATTACAGAGTCTCTATTAACTCTTATTTTTTCGATAACATCGCCTTTTGTTTTGCTTAGGTCTCGAAATTCACCTTCTTTACTTTTGATTTGCTCACTGATTTCTAACTTTCTTCTAATTGCATTAATCTCTGTATTAATTAGCAATAATTGATTTGATACTTCTTTGTATTTTTCAAATGTACTAGTGCTCGTTAAGAATGATACTTTTTGTGATTTTTGAGCGTTAAGCTCAGTAAGTCGGGAAGATGTATCTAAAAGCTGTTTCTCTAAATCACCCATTTGTTGTTTGACGAAGCCAGTTCTTTCGACTGTTATCTTACGGCTAAACTCAAGTAATTCACTGTAAGACTTTTTAATTTGGTCGCCAAGTAGAATGCCAGCTTCTTCAAATAGCTTCTCTGTTTTACTGACATCAAAGGTGGTGGGTTTCTTTGATTGTGCTCGTCGGAGTTTTTTGATGTTCGCGCTTAGGTAATATCGAATACGGTTAAGTTCTTCAATCTCGCTATCAAGCCCCTCTGAAAGCTCCTCCACGGTTTTAGCGTCAGATTCATCAAAATTAAATTCATCTAACTGAGACTGTAGCATTGTTGCAGATTGAAGCTTGGTGGCTAATGCATCTTGAAGCATCTCTTCCTCGTCGCCCTGATAGACTCCAATTTCTTTTTGTAGCTCGTCTAGTTTTTCTGAAATCTTATCTATTAACGTTCTTAATTCGTAATTCTCTGTTAGATTTTCAGCGTTAAACCCCAACAGATGACCAACATATGGCTTCCAAGTTATGTGCCTTGGCCCGAATTTCTTTAGTTGAAATATTTCATTGAAATCATCTTGATTACGAAGGGCATAGCTTGCTGTCATTCGATAGTTCCATGGGGATATCGAAGTAAGATTAAAGAAGCTATCCATTAATAGCTTGGCTTTTTCAATTAATAATTTTTGATAATCCCAGTCTGAATCTGGCAAAGAGCTGAAATCTTGCAAGCTTGCAGTGTGACGTTTGAAGTTTATTTGCGTGTTCTTTTCCACAGACCTGCGGACAGTAATATATGTGCCGTCATTCAATTTAAATTCAAAGTAAAAAACGAATTCAGAAAATCGGTCGAAATGCTTAAAGAGAAATGTGTTTTTATGTCTTTGTTTTAGAAAACCAAAGTCAATAAGTTCAGCCAGTTTACTTTTCCCAAGGTTGTGCGAATCTCTGTCCTTATTCTCAGGAAGTCTAATTTCACCAATTATTATATTGAAACCCTCATTGAATTCTATTGGCTCAAAAACATTTGGTTTGTTGGAGTAAATTTTAGAAATTTTCATGGGCCAGTGTACTCAATTAAATCATTTTTAGTGTGGTATTCAATGAGCCCTAAAAGAAATAGGAACTCTAATGCGGGTTCAATTAAAGACGTTGAATTTTTATCATTATCTAAAAGCGCAAGCTTTAGCTCGGTAATGGTTTCAAGTCTATTTTTCTTGATGCGCTTGAGGAGAAAAGATGAAACAGCCATTACAGTCAGGTCGGGGTTTGCGTTTTTATTTGGTTTAAGCAACATAGTTTTCACCAATATCACATTTATAGTACATGTAATAGACCATGGTACGGGTTAGTGCTTTATTTCTTTTACAGTCATTGTCTCGGTCTATGATTAGCTCGATAGTCTTTTCAATAACTTCATCGAATGAATGGCGGTCTTGTTTATAAATGCAAATTTTAGCATGTAGCTCTTCTGCTGACTCGATGTACTTTTGCTGGTAATCATCATTGTCAGGCATTGAAAGAAAATCTTCAATTTCGCAAAAATCACCGATTTTTTTAAGTATTACATTTGAATAGCTTGGAGTTAGCTTGTTCAACTCATTTTTCTTTGTGAAATCGGTTCTTATTAGACTAGGTTCAATATCTTTTTTCTTAATAGTAGGCAGTACATCTTTAATTGACACAATGACTTCAGCCAAGTCGTCAGGGCTTATGTTTAGAGGTGTATCGTACGGATTTAAATCGACCATATTGGTTATATGAGGGAACCTTTTAAACAAAAGCTCCATTCTTTCAATGCCTATCAATCCAATGTTTTCTTGATCTAAGCCAGTTTCACTCGACAGATAATTTTTAATTTTCTCATTAGCATTTGCAGATAACTTTCTATTTGAGAATATAATGTAATTCTTCAGCCCGTCTTCAGTGATAAGCTTTTTAATCTTTTTCACTTCTTCTGTAATCGTTGCGCTTTTTGATTCTAGACTGAAAAAATCTGGGTCGCTGAATTTGCTGTTATAGCTAGTGGTGTGCTTTGCTTGGATTACTGTCAATCCACACCAAGGCCGTGATGTCGAGGGGTACATTTGAGCCTCCCCTTGAAATCTTGAATCTCGACCTCCGTCGGGCCCCTCAGAAAATGCCTCTGAACCCATTCCAAATAGTTCGTCACATAAGTGAATGACAAGGTGTTCGAATTGCGTGGACGATATATCGGAATAGTTATAGTTCATAATATGTACTCATGGTGATATCGAGGTATTATCCTCTCAGTCTATGATCCCATCAAGAAAAACTGTTTTTTATTAACGGTTTATTGGCATGTGACGTACCAATAGGGTCACCTATTAGCTAGTTCCGGTCAAGTTGGTATTTAAACTTCCTTGGCTTTATTTCACCAGCCACACATCTGAATTAAAGTGAAATACCATGGGATCGCACCTTGCCTTTTACATTTTCACTAGCTAAGTTAAGATAATATTGAGGTCTCTGTTGACTCAATAGTACCCTTTCCATTATTCATAAATCACACCACACTTAAAGTTCGCTGTACATTTGTACAGTCCTGGTCTACTATCAATTTTCAGTGCATGTAGTTAATTACGTTCGTGATCATAAACTTGCAATTTATTGAGGCTCATCTAATTTACAGAAGAGGATAGATAATGGGTAGTGCAGAGCAAGCAAAGATAGATACTTTTAACAAATTCATGAGTTGGGTAGTAACTCAAGATGATGCCTTTTTTAGTCAAATAGTCTTCCGTGGAAAACTTAATCGTACGGAAATTGCTCTTGGTGCGGACATCGGTAAATCTGCTCTGACACAAAATGATCTTATAATCCCTGCACTAGAAACTCTAGAGAATGGTCTTAGAAAACGTGGGGTTTTACCTAAAAAAACTGAAGAACGTATTGAAAAAGAGAAACAACCTAAAGAGTTCGACCAATCAGCTATTGGGAACGCATTGAACAAAAGAGAGTTATTAAAGCTCGAGAAAGAGAACATTGAACTTAAAGCTGCAATACGTGAGCTTAATATTAAATTAGAAAAGTACAAGGAACTAGGTGAAGTCATTAGTGAATTAGGAATGATGCGTAGATGAGCGATTCAGAAGTTAAGGAGTCAAGGTTTAGGGTTACCAGCGTAACTTGCAATACATCCAATTATGTCATCTTTATGGGAGCACCATTAGATAAAAGCAACAAGGTTTTTAGTGCGCAAACCTTAATCTCAATCATGTCAAAGAAAAACAACCTTCCTGTTGAGCCTGCTATAGGGCAGCACTGGACGGTTAAAGACAAATATAAAGTTTCTGATTTCGATAATAACGGTTACACATATAAACAACTCACCTATGAAGACCCTATATTCGCGGTATGCACGCTTCCTGAAACAGGTGAGCAATTTATAAAGTTCATAGCATACGAAAAAGCATTTAAAGGTATTGGTACTGTTAAAGCTAGAGAGCTTTGGGAATACTATGATAAAGAAATATATACAATGCTCAGCCGCAATTATGCTGAAGACAAAATATCGTTAAGCAAAATGCTTAGCGATACTTCTGTAAAAGCTTTGTATGAAGGATTTAAAAAGTATTCCAATCTTAAATATGCCAATTGGATGTCTAAAAAGCAGATCCCTACAAACGTACAGCAATCATTGTTAAAATTTCATGGGGATCAATCCATCCAAGAGATCCAGCGAGACCCTTTTAAACTGATGTCATTTGGTATGTCGTTTAAAGCTGCTAGCGAATTAGCTAAATCTCATTTTAATATTGTTAATGACGATGACGAGAGAAGACTGTCAGCGGCAATAGAAGAGGCTTTACGTACATCTCTAAGTAATGGTGATACATTCGCAAGCCAAAACGAGTTAAAGCCTATATTAAGGCGTTTATTGGGTTGTATGGAACTTACCAAAAAAGCTTTTAAAGTTGGATTTAGTAAAAGCCAGTATATTATTCACCCTGAACATGAAACATATCATCAATCAGCTACATTGATCATGGAGGGGGTTGTTGCTAAGCGATTTAAGAAGCTAGCAAGCTTTGGTGACACCTTCGATGAATTATTTACTAAAAGCTCAAGACAAGCGATTGATGAATTGCCTTATGAATTGGTAGGCAAGCAGCAAGAAGCTGTTGTTAATGCATTAGCGTTTAAAATAGCATGCATTACTGGTGGTGCTGGTACGGGGAAAACAACCGTGCTCAGAACTGCACTGAGGGCTATGCATTTCGCTGGTTATACAATACATGCTATAGCGTTATCAGGCAGGGCTGCTATGAGAATGCATGAATCTATCGGCTTTGCTACATGCACTATTGCGGCATTCTTACGAAAGGAAGAGATTAATGATGATGGTAAGCATATCGTCGTTATCGATGAAGCATCAATGGTTGATATACCTACGATGTACAGAATTGTCACGCGTATACACCCTAATGTTCGGATATTATTTGTGGGTGATCCTAATCAGCTACCTCCGATTGGTCCAGGTAAGGTGTTAGCAGACGTTGTAAGTAGCGGCACCATAATGAACACAACATTAGATATCGTTAAACGACAAGACGTTAGCACAGGTATACCTGAGTACAGCGCACAAATATGTGATGGGATCGTTCCTAATAACTTATCATTTAAGAACATAACATTTCATGAAACGCCTGAAGAGGAAATATCAGCTAAATGCGTTGAACTATATTCACAGTCACCTAAAAATAGCCGTGTTATTGGTGCTACTTACAAAACAATGTTTGGGGGTATAGATGAAATTAATAGTCTTGCCCAAGCAAAGAATAACCCTGATGGACAGATGCTCACAATTAAACATGAAGGCGAGATGCAGTTTGTACGCATCAAGCTCGGCGATCCTGTTTTGTTCACCAAAAATAACTATGAGATAGGTGTGCAAAATGGCTCCCTTGGTGTTATCACATCGACTGACCATGTAGATGATAAATTTGGTGTAGTGACACTTGATACTAGTGATGAAGTTCAACTTGATTTAGATTTGTTTAGCTCCATTAAACTAGGCTATGCAATATCACTACATAAAGCTCAAGGCTCACAGTTTCCACGAATAATAATCAGTCTTAAAAGTGGTAGAATTGTTGATAGAAGTTGGTTGTATACAGCCATAACAAGGGCTGAAACAGAGGTTCATATTGTTGGTAAAGAAAGTGATTTCATCAAAATCACTCAATATGAAAGTAATGCTAATAAACGAAATTCATTTCTAAGTGAATTATTATCAGGGCAGAACTTGAACGATTTGAATTAATAAAAATAGGTATTAATCATATGAATAGCATTGTTGAAATAGAAAGCTACTTCACACTAAAAGAACTAGATTACTTAATGCCGTTACTTAATAAATGGACTAAAAACGAATCTGAGATAGTTCATTGGTTTAATACATTTATGATAGCAGCATGTGATAACAAAACTGCGTCTGAGTTGTGTGAAGCTGATAAAAAAGACATTTTTCTTCAATATATTAAGCATATTGAACATGATGGCTTTTCATAATGAGTAAATTAAAAATTGGCATTATGCCTAGAGAGCAATTTCAACGTAGAGTCCTTGAAATTGCGTCAGGAAAGATAATACCAAAATGTGGTGAACCGAAAATATGGTTTAACTCTCTGAAGTCACTTGGTGAAGTATTAAGTGATAACAACATGCGATTATTGAAACTGATAAATGAGTGTCATCCAGAATCAATTGAGGAGCTCGCTCGATTGAGTGGCCGACAAACTAGTAATGTCAGTCGCACACTTAAAACAATGGAAAAATACGGTATTGTTGAATTAACGAAAAATGCCAAAAAAATTCAGCCAAAGACTGTGGTTACTGAATTTGATATTAAATATGCTATCGCTTAATAGCTAACAATTGAACTTGATGTTTAGGCTACCCATTCAGCTCTCAGTCATCAACTACTAGTAATTTTGGAAGTTATCATGAGTCGTTTTACAATTATTTGTTTCTGCTTATTTACGATTTTTACGTCGTCAGCTCAAGATACTTGGCGAGGACTGATTGTCGAGCCAGAAAATAGATGCTCTCCATATGATAAAAAAAAGCAATACCCTTACCCACAGAGTGTCGAAGACGCTATTGTTGTACAGATGGGGGGACATGTTTATGGTCCATATACGGGACGATACTTTGCATCCGACAAAGAAACAGATATAGAACATATCGTAGCTGCTTCAGAGGGACATGATAGTGGGCTATGCTCTGCATCGGCAGAGACAAGGGTACAGTTTGCAACTGATATGCTTAATCTCACTCTGGCAGCGCCTAAGGTGAACCGATGTAGCTCTACAGGAAAGTGTGGCTTAGATGCTGCAGAATGGATGCCTGCAAAGAACAAATGCTGGTTTGCAAATCGAATCGTCGAGATTAAGGTAAAATATTCTTTAAGTGCCAATCAAGCGGAAGCAGATGCCTTAAAGTCAGTGTTAGCTTCTTGTGAAAGCGTCGAAATGATTTTCTTTCCTAAAGCAGATCAAAGTATAGTGGATTTACCAACACCAAGCTCACCGGGTGCACTCAATATGTACGATGACAACAAAAATGGTCGCATTACATGTTCGGAAGCTCGTGCTCATGGAATAGCACCGGTGCGACGAGGACATGCAGCATACATTTTCATGAATGATCGTGACAATAATGGAGTGGTTTGTGAGTAATACTTTCCTTGCTTAATTTTAAATATAGTTAATTCTCTAAATTAAGTCTAAAACTAAGTCAAACGTATGCTGAAACTATCCCTTCTCCTGTTTTTATCAGTGTTTTTTGATAAATATAGTGTAATATTAATGCATATCGAAGCATATTTGCATCTTTTCGAAACTTTTTGTATAGTCTCTTTGTGACCAAACAAGCATAATTTTTCAGACTTAAAAGAAAAATTATGAACTTTATTAACTCTTTTGCTAAACGGTAAAAGAGCATTTAAACATTCTTGTAAGGTTACAAAATCATGTTCAAGTCCAAATACTATTTCTGCCATTTTATATTATTCTTATCTACCCATTGCCCCACCTTTTCTATTTCAATCCTTTTGATAAATCAGCTTTATCGGGGCAGAAAATGAAAAATATTACCATTGAATTAGACGATATTGATGATTTCTTGCTGTCGACTCATAAAGATGGACTTTATAAGTCGGATGAGGATTTTATCAAACAAGTCCTAGTTGTAGGCATGCGCGAAATGTTTTTTCCTCAACTTAGAAATCAATTCCACTCGCAATTTGAGTTTTTAGGTTTAAAAAACATTAAGGATAAAGATGACTTCTATCATCATAAAAATAGTTTGTTCATCAATGTAAATGGACTGGATTGGTACATCACTATAAATGATGGTCGCTATAAGATGACTTCAAAAAATAGTCTTTTCAAAGATCGTTACCCAACAAATTATACTGAGATGTATAAGATACTATGGGCGACATTAAAAGCGGACAAGCAAGTAAATGCGGAAAAAACATGGGGTCTTCAAGAAGAAAAAAATCTTACAATAATGTTAAAAGAAGGTTTTGCTATATCGACAATTTCAATACAACTTCAGCGTAGCCCATTTGCAATACTAAAACGTGCTGAAAAAACATATCAACATTTTGATGTAAACCGACATATTAATGCTATTGATTATAATGATAATTATGAGTCAATACTGACGAATATTAAATGTAAATACCCCACACATTTCTTTAAAATCAATCATTCTAGATTGGATGTTCTCTTTGAGATGCACCAAGAAGGTTATGTACCTGAAATGATAGAGAAAGAAATAGTTCTAAACATTGATGCTATCAAAAATGAAATTAGTCTTAGTTTGTAATGTGAAATGTTGGACTTGTTTGATAAATAAATTTATGGTGGATTTTGCGTCCATCAGGTTAGTTTAAAACCTGATGGAGGCAAAGTGTCTGGTTGAGTTTGAACTACTACAATTAACGCGCTGGCTAAGTACTCTTGCAGAACTAACTTTTACTTGCCACTACCTTTTTTCTATTCTCTTATGTCAGCTTAAGTTTAACTCGCACATTAAGCGGTAACTTTGTAATTGCCAGTGATAATTGCTCTTCCGCATTTTGCGCTTCTAGCTCTTCAATACGTTTATTTGCCGCTTGTGCAGAAGAGTATATTTCAGACTTAGATTTAGATGCTAAACCAGTTCGGGGTTTTGCTATGCGATCGTCTTTGCGCTTCATTAGCTCACCATTGATACCACCCGTCCTTTTACCGTCGGTATCTTCCTTACCTTCAAGGAAAGTTAGAAGATCCTCTGAATAACTGCTGGCATAAAATATCGCTTGGGTTGTTGCTCCTATCTTGTCGGCTACTTCTTTTTTCTGTACTTGAAAAGTTTTTGCCACACGAAATTTCGTTGCGGTCTTGTGCTTACTGATATAGGCAAACTTCTCTTTTTTTATACTGTTAATTGCCTCATAAGCCGCAAGCGAGGCGTTGTCAGCAGATACCCACTCGGGTAGTTCGTTCTCTGGCTTAGTTTTGTCTTGTGCGACTGATTGCGCGAGCAAGTCGTTAAATTCCATCATTAACCTCCCATTACAAGTGCATCATCAAAATACTTGATGTGGTTATCGTATTTATTACTGCCGGTGTTGCGTTTTAATTGTAAAAACTGCTTTCTAGCTTCAATTACTGTTGATTTTGATTTACTCTTGAAAATTTGAGGTAATTCGTGATTTTTCAATATTTTCACATCATTTTCAACTTGTAGCATGATCCCCACAACATGACCTTCTTCGATATTCCCATTGATGCAGCCTAGACATAATGATGGGTCAGCATTTTGTCGTTGCGGCTCGCCGTCGATGGAACACTTGGCTTGTTTCTCTGTGGTACGTCTCAAAATGCAATTACACCAAGAATTCGCCTTTAGATCGATGACTTCAGTGGCAACAAACTGATCGACTACTTCAGGCAATTCCTCAATAGATATTACCTTAGTTGCTTGACCTACTCGCCGCATTAAAACATCAAATTTACCAGTGTATGCCCGGTGTTCATCACGAAGTGTCAGTAAATGCATTCTGACAATGCTACTTAAGGCAGTTCGCTTGGCGATATCATGAATATCTTTAAAGTTTTTAAGTCTCAGATAACGCATAAAAAAACGTTCATCGAGATGTTTAAAGTGTGAGCGAATGAACCAACCGACATCACCCGAATAGCGTCTGAGCACAGCTTCAGCCCAGATATGCCGGAAGCCATGGGGTGTCGGGTAAACACAATTATCTAGGACGTTTGCAGTACAAGTTGTTACTAAATTCCTTGCCAAATCTGCTGGTTTTTCTATGGTTAGCTCTTTTAATTTTTGTTGCAACAAAGGGTCAAGGTGCTGCTGCCAGACGGTCATTTCATCGGCTGACAATGAGCCCTTGATGAAACCAAACAGCCTGTAAGCGGGTGAAGTATTCTTGTTATTACCTAACTGCCCCGTTGCCAGTAGCAGTGGTAATTCATCGGTCACTTTTTGCAGGGTGTGACGAAAATCCGCAGTGTAAGCATTGTCGGGGTATTTTTGCGACAGTAGGGTGAAATCCTGCCGCTCCCCCTCACTCAGCACCTCTTTTTCCTTTAAGGCATCTAACTGCCGTAATTCGCTAAACGGGGTGTAGTGCTGCACAAAGTGTCGCCACATCCGCCGTACGCGAGAAGAAAACAACGATGATGAATCATGGGCATTTTTTTTCATTTTCGAAGAATACAGGCAGGGAGCCGTGGTACTGGCTGCAAGCAAGCTATTGAGCTGATTGGCAAGCAAGTAGGTCGACAGAGTAATTTCGCGATCTAATTTGGTTTTACCGTTGGTCTTTGGCACAACCCAGTTCAGCATAAACCGAAATGGGGTGTAAGTGCTATCTAAGATATCTTGGTTGTCAGTAATTTTTATCGCAGTCAGAGGAAAACCATATTCGCTGGCACGCCACCCCGTCAATGCAAGCATCATGGTGCCTCCAGCGGCTTCAACGTTATTGACAAATTCCCGGATTGCATAACCATCACTGGCATAGGGTATATCGGCCTTTGCCAATAGCTGAGCCAAGCTTTGTTTTTTTTGTGGCGCTAATTTATTAAGCTCTTTATTAACCACAGCACAGGCATCTAAAAACTGCGTTAAGGTGATCTCTCGCTTATCTTTTAAGGTGGCACAATATTGTCGTAATAACGACTCTGGATCTCGTGGCAACGGGATATCGGTCAACTGCGTCAACAACATGGCACGTAAGAATTCAAAACTATCAAAGCGCTCTGGCAACCGAAGCTGCTTGGCGAGTAAAGCCAAAGCCTGCTCACGCAATAAGACAGTCTGCTCGTAAGTTTGCTGATATTGTTGCCAGAAAAATTCTTGCGTCAAACGCTGAATTAACTCACACCTGTCCTTTGATAGTTCAAACTTATCTTTTCGTTTGCCGGATTTGATCAAGAACGGTTCAATTAGTATATCCCGACCTGACAATACGGCATTGATATGCTTTAGTAGTCCAGTTGCATAGTTATAGCGGCTGCCAATTTGTTGTTCAAATGCATGCTGGATAATTTCAGGCAGCTCTCGCAAACATGTATGAAAAGCGCTAGCTAGCGGATAATGCTGCTCAAAATAACTGCCGCAATGATCGATATAGTGACGGCCTACCGATAAGGTTAAAAAGTTAAATGAACCACCCACCATGTAATCAGCTAACGTCAGTCCGGTCACCACTTCCACCGCTGACTTTTGTGCTTTTTTGATATAAGTTTCTGATATGTGGGCGAGCACCCCTTCAATGCCATAGAGCTGTAACGTGCTATTGAGTGTATTAACTTTAATTGGAAAAGCAGAGCCGTAGCCCAGACTAGAAAAACGTGGCTTGACCCCTGACGCGCTCACATCCATGGTCATTAAATACTGAAACAGTGCTTGATAATCATTGGCGTTCACACACGTTAAGCCTTGCTCAGTCAAAAAAGCAAACAAGCGTGTTAGCATTTTAATTTCTAACATGTAAATACCAGCACTACTGGAGGAAGCTTGCGACAAAAACAGGATTTTTGCTAACTCGACAGTGCTAATTTGGTATTGCTCGGTGTCAAATGTTAGATCCATTGTCTCAACAAATTTAAGATGTGGACAGTCAAACAGTGAAAAATCCAAGGTAATATCAATTGTGTTGACTGATGTTTGATATTTAAACTGCCAACTCGTTGATGCAAACTCAGTGCCTGCAATGGGCGTAAGCAGTGCAAGAGTATCGTTAAAGTGTTGTAATAATCCGTTACGGCTTGATAACAGTGGTGAGGCTTTAATTAAACGCATATCGCTATCCTTTTTTTAACTCAATTGGGCAGTAAACAAGGGGAGTAAATAGGCTTGATATTCCTTGTACAGTACCAGCCCCGCTTCAACGGTTTTTTGACTGAATCCTTTTTCATTCGTTTGTTTGAGATTAGACGCATTGAACACCACCTCGATCCACTCACAGGTCGGTAATACAGTGTACTCCAGAAATACCGGATTACTTTTGAGTATTTGCTGGTAGTGCTTTAGCGCTTGGTCAAGGTAATGCTGCATCTGCACATAGGTTTCGGGCGTATCAAGTAAATAAAGGGTATCGGGGAGATCATCTTCGACGGGTACATGCTTGTCTATCATGCCCAATTCATTCGCTTTACCCGTAGTGTCTGTAACTAGCTTTAACCGTGACAACACATCATTTTTTTTATCATTAATGACTTCCAATGCTTGGGTAAAATCACCGTTGAAGACCAAGTCACTTGAAGGGCTTAATACATTGATGCTTAAATCATGCATCACCGAACGGGTCACCCGGCCACAGTTATCGAGCCATTCTTCATTCTCGGCAGTATTGTAACTATCCCGCTGGGTTTCATTCGTGTGTGAATTATAATTGACCAGATGACCAATCCTATATTTATCCGAACGCGAGTGAACAGCCGAGTTTTTAATGGCTTCAAGGCCAAACCAGCCAAGGGGAAGGGGGTTGTTAACCTGAGCGCGAAATGCTTCTACAGAGAGGTCCTCTGACTCTGTGCATGTTTTCCAAAAACTGCATGTTATGCCGTGCGACATCATAGTGGTTATGCTGTCGAGCAATACCGAGGTAGCTTCACGCTTGCCCAGTTCGAGCAGGATTTTAGTGTGAATAACCGGGAAGGTCGCCAAACCGAACACTTGCTTAATAAAAGTAGTAGATCCACATATTTGTATGTTGCATAGGTTTGACAGACTCACCAGTGCGGTGCTGTCACCATTAGCTAACATTTTTCGTTGTGTATAGCGTAAGACCGCTTTCCCCTCAACATCGCTAACCGCTAACAAAGACGTTTCTTTGTAGTCATGGGCGCGGCTTTTGTAGTATTCGCAACCCACATGCGTTATTGATTTATCGTTGCGTTCCATGAAACGAAAGTCGCTATTTTTAAGCTTAGCAATATCGGTGGGTTGCACCGCTTGCCACGCCATCAGCCAAATGAAACACATTTGCTCCAACGAGCTAACTGGCATTGGGGGAATATCAGTTGCCCCCAGTTGCTTTTGCTCGGCACGTTTCACTACATCCAATACGGTGTCGTAACTAAATAAGCCAACATCTTGGTTGACGGTATTGTATTGCTTACGAAAAGCGTCTTTGGCTATCTGCTTTCCATTTTTCAAGCGCCTTAAATTCTCTTCATAAGCGTAAGGGCTAGAGATATCAAACAACATGACTTTAATGAAATCTGATGAATCATCATTGTAGTCTTTACAGAAAATATTAACTAAGTGCCGCAATAATGCTCTTTTATGATCACTTTCTTTTTTATTGGTGCGCTCAATGGTAAACATGTCCGTTGTTATCTGATGATTGATACAATATGATTCTAATTCATCGAGCAGTCGTTGCGCTTCGAGCATTAAGGTCGCAACGGTAATAGAAAAGGAGGACATGAGTGCTTTCGGGCTGGCAACACGATTGAATAATTCACTATCCATATGCTCGCGAACCCACTGTATCTGGCCAAAATAGTTTGTCAGCGTGGTTTGCTTAGCAACTGATTTTTTAGAGAGCTTGGTCTTATCGATTATGTTGCGGAGATAGGCCACTTCTAATTGAGAGCGTTTATCCTTGAACCCCTTAACCGCCAAGCCAACCCTAAGAGCATCGAGTAAGTGTGCGGCTAATGAGCTTTGCGGTTGAACCTTGCACTCATTCACCCTAAATGTCTCAAAATCCTTAACGATAGTCGCACGGTTCCTGCTGTTAATGATGTGGGTATTTAACCAAGGAATAAACTCCTGTACCGCCAGTGAGATACCTCTCAATTTTGAGGGCGCATACAGTTTTGGATGGGTATGGACATCATGTAATGCAACGGCCAAGCAACTAAACAGCAATTTGGCATCGACATGTTCGTTGCTACACTCAAATACATTATCTGATTGACGAATGCCGGGTCCCTCGGGCAGAATAATACGGATCGGGGTGAGGGCAATAGCGGTAACGGGTCTAGAGCGTAAGAAGCTCGCTTGCAATTGCTGCTCTTCAGCTAACATATCATCCATTACGGCATCCTCTGTGCTTAATGTATCATCGTTCATTACTTCTGTCCCTCCATGGTCATTTTCTCTCTTGTGCTACGTATGTAGCTCCGCGTTACTTTAAAGCCTTTATCTTTACCTTCTAATGAATGCCCCAAGAGTTCCGCTATCTGGATCATCACTGTGCTACTTGCCGTTATTGCATCTATTGCACATCCGACATCGTTGGCGATCTGATAAAACTTATCAGTGCCGAAACTATGGCGCATGATGTGAAAAACATGGTCTTCGTGAATTTTATAAGTAAGCGAATTATCTTGCTCTTGCATCAGCAACAACTTATCTTTCATTTTTTTAAAGATGCTAGAGGCTTGATTATTAGGGATCGGCTCGCCATAACCTCGTTTATCCACTTTTAAGAAGAAGGTATTATGCTCAGAATTTGGACGTTCTTGCTGATAGTATTCTTGCATTGCTTGAAGCAGTTCCGCTTCAATGTACAGCTTACGGGACATACCACCTTTCCCCGGCTTTCCTTTGGAATTTATACCCGGTAAATAGTATTCAAATACGGTTTTATCGGGGTTGTCATCCATTTCGTCAAATAAGGTGAGCAAGCCTTTGCGCGTTTTTTGTCCATATTCAAAGTCCTTTAAATAAAAACCCGGAACTTCTTTTGTTCGCGTGCCAAGCTCTGCCCCGCAACGCAGAATTATTTTGTCTCGTAAATTAGTACACTGTCGAAGCAATGCATTTCTCGTGCTCTGTGGTAAGTATTTAACACCTTCGCGTCGTTTCGTATTTTTTTGTGCAATCGTTTTATTACCTGCCCAGATGCTAAGCGATCTATATGATTTGGTTAAATTTACTTTGAGAAGATAGTTGTAATAAGAAGTAAGCGCAGAAACACACATCGCTGCCGCAGTGCTGCTACTTTTTTCTTGCTCGATAAAAATATCATTAATGTAATGATTAATAATGTCTGCTGGTAAATTATGATTTAGCATCAACCAGTTTCGATCAGGATTTTCCTGATCGCTTTTATGTAAATAACGTAAGAAGCGATCTAAATGCGATATATATTGCTCTGCGGTCCCTTCGCTAATATCTGCTTTTACGAGTTGCGTTTGATTTGTCCCATTTTTTAGTTTTATATCAATTTGCTTATAATGACTCAGGTGATATAGTAAAAATAGGCAATAAAGACTAGGAATGAGAATAAGAGAGTCGTCATCATGGACAAACACATCGAGTTGTTCAATAGTGCGAGATTCATGATTAAAATTTCGAAGGATCACCTTTTTCATCAACATACATAACCTGTAATTCAATCCATGTGGTTATAATAGCATCTTCATCTGAAATGTACATTCATATTTCACATTTCAAACTGTACCCTCCTGAAAGACTTTTCGTTCAAACTCAGGTAATTCATCTAAAAACAATACACCGTTGTGCGCCAACGTGATTTCACCAGGCTTGGGCTGGCTGCCACCACCCACCAAAGCAGCCGAGGATGCAGTATGGTGCGGGGCTCGAAAAGGCCGAGTAAACCAAGATTTACGTGTAATGCCTTGATGACTAATTGATTGAATAGCTGCTACTTGTAATGCCTCGTCCTCTGTCATAGGCGGTAAAATACCCGCTAAGCGGCTAGCTAACATAGTTTTTCCCGTCCCCGGTGGGCCGATAAAAAGTAAGTTATGACCACCACTGGCAGCAATTTCCAAAGCTCGCTTAGCCAAGGGTTGCCCCATAACATCGCTCATATCTAACGATTGTTCTGACTCAGTCAACTCTTCTGCCATAATTTGTTCAGTAACTAAGGGTAGAACCTGTTGCCCAGCAAAATGAGGGAATAATTGCGTTAAGTGACTGATAGCATGAATTTTCGCTTGTTTTACCCAGCTAGCCTGTTCGGTATTTTGAATGGGAATAATTAAAGTCCGCTTGCTTTGGCTACTTGCCATGGCAACAGGTATTTCTCCAACAATGGCTCGTAGTTCACCGGAAAGAGCTAGCTCTCCTGCAAATTCATATTGGCTCAAATCAACGGGAGGCAGTTGTTCAGACGCGGCGAGAATTCCCACCGCAATAGGTAAATCAAAGCGGCCGCCTTCCTTAGGTAAATCAGCTGGTGCCAGATTAACGGTAATTCGTTTAGCCGGAAACTCATAACCACAATTGATTATTGCGCTACGTACCCTATCCTTGGATTCTTTTACTGACGCTTCTGGTAAACCGACAATATTGAATGCGGGTAAGCCATTGGCAAGGTGAACTTCAACGCTAACGAGGGGGGATTCAAGACCAATTCTAGCTCGACTGTACACACAAGAAAGTGACATAAAAATTCCATTTTATTTGTTCCCTTTTTTCAGTGTAGTTCAATTTTAATAAGATAGGTTTATTACCGATTATCATTTTTTACACAAAAAAACTATAACAAAAAAACTTGCACATAGGATTAGAGCTATGGTACTAATTTAATAAGAAAGCGACTCTGAACATAAAAAAAACAATAATCAGACTACGCAAAAATAAACAAGCAAAGAGATAAAATGCATAAATCTAACTCAATTATTATTAACCTTCTCGTCGTGGTGATTATTAAATCATCTCGAGGGTTTTGTTGAGCTAAAGAAAAAGCATTCACCAAATAACAAACCCTCGCTTCGTAAGAACCGAGGGTTTTCTTTTTAGCCGTTTTTATTAATTTTTCATTTGTTTAAGAAAAAGATAAAAACACTGAAAACATAGACATTAACAAGATAACAATTGGAATCATCATGACCGAGAGTAAAACGCTAACTGGCGGCGCATTATTATTTGAAGTACTACAAGACCACGGTGTACAGCACGTTTTTGGCTACCCCGGTGGCGCAATAATGCCAATTTATGACGCTTTATATGACAGCGACGTAAAACACTATCTATGCCGTCACGAGCAAGGGGCAGCATTTTCTGCTGTAGGATATGCTCGCGCTGCTGGCACTGTTGGTGTCTGTTTAGCGACCTCTGGGCCAGGGGCAACAAACTTGATTACCGGTCTTGCCGATGCACTAGCAGATTCAATTCCTGTTGTTGCAATCACTGGGCAAGTGCCAACTGCTGCAATGGGTAGTGATGCTTTCCAAGAAATTGATATTTTTGGTTTATCACTTGCTTGTACTAAGCATTCTTTCCAAGTAACTGATATTAATGAGCTTGAAAAAGTATTACACCAAGCCTTTGAAATTGCTTTAGAAGGTCGTCATGGACCAGTACTTGTTGATATTCCAAAAGATATACAGTTAGCGGAAGTCACGCAACGTCTAGATAAACTGTCTCATTTAAAAAACAAAGTAAAATTACCTCTTGCAGATATCAGTAAAGCGCTTGATTTACTGACTCATGCCAAACAACCTATTTTGTACGTAGGTGGTGGTGTTGGTATGGCGAATGCTGTTGAAGAAGTACGAGATTTTGCCGAAAAAACAGGTATGCCGAGTGTTTCAACATTAAAAGGTTTAGGCGCAATTAATCCGGACAATGAAAACTACCTTGGTATGTTGGGTATGCACGGCACAAAAACAGCAAATATTGCTGTTCAAGAGTGTGATTTATTAGTCGTTGTTGGCGCTCGTTTTGATGACCGAGTGACTGGCAAGCTAGATGAATTTGCACCACATGCTAAAGTTATTCATTTTGATATAGATACCGCTGAAATTAATAAACGTCGCGAAGCTGATGCTGCAATTTTAGGTGATTTAAAAGGTAATTTACCTCTGTTAACCACTGATTTAGACATAACAGATTGGCAGAAAAAATTACAACAAATGAGTACTGATTTTGCTTGGCGATATGATCATCCAGGCGAAAACATTTTTGCTCCAGCGGTATTAAAAACGGTTAGCGATTTGATGCCAAATAATACCTGTGTAACTACAGATGTTGGTCAACATCAAATGTGGTCTGCACAACATATGAGCTTTGATGACCCAAGTAATTTCTTAACAAGTGGCGGTATGGGTACCATGGGCTTCGGTCTACCAGCAGCTATTGGCGCACAAATTTCACGTCCCCATGATACCGTTATTGCTGTCTCAGGTGATGGTTCAATCATGATGAATGTACAAGAATTAGCGACTATTAAACGTTACCAAATTCCAGTAAAAGTTGTGCTAATTGATAACGCTAAACTAGGTATGGTTCGCCAATGGCAAGACCTATTTTTTGATGGTCGATTAAGCGAAACCGATTTATCAGATAACCCTGATTTTGTCATGTTAGCAACAGCATTTGACATAAAAGCCAAGTTAATCACTAAAAAGAGTGAAGTAGATGCTGCTATTAAAGAAATGTTAGATCATGATGGTCCGTATTTATTACAAGTAAAAATTGATGCTACTGAAAATGTTTGGCCGTTAGTTCCGCCAAATACAGCAAACGATAAAATGATGGAGGGTGTTTAAGATGAATCCTGTAACGCTGAATAAATATCAATTAATTATAATGGCTGATGATAAACAAGTGGTGTTAGAGCGAATCTTACAAGTCACTCGTTATCGTGGTTTTTTAATCAACGGTATGAATGCCGAGGTTAATACTGGCAATAATGTTGCCACAATCACTATGTCTGTTAGTAGTGAGCGTCCTATTTCTTTGCTTGTCGATCAAATCAACAAATTGATCGACATCAAGGGTGTCAAAGTAGACAATAGTGAAGTGCAAATTAAGCAATACAGCGCTTAAACAACAAGCAATATTATTACTCTTAAAAAAGTAATCGCAATATAATAAAAATTCGCTCTGTATTAACTACACAGGCTCTGACATAGAGTTCGGGGCTTTTAGTTAGATAAGAGCAACAAAAATTAGGAAAAGAAAATGGCTAAAGTAAATGCAGAACATATTTGGTTTAACGGTGAAATCATGCCGTGGCAAAACGCTACTGTACATGTAATGAGTCATGCTCTTCATTACGGTTCATCAGTTTTTGAAGGAATTCGTGCTTATGAAACACATAAAGGCACCTGTATCTTCCGTTTAGAAGAGCATATCAAGCGTTTATTCGATTCAGCAAAAATTTACCGTATGAATATCCCATACACGCAAGAAGAAGTTGTTCAAGCCTGTAAAGATGCTGTTGTGAAAAACGATTTAAAATCAGCATACCTTCGTCCATTAGCCTTTTTAGGTGATATTGGTATGGGACTTCGTCCACCAATTGATGCTAAAGCAGACCTTATGATTGCCGCATTTAGCTGGGAAGCATACTTAGGCGCTGACGCTGTTGAGAATGGTGTTGAGGTAGGTGTTTCTAGCTGGAACCGTTTAGCACCAAACACTATGCCTACTGCTGCAAAAGCAGGTGGTAACTACTTGTCTTCACAGCTTATTTCAACAGAAGCTGCTCGTCATGGTTATGCTGAAGGTGTAGCACTTGATGTAAATAACATGGTAAGTGAAGGCGCAGGTCAAAACTTATTTTTAGTACGTAACAATATTATTTATACACCTCCTGGAACAGCCTCTATTTTACAAGGCTTAACTCGGGATGCGGTATTCTACTTAGCTAAACAACTAGGTTATGAAGTACGTGAAGAAGCGATTGCTCGTGAAGCTTTATATCTTTGCGATGAATTCTTTATGTGTGGCACAGCCACTGAAGTTGTACCGGTTAAATCTGTAGACGGTTTACCTGTTGGTACTGGTTCTCGTGGACCAATTACTAAAGCACTACAAGAGGCTTTCTTCGGCATCTTCAATGGTACGACTGAAGTGCCAGAAGGTTGGTTAGACCCTGTTAAGTAGTTAGTAACTATTTAACTCTTGGCCAGTTGATACTGTAGCGGCATCGGAAATACTCACTTATATTCATAAGCTCCGTGTTTCCTCTTTGTTACAGCATCAACTGACTTTGAGTAAAGCAGTCACATGTTCAAGCATTAGAAAGAAGAATGCTCATTTTAAAAGTTCATTTCACTCTGTAATCATAAAGTGAACTTTCAAAATAAAAATTTAAAAATAATCAATAAAATCATTAATTGGAATTAAAATCATGCCTAAATTAAGATCTGCAACTTCTACTCAAGGCCGTAATATGGCCGGTGCTCGTGCTTTATGGCGCGCAACAGGCATGACAGATGGTGATTTTGGAAAACCTATTATTGCGGTAGTTAACTCTTTCACGCAATTTGTACCTGGTCATGTGCACTTAAAAGACATGGGTCAATTAGTTGCCGGTGCAATTGAAAAAGCTGGCGGTGTTGCTAAAGAATTCAATACTATTGCTGTTGATGACGGCATTGCAATGGGTCACTCAGGCATGCTTTATAGTCTGCCTTCTCGTGATTTAATTGCTGACTCAGTTGAATATATGGTTAATGCCCATTGTGCCGATGCCATGGTTTGTATATCAAACTGTGACAAAATCACTCCTGGCATGATGATGGCAGCAATGCGCTTAAACATCCCGGTAATTTTTGTTTCTGGTGGTCCAATGGAAGCCGGTAAAACTAAACTTTCTGACCAAATTATCAAACTCGATTTAGTTGATGCCATGATTAAAGGTGCCGATCCAACAGTAAGTGATGAAGACAGTGATAAAATCGAACGTTCTGCCTGTCCAACCTGTGGATCATGTTCTGGTATGTTCACGGCAAATTCAATGAACTGTTTAGCTGAAGCGCTAGGTTTAGCATTACCTGGTAACGGTTCAATGTTGGCTACGCATGCCGATAGAGAGAAATTATTTTTAGATGCTGGTAAAGAAATTGTCAAGTTAACTAAGCGTTATTACCAAGATAACGATGAATCTGCGTTACCGCGTAATATTGCCTGTAAAGAGGCTTTACACAATGCTATGTGTTTAGATATTGCTATGGGTGGTTCAACCAACACTATCTTGCATTTATTGGCTACAGCACAAGAAGCTGAAATTGATTACACCATGGCAGACATGGATGAATTATCTCGCCGCGTACCACAGCTATGTAAAGTTGCGCCATCCACACCTGAGTACCACATGGAAGATGTGCATCGCGCTGGTGGTGTTATTAGTATTTTAGGTGAATTAGATCGTGCTGGTTTATTACATACTGATGTGCCGAATGTTTTAGGTACCACGTTAGCAGATGTTATCGCTAAATATGACATTACGTTAACAGATGATGAAGATGTTAAAAAATTCTACCGTGCTGGCCCAGCAGGTATTCGTACTACCAAGGCATTTAGCCAAGATTGTCGTTGGGATACCTTAGACGATGACCGTGCCAATGGTTGTATCCGTAGTCTTGAAAATGCATTCTCATTAGAAGGTGGTTTAGCTGTACTTGCAGGTAATATTGCACCTGATGGCTGTGTTGTTAAAACGGCGGGTGTAGAGGACGATAACCTAGTATTCACAGGCCCTGCACACATATTTGAAAGCCAAGACGAAGCAGTTTCTGCCATTCTTGACAAAAAAGTTGTTGCTGGTGAAGTAGTCGTTATTCGTTACGAAGGTCCTAAAGGTGGACCTGGCATGCAAGAAATGCTTTATCCAACCACTTATTTAAAATCTATGGGCTTAGGTAAAGCTTGTGCTTTATTAACTGATGGTCGTTTCTCTGGTGGTACTTCAGGTTTATCAATTGGGCATGTATCTCCTGAAGCCGCTGACGGCGGAACAATTGCCCTAGTTGAACAAGGCGATATCATTCATATTGATATCCCGACACGTGAAATTACCTTACAAGTATCTAAAGAAGTACTTGAGACTCGTCGTGCTGCGATGATAGCCAAAGGTAAAAACGCATGGAAACCTGCTGATCGAGTTCGCCCTATCAGTTATGCATTAAAAAATTATGCAATGTTAGCAACAAGTGCCGATAAAGGTGCAGTTCGTAACCGTGCATTACTTGATGGCTTAGTCGATTAATAAGACTGAATAATTAAGCTGACTTTTATATTGTCATTCACGAGTTCTCTGATCGGAAGTAGCATGGATGTTACTTATTAGAGAATTCAGACGGTACAGAAAGTACTTTATTAGATAATGCAGGAGCAATTATCCTGAGGCACATTCTCCTGAATCCAGCTTTTAGTGAATGGATGCTCGACAAGAGAACTCGAGCATGACGACTCAAGAGTTAGCGGCATAACTTCAAAAAATTAACAATAAAATTCCTAGGTAAACCTGATGACAGAAACACTCAAGCAAGCATCACCACAAACACCATTAGATTACCTACGTCGTATTCTACTCGCTCCTATTTATGATCTCGCCGTTGAGACTGAACTAACTACGTTGAATAAGTTATCTGCTCGATTAAATAACCAAATTTATTTAAAACGTGAAGATCAACAACCCGTACATTCGTTTAAATTACGTGGTGCTTATAACAAGCTCAATAGTTTAACCGAAGAGCAGTGCATTCATGGGGTTATTGCTGCATCAGCAGGAAATCATGCGCAAGGGTTAGCATTAGCTGCTAACAAACTTGGTATTAAAGCAACTATTGTCATGCCCAAGACCACGCCAGATATCAAGGTCGATAATGTCAGACGTTTTGGTGGTGAAGTGCGGTTAGTGGGTAATAGTTTCAATGAAGCACAAGCCGCTTCAGTCGAATACGCCAAAGCAGAAAGTAAAACACTGATCCATCCTTTTGATGATGTTGAAGTTATTGTTGGTCAAGGAACAGTGGCAAAAGAGCTTTTACAACAATTACCCCATGCGGATGTGGTTTTTATCCCTGTTGGCGGTGGCGGTTTACTCGCAGGTATGGCTGTTTATTTAAAACAATTAAGCCCTAGTACCAAAATTATCGGTGTTGAAGCTGAAGATTCTGCCTGTTTAAAAGCTGCACTTGCCGCTGGCAAGCCTGTAGACCTTGATCAAGTGGGCCTATTCGCCGATGGTGTTGCTGTTAAGCGCATTGGTGAGAATACTTTCGGTTTGATTCAAGAGTTTTGTGATGAAGTTATCACAGTAACAACTGATGAAATTTGTGCCTCAATTAAAGATATATTCGAAGAAACACGCGTTATTGCTGAACCTGCTGGCGCATTGTCATTGGCAGGTTTGCAAAAATATACACAAACGAGCAAAGGAAATGAGTCATTAGCTGCAGTACTTTCAGGTGCTAACATGAACTTTCATACCTTACGTTATGTATCAGAACGTTGTGAATTAGGTGAGAAAAAAGAAGCAATATTAGCGGTTACCATTCCAGAAGAAAAAGGCAGCTTTAAGCGTTTTTGCCAATCAATCGGCAACCGTGCCATTACCGAGTTCAACTATCGATTTTCGGGTAAGCCAAGTGCTGAAATTTTTGTCGGTGTTCGCCTTGGCGGCAGTGTTAAAGAACGTCAAGAACTGCTTCAAGGTCTTGTAAACGCAAACTATCAAGTGCGAGATTTCACCGACAATGAACTAGCAAAATTGCATGTTCGTTACATGATTGGTGGTAAAATCCCAAGTAGCGATGACAAAACTAAAAATGAAAGATTATTTAGTTTTGAGTTTCCAGAGCACCCTGGCGCATTAGAAAAATTCTTAGCCGCTATGGGCGAACATTGGAATATCACACTATTTCATTATCGTAACCACGGCGCAGCATTTGGTCAGGTACTAGCCGGGTTTGATTTAGATAAAAACCAGCAAGATGAATTCTTCCAGCATCTTGATGCGCTTGGCTATCAATGGCAAGAAGAAACCGATAACCTCGCTTATCAAACCTTTTTGAATTAACGTTATTGGAAAGGTTCTACCCAAGTATTAAAAACCCAAAAAACAAAAGCCTTGACATAATATGTCAAGGCTTTATTGTTATTAACAGTTCAGTTACAAACTTATTAAGATAATTTTTTAATAACAGCCGCTGAAGAATATTAATAACAATGAAGGAAAATACATGTTAAAAAATGGAATGACAAAAACCCCAGCCGACCTTGATGCAGCCCAAATAACCAAACATTTTGGCAAGATTTCTGCCGCTGTTGTTACTGCTCTTATTTTATGGCAAGTCCCCTACACCATTGATGAAGGCCATGTTGGTATAGTTAAACGTTTCGGTGAAGCAACCACACAAGTAAACCCTGGTTTGCATACAAAAATCCCTTTTGCCGACACTGTTGAAGAATTAGAAATCCGTACTCGTAAAAATTCTGAGAACTTAAAAGCCTCAACTTTTGAACAAATGCCTGTTCAAGCTGAAGTATCAGTTAACTGGACAGTTATTCGCGCTGAAGCCTTTGAACTTTATAAAGGCTATGGTGGCTTAGATCAATTTGAAAATCGAATTTTGGATCCCCGTTTACGCTCAGCGACTAAAGATGCTTTAGCTCGCTTTAAAGCAGAGCAAATAATTCAAAATCGTGGCCAAGTAATTCAAAAAATTGAAGAAACGTTATTATCAGCGATGGCTGAGTTCCCTGTTAAACTTGATAGTGTACAAATTGAAAACTTAGTACTACCGAAAAAATATCTGCAAAGTATTGAAACCAAGCAAACAGAAAAAAACTTAGCTGCCGCGGAAAAACATCGCTTAGAACGTCAAAAGCTTGAAGCACAGCGAGAAGTAAATACAGCAGAAGCAAAACGTGATGCTGAAAAAGCACGTGCTGATGGTAGTGCCTATGCCATTGAAATTGAAGCTAAGGCAGAGGCTGAGGCTATCTTAGTTAAAGGTTTGGCTGAAGCTGAAGCAATGACCAAAAAAGCATTAGCAATTAAAAGTAACAGTACGTTAGTTGACTATGTTAAAGCCCAACAATGGGATGGGAAATTACCAACAACAGTTATGGGCAGTGGCCAAGACATTTTGTGGAATATGAAGGAGAAATAACCCTTCACTTTGAGTGATAAGGGTATAGCACAACTTCATTGCGCTATACCCTATTTAACTGCAAAACGTATTTATTTTTGCTCCGCAGGAATAGCTGCATCTATTTTCTTAAGTGAACGTAAAAACAAGCCAATCCCGCCCATTGAGAGCACTAAGATGACAATTAAATCAAACGATGTCATCGTTCTCATACTAAAACGAATTGAAGAAATAACCCCAAAAATCAAGCCGCTAATAGAGCCTAATGCGAGTATCCAACCGAGCGGATTTTTACCATTATAAAAAATCATGCCGACGCCAAACATAAACGGAATCATCACCATACCGCTGGTAATGCTGTAGCTTCCGCCCATAGCAGAGAAACCATACAGACGCATTCCCATACCAAAACTTGAACTTACCGTGATGGCATTCAACAATAAATAGAAACCTCCACACATCATAATTAGACCAATAAAAAATTGTCCTAAACCACCTGACGTTCCACCTGCTCCACGCATAAAATCCCTTATTTATAATATATACAAGTATTGAAATTGTTAACCATAGTACCTGAGTAAAAGTGATATTGGCTTAGTTTTCTCAATGTTTACTGTTGCTTTAAAACAATCATTAACACTCTATTTGTAGAGTATTTCTTCCTGACTTCTTGGCTTTATATAACAAGTCATCAGCCTGTTTGAATATTTGGTTTATATGGATTTCTTCATCATGGTTTTTACAATAAAGTCCCATGGAAGCAGTGATATAGTCACTTGCTGTATTTTTTTCATGAGGTATTCTCAGCCCTTCAATATTATCTTGGATTAACCGTGAAAAGGTGATTGCTGATCGGTTATCTTCAGCATTAAAAACCACACCAAACTCCTCTCCTCCTAGTCGAAAACAATAGTCTTCATCCCTATTTGCCGTATTTATCAATACCTGACCTAAACTCTTCAACACATGATCTCCTTGTTGATGACCATATATGTCGTTATATTCTTTGAATAAATCTACATCTATGAATAAAAAGCAGCATAATTTTTTATTTCTTTTGGATTCAATGATGGTGTTATTAAAAAGGAACTCGAACTTCCTTCGATTTAATAAACCTGTTAACGAATCTGTAATCGATATTTTTTCTATATCCATTTCGAGTTTCTTGGATTCTGAGATATCAATATGAACACCATTCATTCGAATAGCAGTACCATTTTCATCACGTTGAAAAACTCTGCCGATATCGTGAATCCATCTCCATTCTCCATCACCGCACATCATTCGAAACTTGGCATCGTAAACCTCAGTTTCTCCACTTAGGTGCTTTTCAATAAGTTTACCTGTGGCTTCCAGATCATCTGGATGAACGATAGATGCCCACTTTGTCAGTCCATCAACCACATCTGAGAAAAGTTCATTGTTTACCCTGAAGCCTTCATCCTTATATTTTTTCTGAGTTACCCATGTTTTATCCGCAATAATTCGATCTTCCTGAGGATAATAATCCCAGCAGCCAATGTTTGCGCCAGTAACAGCATCACTCAAACATTTGAGATTTTCCTTATCGACTAACTGTTTAGCTTCTAATTGATGAAGATTGGTAATATCTGTAAGTGAGCTAATAATATTTCCATTATCACTTTTAACTAATCTCATTTGAAATGTGTGGTCATTACTCTTATATTTAAAAAAATACTCCTGAACAGTAGAGGATTCAAGGCATTGTTTAAAAGTATCTCTCAATTTTTCGCTATCTTTCTCAGAAAACAGATCAAATATCGAAGCAGACGTTATTTCATTGAAAGATAACTTTCTGAAAAGGCGTTCCTGCTCATTAAAGTAAAGAAAGTTTCCTTCAATAGGATTAAGTTCCGAAATTCCAAACGGTTGTTGATTTAATATTTCGGCTAATTCAGTTTTATTCATTGTTCCCTCAACCTAAACTCATCCATATATATGTTAATAAGACTACCTAGTTTATTCAATTATTAATAGGTAAGTATCTCTTTTTCAGTCTATTTAAGCTCACTGATATAATACCAAGTAGAGTTAAAATTTATTAAAGTTACTCTTATTGCTATATTCTTTTCAATAATGCTAAAATTATAAATCTTCCTATTGTGTAATTATTAGCTAAGCAATACCTAGTTGATGAATTTACTAATAGTATCTAATTCATAATTTAAGTGATGCTTGTGCCTACTTTTATAAATAAAACAATGATGGTGTTATTGCTTTGTTTGATCTTTATTGGTCAATCAACGGCATCTATGACCATGTTTTATGGCATGACAGCTATGCAATTAAATACGCAATCAATGGCTGGTATGTCATCGATGGACAGTCCACATCATAATATGAGTGACATGACCGATTGTGATGAAGATATGATGATGACAACAGCATCATCAACAAGGGATTGCGCTACAACTTCAACAGAAGATTGCTGTGCTCAAGAATGCGATTGTTTGACTGGTGGTTGTTCAACTGCATCAGCATTTACTACTATCATTCATTACATGCCAGAAATTGCGATTTCCCATAAGATAACCTCAGTTCCTACTTTAGTAACTAGCCAAGCGCCAACATCCCTTTATAGACCTCCTATTCTGAGCTAAATACAGCCTCATTGCGTTCAAAATTTACAGCTTACTCTATTAAAAAACATTTAGTTTCTTTGCTATAGCTATTTAACTTATTGTTATAGCGAATTAAACTTTTTTATCTTGGTTTTTTCTGCCAATAAATATATTCCCTAGGAGGGAGTTATGATCTCATTTTCATCAAAGTCATTCATCACGATGACTGCATTTATTACCTTATTCACCATCTCGGCATGTTCTCAAGAAAACGAACAAGTGGCGCCTGTTAGTAACCTTGCTGACAATACAGTACAACTTCCTTTGTTAGACGTTTATAAAAGTCCTACTTGCAGCTGTTGTGAAAAATGGCTTGAACATGTAGACCAGCATGGTTTTATCTCAAAAGCCCATAACCAAAGTAATTTATCTACTTTTAAAGCTGATAAAGGCATAAGACCACAATATCGTTCGTGTCATACCGCGGTATCTAAAGACGGTTACGTTTTTGAAGGGCATGTACCCGCTAAATTTATTCATCAATTTCTAGCTAATCCACCATCAGATGCCATTGGTCTTTCTGTTCCTGCAATGCCTATAGGTACGCCGGGTATGGAAGTAGGTGATAAATTTATGCCTTACCAAGTGATATTACTGAAAGCCGATGGTAGTTACGGTATTTACGCAGAGTTAAATAACTATCAGGAGCAGTTCTAATGTTCACCGATAAAAAGGGTAAAATACAAAAATGCTCTACCGCCAGTGCAATACTAGTCAGTGCCATTTTCGTTTATGGTCAAGTAGCTCATGCAGCTGATAACCCCAATACTTGGTCATTTGCTAATACGGTAAAAACGGCACAAAAAAATGACCCATGGCTCACTGGCAATAAACATCAGCAACAAGCTGTAGAGTCAATGAGCCATGCCGCTAATAGTATGCCAGATCCAAAAATGTCTGTTGGTCTTGCCAACTTACCCACCGATGGTTTTGATTTTAACCAGGAAGGCATGACCCAGCTCAAAGTGGGTATCACCCAGATGTTCCCTCGTGGCGATACCTTAGCGATAAAAAATCAACAATTACGTATTGAAAGCGAGGCTTATCCTTTTCAACGAGCAGACCGAAAAGCAAAAGTCGCCGTTACTGTTGGTACTCTTTGGCTTGATGCTCATAGGGTTCAGCAAAGTATAAACCTCATTGAAAGCAATCGTTCCCTGTTTGAGCAACTAGCTGATGTTGCACAAGCCAGTTATTCCTCAGCGTTAGGAAAAACACGCCAGCAAGATATTGTTCGTGCACAACTTGAGTTAACCCGATTGGACGATAGACTCGATATCTTGGCGCAACAAGAAAATGCCTATTTAGGTATGATGTCACAGTGGTTATCCAGTGCCTTTTTTGCCAATAACGGTGCAAATACCGAGCAAGATACCATCAGCGCGATTAGTCAGTTGCATACCATGCAATTGACTCAGCAGTTGCCAGACCTCGACTTACTCAATGCACAATTAGTTTTTGGCAAAACATGGTTGCCTGTTGAAGAGTTAGCCAATTACTTTGCTAATCATCCGGCTGTTTTTGCCCTTGATAAAAAAATATCTGCCACAAAAACAGGTATTAACCTAGCTGAGCAGCAATACAAACCTGAGTGGGGCGTTAATGCTAGTTATGGTTATCGTGATGATGACCCTATGGGTAATAGTCGCGCAGATTTCTTCTCGGTAGGCGTTACTTTTGACTTACCACTGTTTACTGAAAATCGTCAAGATATGGCAGTAAAGTCCGCCATTTCACAAACTGAAGCGGTTAAAACCGATAAGATATTATTATTACGCCAACTACTCGGAGCTTTCTCAAGCGGTAAAGGCCGTTTATTGAGACTTAACGACCGTAAATCACTCTATCAAAATAAGTTACTGCCGCAAATTCATGACCAAGCAGAAGCGTCGTTGACGGCTTATACCAATGATGATGGTGACTTTTCCGAAGTGGTTAGATCACGTATTGCCGTACTCAATGCACAAATTGAGCAATTAAAGATATCCGTTGAAGAACAAAAAATCATATTAGAACTTAACTACCTATTTGCCGGTAGCTTGAAAACTAAAAATACGCCTGAAAATTCGCAACAAGCTTTTGCTAAGCGCGAGGAAAACTCATGAGCACTAATGACCTAAATACAAAGAAGATTAACAGTAGCAATGACAAGCAAAAACCAAGCGTTAAGGGCAGTTTAATTGCCGGCATTTTGCTTGGTGGCATCATCACCTTTGCTGCATTGAAATTACTACCTAGCCAACCTCACAGCGCAACTAAAATGACTAGTGATACGAGTACTGACGCATCAGACCCTCTTTACTGGGTAGCGCCAATGGATGCAAATTTTCGTCGCGATAAACCTGGGAAATCCCCAATGGGCATGGACTTGATTCCTTACTACGGCAGTCAAAATAACACCGTTGACGAAGGTCCAGGCACAATTAAGATATCAGCCAGTGTCATTAATAATTTAGGTGTGCGCACTACAACGGCAGAATACAGAGCCTTAAATACCACCATAAAAACCGTTGGTTATGTTACTTATGATGAAGACAAGCTTGTGCACATTCATCCACGAATTGCGGGTTGGGTTGAAAAGCTGCATATCAATGCCATAGGCGACCCGGTAATAAAGGGACAGCCACTTTATGATATTTATTCACCTGAGTTAGTGAATGCTCAAGAAGAGCTACTACTCGCACTAGATCGTAAAAATAAACGTCTCATCACCGCTGCTGAAAATCGCCTTGTTGCCCTGCAAATCCCACTGTATGCCATTGCCACCTTAAAAAAAGAGAAAAGAGTACAACAAAATGTCACCTTTTACGCACCACAAAATGGCGTAGTAGAAAGTCTAGCGATCAGAACGGGCTTTTACGTAAAACCAGAAACCATGATGTTATCCATAGTCGATTTAACACAAGTATGGGTAAAAGCTGAAGTCTTTGAACGTGACATTTTCAACGTTGCCATGGGGGATAATGCTAGCATGCGGTTAGATTATTTGCCCTCAAAACAATGGCAAGGCAAAGTTGAACATGTTCACCCTATGTTAAACCCTGATACCAGAACAGGGATAGTTAGACTGCACTTTGATAACCAAAGTGGTGATTTAAAACCCAATATGTTTGCTCAAATATCAATTGTCACCAGTGATAATGAAACTGTTTTACAAGTACCAAGAGAAGCCCTTATCAGAACAGGCAACCAAGACAGAGTGGTCTTAGCGTTAGGTGATGGCTACTTCAAATCGGTAGCCGTGCAAGTGGGCCGTTTTGATCGTGACAATATCGAAATACTTTCAGGAATATCTGCGGGAGAAAGGGTAGTGAGTTCTGCTCAGTTCTTACTAGATTCAGAATCGAGTAAAAATTCTGACTTTAAACGTATGAATGCTGAGCAAGACAACATGACGGATACAGCAGCACCAGCAACTGAGGTTGAAGAGGTTTCTTCAGCGACTGTGCATGGCACGGTAACGTCGGTGATGACCGATCACCGCATGGTAACCATTGACCGTGAAGCGATAGAAAAATGGGGGAGAGGAGCGGCTAGTGTTGATTTCATTGTCGGTGAAAATGTCGATATGACACTGTTTACTGTCGATGCTTATATAATGTTTACTTTCGAAATCCAAGAGGGCGAATTTATTATTGTTAGCGCTATGACAATGACTTCTAATATCAACCATGGCATGAGCCATAAGATGTCAGATGAGATGACTCAGGGACTCATGCTTAAAGGAGAAGTGCAATGATTGCTGCCATTATTCGATGGTCTGTAGGCAATCGTTTTTTTGTCATACTCGCCACCATGATTTTAGTCGGTGTCGGTTTATATTCAGTAAAAAATACGCCGGTTGATGCTTTACCTGATTTATCAGATGTGCAAGTTATCATCAAAACTAGCTATCCAGGCCAAGCACCACAAGTGGTTGAAGATCAAGTAACTTACCCACTGACAACCGCCATGTTATCAGTGCCTGGGGCGGAAACTGTACGGGGATTTTCATTTTTTGGTGATTCTTATGTTTATGTGATTTTTGACGAAGATACCGACCTTTACTGGGCACGTTCACGGGTATTAGAATATTTAAGCCAAGTAGCACCTAACTTACCTAGTGATGCAAAACCACAATTAGGTCCTGATGCTACCGGGGTTGGTTGGGTATATTTGTATGCACTAGTTGATAAAACTGGTCAACACGATTTAAGTCAATTACGCAGTATTCAAGATTGGTTTTTAAAGTATGAACTGCAAACGGTAAAAGGCGTTTCAGAAGTTACCGCACTTGGCGGCATGGTCAAACAATACCAAGTACAAGTTAATCCAGACAAACTCAGAGCCTTGGGTATTCCGTTATCTCTTATTCAAAATGCCATCAAACAAGGTAATCAAGAGATTGGTGCTTCGGTGGTTGAAATGGCCGAAGCTGAATACATGGTACGTGCTACCGGTTATATAAAAGGCGTAGAAGACCTTGAAAATATTCCGCTAGGTGTTGATAAAAATGGCACGCCATTATTACTTAAAGATGTTGCTGAAATAGGTACAGGTCCACAAATGCGTCGTGGTATCGCTGAGCTAAACGGTGAAGGTGAAACCGTTGGCGGTATTGTGGTAATGCGCTTTGGCGAAAATGCCCAGCATGTTATTAACGGGGTAAAAGCCAAGCTTGAGCAACTGAAAAAAGGTCTACCTGAAGGTGTAGAGATTGTCACTGTTTATGACAGATCGGCGCTGATTGAACGTGCAGTTAGTAACCTAGCAATGAAGCTATTAGAAGAATTTGGCGTAGTGGCTTTAGTCTGTATTATTTTCCTGTTTCATTTACGCTCATCGCTAGTGGTGATCATTAGTATTCCTGTCGGCATTTTAACCGCCTTCATCGTTATGCATGCTCAAGGCCTAAACGCTAACATCATGTCGCTTGGCGGTATTGCTATTGCCATTGGTGCCATGGTTGATGGCGCCATAGTTATGATTGAAAACATGCACAAACATTTGGAACGTTTGCCTGAAGATCAACCATTAACCAATGAAAAACGTTGGCAAGTAGTTACTGATGCCGCTTGTGAAGTGGGACCGGCGCTATTTTTCAGCTTGCTAATCATTACCGTTAGTTTTGTACCGGTATTCACCCTCGAAGCACAAGAAGGTCGCATGTTTTCACCACTGGCTTACACTAAAACTTATGCCATGGCTGCCTCAGCAGCTCTAGCTATCACCTTAGTACCTGTACTTATGGGTTACTTTATTCGCGGCAAAGTCTTAGCTGAACATAAAAATCCGGTGAATAAATTTCTAACCGCCTTATACATGCCAGCACTTAAAACGGTATTACGTTTTCCTAAAGTCACTTTATCTGCCGCTGTGGTGATATTGCTTATTGGTTTATATCCCCTTGATAAAATAGGCAGTGAATTCATTCCGCCCCTTGATGAAGGCGATTTGATGTATATGCCCACCACCTATCCCGGCATTTCTATTGGCCAAGCAAGACAGTTGCTACAGCAAACCGATAAGCTTATTAAAACGGTACCGGAAGTTAAAACTGTTTTTGGTAAGGTTGGTCGCGCTGAAACTGCAACCGATCCTGCGCCGTTAACCATGATAGAAACCTTTATCCAGTTGAAGCCAAAAAGTGAATGGCGTGATGGTGTCACCACCGAGAGTTTGAAAAAAGAACTCGATGCTCTGGTTAAGCTGCCTGGGGTAACCAATGCTTGGGTTATGCCCATTAAAACCCGTATTGATATGTTAGCAACGGGTATTAAAACCCCTGTAGGCATAAAAATAGCAGGACCTCAGCTCGAAGTAATTCAACAAATAGGTCAGCAATTAGAAGTCATTTTAGCCGACGTGCCAGGCACTGCCTCAGTATATTCTGAGCGTGTCGCAGGTGGTCGCTATATTAAAGTGGATATTCAACGTGGCAAGGCTGCTCGTTATGGATTAAATATTAACGATATTCAGCAAGTAGTTGCTACCGCCATTGGCGGCATGAATGTCACTAATACCGTTGAAGGTTTAGAGCGTTACCCTGTCAGTTTACGTTATCCGCAAGATTACCGTAATTCTCCCGAGCAGCTGTCATTATTGCCGATAGTTACGCCAAATGGTCAACGTATCTCGTTAGGAGATGTCGCCCATATATTTATTGAAGATGGTCCGCCAGGTATCAAATCAGAAAACGCGCGCTTAAACGGCTGGGCCTTTATTGATATTGAAGGTGTCGATGTCGGCACTTATGTAGAAAGCGCTCAACTGGTGGTTGATGAGCAGTTAAAATTACCAGCAGGTTATTCTATTGCTTGGGCAGGTCAATATGAGTATATGCAACGAGCAAAAGCCAAGCTAACTTATGTAGTACCATTAACTTTAGCCATTATTATTGTTCTACTTTATTTAAACTTTAGAAACGTCGTTGAAGTGGCGATGATTTTAGGTACGTTACCGCTGGCCATGGTGGGTAGTATTTGGTTAATGTACTTGCAAGGCTTTAATTTCTCTGTGGCGGTAGGTGTCGGTTTTATTGCCCTAGCTGGCGTTGCGGTGGAAATAGGCGTAATCATGTTGGTCTATTTAAACCAAGCTTATTATGCCTTATTAGCGGATAATGCAGCACAAGGAAAGACGACCACTAAAGCCGATGTTTTACAGGCGGTTCTCCATGGTGCCGGTTTAAGAATTAGACCTATTATGATGACCGGTGGCACAGTCATCGTTGGTTTATTACCTATATTGTATGGCTCAGGCACAGGCTCAGAAGTAATGAGCCGAATTGCCGCGCCTATGGTTGGTGGTATGGCAAGTGCTATGTTACTGACCTTATTGATATTACCAGCGCTTTATTATTTATGGCGTTCTGCCAATACCCCATTACAAAAGAGTAACTAATTAGCACTGTAAATTAGCTATTCATTGGTTACTCTATTAAACACTAACTGCGTTTAATAGAGTAAGTCGACATAGAAGGCTCTTACTCTAGTTTTTTAATTGGAATAATAAATGATAAAACTCACTAAAAACTTCCGACTATGTTGCTTCACTTTTTCGCTACTATGCTTAAGTCTCTTTGTCAGTTCGGTACAAGCAAAAACCTTAGTTATTGCATCAGATGTATGGTGTCCATACATCTGTGATGACCCTGTATTACCAGGGTATGTGGTCGAAGTATTGAATGAAATTGCCAGTAGCAATGACTTAAAGCTAGAGTTATCTATTATCCCATTAGCAAGGGCACTGGATTTAGCTCATAAGAATACAGTAGATATATTACTTGCTTTACCATCACAAAGTATTGCCAACGCCAAACTGCAAAAAAGTCATGCTAGTTTTGGTGGTTTATATAATGACTTTTATATAAATTCTGAATTAGATTGGCACTTTAAAGGAATGGATGACTTAGAGGCTCAGTTAAATAACAATATCAGTTTAGGCACGGTCAACGGTTACGAGTATGGGGATAAAATAGCCAAATTACTCAAAAACAATCCTGATAATATTTTTTCTGCCAGCGGTAGTTCTCCTTTAAATAAACAGCTTAGGATGTTGCAGTTGGGTCGACTAGACATTTTATTAGACTCCCGCTTTACCGTGCAATATCAACTATCAAAATTACCTAACAACACCATTGTCTATGCTGGTACCCAAGGTGATTTCACTCCGCTATTTTTAGGTTTTTCTCCCTCTCTTAGCAAAGAGTTAATGCAAATCTTTGATCAAGGACTGGCAGAACTTAGGCAAAACGGTAGGTTAGATCATATATTAGAAAAATATGGTATTACTGACTGGTTACAGCCTTTAGCCCAGCAAAATAAAAAGCCATTAAACATAATAAGTGAGTAATTTAAGAGTACTTTCCCCCAACTTCCCTCATAAAAAAGAAAAAAGTACCTACAATTGAAATTGGTTAAATCTACCCCATATTAATTTAACACCCCATCAATAAAACACTAAGACATTGAAAAAAATAAGAATTGCCCTTGTTGGTTTAGGCGATATAGCACAAAAAGCATATCTACCTATTGTTGCCAATCATCCTGAAGTTCTTCCTATTCTATGCACTCGAAATCCAGAGACCTTAGCCAAGTTACAAACCCAATATCGTATTAATGAAAGCTACACTGATATACAAGAGCTAATTGCTAATAAACCCGATGCTATAATGATACATACGGCGACTTCCAGTCATTTTTCATTGGCTGAACAATGTATTAAAGCGGGTATAGCAACTTTTGTTGATAAACCATTAAGCTTCGATATTGCAGAATGTGAAAATTTGGTTGCTCTGGCTAGAAAAAATGACGTGCCTTTTTATGTTGGCTTTAATCGTCGTTTTGCACCACTAATCTCCCCTTTGTTACAAAAAGAACTCATACACGTTCGCTGGCAAAAAAATCGAATGTCACTTCCTGCAACACCCCGTGAATTTGTTTTTAATGACTTTATTCACCTTGTTGATGGCTTACGCTTTTTAGCCAAACTTCCCTTAGGAACAATACCAGAAGTATTGCGCGTAAATTCATTTAAACAGGGTGATTTACTCGCTAATATTACTATTGGCTTCGAATATAACGATGGTTTGTTTGAAGCTTCCATGAATCGACTTAGTGGCATAACAGAAGAAAAACTAGAAGTTTTTTCAGCTGATGAAAAGTATCATATAGAAAGCTTAACTCATGGTTCACATTATAAAAATGGGAGCGAAACAGCGCTGGGTTTTACCGACTGGCACAGTTATTTATTTACCCGTGGCTTTGAACACATGATAACTGACTGGGTTAATGATATAAAAAAAGGCAGTGCTAATAACATTAGATTGCAAGAAATTATTGCCAGCCACCGTCTCTGTGAGGCTATAGTGACAAGTATTGAACAATAAAATATCACCAATTCAGCTACCCAATTGACCCGGCTTGTTTTATTATGACAGCGCTATCAATTTAATTTTATAGGATATAAATGCAATTTTTAAAAACAGTATTATTGGTTATCTCTTTAAGTTTATTACTTTTATCGGTGATGCCTGCCAAGGCAGACAATACGCATGCGCCTTTAGATAAAAACCAATGGACTTATGACACTGACCCCTATGGCAGTGAAGCGATAATTAATGAGAAGCTCATTAGACACGGCGGTATTTGGATTAAATTTAAACGTGTACCACGCGTTGATTCACAGCGTAATTCATGGATTGAATTAATTCATAAATTACCCAGCGCTTCATTGCTTGGCAATACAAAAATACGGTTAACCTATCAGTGTGATATTCCTCTGCTTATCAAATTATCACAAAAAGAATATGGTAAAGAAGGTGATGAGAGTTACGCCCATTACCAAATTAAATTAGCCGCAACCAAGGGCTGGACAACACAAGAAGTTGATTTAAAAGACTTCTACCGCCCTAAATGGACACCTGCAAGTTCTAAAGATCACGGCTTAGTGCCTGCGCATATTGATGCGCTTTATTTCACACCTAGCATGACAGATAAAAACGGCGGCGAAGCTATATTGCAAGTACGTGCAGTTGAGCTGTTACCTTAAACGAAAAATGAACTAAACTCTTTCCAAAAAAACGCTGAAAAATATTTATTAACATATCCTTCAGCGTTTTTATTTGTATATCAGTTTGCTCTAATTCTATTTTTTAATAGAAGCTTTAGTGCTCTGCCGCATATGCCTCAACGGCTTTCCAAACACGCATAACATTGCCTGATAAGATTTTAGCAATATCGGCTTCGCTATAACCACGCTTTAACAAACCTGCAATCAAGTTAGGATAAGACGCCACATCTTTTAAGTTGCTAGGCAGACTATCACCTACGCCATCATAATCAGAGCCAATACCAACATAGTCAACACCCACTAAGTTAATAACGTGATCAAAGTGATCAAGTACGTCGCTTAAGGTTGCATATGGGTATGGATTGTCAATTTTGTATTGTTTTTTAAAGGCGGTAATTTCAGCACTATCTTTTTCAAGCTGGTTAGCCGTGGTAAACGCTTTTATCGCAGCTTTACGCACCTTGCCATAATCGATAGCTGTTTGATTAATAAAGCTAGAGCCAAAGTTAATTTGAATAACACCACCATTTTTAGCCAGTGTTTTAATCATTTTATCACTCATATTACGCTCAAAACCTGGGGTAAAATGACGAGCTGAAGAGTGAGACGCAATAACAGGCGCCTTAGTTATTGCCATCACATCATCAAAGGCTTCATCAGAGATATGAGAAACATCAACCATTACGCCAATATTATTCATTTCTTGCACTAATACTTTACCAAAATCAGTCAAACCATGCGCAGGACGCTCTTCATCATAAGAAGAGTCTGAAATGTGGTTCGCTTTAGAATGCGTTAAGGTAATGTAGCGAATGCCGCGATCATAAAAGTGTTTAAGGTTAGCTAAGTCACCTTCAATTGGGCTACCGTTTTCCATACCCATTGGCAGAGAAATGATACCTTTGACGAAGTTAGCTTCCACTTCAGCGGTTGAGTAAGCTAACGCAAACTTATCAGGTGCCGCTTTAACAATACCTTCAACCATAGTAATCAGCTTATCGGCCAGTTCTTTACTACCACCACTTTTCTCGAGTCTTGCTGGAATATAAATAGACATAAATGGTGCATCTAAGCCACCTTCAACCGCTCTTGGAAAGTCAAAATCGCCATGAGCAGTATGCTCTGCAACATTTTCAAACTCATCTTCTAAACGATAAGGGACATCAAGATGTCCATCAGTTATAATATATTTCTTCGATATTTCTTTCGCTAGTTGCGCATGATTATCTACCGCAATAGCTGTCATTGAATCTGCACTATTGCCATTGCTTGCTGATACGACTTTAGTATCTTGACAACCACTAACGACAACACCTAAAGATAAAACAATCCCAGCCATTAATGGCGATAGTTTAAAAGGGTGGTTTATTACGCGCTTACTGCTTATTTTCTTCATTATTATTATCTTTTAGGTTGGAATAAATTTACTTTGCCAATGCTAGCGAGTAAAGTCAAAACTAAATAGAGGGAATATAGACCAAAGTGGGTTTATATCGGGTGAGTGGTTAAAGCCCAAAAGGATGTAAAAGCTTATCAAATGATTAGGTTCTTTCCCCTGTTCAAAAACAGAAATCCTTAACTATAATACCTATTAGACATAGCACTTAACCAGCATAAAAGAGCAAACCATGACCATATTTCAAGTTCGCCCTATCATTTTCTTATCTTTATTTGTAATGATGTATTTCACTGTGGGCTGTAAAGAAGAAATAAAATACCCCTCAGAGTCAGAAGTCACTATCGCGTTTTTTGATGCAGTTTATAACCAAAAGGACTTAAACAGGGTGCTTTCATTGAGTTCCAAAAGTTTCGCACAAGAAATAAAAAAATATAAAACCTTAAATAATTTTTCTCGTCGCGCACTTAGTTTATCCTTTGATTCCGTCACTATGGAAACGCAAAAATCTAATACTAAAGTTATTGATGAATTTAATGTCCAGGTTGTTATAAAAGTTATGCTAACAGGTCTTCGTAATGAGAGAATTTATAAAGAAGTAAGAAAAGTCCAATTAATTAAAAATAACAATACCTGGTTAGTCGATAAACTATTAAAAAATTAATCACTATTAAGCGACTTTGATAGCGCTATTTTTGTTCTTAGAAATATTGCCAATAATATTGTCTCTATTGGGTTAAAAGCTTGGGCTTTGTATTTATTGTTGGGCTGCCTGCCATTCTAATTATTTTCACAATGATTTATAAATTAGTTGTCTTGGTAGTAGAGAAAGAGTCGAACAACACCAAACAAAAGATAAGTCAAACGCAACTTCTAAGGAATACAATGAACAATTTTTCGATAACCATCACCTCTGCTCTGCTCTTTTTATCAACTGCACTAATGGCCAATGAGGCAAAACAGAGTAACGATACTATGGAAAAAACACTAACCGTTAAACTAGTACACTTACAAGATAATCAAGGGCTAAAATATGTTGGCGGCATAGTACACAAAAAAGATTTACAGCCGTATTTAGCTCAAATGAAGCAGCAACTCACGGCTGATTTTTCAGGCTATCGTCAGAATCAGGTTAATCGAGATCATGGTGAGTTCCATATGACGCTGATTAACCCTTACGAGTATAAAGAAATAGACCACAACAAGATAACGCTAGGTGAAAATATCACCATCACTTTTAAAGGTTTAGCGCGCGTTTCAGAGGAGAAAAAAGCAGCTTACTTTGTTGTTGTACAGTCAAGTGAGGCACAGCTTCATCGCAAGCAATTAGGTTTAAAAGTAAAAGATTTCCATGTGACCTTAGGTTTTAAACCTCAAGATGTTTATGGTGTTAGTAAAGGTACTGAGCGTTTAATTAACTAGTGCCACTGAAACAATCCAGCCATAAGGCTACTATTTTTTTAGTCCGATAACTGTGTACTCACCACTTACCGTTAGCTGCACGGTTATCGCTTTATCCGATTTGTTTTTCCAGTACCAGCCATGAACACCAGCAAATGGCGTAGTATAACTGCCCTTCATTCCATCTAAAGTAGCAATAGCGTAACTTTCATAATACCCGGTAGTATCACCTTCTGGTTCACCGTGTAGATCAAAAAATAATAGCTCACCATCCGTTTTCCAGGTGTATTCCATCTTCTTAAACTGCGCCATAGCAAACTTAAACTCAACACCACGTCCTGCTGGCACAATAACATCAATAGTATCTGCTGATTGTTCTGTGTTTTCTGTAGGTGCAGTGGTGTCACTCACTACAGGAGTTGTTGTAGCCAGAGCGGTTAAACCTAATTGAGCACCGATACCTGTTGGGTCGATATTATATTCTGCCGGAAGAATAAAACTAACCAGTGCTAGCCCAGCAATGATTATGGCTATCAATGTCGATTTGAATAAAGCCCTAGTTGATAAAGTGTGTTGCATAAATATTTCTCTTTTTTAAAATTCTTAAATCGTAAATCAGTTAGTTAGTTTAACCGGTAAAATAGCCCGTTAACTGAAAACCAATAAGCATGAAACCGGCACTCATTAATAAGGTATTACATGTGGTTGAAAACAGGTTAAAGGTGTGGTGTTTTCGCCAAAAACTTATTCCTAAGAGTATGAATGTTAAGGCGGCAAACTGCCCAAGCTCGACCCCTAAGTTAAAAGCAATAAGATTAGCAATGAGTCCATCTTGCGGCAGTTGAAATTCTTGTAATTTTGTCGCCAAACCAAAGCCATGGAATAAGCCAAAAATAAGCACCGCCACTTTAGGATTTGGGCTATAACCCAAGGTTCGTTTAAAGCCACCTAAATTATCAAAGCCCTTATAAACCACAGACAAACCTATGATGGCATCAATCAGATAAGCATTCACCTGAATGTCCATCCATACACCTAAAAGCAGAGTTAAACTATGCCCCAAGGTAAACATGCTGACATATAATAATATGTCTCTGCTCTTGTATAAAAAGAAAATAACGCCCGCTAGAAACAGTAAGTGATCATACCCGGTCACCATATGTTTGGCGCCAATATACATAAAAGGGAAAAACTGAACTCCGGTATTATTTTGTAAAAAATGACGCGTTTTCTCATCGACACCATGAGCCATAGCTTCAAATGAGAAGAAGCCTACTACGCACATAGCCAGTATGATTAATAACAAACGATTACTACTGGAAAACATTAATAACTCCGCTTTTTACAGCATAAATTTAGTACTTGCCTTACGCTTATAGCGCCGACAAAACAAATAAGGTAATAGGATTAAGTTGATAATGCCAGTTAATTCACTACGGATAAACTGTTCATGGAAAGTATTAAAAATCCAGCTGGCAATATATTTAAACGCAGTAAGTATTAATCGGTTAAGATGAAGCCGAAATAATTATTCAAGGTGTAAAAAAAGAACGATGCGCTATCGCTTTAATGAGTTTGAATTTGACAGTAAAAGCTTAATACTTACCAAGGCGGGTGATTCTGTGGCCATTCGCCACAACGAAGCCAAGTTACTTGCCCTGCTGCTAGAACAAGCCGATAAAGTTCTCAGCAAAGAAGAAATTTTATCACTAGTTTGGCAGGGTAAAGTGGTTTCTGAGCAAGCTGTCTTTCAAAATATTAGCCATTTGCGTAACTTATTTGGTAATCAAGCGATTAAAACATTCCCTAAACGTGGTTATCAATGGCAATTACAAACCGAAGCTCTACCTGTAGCAACCACACACAGCCAAGCTAAAAATACAGCTAATGACCCAATAATTACTACTGAATCAGATAAAAACATTACCCTGCCTAGCGCATCAACCACCACATTGAATAAAGCCAAAAACTATTGGGCATACCTATTAACGGCGTGCACTGTGCTACTCTTCATTGTACTTTTCTCTTTTGAAGATAAATCACAGAAAGGCAGCAGTCAGCCATTAAAAAAAATGGCTTACATCCCTCTTTCGCACGCACAAGTTAGCGATAGCTTCCCTCTAGCAGATACTGAATATTTTGATTTCACCGAATTAAGTAATATTACCACCGATGAGTTTAACAATACTTTGGAGTTAACCTACCCAGAATTAGCACAAACTCACCCATTGATATTAACTGCAGAACTGCGCCGTCATAATCAACAACACTATATAGACTTTCTTGTTAAAGGGCCGTCTGGAGAGTGGCGAGGTCAATTATCGGCTGATTCAACAACCAAAGTTATGAATAAACTGCAAAAACATCTACAGCAAGATGTCATTTATGATCTGCTTAATACTGCACAAACGCCGGAGATTAAACAGGCAAACTTATCTATTGCCCATCAGAAATCACCTAATGACCTCATTATTTTAGGCGCATTAATCGATGTTTATATCATGATGAATGAATTGGAAAAAGCCATGGTTATGGCAGACAAGTTAGCAAATATCTCTGAACAACAAGGAAATTGGCAACACTTAGGTAACGCTTTGCTTTTTCAAAGTAAAGTTCTTACTCGCAAAGAACTCTATGACTTAAGCTCACACAAGCTCACCACCGCTATAAGTTACTTTGAACAAATTGGCGATTTAAAGCGTCAAGCCGATGCTTGGTATGCTCATTCATGGTTAGATCATCAAGAAGATGATTACCCTGCAATTAAAGATAGCTTGCTCACCTCGGCCAGATTATCACTTGAGGCTAAAGATATTCCGCGAGAGTTAGACGCCCTGACTTACCTATCTATACTGGCTTATAAACATAGTGAAGCAGACGATAAATACTTGTACTTACAGCGAGCTGAAAAAAAGATGAGAAGCTATCAGTTACCAATTTATCATTTTGCTAAAGTACCGTTTCATTATGCTTTTTTTGCTAAAACGACCTCGGATAAAGAGCCTCATTGGAAACAAGTGCTTGAGTATACTAAATTAACCCCAGATCATTGGGTTTCACAAGCGAGTCGTAAAGCACTCATGGGTCATTTTATTAAACAAAATAGGCTAACTGAAGCTAATGCTCTGCTTGGTCATACCAATACTGATAATGCCCAAAACTCGTATTTGAAAGCTTTAATAGCACAAGCAAGTAACGATGATGAGCAATTTAATCATCATGCCCAGCGTACCTTTGAGCAAGCTCGACTGGCCGGCGAAACCCGCCTAAGTTTAGACGTTGCATTATTACTTTGCAGTGAGCCAAATACACAAATTAATTACGATTTTTATTCCCTATATATCCAAGATAATGCCAATAAATACTGGCGACAAGATAATAAAGAAAAGTTATTGGCTCTTAATTTTTAACACTCCTTTTCTTTTTAACTAAGAATAGAGTGTGTTGCACTGACCATTTGCACTCAAGCCACATAGCGGTCAGTTTTAGATACTAAAAAGCAATCATTGAAAGGTCTGCTCAGTTGTCCGAAGCGGACATTGGGACTTTAAATTAAAGGTACACTTTGGCAATAAAAATTAGAGTGTAAAAAGATGACACTTTTAAATGATGGCTTCTCCTTTTGCCCTAATTCCCCCTTATTCAGTTAAGGCTAGCATGACCGTTGTACACTCTTTTTAAACTCTAGTGCTGTGAATGCACTGGTCAAAACCTATTTAGAATATGACGCGCATAGAAGTGCGTATGCAGATATAAATATTTGAAATGCATAACCAAACATTCTGCGCTTAATCGAAGTTAAGTACTTATAACGATTATTTTGGTTTTACCGGATTAACACTTTTTATTAAATTTATTAACTGTTTAACGTTTAACCACTTCATAACCAGAGATATGAGTCATACTTAGGCCTTTGTGGTGATGTTATAACTTCTTATAGCTGTCCGCAGACATCGTCTGTAACTCTGGGTGAGTAGCTCGCGATATTGAAGCAATAATTTACTGTCAGAAAATTTTACAACTTTCAACCTTATCTTCTTTAGCCAAAATAATAGTTATTTACTATCAATGCTATAAGTAAATAGCACGAATTATGCATCATTTTAATGTCCATAATTGAAGGAGTTAATCTAATGAAAATTAATGTGATTCCGAGAGGAGTAATGGCCTATATGTTAATGCTGGCAGTAATAAGTTTAATTTATTACTCCACCGCAGCACTAGCAGAAAGAGGTGGTAATGGAAAAAACAAGTTCAAAGGGCCGACAATAACCCAAAATGCACAATTAGTGCATTGTACGACTCTTTTGCCTCTCAACACAGGCAATACCATCAAGATCGCGGTGGGCAGCGCTACAGCCCAGTGCCTTGTCTTTCGAATTGAAATTACCGATGCCGAACCAGGCGATGTCTTCGTCGACAGCATAGGCGCGGTTTGGGATATAGACATTGATCCTACGGTAATTGGTACTGGTACTTGCGCTATCACCTTAACTCAGCCAGCCAGTATCCTGAATTTCAATCCCCCCGATCAACAACCCGAACACATTACCATAGTGATGGCTGACGACAACACCACCGACTGCACGGTGGATATCTATGTAATCACAGTTGAGAAGAAAAACTCTTTCCCAGTTACCTATCATCCCGGCGGCTGCGATTATCTCTCCGAAGACTCCAACATGGATGGAGTGACTAACCCAGGAACGAACCCAGGATTTACTGATGATTTCGATGATTTCCCCCTGCTTGATGGCTTAGGCGTCCCCATGGTCGACTGGGTATCCCTCAACGATGGCGCCAAGGGCTATGACGCCTCCGATGGTGGAATGCTGATGAGTGCACGTGGTCACTCCTATCAACTCCAACCTATGGGCTGTGATTTTGATGGCGATCTTATTCCAGATAAACCGGATCCAGGAGCAACTGATCCAAATGCATTTGATCTCTGTCCCACCTATCATGCACTAAGCAACGATGACTGCCCGGACTAAGCAGCTTTAGTATTTAACCCAAGGGGTCGCCAACTGCGCTCCCTTGTTCCACGTCAAAAACTTCACCAGGCCCATTAATTGAAACTTCGTTATGTGTTTCACTCGTCGAAAGAAATATAGACAGCCTTACTAAACAAGCTCTGAGTATTCGTTATCGAGCTAAGGCGTAGCTATAACCTCTTTTAATTCTTATAAATAAAATATTACTACTGTGCGCTAACGCCCGATATTGAATGATTAAATTTATGTCCTCTGTATGATCGTAAAGTTAACGTTTGATCTTTAGACGGCTCTTATTACGCTTTGCGCACTTAGTGATCATTATTAATTTAATTATGAACGACCGCTATGGTGGTTTTTCGACGGTCATACTTGCTCAGACCCTATTTACAAAAGAGTCTACTCTGGATTGAATAAGACACTCTATCTCACATAAAAAAGGCAGCACCTAATCAAATAAGTGCTGCCTTTGAGTTTATAAATAACCATTCAACTGAAGGTTAACTCTTAGTAATCGATAACCAATTAAGCTTCCAGTTATTATCCAGTGATTTCAAAGTCACTGTATTTTTACCCTTTTTCAATTGAACTTCTATCCCCTGCTGGGTCTGCCATTCATGATAACCGCCTGTTGTTTTTACTAACTCAGCACCCACTTTTGTATCGTTAGCTAAGACTTCAAAACCCTTAGTATCACGAGGTGCTGCTACGCGATATTCAAGCTTATAAACACCAGTTTCAGGTACTTCGATTTGATATTCAAATGAAGCATCAGCACCAATTCCGCCCATGCCGGTGAAGTTGTAACCACCATCGACATCAGAAGTTCGCGCCAATGAACTGTCATTAGATTCAGTCGCCCACTCAGCTTCGATACGTCCAGGAATAGCGGTCCAACCAGCTTTAGTCGACACTTCACTATAATAACTTTGTTGATGAAAGCTCACAGCAACTACTGCGTACTCATTCTTCATTAGTCCCATTTTTTTATCGGTAAAGCTTGTCTCTGTTAAGTTAGTTGCAAGCAGTTTAAACATACCTCCAGTTACATCATTACGATATACACGATAGCTTTCTACCTTTTCTTCTTCACTTTTATCCCAGGTAATAGTTACCGATGAATCATCTTGTTGTAATTTCACATTGTTTACTGGAACAGGGAATTCAGGTTGAATATCACGTCGTTTTTGCTCTTGTTGTTGAGCGAAAGTTAATCTGGCTACAAAAGCTTTACTGGCTTTTGATAATTGTGGCGCTTTACCATCAAGCGCCAACCTAAAACCATCAACGCCACCAGAAAAGTCTTCAGGGATACTACCGCGTTGTGCTAAAGGTGAATGACTCCAATGCCAACTGCCACCACGCGTTGAACGACGTTCACATTTTTCATCAACATGAGCAGAGCCATCTATAGGAGTATCACTATAATCTTCACTGCGACAATCAGCGAGCATTTCTAAGACATTACTCACTACGTCATGCAAACCAAATTGATTAGCTTTATACATGCCGACTATGCTTGCATAAGCAGAGTGATCATTACAATTTGACAACTCTCCCGACCAATTTTTATAACTGGTATTACTGTCGCGTTGTAAAATCGTTTCACCGGTTAAATCTGCAGTATTGGCGTAGTCACATACTTTAGTTAGATCAGTATCATCACCAAAAAAGTAATCCGTTTTAGTGCCTGCACGAGCAGCATATTCCCATTCTGCTTCGCTAGGTAAACGATACGGTTTGCCGGTTTCTTTTGCTAACCACTGGGTATAAGCATTGGCAGCTTGCCAATTAATACAAACAACCGGTTGGAATTCACTAGTGTTTAAGGCATTAGTTTCCCAATTACCTTTGGTATATGCTCGAAACCAACCATTCAATTCATTGCGACACTCTTGTGGAACTGGGTAATTAGTCGCTTCAACAAACTGACGAAACTCATTCACTGTCACCTCATATTTTCCCATACTGAATTCTGAAATATTTACTTTATGAAGAGGTTGTGAATTTTCACTCACCATTGAGCCCATTTCAAAACTTCCCGCGGGTATGGTTGCCATGATCGGTTCAATGGCTGATTTCTTTTCTGAAGAGTAAACATCACCGGCAAAAAATATTGCTTGGCTAGTCACAGTTATAAATAGTGCGCTGACTAATTTGTTAAGTTTCATTTTTTCTTCCTTTTTATTAAGGGCTCCACAATGGAAAAAATCGTCTATAAAGTCCTATGAAAAAGCTAGTTATTGACAAAAATAGAAAAATCCTAGAAAAAATAACGGCGAAAAAAGCGCATAAGTATCAACATCAGTAGTGCTTTCAACATAAATAGAGGTTTAAGGATAAATTAAATGTAGGCTGAAAAGCTGCCATGATATGAACTCTTTTACCACTAGATTTCACATTCTGAAACCCGTAAAAGCAGCTGAATTAAGTCACAATTTATACTGATTTTAGCTACAGCTTAGCTAGAACGGAGGGTCTTTATCTAACCACTCTTTCATTTGAATAAATGAAATGATTACAAAAAAGCCAAAGCTGACACTTGTGTCAACTTATAATTCTGCTATAGTCAATTCATACGAATATTCAAATCGACACTAAAAATCAAAATTAAAGCGGAAAGAATAATGGTAGCAAATACAATAAAATTCCTGATGAACAACGAACTGGTAGAGATTGAAAACATCGATCCCAACACCACTGTTTTGCAATACTTACGAGAAGAGCAATTTAAATCTGGTACAAAAGAAGGTTGTGCTTCTGGTGACTGCGGTGCTTGTACCGTTGTGCTTGCCGAACTAAGTAATGAATTAGATAGCGAAAATAAAGCGCAGCTTAATTATAAATCTGTTAATGCCTGTATTACCTTTCTTGGTAACTTACATGGCAAACAATTGATTACCGTTGAAGATTTAAAAGACGGCGCTAAGCTACATCAAGCCCAACAAACTATTGTTGATAACCATGGTACACAATGTGGTTTCTGCACCCCTGGGTTTGTTATGTCTTCTTTTGCTTTGCACAAACATAACCAAACACCTAATCGTGATGAAGTTCTTGAAGCTTTAGCGGGTAACTTATGTCGTTGTACTGGTTACCGCTCGATTATTGATGCTGCAATCACTTCAAGTGAAAATGCAGGTGAAGATTCTTTTGCTAAGCACTACCAAGACACCGTTGCTACATTAAACGAATTAAAAAAATTACCAACACCAATATTAAATGGTAATGGTAATACTTATATTGCTCCTCAGAACATTGATGAATTAGCGACTGAGTTAACTAACGAACCAAAATCAACCTTAGTTGCTGGCGGTACCGATTTAGCGCTTTCAGTTACGCAAAACTTAGCAGTAGTTAAAAAGCTTGTTTATGTTGGTAACGTTGCTGAATTAACAACTATTGAAGAAACTGAGTCTGAAATCGTTATCGGTTCTGCATTACCATACAGCGAATTTATCGATACTTTACACCACTACTACCCAGACCTTGGTGACATGATAGAGCGTATTGGTGCTAAGCAAGTACGCAACACTGGTACTTTAGGCGGTAACGTAGGTAACGCTTCACCAATCGGTGATATGCCTCCTGCATTAATTGCACTTGGTGCAACGATGACGCTACACCTTAACGGCACAGAGCGTACTATTCTAGTTGAAGACTTCTTCCTTGATTACAAGAAAACTGTTCTAAAAACGTCTGAATTTATCAAGTCAATTACCATTCCTAAGCCTGTTGTTGGTCAAACACTTAAGCTTTACAAGATATCTAAACGTTTAGATGATGATATTTCTGCGGTATTAGCAGCATTTTTCATTGAGAAAACACCTACAGAAAACGGCCAGAAAGTTACCAATGTACGTTTAGCATTTGGTGGTATGGCTGGTATTCCTAAGCGTGGCTCAGCTGCTGAAGCGGCATTACTAGGTAATAACTTAACAAAAGAATCAGTAGCACAAGCTAAAGCAGCGTTAGCGACTGACTTCCAGCCTATGACGGATGTACGTGCTTCAGATAAGTATCGTATGACCGTAGCTCAAAACCTTATTGAAAAGTGCTATATAGAGCTTCAAAGCGCCTATACGAGCAACGTAATTGAAACACGAGTGGTGAATAACTAATGCGTACTCTTATTGATGTAAAAAAAGCCAGTTCAAACACAGATAAAGCAGTTGTTGAAGGCCAAGTTGGTGTTGGTTTAGGTGGTGTTGGTACGCATAAAAAGCACGAAAGTGCTGACAAACAAGTAGCTGGTGAAGCTATTTATGTTGATGACCGCCCTGCTCTTCGTGGTGAGTTACATGCTTATGTAGGTCAATCTACTATGGCGCACGCTAATATCATTTCAATGGACTTATCTGCAGTTAAAGCTGCGGAAGGTGTGGTAAAAGTAATTACCGTTGAAGATGTACCCGGTCATACTGATATCGGCCCGGTATTCCCAGGTGACCCAGTACTAGCTATTGGTAAAGTAGAGTTTGTTGGTCAACCACTTTTCGCTGTTGCAGCAACAAGTTTCGACCTGGCGCGTAAAGCAGTTAAACTGGCAAAGGTTGAATATGAAGAACTTGAAGCGGTACTTACCGTAAAAGACGCTTTAGCCAAAAAAAGTTTTGTTCGTCCTCCACATAGTTTGAAACGTGGCGATTCTGAATCTGCTATTGCAGCTGCAGCGCATCAATTATCTGGTGAAATCAATGTTGGTGGTCAAGAGCATATGTATCTTGAAGGCCAAGTTTCAACGGCAGAGCCTACTGAAGATGGTGGCATGAACATCTTTACTTCTTCACAACATCCAAGTGAAGTACAAAAGCTAGTGGCTGAAGTACTTGATATTCCACTAAACAAAGTTTTAGTTGATATGCGCCGTATGGGTGGTGGTTTTGGTGGTAAAGAAACCCAAGCTGCGCCTTGGGCATGTATTGCCGCTTTACTTGCTAATGAAACAGGCCGCCCTGTTAAGTTTAAGTTAGCGCGTTTAGACGATATGGTAATGACAGGTAAACGTCACCCATTTGAAAACAACTACACCGTTGGTTTTGACGAAAATGGTCAAATCAAAGGAATCAACATCGAAGTAAATGGTAACTGTGGTTACTCACCAGATTTATCTGATGCGATTGTTGATAGAGCAATGTTCCACTCAGATAATGCTTACTACTTAGATCAATCAACTATTACCGGTAACCGTTGTAAACTAAACACGGTTTCTCATACCGCTTACCGTGGTTTTGGTGGTCCTCAAGGTATGATGACTATCGAACTGATCATGGATGAAATTGCTCGTCATCTTGGTAAAGATCCATTAGAAATTCGTAAACTTAACTTATACGGTAAAGAAGAACGTAACGTTACTCATTATGATCAAACCGTTGAACATAACAACTTAAGCGAAATCATTGAATCGTTGGAAGAAAGTTCAGATTACCAAGCACGTCGTAAAGCAATCACTGAATATAATGCAAATAACAGCATACTGAAAAAAGGGATTGCCTTAACGCCAGTTAAGTTTGGTATTTCTTTTACTGTTCAGCATTTAAACCAAGCAGGTGCACTAGTTCATGTTTACACTGATGGCACAATTCACTTAAGCCATGGTGGTAGTGAAATGGGTCAAGGTTTGAATACTAAAGTAGCGCAAATTGTTGCACAAGAATTTCAAGTTGATGTTGATACGGTTGCTTGTTCTGCTGCTCGTACTGATAAAGTACCAAACTCATCTCCTACCGCTGCCTCTTCAGGTACTGACTTAAATGGTAAAGCTGCAGAAGCTGCTGCTAAAACTATCAAGCAACGTTTAATTGACTTTGCTTGTGAGAAATATGACGTTGAAGCAGGACAAGTTCACTTTGAAAGTAACAATGTTATTGTTGGTGAGCAAACCTTTAGTTTTGCTGAGTTCTCTCAAATTGCTTATATGAATCGTGTTTCATTATCTTCTACAGGTTTCTACAAAACACCTAAGATTCACTATGATCGTGCTGCTGGTAAAGGACGTCCGTTCTTCTACTTCGCAACCGGTGCATGTGTTTCTGAAGTTATCATCGATACCTTAACTGGAGAGTACAAAACGGTACGTACAGATATCTTACAAGATGTTGGTGCTTCAATTAACCCAGCAATTGATATCGGTCAAATCGAAGGTGCTTTTGTGCAAGGCATGGGTTGGTTAACAACTGAAGAATTGGTATGGAATGAACAAGGTCGTTTACTTTCAAACAATCCAGCAACCTACAAAATTCCAGCGATTAACGATGCACCTGAAGACTTCCGCGTTGCGTTAGTGCCAGATGCTCCTAATCCAGAGCGTACTATTTACAACTCAAAAGCAGTTGGTGAGCCACCATTTATGCTAGGTATGGCTGTTTGGTCGGCATTGAAAGATGCTGTTGCCAGTGTCGCAGATTACAAAGTTAGCCCTAAACTAGACACACCTGCTACACCTGAACGTGTGTTGTTTGCTGTTGAAGCCCTTAAGTCAAATAAGTAAGCAGCCACCTCTGCGAAGTAATAGGAATATCATCATGAAACTGAATTGGACCGGTGCAGTACACCAGCTAAACAAACAAGGTAAAGCCTACGTTGTTGCGACAATCGTTGGTGTAACCGGTTCAACACCACGCAACAGTGGCACCAAAATGGTGATAACTCATGATGATATTTTTGACACCATTGGTGGTGGTCACCTTGAACATAAGGTGATTAAACATGCTCATCAGTTATTAACTAGCGGTGAAGCTTGTCAACAACTTGAGCACTTTCAACTTGGCGCGCAATTAGGTCAATGTTGTGGTGGTGATGCTAGCGTATTGTTTGAGTGTTTTAGTGCCAGCGGCGCCAACATCATATTATTTGGTGCAGGTCATGTCGGTAAAGCGCTTATTCCTATTTTGGCAGGTTTACCTTGTAGCATTACCTGGGTTGATAACCGCGCTGAACAGTTTCCTGATGATGTTGAAAGCTATTCAAATGTCACAGCAGTGATTAGTGAAAACCCAGAAGAAGAAGTGGCAACTATGCCAACTAACAGCTATTACATAGTGATGACACACAATCACCAACTTGATTTTGACATTAGCCATAATATTTTAAAACGTGCTGATTTTGCTTATTCAGGTTTAATTGCTTCTGATACCAAGTGGCGTCGTTTTCAACAAAGATTTCAACATCGTGATATTGAAAAAGGCTTAGTTGAGAAGATGAACTGCCCTATCGGTTTAGCACAAGTGCAAGGCAAATTACCGATGGAAGTTGCTGTTTCAGTGGCTGGTGAAATCATCCAACTTTATCAAGCAAAGTTAGCCGCCAATACTGAAGCTAACCCAAGCGCTAATAAACAAAAAGATGCCAAACCACAAAGCACTAAACGTGGTATAGGCTGGCAAGAGCTAAAAAGTTTAGTAAACGAAGAAGTCAGCTAACTGACTTAGAACAAAGTACAACAAATTAAATAAAGATATGCTCGCACATATTGACTGAGCTGACGCGGTTTAACACTTTGTTAAACCGCGTCAGACTCACTTTTTAAAAAACATTTAAATCGTTACAGCATCCAATGAGGATAAATTTTCAAGAACAAAGCGCTTGATTAACTAATAGCTGGCTATTGGGATTGAAAGCAACGAAGTTATTGGACATTTAAACCATTGGAAACGCATTCAAAACGTAAGAAAACGTTTATCAATTAAGAGGAGTTAGCAAGGTGTCCCATTTTGCTCTACAAAGTACACAAGTGGTTGTCGACGGAAAAATGATCGCGGCTTGTATTGAAGTTAAAGATGAAGTGACCATTGCTATTCATAGTCATGGTCAAGTGCTTAGCTGTGAAGTTAAAGACTTTGGCGAGCAAGTAATTATGCCAGGCTTAGTTGACTCACACGTTCATATTAACGAACCAGGTCGCACAGAATGGGAAGGTTTTAATACCGCAACACAAGCTGCTGCTGCTGGCGGCATTACCGCACTAGTAGATATGCCGTTAAACTGTATCCCGGTAACAACGACCAAAGCCGCTTTTCAAGAAAAACTCGATTCTGTACACGATAAACTCTGGGTTGATTGTGGCTTTTGGGGTGGCGTAATTCCACAAAATATTGATGATTTAGATGAGTTACTTAGCGCTGGTGTTTTAGGTGTTAAATCTTTCTTGATCGATTCAGGTATTGAAGAATTCCCACCGGTTGAAGCCAAAGATATGCGCGCGGCTATGCCTATTCTAGCTAAATATGATGTGCCTTATTTGATTCATGCTGAATTAGATTGTGGCCATTTTGATGATGTTGAAATCACCAAGGAATACGACTCTTTCTTAGAGTCTCGTCCTAAAAGCTGGGAAAACAATGCCATCTCATTAATGGTTGATATGGCGCGTGAATCTAAAGAAGCCGGTGATAACTGCAAGGTGCATATAGTGCATTTATCCTCTGATGAAGCATTATCTACAATCGCACAAGCAAAGTCAGAAGGTTTACGTTTTACCGCAGAAACCTGCCCTCATTATTTAACCATTGCCTCGGAAAATATTCCTGATGGCAAAACTTTATTTAAGTGTTGCCCGCCTATTCGTGAAAACAAAAACCGTGAACATTTATGGCAAGCCGTAAATGATGGTCGTTTAGACTTTATCGTATCGGATCATTCACCTTGTACACCAGAATTAAAACATATTGATACTGGTGATATTGAAAAGGCATGGGGTGGTATTTCCGCACTGCAATTTGGTCTACCACTTATTTGGACTGAAGCCAAAGATCGTGGTTTTACCTTAGTAGATTTAGCTCGATTGATGTCTGCTGAAACGGCAAAGTTTGCTGGTTTAGACGGTATTAAAGGCGCAATTAAAGTAGGTAATCATGCTGATTTTTGCATATTTGATGAAACTATCGAGTACACCATTACTACCGAGATGATCAAACACAAACACAATATTACCCCTTATGCGGGTCGTAAAGTAACGGGTCAGGTCAACCATACCTTTGTCCGTGGTTTTCATGTTTATCAGCAAGATGAATTTATTAATTCACCAATAGGTCGACCGCTACTTAAAGGTCAGTTGTAAGAGTATTTAAAAAATACTGAGTTATTAAAACGAATAAAAAATAAGAAAATAAAAATTAACGCAATGTATCAGAGTCGACCAAGGCTTGCCTGACAATGCAGTAACTGGAGATAAAAAATGATTGAAGATTGGTTAGCACAAAACAAATTGTCGGCAGATGAAGCGGTATTAGAGCAAAAATTAAAAACACATTATGTTGATTTAGCTAGCGAAAAAGTAGGTGGCGAAACACTTTCATGTAGTGATGATTTCTTCGCAGAAATGGAAAACTTATTAAAAGTTGGTCGTGGTATTTTTATCGAAGAGAAGTTTACTGAACGTGGTAAATGGATGGACGGTTGGGAATCACGCCGTAGTTATGGCCGTAACAATGGTCGTGATTCTGATTGGTGTATTATCCGTTTAGGTATCAGCGGTGTTATTCGCGCCTTTGATATCGACACTAACTATTTCCGTGGTAATGCCCCTGAAAAAGTATCTGTTGAAGCCTGTGTAAGTGAAGTGCAACCTAATGCCGATACTGTTTGGCAAACTATTTTTGAAGCGACTGATGTTAAAGCGCATAGCCAAAACCTTTTTGTTCTTGACGGTGAAAAGTCAAACGATACTGCTTTTACTCATGTGCGTTTAACCATGTTCCCTGATGGTGGTATTGCTCGTTTCCGCGTTTACGGTGAAGCAGATGTTAACTGGAATGACTTTGTCGACGGCGAACTTATTGATTTAGCATCAATCAAAAACGGTGCAAAAGCATTATTAGTTTCTGATATGTTCTTCTCAGACAAAAACAACCTGATCATGCCTGGCCGTGGCGCCAACATGGGTGATGGCTGGGAAACTAAACGTCGTCGTGATCCAGGTCCAGATTGGTCAATAGTTAAATTAGCGGCGACGGGTAGCGTGAACAAAGTGATTATTGATACTTGTCACTTTAAAGGCAACTTCCCAGATACCTTTATGCTTGAAGGTTGCATCAGTGATAGTGATGATTTCACAGAATGTGCACAGAGTGTATCTTGGACAGCGATTATTCCAAGCACTAAATTATATGCGCATCGTGAACACTTATTTACTAAAGAAATCGTTGTTGAGAAAGACCAGCCGTTTACACATGTACGTTTAAGTATCTTCCCTGATGGTGGTATTTCTCGTATGCGTGTTTTTGGTAACCGCCAAGGTTAGTCAGTACGCTTAGCAATGGCATTTTTTAAATGCCATTGCTAAAGATAAAGAACAAGGAAATGATAATGATATTAGAAGATTTAAACCAATTACCAGTAAGCGACGCTAGTCATACGTTTATGCAATGTTGTACTTCAAGTACTTGGGTTAACAAGATGGTAGCAGCTCGTCCATTTTCTGACGATGCAGCACTAAAACAAGCCGCTGATGATGCTTGGTTAGGTTTAACAGAACAAGATTATTTTGAAGCGTTTGAAGGTCATCCTAAAATTGGTGATGTCAGTAGCTTGCGTGCTAAGTATGTTAATACCAAAGAATTAGCGGGCAACGAGCAAGGTTTAGTGAAAGAAGCTAACGATACTGTGCTGGAAGTGCTTTCTCAAGGTAATAGCGATTACGAAGCCAAATTTGGTTTTATCTTTATCGTTTGTGCAACGGGTAAAAGCGCCAAACAAATGTCCGATTTATTGCAAGCTCGTTTACCAAACAGTCGAGCGCAAGAGCTTGTTAATGCTGCTGAAGAGCAGCGTAAAATATTTCAACTTCGTATTGATAAAGCATTAGCTGAAGGCTAGTTCACTGTACCAGTTAAGATAAATTTAAGGCTATTTAAAAGCCGATTGATTTAAGGAAAGAACATGAGTCAAATTACAACACACATATTAGATACTACCCGTGGTTTACCCGCGCAAAACGTACCAATTACGTTATTCGCTCAAGATGGCGAAGGCTGGAAAGAAATAAACGGCGGCGTTACTAATACTGACGGTCGTTTACCTGGTTTATTAGCTGCTGATGAAAAATTACCTGCTGGCATTTATCGCATGCACTTTGCTACCTCGGTTTATTTTAAAGCGAATAACGAAGAAGGCTTTTACCCCTACGTAGATATTGTTTTTGAAATTGACGCCAGCGGCACGCATTACCATATTCCATTATTGCTAACCGCATATGGCTACTCTACTTATCGCGGTAGCTAAGTTTTAAATAAGCAATAAAGCGAACCAGTTTCAAGCCAGTAGAAAAATATTTATACCAAACGGATTAATTGACCCGATTGGTATCACAATTAACCGAGAGATTAAGATGACCAGTAAAATCATTAATGTTGTACCCAAAAAGCTAACGGCAGAGAATTTCTCAGCTTATGGGGATGTTATTTCAGTGTCCGAAAGTGCTGAACATTTCGCCATTAATGATGGCCATACTATGCGTTATCATAATCTTGCCGACGTTGATGTTAGTGAACAAGAGGGTAAAACCTTAGTTAATATTTTTCGTTCCACCCCACTGGCTTTTCCTTTACCTGTCGAAATGATGGAACGCCATCCTTTGGGCAGTCAAGCCTTTATCCCTACGGGCAAGCAACCTTATATCGTTGTCGTTGCACCTAAAGGCGAATTAGATACGTCAAAAATAGAAGTGTTTTTAGCAAGTTCAGAGCAAGGTGTGAACTACCATAAAGGTACTTGGCATCACTTTTGTTTAGCGCTAAATGAAGTCAGTGACTTTCTCGTGGTCGATCGCGGCGGAGAAGGCGATAACTGCGATGTAGAAAAACTCGATGGTTCAATGGTAATAACACTTGAAACTTAGCAGTCACACTGCCCATCAAATATTAAATTGAAAAGATAATAAATTCACAGCTCCACCCTAAATAAATTAGTAATAGGTTAAGTAATATGTCGAACAATACTGCAAACACTTCTTCAACAAGTGAAGTAATAAGTAAACCAACCAAAACCGGTCGCAAAGCTTACCGTGGCGAAGTACTACACTTTTTAGCCGATCCTGCCAAAGTCGCTGAAGAAGATAGTTACCAGTACTTCGACGATGGTCTTTTAGTTATCAATAATGGCTTAGTCGAAGCCGTAGGTTTTGCTAGTGATTTATTAGCAACGTTATCTGCCGATGTTACCGTGACTCAATATGACAATGGCCTAATCATGCCTGGTTTTATTGATACTCATGTGCATTACGCACAATCTGAAATGGTTGCCTCATACGGTGAGCAGTTACTCGAATGGTTAGAAAACTACACTTTCCCTGAAGAAAAACAATTCGCTGATATTGAGCATGGTAAGCGTGTTGCTGAATTTTTCTTAACACAATTATTAGATGCAGGAACAACCACTGCTCTTGTGTTCGGGACTGTTCATAAGGAATCGGTTGATGCGTTTTTCACTGTAGCCCAACAGAAAAAATTACGCATGATTTGCGGTAAAGTATTAATGAACCAAAACTGCCCAGATGATCTACAAGATACCACTGAATCAGGCTATACCGATAGCAAAGCATTAATTGAAAAATGGCATAACACAGACCGCTTACTCTACGCTGTTACTCCACGTTTCGCACCTACCTGTTCAACAGAACAATTGAACAAAGCGGGTGAATTATTAAAAGAATTCCCAGGTGTTTATCTACATACGCATTTGTCAGAAAACAAAGATGAAATTGCTTGGGTTAGTGACTTATTCCCAGACAGTGATGGTTATCTTGATGTGTACGATAAAAGCAGCTTATTAGGTCGCCGTAGTGTATTCGCCCATGGTGTGCATTTACACGATCATGAATGTCAGCGCTTAAGTGAAACTGATTCAGCTATTGCTTTTTGCCCAACTTCAAACCTATTTTTAGGTAGCGGCTGTTTCAACTTAAAACAAGCTGAACAATTTGATGTCAATGTCGGTTTAGGTACCGATATCGGTGCTGGTAGCAGTTTCTCTATGCTAACCACATTAAACGAAGGCTATAAAACACAGCAATTACGTGGCGACAAATTAAGCCCATACAAATCACTATATTTAGCGACCTTAGGCGGCGCGATTTCTTTAGATTTAGAAGGCACCATTGGTAACTTCACCAAAGGCGCTGAAGCTGATTTTATCGTACTAGATTATCAAGCAACTCCTTTAATGGACGTACGCATCAAGCGCTGTAAAACCTTAACTGAGAAACTATTCGTTTTAAGCATGTTAGGTGACGACAGACACGTAAAAGCTACCCATATTATGGGCGAGAAAGTTTAATTAATAATTTATTTAATACCTGAAACTTGCGAATACGGCATCAGAAGTACTCATTTATAGTTATAAATTCCGTGCTTCTTCTTTGTACTCACAAACTTCAGTCATCAACTAATTCACTAATGCTAGATTAAAACGCTTCACTGGCTAAAAGTTAAGAAGTTAATAAAAATACCAGTACTACATCTAACAGGCGGTTGCCTAGCGCGGGGCTAAGGCAATATCACTTACAAACTATGCTTTATAAAAACTGTATTTAATAAAGCATGAGTTAAGTAAAAATTTAATTAACTAGTCATAAAAACATAAAATTATAAAACGTTTACCCAAGGTAGGCGTACAAAAGGAAAGACTATGGACCCGTATATTACTGAGTGGTTAAATTTAATCATTCGCTTCG